>CAUEMA010000006.1 GCA_959018755.1 uncultured Collinsella sp. | reverse complement strand
GAAGTGCGCAGCGGGGGTCCTGCCATGTCCGAGGACGATTTGGGGGCAAAGCCCCCGGCCTCCCCTACGTTAACTTCGCTGACAGCGGCTACAGGGACCTACGCTCTGGAAAGTCGCCGGGCTGATGTTCTGCATTTTATTGATAGGGGCCCTTATTAGAGGCAGGCCTCGGCGATTCGCTTTTTGAGTTCGTCGATGCCGGTACCGGTCTGGGAGCTTGTGATGATTACGTTTTCGGCCGGGACGTTGAGCTGTTTTTTGATGGCTGCCGCTTGGCGGGCCTGCTGGGTACGGCTGAGCTTATCGGCCTTGGTGAGGCAGACGATAAAGTTGAACTCGTTGCCCTGCAGGTAGTCGATCATGTCATGGTCGAGCTTACTGGGGTCATGGCGAATGTCCACTAGCGACACAACCAAGTTAAAGCTGCGCTCGGAGGCGAAGAAGTCGCCGATGAGCTCGGCCCAGCGGTCGCGCTCGGCCTTGGAACGACGGGCAAAACCATAGCCCGGCAGGTCCACAAAGTGCACGTCATCGGCCTCAAAGAAGTTGATGTTGCTCGTCTTGCCCGGCGTGCTCGAAACCTTCACCAGGTTCTTGCGGCCAAAGAGCTTGTTCATAATCGACGACTTGCCCACGTTGGAGCGGCCGACAAAGCTCACCTCGGGACAGGTGGACTCGGGAATCTGCGAAACCTTGCCGTAGCTGGCGACGAACTTGGCAAGCTGGTAGTTAATGGAATCGGCCATGGACACTCCTTGGTCGTAGGATCTTGCAAAAAACGCGCTATTGCGCAGCGGCAATGCGTCGAACGATATCGAGCGTGATATCGCTTGCGGCACGCGCATACTCGAACAAATCGAACTCGCGGTCGCAAATCGCATCATACGCCTCGTCACAATTATCGCTGATAGCACGCAGCACCAGGCAATCGACACCATTTTTGGTTGCGACATGGGCAATTGCCGCGCCCTCCATGCCGACACAATCGGCATGCGTCGCCTCGATGGCATCATTGCGCATAGTGGCGCCCGTCACAAAGCGGTTACCCGTGGCAATCGTGCCGACCAGGAACTGCTTTGCGCCCTCGTTCGAAGCGGTCGCATTTGTCGAAGCATCAACAAACCCACGCTCAGCAAGCACATCGGCGGCAATATCGACCAGCGCAGGCGTCGAGACAAACTCCTCGAGCCCCGGTGCAGACTCGGCGATAAGCGCGGTATCGGTATCTAGATAGCGCAGGCATTTGCCAATGACGACATCGTCGATATGGAGCTTGGGATTCAGGCCACCTGCGATACCAGAAAACACAACTGCCTGTGGAGCATACTTGCTAATGAGGTGCTGTGTTGCGGCGGCAGCGTTTACCGTGCCCATACCCGCCGTCGTGGCGACAATCGACAGGCCGTCGAGCCCGCCGGTCACAACGTTCAAGCCCGCCTCCTGTACCATGCAAACGTTGCTCAACTCTTCCTTAATCTGCATGATCTCTTTTTCGAGCGCACCGATGATTGCGATGGTTGCCATGCCATCCCCCAAACCTGTGAAAACTGCTTATCCACGGTATGGTACCAGCATTTTGACTCAACCGCGCGATACGAAGCCGTTAGACCAGCGCAGCGCGGGTATCATAAAGGGGCAAAAATGGCTTGCTAGCCGATGGCGTTTTTGAGTTCCGCGCGGCGCTTTTTCATGCCCGTCATGACGGCGTTGCGCAGCTCGGGCATGCGCGCGGTATCCATCTGGGGCACGCCCTCGAGCTTATAGGGAATCCCCAGCTGCTCGTACTTGACGACGCCCATCGTGTGATACGGCAGCATTTCCAGGCCGACCACGTTATGCCATGGAGCGATTAGACGACCGAGTGCCTCGCACTCCTCCACTGTGTCGGTAATGCCCGGCACCACCACGTGACGAATAACAACCTTGATCTTGCGACGCGCGAGCTCATCACCAAACGCCAGGATGCGTGCGGGATCGCAACCGGTCAGCTTTTTATGCTCGACGGGATCGGCGTGTTTAATGTCGAGCAGCACCATATCGGTCTCGTTGAGTACGGCATCGAACTTCTCGGGATGCGTGGGATCGAACGCATAGCCGCAACTATCCAAGCAGGTATGTACGCGACCATCGGGGTTGTTGTGCATTGCGCGGAACAGGTCGGCCAAGAACTCAGGCTGCAGGAGCGGCTCGCCGCCGGATACCGTAATACCACCGCTGCGGTAAAACTCATGGTTGCTCTGGAACTCGTCCATCAGGTGCTCGACGGTCACCATGGTACCGCCGTTAACCGACCAGGTATCGGGGTTGTGGCAATACGCACAGCGCATGGGGCAGCCCTGAACAAACACCACAAAGCGGATGCCGGGTCCATCGACCGTCCCCATCGTCTCAATCGAATGCACGCGGCCCAGGGCAAACGCGGAGTCCTCAGGACGAGCGTCCACACCCTCGAGCGTCATCTCAGCCATTCCCGCTACCTTGCCTCTCATTGGTTTTAGCTACATAAATGCCAGAGTCATTCTAGCCTATATGCTTGATGGCGAAACGGTTTAGCGGTCAATTGGATTGTCCTATTTGGCCCCATGCAAAAGCGGCGGGAAGGTTGTCGCAACCCGCCCGCCGCCGAGGCAATAGAAATCGATAGACGCCAGGCGTTACGCCTTGAGTGTGAGCACCGCGCCAAAGGCGGTCGGGCCGCAATGGCTCGAGATCACGCCGCCGACCTGAGTCCAGGTAACGTCCTTAAAGCCCAGGTCGTGCGCATAGACTTCCATATCGTCGCGCAGCTCCTCGGAAAGGCCTACCGAATACGCCAGGCCAATGTGCGAGTAGTCAATCTCGCCCTTCGCAACCATGTGGTCAATAAAGGCACGGGCGCATTTGAGCATAGAGCCGCGGAACTTCTTGGTCGCCACGAACTTGCCGCCCGTTACCTCAATGCAGGGCTTAATCTTAAGCAGGTGGGCGCCAAGGAACGCGACGTTGGACAGACGACCGCCCGCCTTAAGAAAGGCCAGGTCGGTAGGAACAAAGCCCAACAGCACACGGTCCATGACGGAATTCGTAAATGCAAAGATCTCGTCGACGGTAGCATCTGGATGGGCTTCGATATACTTAGCGGCCTCGACAACAACGAGCGACTGACCCACCGAGACAAAACGCGTGTCCATGGAGTAGACGTAGTCGCGGCCCTTAGCCGCAATCTTGGAGGACTGATGCGAGCAAGTCGTGACTTCGGAGTACGCAAGATGCAGAATGGTCGCATCGGGCTGCTCGGCATGGATACGGTCATATAGGTGCGCAAAATCTGCAGGCGCGCAGCCGCTGGTCTTGGGCATTACGCCAAACTCGTTGCAGCGCGAGTAAATCTCGAGTGGATCGATGGAGCCGTCCTCGACGGTCTCGTCACCAATCGTGACATGCATGGGCACGCGCACGATGCCGTAGCGCTCGCAGAGCTCCGGCGTCACATCCGACCCAGACTCAACCACGATTACGTACTTGCCCATTATTATCACGACCCATCTCGACATTGGCTTTTCAATACATGGCACGCGCCGCCGCACTGTTGCACAACGGCGTCCAAGCGCCAAAGAGACGCCGCCCCTTGCGCACAACAAAGGACAGCGTCTCCCTGGAAAACTCCGTGCTAACCTGAGATTCTACACGGTTTATTACTAAGTGTTACTTACTCCGCAAACGGTCGCTATACGCGATAAACGGTAGTTGGCCGCGGCAACTGCGATTCATTTCGCCCAGCAAGTCCAATCGTGCCCCATGCACGGTTAATGCACGAGGCGGTAGAAATTCATCGATGCCGCACCCTCGGCATGCAACCCCATCGCCGAAACCGCCGGCGAATAGGTACGGCTCGTAAGTGCCGCCTCGCCGCCATTTGCAAAAATCTCGACAATCGTAGTGTCCGAAAGCACGCGCAGGTCGCGAAGCTCGCTGAGCTCGATCGACCTCTGGTCGCGCCCATAGCCTTCGTCACCCATGTCGAGGGTAAGCATCCCGCCTGCATAGCGCACAAAGACACCCTTGCGGATTTCGAGCTCGACCATCTTGGTGCCCTCACAGGAAACCACAAGATCAAACAGGCGGCCCGGCTCCTCAACGGTTTCACCGCCTGTCGCGCGAACGCAGTCGCCGCGCATTCTCTCAATCTCGTGCGCCGGCTGCTGGCAGAGCTTACCATCGCGCATGCTCAGCTCTCGCGGCACCGTCAACGCGCACTGCCACCCGCGCGCCACCGTCGGGTTTTCCGCCGTCGCATCGGGGCAACCCGACCATCCGATCATCAAACGCCGGCCTGCAGCATCCTCAAAGGACTGCGGAGCATAGAAATCAAAACCGGCATCGACCATCGGGGGCATGCCCTGCCCGACGATTTTAAAGCTCGGCGCCTCCCAATCGGCCTCGATGGGGAACCACACGCACTGATGCGGATTGCGGTAACGCCAACCATCGGCAGGCACACCCTGCGGACAGCAAACGAGAACAAGCTCACCATCGAGCTCAAACAGATCGGGGCACTCCCACATAAAGCCAAACTTCTCGCCCAGCTCAATACGCGTCGCATAGTTCCAGTCCTCTAGATCGCGCGAGGTATAGACAAGCACGCAGCCGCGGTCGTCTTTCGTACGAGCGCCCAGAACCATGTAGTAGATACCATCGTGCTCAAGGATCTTGGGGTCGCGCACGTGCGTACCGATATCGTCGGGGTAATCGACCGGTCCAACAGCTATGCGCTTCTCGCCCAATTCGTCGGGGTTCTCCGCAACCATATGAATCTGGTTTTGCTCACGACCCGTCAACATGTAGTCGTAATCATCGCGATCAAAATGCTTGACGTTGCCGGTATAGAAGTAGTGAATCTTGCCATCACGTACAAAGGCAGAACCAGAATACGCTCCGTTCGAATCCAAATCGGAATCGGGGAACAGCGCGGGGCCGTGATTCTCGTACGTCACAAAATCCTTTGTCGTCAGATGGTTCCAAAGCACTGGACCGCCATGCGCAGCATCGAACGGATCGTATTGGTGATAGATGTGATACGTATCACCAATCTGCACCAAACCGTTGGGGTCGTTGAGCCAGCCAAGCTCAGGCTCCACATGGAACAGGAGTCTATCGGGGTCGGACGCGATGCGAGCCGCCGTCTCATCCTGTCCGGCTCGCCACTGCTCATAGTCCGCGCGTGTCACCTTATTTTTTTGATTAAACATCGCCGTTGACTTTCTCGTCTATAGGGAAGGACGCTCGACTCACACGAGCCGAACGCCCCTCCTCAAATGGACTTATCCGCACGTTACGCTGAACGGCTCAACTAGAAGCTAACGTCGAAGCCAGCGCCAGCGCCCTCTTCATCGGTGGTCGGAACGCCCTTTGCCTTGTTGTAGGCAAAGATCAAGACGATCGGCACGATAAAGGCGATGAGATTGCCAGCCACATACCACACGAGAGTCTCGGGCGTGACGATGAGCAGGCCAAGCACGCCGGTCAGACCCTGACCGATAGCGCGCACCTCAAAGAGCTTGACGAAGGCACCGCCGCAGCCTGCACCGATGCATGCGCAGATGAACGGAATGATCGAATAGCGCATGTTTGCAGCAAAGATAGCGGGCTCGGAGATTCCGACCAGCGTCGGGATAAAGGACGACATGCAGATGTTGCGCTCTTTGGAGTGCTTCTTGTGAATGAGGTACATACCGATGGCGCCGCCGCCCTGGGCGATGATGGAAACCGACCAGATGGCCTGGATGTAGTTGAAGCCGGTCGTGGCAACGAGGTTTGCCTCGATACCCTGGATGAACTGATGCGTACCGGTAACGACGAGCGGCTGCAGGAACGCGGCGAAGACAAAGGCACCAAAGACGCCCATCCTGTTGTACAGGATATCGATTACGCCGGCGAGGACGTCACCGATCAGGTTACCGAGCGGGCCGAACACGGTGAACAGGGCGACGTTAGCAAGAATCAGGGTAACGGTCGGGACAAAGACGAACGAAACGACCTCGGGGATGTACTTCTGGGCAATCTTTTCGACCTTGGCCATAAACCAGGCGGTCAGAATTGCAGGGAACACGCCGCCCTGGAAAGCAACCATGGGAATGGAGAGCGGACCAAAGTTCCAGTACTCAGCACCCGTCGGGTCCATAACGAACGTGTTGCGGTTCATAAGGCTCGGGTGAACCATGACGATACCGACGAGGATGCCCAGGATCGGGTTACCGCCAAAACGCTTGACCGCGCTGTACATAACCAGGACAGGCAGGTAGTCGAACGTGGTGGCGATAATGGCAAAGAAGCTTGCGAGGTTCTTGAGGAACTCGCTGTGATCGGCGAGGCTGCCTTCCATGCCAAAGAGGCCGTTGGCAACGATCAGCGACTTAAGGCCGATGATGATTGCAGCGCCGACGAAGGCGGGAATGATGGGGATAAAGATGTCCGAGAATACCTTGAGGACCGAGAAGAACTTGCCCTTCTTGTCCGCCTCGGCGCCCTTGACCTCGGAAGCGCTGATCTCCTTAACGCCCGTCAGAGCCATAAACTCATCGTAAACCTTGTTGACGGTACCGGTACCGAAGATGATCATGAGCTGGCCGCTGTTGTACAGCACGCCCTTGACGCCATCGATGTTCTCGAGCTCGGCCTTGTTGTATTTGCTCGTATCCTTGAGCACCAGACGCAGACGGGTCACGCAATGCGTGGCGCCCTCGATGTTCTCCAGTCCGCCGACGTTGTCGACGACTTGCTGGGACACTGCCTTGTAGTCCATGTTCCTCTCCATTCCTTTTCTAAATCATAAAACGGTTCGTTGCCGCTACAGAGACGCGATCGTTGCGTTTGCGCACTTGAGCGCACCGTCGGTGACGGTAAGCGCCACACCCTGGCCCTGCTTGTTGCAGAAGCGAGCGTTGAGCGCAACGTCATCGACAAAGATGGTCGCGATGTCGTCGTCGACGACCAGACGCACATGGTGAGTGCCCTCGCCCTTAAAGAACAACGGACGCTCGAGGCCCATGTTGTTGACCTGGAACCACGGGTACTGGGGAGCCGGCGCGAACTCGAGCTTGCCCTCGCGCAGGTTGGCGCGGAACTCATAGGCAAGACCGGTCTCGGCGTCCTCGGCGAACTTGACCGAGAAGCCGGCAGCGTTACCGCCGAGCTCAATGTCGGCATCGAGCAAGTAGGTGGAGCCGGCATCTGCGGCGAGCACCTGCTCGACCTTGCCCGACTCGCAGGAAAGCTCAAAGGTCTCGACTGCCTTAGCCTCGCCAAAGGCGCCAAGCATGCTGTCGGGGAGCTTGGTGCCGAGCGTTCCGTCGGCACGCTGAACGATCTCGAGGGGCATAAAGGTGCCACCCCATAGGTAAGAGCTGGGGTCGCCGCCCTCGTCACGCGTAGGAACCCAACCAAAGAGAACGCGACGCTCGCCATCGAATGCGGTGCGAGCGGCGTAGTACGCGCGGCCGTCGAAGGAGTCGTCAGCGGGGGTAATCCAAGGACCGTTGATGGACTTGGACATGCGGTAACGGGTCTTGTTGCCGTCGCTGTACTCGGAAAAGACGAGGTACCACCAGTCGCCCATCTTAAAGAGATCAGGCATCTCAAACATGGTGTACAGGCCCGGATTCCACCAGTCGCCCTGGAACTCCCAGTTGGTCAGATCCTTGGAGGTGAACTTGACCAGGCGGCCGGTCATCAGACGCTTGTCCTCGCCCACACGCGTGCCGAGGATGAGCATGTACTCTTCGTTCTCCTCATCCCAAAGCACAAAGGGATCGCGCCAGTTGCGGTCATCGTAACCCTCCTGGGGCGGAAGCAGCGTCTCGGCGATGTTCTTCTCCCACTTGACGGCGTCGTCGCTCGTTGCGTGAAGAAGAACCTGCTTCATCAAACGTGCGCGGACCTTATCGCGATTGCAACCAGTGTAGAGCGCATGGTACTTGTCGCCCACCTTAAACACCGTGCCGGCATAAATGTACTGGTCGACTTCCTCGTCGCCGCCACGCTCAAGGCTCTCGCCAAAGTCCTTGTAGTTGACGAAATCCTTGGTCGTAGCGAGTGCCCAGCCAAACGGCTCTCCGAAAGGTTCGGGGTTACGCGTGTCACGCTGATGATAGAGATAGAACGTGCCGTCCTCGCCGTACGGCATGATGTCGCCTACCCAAATTCCCTCAGGCTGGTAATACACCTTGTGCATCCGAGACTTCCTTTCCACGACATACTAACTCGGTACAATGGCAAGATATGTCAATCGTTTTCATATGTCAAACGTTTTCACACCAATATGTCTTTTCGCAGTTCCAGTCGTCGGCAAACGGTTGACATATGCCGGTGAACGGTCATCAGAGGCGTTTGAGGATTTCTTTTGGCACGGGATGAACTACGCGGTTTTGCCCTCAATGAGTTCAACGGGGAGCTTGATATTCGATTCGGGATTATCGCCGTTAATAAGAGCGATGATGGATTGCGCCGCGAGCTCTCCGATGCGATCGATATCTTGACGTACGGTTGTTAAGTCAGGCATAAACGTCATAGTTCGGCGGGCACCATCCGCGCCCACGACCTTAATATCGTCCGGAGCGCTCAAGCCGCGCTGCTTCATCACGTTGAGACAGATGGCCGCCATCGTATCGTCTCCCGCAAAGATGCCGTCAATATCGGGGTTCTCATCGAGGATCTTCGCAACGACCGCGCCCTTTTCGTCGTCGGGCTTAACGAACTCAACCTCACGGACAAGCGCGGACAAACCGGCCTGCTCAACAACATCGAGGTAGGCATCGGTACGCTTATTGGCAGGCATGCGCATGCGGCTATTGCTGCGCAGGCACAGGATACGCCTGCAGTCGTCATCAATCAGACGGCGCGTGGCGAGCTCGCCAATGCCATAGCTGTCACTTGCAATCTGGACAGAGCCCTCGCCAAGATCGCAGTCGATGCCAACCAGGCTCAAGCCCATCTCGGCATATGCCTCGGCACCGATATTGAGGGAGTTGACGATGACACCGTCGACCATATTGCGGCGGAGCATGTCAATATAGGAACGCTCAAGATCGGGTCGATTGGCGCTGTTGCACAGCAACATCTTAAAGCCGTTTTCCGCTAACGTGCGCTCGACCGCCTGCACAACCTGAGCATGGAACGGGCTGCTCACAAAGGGAACGATCATACCGATAAGATTCAGGCGACCGTTGAGCATGGCACGGGCGATATCGTTGGGCGTATAGTTGATGCGCTCCATCGCGGCATGGACCTTATCGCGGGTCTCTTGGCTAATATAGCCGCGATTATTAAGCACGCGAGATACCGTAGTAGGCGAAACCCCCGCCACCGCCGCAACTTCCTTGATGCCAGGCTTAGCCGTATCCTTAGAACGAGCACTCTCGCGAGCCATAGCACCCTCCCCCATCAACATGTCATACGTTTACATACGAACAAAGCATACCCCAACAACAGCGGGAAGACGGTAACAGCACAAGTAAGTAAACGACTCATCCAGCTAATTAGGAGAGTTCCGCCTAAAGGGTGACTACACAGGACCCCCGCCGGGCCGCTTTGGGTTACTTTCCAAAACATTTCCGCAGGACGCAAAGGGCTCCGCCGCGCGAAGCGCGCAGCGGAGCCCTTTGCATGTCCGAGGACGTTTTGGGAGGTAGCCCAAACAGCCCCGGCGATCCTGCGGGAGTTAAACCCCTTTAGAACTTGTTGTGGAAGGTACGCGCAATGACCTCGTCCTGCTGCTCCTTGGTGAGCGTGTGGAAGTTCACGGCATAGCCGGAAACGCGGATAGTCAGCTGCGGGTACTTCTCGGGGTGAGCCTGAGCGTCGAGCAACGTCTCACGGTTGAAGACGTTGATGTTCAGGTGGTGGCCACCCTTCTCGGCGTAAGCGTCGAGCATGTGGACCAGGTTATCGGCCTGAGTCTCGGAAACTTCAGAAACCTTCATAATGTGTCTCCTTCGATCGATAGGCGCCGGCCGAAACCGGCGCACTAATCAGTAATCGTTATTGTTAGTATAGCACTAACAATAGTTACTCGCCCAGCTGATCAAGGTCGATATCGCCAAAGAACACCTGGTCCTCCTTGCCGAGCGCACTCGGGATGATGGAGAAGGTGTTGGAGATGCCGTCCTGAGCATCGCGGAACGGGAGCTTGGAAACCGAAGACAGCGAAGCGATGGCGCCATGGCTATCGCGCTTGTGCATGGGGTTAGCACCCGGGGCGAACGGCTGGCCAGCCTTGCGGCCGTCGGGCGTGGAGCCGGTCTTCTTACCGTACACGACGTTGGAGGTAATGGTCAGAACCGAGGTCGTGGGCACGGAGTTGCGGTAGGTGTCGTTCATGCGGATGTACTCCATGAACTGGTGCACAACGTCGTGAGCGATCTGGTCGACGCGGTCGTCGTCGTTACCGTACTTGGGGAACTCGCCCTCGGTCTCGAAGTCGACGATGATGCCGTTCTCGTCACGGACGGGGTGGACCTTGGCGTACTTGATGGCGGACAGGGAGTCAGCCACGACGGAAAGGCCAGCGATGCCCGTAGCGAACCAGCGGTGCACGTGCTTGTCGTGCAGAGCCATCTGGATGCGCTCGTAGCAATACTTGTCGTGCATGTAGTGAATGATGTTCAGCGAGTTGACGTACACGCCAGCGAGCCACTTCATCATGTCGTTGTACTTGGCCACAACGTCGTCGTAATCGAGCGTATCGCCCTCGACGGCGCGATACTTGGGGCCGACCTGCTTCTTGGAGACCTCGTCAACACCGCCGTTGAGCGCGTAGAGCAGGCACTTGGCCAGGTTGGCACGGGCGCCGAAAAACTGCATCTCCTTGCCGATGCGCATGGAGGACACGCAGCAGGCGATGCCGTAGTCGTCGCCGTGGTAAACGCGCATGAGGTCGTCGTTCTCGTACTGGATCGAGGAGCTGGCGACAGAAGTCTTGGCGCAGAACTTCTTGAAGTTCTCGGGCAGACGGGTCGACCACAGAACGGTCATGTTGGGCTCGGGGCTGGTGCCCATGTTCTCGAGCGTGTGCAGGTAGCGGTAGCTCATCTTGGTAACGAGCGTACGGCCGTCGACACCCATGCCGCCGATGGACTCGGTGACCCACTGCGGGTCGCCGGTGAACAGGGCCTGGTACTCGGGGGTACGGGCAAACTTGACCATGCGGAGCTTCATGATGAAGTGATCCACGAACTCCTGGATCTGCTCCTCGGTGAAGGTACCGTTGGCAAGGTCGCGCTCAGCATAGATGTCGATGAATGTAGAGGTACGGCCGATGGACATAGCGGCGCCGTTCTGCTCCTTGACGGCAGCAAGGTAGGCGAAGTACATCCACTGGATGGCCTCCTGCGTGTTGGTAGCAGGGTTGGAAATATCGAAACCATAGGTCTCGGCCATCATCTTGAGCTCGCCGAGGGCGCGGATCTGCTCCTGCAGCTCCTCGCGATCGCGGATGTTGTCGGCGGTCATGACCGTCGGAGTGGAAGCCTTCTGGGCCTCCTTGTCCTTGATCAGGTAGTCGACGCCGTACAGGGCAACACGACGGTAGTCGCCGATGATGCGGCCGCGGCCATAGCCATCGGGCAGACCGGTGATGATGTGAGCCGAGCGGCAAGCACGCATCTCGGGGGTGTAGACATCGAAGACGCCAGCGTTGTGGGTCTTGCGCTCGAAGGTGTAGCGCTCGACAACGTTCTCGTCGACCTTGTAGCCGTGCTGGCTGGCAGCCTGGCAAGCGATGCGGATACCACCGTTGACGTGCAGCGCGCGCTTGAGCGGCTTGTCGGTCTGGAGGCCAACAATGGTCTCCTTGTCGCGATGGGCATTATCGATGTAGCCAGCGGGGTGGCTCACGATACCCGTGACGGTCTTGGTGTCCATATCGAGGACACCACCCTGCTCGCGCTCCTTAAGCAGCAGGTCGAGAACCTCGCCCCACAGCTCCTTGGTACGCTCGGTCGGACCTACGAGGAACGACTCATCGCCCTCGTAGGGGGTGTAGTTCTTCTGGATGAAGTCTCGGACGTCAACCTCTCCCGTCCAGATACCTTCCTTGAAGCCTTCCCATGCCTCCTGCATTGTGTAACCACGCTCCTAGTTACGTGTAATGCGGCGCTCTCTCACACCGCTGCTTATTGAATTCTTGAATGTTCGGCTTGCACTACCGGCTTCTTCCGTTCTTCACCACACGTTGGTGCAGGAAAAACGTTTGTCCACCTTGGAACTACAACCCAAAACCCAAGATTTCACCCGTTTGAGAAGGATAACATAGCGACCCTCTCCATCTGGGCTGTTATATGTTTCTTTTTTTATATCATAAGGGCGTTTTTTACAAACCCGCAGGAAATGCGAGCGCGAACAACTACCGTTCACCGATTTGTATGTTATTTTTCCTTGCCTTTGTACGACGTTCGCTCTAGCTGTTATGCCAGCTTTATCAGGGTAAAGTGCCTCTGAGTAGGCTATGGAACATGCCTAACGATCTACCCCTAACTTTGCTGGTGCCGACGGTGCACGGAGGTCGCCTAAAGGTAGTTTTCTAGACATGTCCTAAAATCTACCGCATAGGGTACGCGTGCAAGGGTATCATCTTTCACCGAAAATAGTTTCTAGTGTTAGGGGTTTTCGGTGGAAGATACCGATTTCCGTGAACTTGGGCGTCAGCTCCTTACCGAGTTCGGCAGCATGCATCAGCGCATTTCGCGTTTTGCGGACAAAGCCCTCGGCGGCGAGATGGCCGTCATGCGCGCCCTCATACTCGCCGGCGGTTCGCTCACGCCGAGCGAACTCGCTGATCGCGCCTGGGTCTCGAGCGCCCGCATCGCCAATATTCTGCGCGCCCTCGAGGCCAAGGGCTGGGTCGAGCGCGAGCACTCAAAGACTGACCGTCGTCGCGTACACGTCATAGTGACCGACAAGGGATTCCAGGATCTCGAAATCAAACGTCGGGAATTCGAGGCCCGCACCGCGGCTTTCCTCGAGCAGCTCGGCGAAACAGATACCCAAGAGATGGTGCGCCTTCTTAGGCGTGCCAACGAAATTATCGACCGCAATCAAGAAAGGAGAGATGCCGAGTGAGGATTCTCAAGCTCTTTAAAAAGCATATCCTGGCACTGTTCGCAGCTATCGTGCTTATCGTAATCAGCTGCAACGCCGACCTGGCGCTGCCTACCTATATGAGCGACATCGTCGACGTGGGCGTGCAGCAAGGCGGCATTGCCTCGCCCGTGCCCGACACCATTCGCGCCGAATCGCTCGACGACCTCGAACTCTTTATGCGCGCCAAGGACGCCAAAGCTGTGGAGGCCGTGTTTGGCAAGGCAGACAAGAACGGCATTCGAACGTACAAGGGCACCGAGGAAGAGCGTGCCGACGGCAGCAAGATTGCCGACATTATGAGCCTGCCTGAGACCGTCGTGCTCGCCTTCAACCAGGGCATCGACGCCGACTCCATGGGCGACATGACCGGCACGTCCAGCGAGAAAGACAGCGACGCCGCTCAGGCCATGCCCACGCCCGAGCAAATGGCGGCGATGACGCCCGAGCAGCTCGCCGAGATGCAGCAGAAGGCCGCAGCGGCGCAGAATATGCAAAAGCAGATTGATGCCGACGGCGGTAAGATCACCATGAAGGGTCTGCGTCTAAGCGTTGAAGGCGGCCTAATCGACCAGGGCAAGCTCGTCGAGGGCGCCAACGATATGGCGGACAAAATGGGCTCCATGTCGGGCTCCATCGTGACCCAACGCGCCGTGAGCTATGTGCAGGACGAGTACAAGGCACAGGGCATCGACCCCGCCGACGTGCAGAACGCCTACCTGGGCCGCATGGCGACCACGATGTTTGGGCTGTGTCTGGTGTCGCTGGTCGCCACCATCCTGACCGGTGCCGTTGCTTCGCGCACTGCCTGCTCCATCGCCCGCGACCTGCGCCGCGAGACCTTCAACAAGGTTATGCACTTCTCGCCGGCCGAGGTGGGCAAGTTTAGCCAGGCCTCGCTCATCACCCGCTGCACCAACGACATTCAGCAGATCCAGATGGCCGCAACCCTGTTTATCCGCATGTGCCTGATGGCCCCCGTCATGGGCATCGTCGCCGTCATGCGCGTCCTGGCCAACCACACCGGCCTGGAGTGGACCATCGCCGTGGCCATCATCGCGGTCTCGGCCGTCGTCGGCGTGCTCATGGGCCTCACCATGCCCAAGTTCAAAAAGATGCAGAGCTTTGTGGACCGCGTGAACCTTACCGCCCGCGAGCTGCTCGACGGCCTTATGCCCATCCGCTCGTTCAACCGCGAGGAGCATGAGCTCGAGCGCTTTGACAAGGCTTCGCTCGACCTGATGACCACGCAGCTCTACACCAACCGCGCCATGAGCTTTATGATGCCGCTCATGATGCTCGTCATGAACTGCATCACCGTGCTTATCGTCTGGTTTGGCGCGCAGGGCGTGTCCGACGGCGTGATGCAGGTCGGCAACATGATGGCGTTTATCTCCTATACCATGCAGATCGTCATGGCGTTTATGATCCTCACCATGGTTTCGGTCATCCTGCCGCGCGCCGAGGTCGCAGCCGAGCGCGTGGAAGAGGTCATCACCTGCCCCACCAGCATCAACGACCCTGCCTCGCCCAAACTGCCTGCGACCAGCGCGCCACGCGGTGAGCTCACCTTCCGCGACGTGAGCTTCCAGTATCCCGATGCCCGCGCCGATGTCATCAGCGGCGTGAACTTCACCACGCATGCCGGTCAGATGCTCGGCATCATTGGCTCCACGGGTTCGGGCAAATCCACGCTCGTGCAGCTGATTCCGCGCCTGTACGACGTCACGGGCGGCAGCATTTCGCTCGACGGCATCGACGTGCGTGACATGACCCTTTCCGAGCTGCGCCGCCGCATTGGTTACATCCCGCAGCAGGGTCGCCTGTTCTCGGGCACTGTCGAGAGCAACCTCAAGTTTGCCGGCAACATGGTGAGCGATGATGACATGCACCGGGCGGCACGCATCGCCCAGGCCGAGGACTTTATCGCCGAGCGCGAGGGCGGTTACGACTCCCCCATCAGCCAGGGCGGCTCCAATGTCTCGGGCGGTCAGCGCCAGCGCTTGGCCATCGCCCGCGCCCTGGCCAAGAAGCCCGAGGTTGTGGTGTTCGACGACTCGTTTAGCGCCCTCGACTACAAGACCGATGCTCGTCTGCGCGAGGAACTGGCCAAAAACGTCACCGACGCGGCACTCGTGGTCGTGGCTCAGCGCATCGCGACCATCATGCACGCCGATCAGATCATCGTGCTCGACGACGGCCACGTGGTAGGCACCGGTACGCACGAGGAGCTGCTGCACAGCTGCCCGGCGTACCTGGAGATCGCACAGTCGCAGCTTTCCGCCGAGGAGCTGGGGCTTACCCAAGAAGAAATTGCAGCCGTCATGGAAGGAGGCGAGCGCTAATGGCAGACGAGACCAAGACTCAGATTCCCAAGCCCACCCGCCAGCGTGGTCCCATGGGCCGCATGGGTGGCATGCGCCGTGGCGAAAAGGCCAAGGACTTTAAGGGCACCATGAGGCAGCTGCTCGGCTATATCGGCCAGCACAAGATTGCCGTGTTTGTCGCCGTCGCCTTTGCCGTGTGCTCGGTCATCTTTAACATTGTGGGGCCCAAGGTGCTCGGCCAGGTTACGACCAAACTGTTCGAGGGTCTGGTTGCCAAGGTAAACGGTACCGGCGACGTTGACTTTGACTGGATCGCCAAGACGCTCGGCTTTTTGCTCTGCCTGTATCTTGCAAGCTCTGTTTGCAGCCTCATCCAGGGCTGGCTCATGACCGGCGTCACGCAAAAGATCTGCTACCGCATGCGCAAGGAGATTGCCGCCAAGATCGCCGTCGTGCCGATGAGCTACTTCAACGGCCACAGCAAGGGCGACGTGCTCAGCCGCATCACTAACGACGTCGATACGCTGGGCCAATCGCTCAACCAGAGCGTGACGCAGCTCATCACGTCGGTGACGCAGATTATCGGCGTGCTCGTCATGATGCTATCGATCAGCCTGCCGCTTACCGGTGTCACCGTGCTCACGCTGCCGGCCGCCGCGATTATCCTGACCGTAATGATTCACTTCTCGCAGCCGTACTTCCGCGAGCAGCAGCAGGTCTTGGGCACCGTCAACGGCATTATCGAGGAGGACTTTGCCGGCCAGAACGTCATTCAGGTGTTCGACCGCGCCGAGGCCTCGATCGAGGAGTTCGACCGTCAAAACGACCGCCTCTTTATTAGTGGCTGGCGCTCGCAGTTCCTGTCGGGCCTGATGATGCCGCTTATGAGCCTGGTGGGCAACATGGGCTACGTGGGCGTCGTCGTGGTGGGCGCGCAGCTCGCGCTGACCGGCAATGCCACGCCCGGCGACATCCAGAGCTTTATCCAGTACGTTCGCAACTTTACGCAACCCGTGCAGCAGCTGGGCAACGTGAGCAACACGATGCAGTCGATGGCAGCTGCCACCGAGCGCGTCTTTGAGTTCCTGGCCGCGCCCGAGGAGGAGCAGAAGGCCGACGCGCAGATTCCCGAAAAGCGCCCCGGCCACGTGGAGTTTGACCATGTCAAGTTTGGCTACACGCCCGACAAGACCATCATCCACGACTTTAGCTGCGAGGCGCAGCCCGGCCAGACCATCGCCATCGTCGGCCCCACCGGCGCCGGCAAGACCACGCTCATCAAGCTGCTGCAGCGCTTTTACGACGTGGACGGCGGCTCGCTGCGCGTCGAGGGCATCGACGTGCGCGACTGGGACCGCGCGGCGCTGCGCGGCGAGTTTGCCATGGTGCTGCAGGATACCTGGCTGTTTAACGGCACCATCCGCGAAAACATCCGCTACGGACGCCCCGATGCGAGCGATGCCGAGGTCGAAGCCGCCGCACGCGCCGCACGCTGCGACCACTTTATCCATACGCTCGCCGGCGGCTACGACTTTATGATCAACGAGGAGGGCACTAACCTTTCGCAGGGTCAGCGCCAGCTCGTGACCATTGCGCGTGCCATTTTGGCCGACCGCCCGGCGCTGATTTTGGACGAGGCGACCTCCAACGTCGATACCCGCACCGAGGAGCTCATTCAGCGCGCCATGGATGCGCTGATGCAGGGCCGTACCAGCTTTGTCATCGCGCACCGCCTGTCCACGATCCGCAACGCCGACGTGATCCTGGTGATTCGCGACGGCGATATCGTCGAGAAGGGCACGCACGACGAGTTGCTCGCCCAGGGCGGCTTCTACGCCGATCTCTACAATTCGCAGTTCGACGAAGCGGCGTAAATTCTGCCGCAGGGAACGAATAACGCGAGAACGGGGGCGCAGGACAACCTGCGCCCCCGTTTTTCGTCCACGGCACTCGAATTACCTCTCTTGCGGCCCGATTAACAGCCCCTTCCGGACCCTGTGGCCAAAAAAGGTCAAATATGAGTACTGTTACATTTTTAGTAGCAGCCAAAACAGCCTCAAATGACCTCTTTACGGCCTCTATACGCCTTCAAATTAATCAAAACGCCCGTTAGCGGGCTTCTGTGCACCAACGTTAATGAACATATTTATCATTATGTCTATTATCTCACTAGACCGATATGTCACTAGGCTAGCAACAGTACTCATATTTGGCATTTTTTGGCCAAGGGGCTTGGAGAGTACCAAAGATCTGGTACTGCCAGCAAGCAGATTGCATCCTGGTGCAAAGGGGACAGGTTAATCTGCACCAACTTAGTGCAAAGTAACCTGTCCCCACTGCACCAACCTCTTGACATAGGAGGTGTCCCCAAGTGCCAAGCGCCGCAAGAGTGTCCCCTATGACTAGTCGTTTAAGAACGTCCCCAATGACTACCAAGGCAACGCCGATGTTTTGGCAACGCCAGCGAGCGGGTCGCATTTGAGGCAAGGTGACGTGAAACGAAAGGGCGCTGACCTTCTGGTCGCGCCCTTGAAGTTGAACGTCAGATTGTCCAAATGCGACCCGCGCAGCGTCGGCCGGTTACGGCGTTTGGTAAAACGCCGTAACCTACACCCGCTCTGCGATCTCGTGAATGAGGTAGTCGGTCTTTTCCCAGCCCAGGCACGGGTCGGTGATCGACTTGCCAAAGACGCCGCCGTCAACCGGCTGGTTGCCGTCCTCCAGGTAGGACTCGATCATAAAGCCCTTGACCAGCTTGGCGATGGACTCGTTGCGGCGGCAGCTGTCGAGCACCTCCTTGCAAATGCGGTACTGCTCCAGCGGACGCTTGCCCGAGTTGTCGTGGTTGCAGTCGATGACCGCTGCCGGGTTGGCGTAGCCGGCGTGCTCGGTGTAGCGCTCAGCCAAGCGCTCCAGGTGCTCGTAGTGGTAATTGGGGTAGGTGCGTCCATCAAGACCGATGTAGCCACGCATGACGGCATGCGCGAGCGGGTTGCCATCGCACTCGACCTCCCAGTTGCGGAAGATAAAGCTCTGATGTGCCTGGGCAGCATAGATGGAGTTGAGCATAACGGTGGTGGAACCGGCGGTGGGGTTCTTCATGCCGACAGGCACCGAAATGCCGCTCGACACCAGGCGATGCTCCTGGTTCTCGACCGAGCGTGCGCCCACGGCGACGTAGCTTAGCAGGTCGACGAGGTACTGGTAGTTGGACGGGTAGAGCATCTCGTCGGCGGTGAAGAAGCCGGTCTCCTCGATGACGCGCAGGTGCATGTGGCGGATGGCCTTGACGCCCTCGAGCAGGTCGTCGGGAGCCTCGGGATTGGGATTGTGCAGCAGGCCCTTGTAGCCGGTGCCCTTGGTACGCGGTTTGTTGGTGTAGACGCGCGGGATGATGATGAGCTTGTCCTTGACCTCTTCGGCGGTCTTGGCCAGGCGATTCATGTACTCGAGGACCGAATCCTCGCGGTCGGCAGAACACGGACCGATGATAAGTACCTTGCGCGCATCCTCGCCGGTAAAGACCTTGGCGACCTCGGCATCGAATGCCTGCTTCTTGGCAGTAAGCTCGGCAGAAAGCGGCATTTCCTCGCGGATCTCCATGGGGATCGGCAGCCTGCGTTTGAAATCCATGGCCATATGGGGCCTCCTCAATTAGATAAGCCAAAGCGTGAATTGTCGAATGTCCGGAATTATCCGCTGTCGCACACTAAAGTGCAAGCACGACCAACCAAAAAGGGAACGGATGACACGAGGACTTGCTTACCACGAGAGTGGATAATCTCCCGTTTTCGGCCTATGTTCGCGCCAAAAGCGGGAGATTATCCACTCTCGTCGAGCAAGCGTCCGAAAATCCTCGCTCGTGACCTCTTTTACATGAAGCGCATCCTGGAGGATCACAGCCAAGACACCGGCGACGGCTTTATCGTCTACATGTACGGAGGCGACACGCAGGATTAGCCTGTGTGCCGCCTCACGGGCTTTCTCCAAGACAGTCAGCAATCAGCCAAACGAGCTAATAGGGCGTGCTCTCCTCTGCAGTAGGGACATTCATCCTGCGAAGCATGATATAGATGATGACCGCGCTGGCACTGAACGGTCTCTGATAGATAACGGTCGAGCAGGCGCGCCCATGTATGCGCGTCAAGGCGCTCCTGCGCTTTGCCAAAGAGCGACCGGCGGAAAGCCTCGCCCATAAGGTTGCCAAAATCATCGAGCTCGAGAGCGTACACCGGGATAACGTGTCCGACCAGCGTCCCCACAAAAGGGCTGCGCCCATTACACACGCAGCTGTTCAACGACGGTGCGGGTGGAATGTCATCACCCAGGTCAAAAATCTCCAGGTCCAGCTCACCAGAAGCGTATGGGTGTATTCCGCGATTGAGCATCTTGAAGATATGGACCGCCAGCCCAAAGTCATCCGTCTGAGGTGTAAACACCGGGGCATTCGTGGCGGCTGCTAAGCTCTCGAAATCACTGACCCCAGTTGTCTCCATGAGCTTGAGCACCTCCGGTGCGATATATCCTGGTGCTGCACAGGTGGTTTGGTAGCTCACATCTGAAAGTGTGAAAGCATACGAATCGGTGTCGAGAAGCATTAGACTCCCCCTCTCCCCCACAAGGATGTTACGGGGATTCCAGTCACCCAAGGTGATACCGATGGCATGCAACTCCGAGGTGAGCATACACAAGTCGATGAGCATTTCAATCTTTTGGCGTTCAGACATGCGCGGTGCCGTAGGATTACCCGGAAACTGCGACACAACATCGATCGAGACGAATTCTTCGGGAACCCCGTACATAAAAAAGCCCTTGAATCCCCTGCCGTCGGGGCGCTCATAGAGCGCCCCGAGTGGCCAGGCAAGCTTAAGAAGCAGCTGCTTTTTGCGCTCAAAGAGCACCGAAAGTATCGACGCCATCGACTCGATCTTGCGAGTAATCTGAGGCGTCGCATTATGATAGATCTTGGCGACAAAGGGCTCTCCCACGATGTGATAAGTGGAACCCTCTCGCCCAAACCCTACTTCGTCACCGAGTTCAAAGGCCCTACCGTTCTTGTCGTAAAGCATCTGGGAGACTCCCTTCGTTATTCGTAGGTCGGATCAGTGTTGATGGGCACGTCGCGCTGGCCGCCGTCCGAGCGTGCACCTTCGTCGTGCTTTTTGACGAATGCCTGGCATGCTTCGAGTAGCTCATCGTATTCGAAGCAAATGCCGAGCATGTTCTCTAACATTGCGATCGGCTCAAGCGCGGGCACGTCGGTGCCACCCTCGGCCGAAAGCACCACGGTGGCCTCGGGGTCCGGCATATCGGGATTCAGTGAAATATTGATGCTCGAAGCTATCTCCGGTCCTGCCGGTTTGGGATCAAGCTCCGCCTGAGGAACGGGCTCGGGTTCGGGCTCCGTCACAGGAACAGGCTCGGGCGCGGGTTCCGCTGCGGGCGCGGGCGCAGGCTCTGCCGCAGGTACGGGCGCGGGATCGGGATCCTCCTTCAAAACGGCAGCAGGCTCTACATAATCCCAATCGAGCGCAACAACAACGGTCGCATCGTCGTACGTGTAGCGGTTTCCCTGAATGCGATGGACAACGTTCTCGACGCGCTTTTCCAACGCGGCATCAATATCCGATGCGCCCACAGACTTGTACCCGGCACCCATAAAGAGATGCACCGCCTTCTCATTCAGGTTCTCGTTGTTAAACTCGGGCACCAGGAGCTCTAGCAGGCCATCCGTAGCGAGCAGAAAGCCACGCACATGGCCACACGCACTGATCTCCCACTTCTCTCTGCAGTAAAGGGGATACGTGCCCGCCTCCCCCACGCGGCTCGGGCGGGTAAGGAGCTCAAATCCGGCATCGGTCTTTGCGATGACACCCGAGTCGCCCGCGGAGGCAAAGAACAGTTGGTCGCCATCGTAAACGGCAATTGCGAGCGTCGCATCGAACTCATTGGCAGGTAACTCCATTGATGCAGCCTTCTTGACCACGGCATTGTTCGCCTTGATCATGGCCTGCTCCAAAAAACGAGGCATCGAGATCGCTAGGGCGCTGTCGCCCGTTGCGCACCAGGTGCCAATCAGCTCGCACATCGTCGACACGGCGGTGTTGACGGCGGCATGGGCGCCGATATCGCTGTGAGCCTCGGAGCCCAAGCCATCCGCCACGGCCGCGACAACGTACTCCTTGCCCGGCAGGAGTCGATCTCTCTTGCCACCGTCTTTCCAGATCGCCACTTGTTTGACGCGGCGGATCATATGCGCATCCTGACAACGCGTACCGTAGCAGCGATGAGCAACGCCGCGCTTTGTCACCCCGGCAACGCCGATGGTACGAGGCTGGCCAAATTCCTTATCAATAGACATTGCTGACCCCCTACTGATTGCCACGGACAAAATCGTCGAGCGTGCAAACCTGAACATCCGGGCGCGTTTTCAGGCAATCCTCAAAGATCTGGCGCTCCGAACCTGCGGCACCGGGCTCGGACATGACGCGCATGCTGGCGCCGATGAGCTTAAAGGCCTCGGCGATAGCCTTGCCCTTGTCGTCCGAAAGCTTGAACCACATGCCGTCGACGCGGCAAAGCTCGGCAAACTCGTCCTCGGAATAGTCGCCGTAGCCAAACGGCAGGAACAGCACTTTGCCGGACTCCACCAGCTTGCTGATGCAATCGGCAGCCGCAGACACGTCACCCCCCGGCTCATCGTGTCCGTCGGTCAATAGAACTACGACCGTCTTGTAGGGAGCCTTGAGCGTTTTCTTCTTAACGCGATGTGCGTACTTGCCTTCGAGTTCGCAAGCAGTCAGAAGTGCCTGGTTAAGGCTGGTAAGACCGCCGGCCTTAAGCTCAAGATCGCCGGTTACCTTGCTTGCCGGGACAAAGATGTCATCGATGTCGCGCTCGTAGTCGGCGCTCTCCACGCTGCCGCCATTGCGAAGGTTATGAACCGTGACATCGGTGCCAAAGGACACAAGGGCCACATCGACGATTCCTGCCGAAAGCGGGTCGTCGGCGATGTCCTTGCAAAGGTTGTGCAGACCCGCATTGATGGCCTTCATGACCCTATTGACGGACCAGGAGCGGTCGGCAACGATGATGACGCCGCGGCGCGTCTCGGACAGACCACCGCCGCCAAACGCATCCAGAAGATCTGCCTCGTAGGCGTCGCGGGCATTCGGGGGAAGAACTTCTGTCTGGATGAAATCGTCCAAGTCGTTGACACTATAATTGCTGGTCATAGGAGGATTCCTTTCTCTCTTGAGGCTACTTTTGGCCTCCTATTGGCATTGCATTATGGGTTGGCGGACGCCGTTTTCTGGGACAACCGTTCAGCTGAATCATGTGCTGCGAACCGCCAAGCCGAGCCGTGTTCAGGAGCGATAAGACGCCATGAGCGCGGCGCGCGCTTCATAGGCATCCGAATACCGGGCGGCAGGCTTTTGCGCCATTGCACGGCGCAAGAAATCGGCAAAGGGGATATTTCGCGGCAGAGCGCGAACGTCGCGCGTGCCGAACATGAACTTGGCGATCACCTTGGCCGTGCTATATACATCGCTCGCCGGTGAGGCAATGCCGAGATTACGCAGCTCAGGAGCCTCGTATCCACGCGAAATAACGCGCTCGCCCACCAGCGGACCGGCACACTCCGCTACCGAGGCACACAGGCCAAAATCGATGAGCACCACATGACCATCGGGCGTAACGATCCAATTGCCAGGGTGCGGGTCGCGATGTATGTAGCCGGCGCGACATACCACGGCCATAGCATCGAACATGCCCAGCACGAGCGAAAAGAGCTCGCGAGACGAAAGCGGCCAGCCTTCGCTGGCACGACGCTCAACATGGGCGAGAACGTCCTCGCCCTCGACAAAGCGCTCGCGCAGGCAAAGGTGCTTACCGCCAATACGGCGATCTTCCACATAGGCCATACCATCTACCTGCGGAAACATTTCGTAGCCTTTAAACGGGCCGCCGAGGAGCGCATATTCGTTGCGGAGTCTTTCCTCGGCGTCGGATGTAAGCGCGACCTTGCAGACGTTTCCGCCCGCACGATAGACGAGCGTCTGCTTTGTCTTTCCGCCGTCATAGATGAGCTCGACCGGCTCGCCCAACGCCGGCTTTGGCGGCATTGGATCCCGTTTTAATAGCCCGCCGATCATCTCGCGAGCGCCGCCCAGGCGATCTAGCACACCGGGAGCGCCCGGCTGCTCAAAGGCATTTGCACGGTCGCGGCGATAGCGCACCAGCACGGGATTGACCTCGGTCATCGTGGATTCTCCTTTCTCATTGGATATCGACGCGGCAAGCATACTGAGCCGCTCGCGCATCGCTCCGTACACTGCTCAGCTGAACCGATGGCGAGGCTTCCGGCGCATTTTTGGGCTATCCTAGGGAAAAACTTGAGCACCGCACACATGCTGCAGCGACGCAAGGGGATGAGCTGACATGGCAAAGGCCACTGCAACCCAACAAAACGATTTTGACGCCGTGTTCCGCACGCTTGACAGCGCATGTACGCTTCCGTTTGCCGGCTGGTGCGCCCGCATCGAAGGCTACGATCGCATCCGCCTGAGCGTGAGCCCCATTTGGCCCGAAGGTGAGGCCGCCACACGAGCTATCTGCCCCGCAGCCAACTCTGCCAATGGGCTCACCGCAGCTCAATATCGCTTTTTCTATGCACTGTTTAGCAGCAACTGGAAAGTAAAGAATCGACGGATCGCCCTTACGCGCACGCTTTTGTCTACCCAAAATCCCGGCACAAGCGGCGCGTCAAAACGCTCGCTTTCCAACGCGCGCGGCGCCAGTCTGCTTCTTCTCGATCACGGAGGCATTTCCACCACGTCCGAGGCGCCAGATGCAAGCCTCTATGCGCATGTGCAGGGCGAGCTTTCGCAGCTCTACCTGCAGTATGCCATCCTCGAATCCGAGCGAGACCTGGTACTCGACCTCTGCCGCGACATGCAGGAGCGCGTAAATAAACGCTGGGGCAAGACCATTCTCGACCACCCCGAAGTTGAGCTCTGTACCAATAAAAAGTACTGGTATCAGTTTCTTCCCCTCGAGAAGAGCCGCAGTTTCGACCGCACCTGCAACCGAATTGCGCAAGCAGCGGGCATGCAGGGCATGGCAGAGGCCGATTCCGAGCTTCCGCTTGTAACCCCGCGAGCAGTGCCATCCGGCACCGAAAAAGCGCGCGTGCCGACGCTGCCCAAAAAAGCCGACAGCCTTTCCTCGCGCTCAAAGCACCCGGAAAGCGAGGCGATCAAATACAACGCAAAACGCTTGATCATGGAGAACCTCCAGGACGCTGCGTCCCTCTTGCTCGATGTTCGCGCAGCTGAAGGACCAGCAAGTGGCTTTAACACCAAAGAAACGGTGCCTGTATCGGGAACGTGGCTTTGGGGCTTTACCCAGGGAAACACCTCCGATGACGCCCGCCGCACCCTGCTTGCACCCGATGCACGGGACAAATGGCTTGTGGCAGGACTGCTCCTCGCAGATTGGCTGCTCGATTGTGCCGATGGATCGGACGATGAGGAGCGCTTGGCGCACATTCAGGGCGCCGTCGACGCCATCGTCGAGCGCCTTGATGGAGATTTGAGCGATGCACCAACCACCGGAGAGCTTGCTGCGCTTTACGACGCGTGCACGCCAACGCTTATGGCGCGCAAATCTCTCGGCCCCCTCATGGCCGGCATCCTCTATTCCCTTGTCTATGGTGCCCACCTTGAACGCGCCGGGCTGGGAGCCTCCTCGCTTCAGGCCGACATCGGTACGGTCTGGACTGCTGGCGACACTCCCAGCGCGGATCGGCCCGGTACACGCCGCGAGCCCGAAGCCATCGCCGTCACCATCGCAAGCTGCCCCGCAGGTGTCGGCGGCACCTACAGCCCTCAAACCTGCAGCACCCAAAACATGGTTCGCATTCCCAAATCGACCGCCTGGCTCTTCGGCCGGAGCCCCCGGCCCTCGCAGACGCAGGATGTCGACACCGGCACCACCGTACTCGACGATCCCGCTATTTCGCGACAGGCTGTCAAGCTCTCTTGGGACGACGCGTATGCTGCCTGGCAACTGGAAGTGTTCAACCGAAACGGCGCAAACTGCGACGGCGAGCTTATCGAAAGCGGCGAGACCGTCGATGTCGCACCGGGAACGCGCATCTGCCTGCGCGGGTCCGAGCGCAATTATTTCCTGCTGTTCTCGGGAGCATAAAGGCGGGGCGGAACTATCTTCCACCCCGCCTCCCGCGGTTACCTAAAGAAAAGTCGGATGCGACGACCGTCAGTATGTTCGCGTACCGCGACGCGCTGCCAGTAATACATCAGCACGAGGATGAGCGGGGTAAAGACCTCGATAACCATTCGTATTTCGATGTCGCGTTCCAACCAAAACGCAAGCGCCACAAACCCTAAAAACGCAACCAAACCCGGTGCCGTCTGATCGACCGGAACCACCGACAGCCCGACGAGCACGACAACCGTGCAGGCAAGCCATGCCGTCCCCATCGTGTCACGCACGACAAATCCCAAGACGACGCCGACCACCACTGCCAGCAGCGTGCGAACGTGCAAGGCAAGGGTAAAGCGGCCCAGCGACACATAAACCACCGCCAGAACACAAACAAGCCCCAGCACCCACGCCATCTCACCCACGCCCAGCAGCATATCCGCTAGCATCAATGCCAGCAGACCTCCGCACGCCCACGTTACACGACGCAGCTCGCGGTTGAGCTCGTGCGCCTCGCCGCGCAGCGTCTCGTCTCCCAGATCACAGAGCTCCAAGGGAAGCCCCTCGGCAACGGGAGCCAAGACCGCCACGGCAACGCGCAGCAAGAGCGCAACCAGCTCAAAGCCCAGCAAAGCCGCCAGACCATAGCAGGCAGTAACAATCAGCATTGCCCTCAACAGCACCGTAGGCCGCTTGGCGTGGGGAATCGCCTGGCGCACGTCGCGAACCAGGAGGGCATCGACCATGGCCTGGACAACCATAAGACCGGCGCTAAACATGTAGAGCGGGTCGCCGGGATCGAACAGCACAAGCGGCATGGCCAGCACTAAACCCGTCAGGGCAAAGTGCCGAGCACTGCCCTCGCGGCTAAAACGCAGCGGATCCCCCTCCACATCAATCCCAGGCGTCAGGTCGCGAACGTAATAGAACCCCACAAAGCACAGACCGATAAAGACAATAAAGCCCCACCCATAAAAATCGAGATCGGTTGGAGGGTTATTGAGCCAGCTGCTTCCCAAAAAGAGCGAAGCGTGGGCAATATCCAGGGCGAATAGCACAACGCTCAACGCATAGAACCACCCCGCCGCCAGAATGCGGCCGGCGGATACCTGAGGCCGCACGGGATTAACCGAGTAATTCATCAAGTCCACCGCCCTTGCCGTCATCCGCCTCGGACAATAATTCCTCAAGCAAAATAGCTGCGCGTTGTTGATGGCGTATTTCCTCTGGAAGCGCATCGTCATCCACGAACTCATAAGGACCCTCAAAAGGATCCAAAAGCTCATCCATCTCCTCGAGGACCTCGCCGAGAGACTGCACGACAAGCCCCACAGCGCGGACCAAGTCCGCCTCGTCGAATACGCCGTCACACTGGGCCTTCAGCTCAAAAAAGTCATCCAGGGCAAAATCGACGCGAACGTTGACCCCCTCACGTGCAAATGTCATGCCACGCGACGCAATGGCCTTTTCGCAGGCGGACCTCTTGTCCGCATCGGGCAGGCAGTCGATGCACACGCTTACGCTCTCGCCATCCCCTGTTTCTACGAGACCAATACGAAGCGTTGCCAGGTAGTCGAGATAATCGACCTCGGCGGTAAACTCAGTCGAAGCGATGCCCAAAAGCACATCGATGTCATCCTGGGCTCCCGCCTCACCACGGCGCGAGGGCACACTGTCCTGGTCGAGCACGGCAACCAGATTTGCTATCCAGCCGGCAGCCATAGCTTCCTCCTTACGGTTGGGAATATTGAGGCCATCCTATCGGCGCGGCAGCCCTCTCCCCTGCGCGCCGTTCAGCTGAACAACAGGGATTGAAGGGTGTTGTGGTGTGTCCGTTTTTGAGCTCCCGCTATACTTAAATGACCGGAACGCACCTCGATCGGTGCATGGCACCAAGCGAGGGGGCGGACATGGAGAACATCTTTTGCGCGGAAGCGCTCAACGGAATCGTCCAGGTCAATCCACTTGCCAAGCTGCCCGCCTCCCAATCGGGCATTGCGATGCGGCCGAGCGGCGAGCCCTCGGGCGCAAGCGCCGATCTTTGGTTTATCGACACCGCTTCTGGGTCAAACGCCAGCAGTGCCGCGGGCGCGCCCGCCCGCGGCACCAAGCTTGCCGTCAAGGTCATGCGCCATGGCTGCAGCGCCCCTCATAAAGAAGCGCTCGAATCCAATGAAGTCTATAAATCCGACTGGTACAAGCTACGCCAGGAATACGAGACACTTCGTAGCATGGACGGAGCCCAAGGACACGCGCCCATCGCCTATGCCTTGGGCTGGCGCATTAAAAAGACATCCCGCGGCGAGGTGCGTTACCCCGCCTTTGCCATGGAATATGTCGAGGGCGTCGACATTGTCGAGCTGCGCGAGATCATAAGCGACGAGCGCGGCGAGGTTACCGCCGCCGATGTCCTCGGCACGGCACGCGCCATCGTCACGGCCCTGCTTTGCTGCACGGTCGTTTCGCGCGAGGACGCTCGCTATCTCACCACCGTCTCGCACCGCGACCTTTCGTCCCATAACCTGCGCTTTATGCTGGACAAGGACGGGCAGCGCATCGAGCGCGTCATGCTCATCGACTTTGGGCAGAGCGCCCAAAACGACGATCCCGACGTGACGGCGGCCGACGGCAGCGAACGCCTGAGCACGCCGTTTATCGGCGCGCCCGAGATCTTCGACCAGCGCCAAAGCGAGGCGCGCCAATGGCGCAACACGAGCCATGCCGACTGCTACTCCATCGGCTGCCTTTTGTATTACCTTCGTTGCGGAGCGTGGCCGCGCGAGGCCCAAATTCGAAGCATCTGTGCGAAGAGCTCGGGTGGCTTAAACGCCGCCGAGCTGCAGGAGCTCTTTGAACTCAAAAACAAGGGGGCCATCCATCTCGATAGCTCCCATTGCACCGACGGCGATGACCGCACCCTCGACGAACTCATTGCCCGCTGCACCGAGCCGGGCATCGGCAAAATCGGAGGCCGCTTTGACGTCATTCGCCTGGCAGAGCGCTTGGGAATCGACGAGAACGGCAAGCTGCTGACGAACGGCGCGCCAGCGACCCCCTCGCCTGACAAGGAAAGCGCTCCCCAGCCTAAGAGCCCCTTCCACAAGAAACGCTTGGCCGCCATCGCCTCCTGCCTCTGCGCAGCTGCGGTGGTGGTGGCCATCGCCGTGGCCATTGCATTTGCAACGGGAGCCCTCGGTGCGTCGCATAAAAACGGCCAGCTCGCCCTCTATCCCACCACGGCACTCTCCGCCGGTCAGCTGCGCGAAAGCGTCGAACTGGTCCAAGCGCGCCTAGACGCCGCCAATCTGGGCAAGGCCTCGACCATCGAAAGCATGGACGGTATCTGCGTCGACTTTTCCGCCGGCGCCCTTGATGTTCCCGACGAGCTTAACGCGAGCAACAGCGGCACCGATTCGTCCCAGACATCCTCATCGTCCGGATCGAGCGACACGGCGGGCATATATCGCGACGACCTGACGGAATTGCTATCCCGCCCGCTCGAGCTCTACCTTGTCTGCATCGATGCGGAGGGCAACGGCCTCGCGTCCTACGAGCACATCTATCGAACGGAAATCAAAGACGTCGTGGTCAAAACGGGCAAGGTCGAAGGCCTGGAACCCGATGCCTGCGCCAACCCCGATCGCTATGCCTATCTAGAACTCACCCTAACCGATGGCGCGAAAAAGCGGCTCAAGGAGAGCTGCGGCGATTGGCTCGACCAAGGCGTGCTTGCCTTCGACGTGGAAGGATCTTCGCGGGTCGTGGTCTCGACCGTGTCACTCGGCAAGGGTCGTTACGCTTTTACGGCGGACCTACTCGCACCGTCCCAGACCCTCTGTGAGGTGCTTGCCGAAGCATTGCATTCCGAAAGTTACCGCACAGACTTCCGCGGCAGCTTGGTACCGCAGGCGACGTGGATCGACGACGATTTTACGGGCGACAACCAGGCCAAACAAAGCACCCTCAAGGACGACGGCACCCTCGTTTCCTTTACGAGCTACGACACTCTTTCCCGCGGAGAGCGCATCGATGCCCTTGAGGCCCTCGCGGCACGTCTGGATACCCTTGGCGTCCCCTATGCACTCGGCGACTCCGACGACGGCAAAGATATCGTCGCGCAGATCCAAGGGATCGACTTGGGGGAGGCCGCAGCAAGTCTTATCTGCGGCCACAGCTCCGTCAAAGTTTCTTGCGGTCTTCAAAGATACGTACTCAGATCACCGGTCGTCGAAGCCGTCAGCACCTCGACGGGCACAAAGTCAGTACAGGTAAGCGACGGTGACGGTAACGTTTACGACGAAGCGGGGATGAGCACAGTAACACAGGCTGCGGCCGATGCCGGCGGCGCCTGGGTCTACCTCAGCGTGGGAAGCACCCCCGTCATGCGTACGTGGGTGGACGCCGCCTCGAAGCAACTCACCTTTGATATTTCGTGCGCCACGGGCAAAGCGATCGACACCTCAAACGAATATCTTGCAGACCTGGTGTCCGCTGTTGTCGCCACCACCGAACTGCCTTTTATGCACCTCGACTATTGCGGTCGCATGGACCTTGCCCTTTCGGACGCCCCCAGGTCGCTCGATGCCGAAGTCGATGAGGCGCGCGACGCCATCAAAGCTGCGTTTCCTTCGGCCACGGTCGGCACGAACCCCTATGACGATATGGAACTCTTGGTATCCCTCGACCTCACCGTCGACGATACCTTTGCGCAGGAGGCCATCGATACCGTCGAGGCACTCTACAACGCCATGGATTTTGACAGAACGCCGTTTGACCAGATAACGTTCTATCTTGCCGACGAGCGCGGGGACGAACGAGCCCGCATTTGGTTCTTGCGCTGCGATGGAGCAGACGAGCAGAGCGGCCACGTCGCGGTAAATGGGTCAATTCGCGAAGGCCGCTTCGAAGAGCAACGCCAGCGCGTGATCGACGCCGCCGGGGCGAATACTTTCTTCCAGGAGCATATGGACGATCTGTCCTCTTGGCTGCTCTAGCCCCTAGCCGGCTGCGCCCCATGTTCGACGAGCCCTTAGCGCATCAATCCGAATCACACGACGCGAACGGTCAATGCAACACTCGACACCACAGGCAAACGTCGACGTCAGACGATCGCACACGGCCGAGTGTGCCCCATCGAAGCTCTTCTCATCTGGAAACATGGGGAGCTGGATCTCGATTCCTCGCCGGGGAAATCCCGCACTGCGCGCAATGGGAACGGCGTCGTCAACGGTTGCCACAAATCGCCCCGTGAGTCCATAAAAACCCAGGTCACGCGGGGCAACCGGAACCCATTGCCCCGATGAGCGCTCGGTAGCGTAGTCGTATGCCGCCTCGCTCATGCCAAAAGCGCTGTGCATGGGCAGCATTCCGTCCCGTCCATCGCGTGTGGGGTCGATGATGTACCATGCCGGGCGGCCGCGCTCCCCGAGGTTCACGACACACCAGGCATGCCCTGTTGGATCACTCGCGAGGCGGCGACCCCAAGCATAGACGCAGTCGATGCCTGCGCGGTCCAGCAGATACTTAAAGCCTTTCGCCCACCCCTCGCACACGGCACGACGTTTGAGCAGCGGACCGTCTGCCGAATGCGAATACGGGCGACCGTTCTGGAATCGATACCGTGCAAGATAGACATCGTGGATTGCCAAGACCCGGTCGAAGGCCGATGCGCCCGCCGGTGCCGCGCTCAGAATCGGCGCAGCCGCACGCTCCATCTTAGCGAGATTTGTATAGAGCCTGGTGACCGACTGCTTGTATCCTTTGGCGTAATTTGGTACAAGCAGGACCTTTTCGCCATGGCGGCAGTAGTGCATACCGCCCAGGAGATGGATGAGCTCGGGACAGTCGCAGCGCATAAGCTCTACCAACGCCTTGACCGTATCCATGCCCGCGTGCGCCGAGACCTCGCAGCCCTTCTGCCCGTTGAGCACGCACTCGAGCAGCGTATCGTATGCACGCTGGGCTTCGGGAGCCAGATGCGCCCTGTTAAACATGCCCTCGGGTCGCACGTTTCCCTTCGAATCGATCATACAAGCCCCCAATCTGGTCCGTTTCCCCAGATTGTGGGCCCGCACGCCCAAGCCGCACGGCCCGCCGTTCAGCTGAACCTACCTACCAAAAAGGGACAGGTTTATTTTGGCAGGTTTTATCTGGGCAAACGTCAACCGCCGCGGGGGAGTTGCCTCCCTTCGCGGCGGTCTTCTAGCAGAAAAACCAAGTGAGTAGGCTTTTTGCAGGAGGCCAAGCACGCCCTAAAACGCCACAGCTCTGACCTGCGGTTTTACCGATCATTTGTCGCGATGTGCTCGGCAAGTTCAAAAAAGTCTACTCACTTGCATCCGAGACGCACCGGATAGGCAAAAAACCGCCGCGAAAGGGCCCCTGGTCCCTTCGCGGCGGTCATACGCCTCTGATTTTGCGACGGTTTTACCAGCTTGCTACTCGCTATAGCGGGTGGCTATGGCAGCTTGCACCATGCCAGCGCTCATGAGGTACGTCACCAGGAAGTAGCCTCCGTAGGCTGCCAGGAAGATTGCACAGGTGAGGCCCACGGTGCCGCCGATGCTCATATTTCCGAAAATGCTCACCAGCTCGATGATCACCTTAAGTGCCACAAAGGAGTGCGTCAGGCCCACTGCCAGCGGGAACAGGAAAAATACCACTTGCTGCGCCATCACCGAATGACGAATCTGGCGGTCCTCACAGCCGATCTGTGCCAGCACACGATAGCTGCGGCTGCCGTCGGCCACGTTGGAGAGCTGCTGGATCGACAGAATCGCCGCGCATGCAACGACCAATACAAAGCCGATGTAGATGGCTAGGTAGCTAATAAGACCGTTCATTTGCGCTGCTTGCGTGTACATCTCAGAGCGTGTGATGAAGGTTCCCCACGACCCCGGCTCCTTGCCGTCAACGAGCAGATTGTCGAGCACAGTGTATTTAATACTCTCGTCCGCCTCGGTCGTATCCATCCCCTGTTTGTAGTTAACGAGCAGGCTACTGGAATACGGCTGCAGATTAAGTTGGGACAACAGCTCGTCGGCAACGACGACGGTACCCGGATTACTGCCCATCGCCGAGTTGGCGATGGCCGCCGCATCTTCGTCCGACTTATCGGTTGCGGGCTTGAGCGTATGCCCGCCCAAGGTAAGGGCATGGCCGCCAGCCATATACTTGGTGTACAGGTCGACCAGCTCGCCGGCCATATCACACGTGAGCAGATACTGGTCGTGACCGATGTGCACCGGCTCCTCGCCCATCATCTGACGCAGTTTGTTGTACTGGCTCGCCGGCGTCACAAACAGACCCATCGTATCGGCATTGCTACCCCCGAACGCCTTGGGAAGCTTTTCGCCCATGGCCTTGCACATTTCACTTGGAGTCACCGAAGGATCCGAACCGCCAAGCGGGTAACTCAGATACGAATCGATCTGCACATGCTCACCGGCAACATCGGCAATATTGACCTTCTTGCCGGTCTCGTCGTTGTTGTCCGCCGACTTGCCCTTACGATCGCCGTGCCATGGATCGCCGTGCCATGCGGAGTACAAATCGACCGTACTATCGGCCAGCACCATGCGATCGGCTTCAGACGGATTGATGTACTCTTTGTAGTAGTCGAGCGTATCGGGCGTGTAATAGACATACGTCTGAGACACGTCTACAGGGTTATAGCGCTCCAGGTTTTCGTTCATCACGTTGGCAATCGACATACCGCACGTCACCGAGGTGATGGCCAAAAACAGGAGCATCGCGATGACGCCCATCGAAAAGCACACCGTGTTGACCTTGGCCGCAAGCTGGCGCACGGTAAACATGTTGAGGCCGCGCCAATACACGCCGCGCAGGCTCTGCAGCAGCTTGATGAGCATGCCCGAGAGTCCCCAGAACAGGGCAAAGGTGCCCACGGTAACCATAGCGGTCGTAATACCAAACTGGTTCATGGCCTCTTGCAGCTTGCTGTCCGTCGCGGTTAGCGGGAACCCATCACGTAGCAGACGGTAATAGGCCACGCCCACAAGCACCACGCCCACGGCAAAGATGGCAATCGCAATCCAGGGGTTGCGCGTCTTGATGCTCTCGTTGCGACGCTCGGCACCCATAAGCTCGATGAGTTTGGTACGACGCACGGCGCGAAGGTTCAGCAGTAGCGTGAGCACAAACATTACGAGCATGCAGGCAAGGGTCAGATTGAACGCATGCACCGAGAAAAAGAAGTGGAAATTGGCGATCTGTGTCTTAAAGAGCGAGGCCGTAAAGAACGTCATGAGCTGGGAGAGTCCCACACCCAGCACAATGCCGGCGACAAAGGCGCCGACCGAGACAATCACCGTCTCGAGCGCCATGATCGTGGCGACGCGTCCGCGCCCCATGCCGAGCACCTGATACAGGCCAAACTCCTTCTTGCGGCGTTTCATGATGAAGTTATTGGCATACACCATCAAAAAGGCCATGACACCGGCCAAAAAGTACGTCAGGTCGCCGAGCATGCTGCCCATAACCTGCGCCAAGCCCTCTTCATCGATTCCGGCGATGTCGACCTGCATCGAGATGGTGTTAAAGGCATAGAAGACCGTGACGCCCAGGGTGAGCGTCAAAAGGTAGACGAGGTAGTCGCGGCCGGCGCGGCGGACGTTGCCCCAAGCGAGTTTACAGAGCATCGGAGCCCTCACCGCCCATCATGGCAACGACCTCCATAATGCGGTCGAAGAACTCTCGGCGGTCGGTGTCGCCGCGGCGCAGCTCGGTGAAGATCTTGCCGTCGCGGATAAACAGCACACGGCTCGTGTAGCTGGCGGCAAAGCTATCGTGCGTGACCATAAGCACGGTGGCGCGCAGGCGGCGGTTGAGGGCCTCTAGGCTCTCGAGCAACAGGCGGGCGCTTTTGGAGTCGAGGGCGCCGGTAGGCTCGTCGGCCATGATCATGGTGGGGTCGGTGACGAGCGCGCGAGCCGCGGCAACGCGCTGCTGCTGGCCGCCGGACATCTGGTAGGGATACTTGTCGAGCACCTGACTGATGGACAGGCGCGCTGCCACATCCTGCACGCGGGTCGAGATCTCTGCCGAGTTTGTGCGGGCGATGGTGAGCGGCAGGGCGATGTTCTCGCGTGCCGTGAGCGTATCGAGCAGGTTGGAGTCCTGGAAGATAAAGCCCAGCTCCTCGCGGCGGAACTGCGAAAGCTTAGCCTGCTTCATGCGTGTTACGTCCTGCCCGTTGATGCGGATCGTGCCACTTGTGGCGCTATCGATGGTCGACACGCAGTTGAGCAACGTCGACTTGCCCGAGCCCGAAGCGCCCATGATGCCGACGAATTCGCCACGGTTGACGGTAAAGCTGACGTCGTTGAGCGCGCGGGTCACGTTGCCCAGCGCTCCGTATACCTTTTCGAGATGAGCGACCTCCAGTACCGGGGTCGCCATGTGCGTGGTTTGCATACCGAGTCCTTTCTTGCAATTAGTCTACGGCATCTATAGTCGCAAGAAGACGAGTCGGCTACCATCGATATGGCTTACGCTTGCCTTACCGTTGTGTAAGGTAGGGGTAGTCTTTTTGGGACGGGGCTTTTTTAGCTACCCCATCCGTAGCCTTCGAAACATGGGGCCGCATTTGACATAGGGCAGCTAAAAAAGCCCCGTCCCAAAAAGACTACCCTGCCACTTGTTGATGTTAAGGGAGGACTCCTGTTGAAGACTGTTCATGTTGCCGCTGGGATCATTCGCAAGGAAGGATCCGATGAGCTGCTTGCCGTGCAGCGCGGCTATGGCGACATGCTGGGACTTTGGGAGTTCCCCGGTGGCAAGCTCATGCGCGGCGAGACGCCCGAGGACGCTGTACGCCGCGAGCTCATGGAAGAGCTGCGGGTCAAAGTCACCAACCTGCGCGATTTTTACACCGTTGAGTACGACTACCCCGATTTCCATCTCTCCATGGAGTGCTACTACTGCTCGCTCGCCGATGAATCCGATGAGCCGCAGAAGCACGACCGCCAACTCGATATTCGCTGGATTCCGCGCACCTCGCTTGCCACGGTTGAGTGGATGCCCGCCGACAAGGGGCTCATTGATGCCCTGATTGAGCTGAAGGAAGACCGGCTCGAGGCCAACAGCACTGCCAACGACGCCGAGGCCACCACGACCGACGAGCCCGCTTCCAAGCCCAAGCGCGCACCTAAGCGCCGCAGCAAGAAGCGCCCCAAGCCCGGTCTGCTCGACGGCATCGATACCTCGGACCTTTCCGCTGACGAGCGCGAACTGGTGCGCCGTCGCGCCGCCATCAAAAAGTCCATGAAGGGCAACAAGCGTGCGAACACCAAACCCGAGCTGCTCGTTCGCCAGCGCCTGCGGGCAGCAGGTCTTACGGGCTATCGCTTGGAATGGAAGGTTCCCGGCAAGCCCGACATCGCCTTCCCCGGCCGCAAGATCGCCATCTTCGTCAACGGTTGCTTTTGGCACCGCTGCCCCAAGTGCAGCCCCAGCCAGCCCAAGCGCAACGTTGAGTTTTGGGAGGCAAAGTTCCGTCGCAACGTCGAGCGCGACCGCGCTGCCATCGACGCGCTTACCCAAATGGGCTGGACGCCCATAACCATCTGGGAATGCGAACTCAAAAAGGACCGCATCGACGCCACCATGGAAAAGGTCATCGAGCAGGTGCGCACTGCAGAGCCGCAGCGCTAGGAACGAGCCGTCCACACGCCCCGCACGTCCGTGCCACATCCACGTCACAAACCTTAGAAAGCCCTTAAGCCCCCAACCTTTCAAGAGTGTTACTCGATACCTCTTACCTGCAGTTTCATCGTAACACCAAACCAGGTTAAGCCTTTCTTTAGCGCTTCTTTGCGACAGCCGCGGCATAATACTGCCAACGCACGGGACCTAGCAGCACACCCCGTGCGCAACCTTTTGGTGGACATCGAGGAGGCCGCATAAGCATGCATTCTTCCAATGACGCAGCACAGCAGCCATCCCTAAAACATGCAGACCTTTTCTCCTTCCCCCCGACACAGAGAAACGGCCTCCTCGACTCCCCCACCACAAAAGCCAAACGCTCTGCAGACCAACACCTCAACCTGCAGACATCCTTCGAAAAACTCCAAGCCTCACTAGACCAGACATTCCCCAACCAAGCCCGGGCATACTAATCCCCCATCAGCAAAGAAGCCCTAACGCCCCACCCATTTCCGCTCTAACGCCACAAGGGCGATCGAGCAGGACGGCTTGGGCGGGTCCCCGTACTTAGTTTCCAAAATCATTCCGCAGCGCGAAGGCTTCTTATTATTTTCCGCCCTAACGCCACAAGGGCGACGACCTCGAGTAGGTCAACCTGGGAGGGACGAGGGCTTAGTTCCCCAATCTTTCCGCAGGGGGCAAAAAGCCTCGCCGCACGAAGTGCGCAGCGAGGCTTTTTGCATGCCCGAGGACGATTGGGGAACTAAGCCCTCGTCCCTCCCCGGGATATGTAGCGAGTCGGAGTACCCTTGCTGTTACTCTGCTTTGCCCACAGAGTTAAGGTTGGTCATGCGGATCTTAACCAGCTCGGTGATCTCACGCATACCCTCCTTGGCCGGCTTCTTGGGATCGAAGCAGGCAGGGTTCTCGGCCATGTAGGCCATGAAGCCCTTGGTGTAGGCCTGACGTAGCTCAGTGGCGTAGTTAACCTTGCAGATGCCGTTCTTCACAGCCTCGGCAACCTGCTCATCGGGCACACCGGAGGTGCCGTGCAGAACCAGCGGCACGTCGACGGCGTCGCGGATGGCCTTGACCACGGACTGCTCGATGTGCGGATCGCTCGTGTACACGCCGTGGCTGGTGCCAACGCCAATGGCCAGCGAGGTGCAGCCGGTGCGCTCGACGAACTCCTTGGCCTCGGCAGGATCGGTGTAGGGGCTCTCGCCCTCAACCGCGGGACCGTCGTCCTCCTTGCCGCCAACCTTACCGAGCTCGGCCTCGACGGGCACGCCCATGGCGCGGCCAGCGTCGGCGACGGACTTGGTCAGAGCGATGTTGTCCTCGAAAGACTCGTGCGAGCCGTCGATCATGACAGAGGTGTAGCCCGTGCGGAAAGCCTGCATGCAGCGGTCATAGCCATCGCCGTGATCGAGGTGCAGAGCGACGGGCACGGAAGCGCGCTCGGCGGCAGCCTTGACCATGCCGTAGAAGTAGTCCAGACCAGCGGTCTTGATGGTGCCCGGGGTGGTCTGCATGATGACGGGGGACTTGGTCTCCTCGGCAGCGGCCAGGACGGCCATAACAAACTCGAGGTTCTCGACGTTGAATGCGCCAACAGCGTAGTGGCCGGCCTGAGCGTCCTTGAGCATCTTTTCGGTGGTAACAAGTGCCATGAGCGTTTGCTCCTCTCCCTCGCCCGCATCTGGACATCGGGCGTAGTTGTTCACAAGGCGTTTTACCTTGCGTTTTGCTGCGCTCATTGTATGAAATTCAGCGGCTTTACACGCGCGAGATATTGAGCCCATGCAGGTCAATACAGTCGTTTTTGAAAAGTAAACGGAAGGAATTTGAGCCGAGTGGACATGTTCGATATTGAATTTTGAGCGTTCAGCGTCTTTCTTTTATAGAAAAGATAAGTAATCGAAAGGTGTTTTCTTACTCAAAAAGAAAATGAACGAAAATAGAGTCAACACAATTCCTGCAAATTTAGCCGAGAATGGAGCAAGCATGGCCCAAGCCACCAACCGTGCTTTTGCCGACGAACGCCGTACCGCCATTATGGAAATGCTCGATCATAACGCCTCAGTGCAGGTAGCAGAAATCGCCCAGACCTTTGGCGTGTCCTCCGTCACCGCCCGCGCCGACCTGGACGCGCTCGCCGAAGCAGGCAAGCTGCGCCGCACGCATGGTGGCGCCGTGTCGCTCCACAAACGTCTGACCGTCTCCACGCAGGATCGCCGCATCAATGTCAACGTCGCCGCCAAGCAAGCCATCGCGCAAAGCGCCATCGAGCTCGTCAATGACGGCGACACGCTGCTCGTCGACTCGGGCACCACGGCGCTCGAGTTCGTTCGGCTCCTCGACCAGCGCAACGGCATCACCGTCATCACGGCCGACATTACCATTGCCGATTACATCGACGAGAGCATGCCCTCGGTCGATGTCGTCATGCTGGGCGGGGCGTTGCGCAAAGGCCATCGTTATTTGTACGGACCGCTCACTATGCAGGCGCTCCAAATGGTCCATGCCGATCTGGCCGTCATGTGCCCCGGCGCCTTTGTCTCCAGCTGCGGCTTTACGACCGACTTTCCCCAGATGGCCGAGACCAAAACGGCTATGATCACCGCGGCCCATCAAAGCGTCGCCCTCATGGACGCCAGCAAGGTTAACGGACGCGGCATGTACCGCTTTGCCGAGCTGACCGATGTCGACGCCATCGTGATGGACCGTGACCCCGACCATGCCGTCGCCACCTCAATCGCCGAGGCTACCGACAGCGCACGTCCAGCCCTCATCATTGCCGGCGCTTAAACAAAAACCACCACAAAGGTGCCTGTCCCCTTTGTGGTGGTTGTGATGGTTGAGCGTCAAAAGTGAACGTGTCGTTACTTGGACAGCTCGTCGGCAAGGGCCTCGATCTGAGCGCGCGAGGCGTCGTTGAGCGAGCCCAGCACGGTCACCTTGTTCTGCGTCAGGGTGATGTCCTTCATGCCCTCGAGCTCCTTGGTCATAACCTTGGCAGCTGCAGGCGCCCAAGAGCCGGCCTCGACGAGCGCCACCGTACGGTTCTGGTAGGCGTGCTCGGCGAGCGTGTGGATAAAGGTGCTCATGCACGGGAAGATCTCGCCCTGATAGGTAATGGAGGCGAGCACCAGACGGTCGTAGCGGAACGCATCCTCAACGGCCTCGGCCATGTCGTCGCGAGCCAGGTCAAAGACGGAGACCTTCTGGCCGCGAGCCTCGAGCGCAGATGCGAGCTCCTCGACGGCAGCCTTCAGATGGCCATACACGCTCGCATAGGCGATCGTGATGCCCTCGTCCTCGGGCTGATAGCTCGACCAGGTGTTATAGGTGTCGAGGTAGTAGCCCAGGTTCTCGGTCAGCACGGGGCCGTGGAGCGGGCAGATGATCTGGATGTCCAGGCCGGCGGCCTTCTTGAGGACGGCCTGCACAAACTTGCCGAACTTACCGACGATGCCAAAGTAGTAGCGGCGAGCCTCGCAAGCCCACCCCTCGGGATCCTCGATGTCGTTGGCGCCAAACTTGCCAAAGCCGTCAGCACTAAAGAGCACCTTGTCGGTGGACTCGTAGGAGAAGATCACCTCGGGCCAGTGAACGTTGGGGGCGCCGATAAAGGTCAGGCTGTGGCCACCCAGGTCGAGCACGTCGCCCTCTTTGACGACCACCTTGCGCTCGGGGTAGTCGGTGCCAAAGTAGTTGACCATCAAGCGGAAGGCACCCATGCTGGCCACAATCTGTGCCTGGGGATAGCACTCCATAAAGGCGGCGATACCGGCGGAGTGATCGGGCTCCATGTGATGGACAACCAGGTAGTCGGGCGTACGGCCATCGAGCACGGCCTCGAGGTTGCCGAGCCACTCGTCAACAAAACCGCCGTCGACTGAATCGGCGACAGCGATCTTTTCGCCCAAGATAACGTAGCTGTTGTATGCCATACCGTTCTCGGACACATCGTACTGGCCCTCGAACAAGTCAATGTCGTGATCGTTGACGCCAATGTAGCGGATATCCTTGGTGATCTCCATCAGGCAAAGCCTCCTAGATAGACAAAAGAACCCGTCTATCATAACACTCGTCTTCATAGACACGGCTATCTGCCAGCATCCTTATCGATTGTTATTGAGGTGGAATATACCGCCGTTTACCTGCACAAACTATGCGCGCAGTATCGCCGTGCTATGTCGAATAATGAGCTGGCCGGGAATACGGATGGCAACGGTTTTGCCCGCCGTACCCGCCTCGGGAACCGCATGCTCAAACACCTCGCGTCCGCGCTGATGTAGATCGAATCGCACGGTCGTGAGCTCGTTGTGTGCCACAAAATCATCGAGCGAATCGTCGACGCCCACCACGCTCACGTCCTCGGGCACGCGCAGGCCGCTATCACGCAGCGCGGCAATCGCGCCATTTGCCATCTGGTCGTTTGCCGCGTAAATCGCCGTCATGGTGCGGTCGTGCTCGGCCAGATATCTGCCGGCCTCGTAGCCGCTGTTGGCAGACCAGTCGCCCTCGAGCGGCTCTGCCGGCTCGATGTGTTTACGCTCGAGCGCATCCTGCCAGCCAGCGCGGCGAAATTGCTCGTCGACCGAGAACGACGGGCCGCCAATATAGCGAATCTGCTCGTGCCCCAGCTCAAACAGGTGATCCATAAGCAAGAGCGAGCAGCCGTAATGATCGGAGTCGACCGTGGTCACCCGCGGGTGCGCGTACATGGTAACGATGACCGTGCCAATGCCCGGCAGTGGATCAAACGTCTCAAAATCGGGCGCCATGCGGCTCATGCCGATGATGATGCCGTCCACCGGCAATGCGGCCATACGACGCGTGGCCTCGGCAAGCGAAAACTCCTCGGTCTTGGACATCTCGACCAACGTGATGGCGCAATTATGCTCGCGAGCAGCGCTGGCGATGCCGTCGATCATTGAGAGGTTGCCAAACTTGGTGACATCGTTGACGCACAGGCCGACCGAATGGTAGCGACCGTCGCGCAGCGAGCGACCGGCATAACTCGGACGAAAGCCGAGCTCTTGCATAGCGGCCTGCACACGCTGGCGCGTCTGCTCGTTAACGTTGGGCAAGCCGTTGGCAACGCGCGAAACCGTCTGCTGCGAAACGCCAGCAGCGCGGGCGACGTCGGCCATGGAGACCGGACGCGAACTGGTATCGTTGGACGGACGCCTTGCCACAGGATCACCTTCACCCTTGCGAGATCTGAATAGCGTGCATGCCGGCCCGGGCAGAGATACACTCCGCGCCGAGGCCCGCCATCGTCGGACGCATGTTAACGTACTCTACTTTTTCAATCCGCAACTCTTCTGCTTTATAAGTCCATACAGCAGTACCGTTCACGGCTGTATTTCTACCGATTACCAGATTCTCAAAAAGTGACAAGCGTTGTGTTATGAGTACGTTAACATAGCCCGTAACGTGCGGTATCGTGAACACTTGGTTCACTCCGCTTCAAGTTGTTAACGTACTTATAACGACGCAAAACTCGCCCGTGCGCACCAAGGAAAGGACTCCCATGACCACCCCCGACGAAAAGGCATTCGCCACGCTCACCAAACTGTTTGAGGAGGAGTTTGGCCCCATCGGCGACCGCCAGGTGCTCTATGTGCACGCGCCCGGCCGTTCCGAAATCAGTGGCAACCACACCGACCACGAGGGCGGCCACGTCATCGCCGGCTCGCTCGATGTCGCCGTTGACGGCATTGCCGTAGCGACCGACACCAACAAGATTCGCGTCGCCGACGAGGGCTACCCCACCTTTGAGATCACGCTCGACACGCTGGATATTCAAGCGTCCGAGAAGGGCACGTCCGCGAGCCTCGTCCGCGGCATGGCCCACGAAATCGCTGCTCTGGGCGTTGAGCCCCAGGGCTTCGACTTCGCCTTCACCTGCTCTGTCCCCTCGGGCGGCGGCCTTTCCAGCTCCGCTGCTGTCGAGGCGGCATACGGTCGCGCCATGGAGACGCTCTGGGGCGCACCCGCCATTGAGCCCGTCGCGCTCGCCCAGATGAGTCAGCGCACCGAGAACAGCTACTACGGCAAGCCCTGCGGTCTGATGGACCAGGCCGCTGTGTGCCTGGGCGGCCTTGTCTACATGGACTTTGAGGACCAGGCCCAGCCTAAGACCCAGAAGCTCGAGCTCAACTTTGAGGATCACGGCTACGCGCTCGTGCTCGTTAAGGTCGGTGCCGACCACGTGGCCGCCACCGATGACTACGCCGCCGTTCCGCGCGAAATGCAAGACGTCGCCGCCGAGTTTGGCAAGGCACGCCTGTGCGAGGTAAACGTGGCCGATTTTGACGCCAAGCTCCCCGAGCTGCGCGCCAAGCTGGGCGACCGCGCCTGCCTGCGCGCCGTTCACTACTGGTACGAGAACGGCCTGGTCGATAAGCGCTGGGCGGCCCTGAACACCGGCGACATTGACCAGTTCCTGGTCCTGACGCGCGAGTCCGGCGCCAGCTCTGCCATGTACCTGCAGAATGTCGTCGCTAAGCTGGGCTCCGAGCAGCCTTCCATGTACGCGCTTGCTCTTGCCGAGCATGTGCTCGACGGCCGTGGCGCCGTCCGCATCCACGGCGGCGGCTTTGGTGGCACCATCCAGGCCTTTGTGCCGCTCGATCTGGTCGACACCTTTATCACCAAGATGAACAGCTGGCTGGGCGAGGGCTCTGCCCGCCACTACGCAATTTCTGACAAGGGGGCTTACGCGGCATGGCTGTAATGACTGATGTGCGCGAGGCCGCGCAGGGCCTCATCGAATATGCCATTCATCGATCGATGATCGGACAGGACGATCGCATCTGGGCATACAACACCATTCTGGAGTGCATCGGCGCCACGGGACCGGCACTCGACATGGCCTGGGCGCTCCAGGTCGAGAAACTCTCGCTCTTGCACCCCGATACCCTGCCCAACTTTGACCTTGAAGGCACGCTTGCCGCACTTGCCGAGGTCGCCGTTGCCAACGGTGCTGCCGAGGACACGGCATCGGGCCGCGACCGCATCGCCATGCGCATCATGGGCGTGCTCATGCCGCGCCCGTCTGCCGTGATTGACGAGTTTACCGGCCGCATGGGCGTCAACGAGCCCCGCGCCGCGACCGACTGGTTCTACGGCCTGTGCTGCGACGCCGGCTACGTGCGCCGTGCCGCCATCGCGCGCAACATCAAATGGAGCACCCCCACCAACTGGGGCGATCTTGAAATCACCATCAACCTGTCCAAACCCGAGAAGGACCCGCGCGATATCGCCGCGGCAGGTGCAGCCAAGAACATGGGCGAGAAGTATCCCGCCTGCCAGCTCTGCATCGAGAACGAGGGTTACCCCGGACGCTCCGCCGCGGCTGACGGCGGCGCTCATCCCGCCCGCCAGAATCTGCGCGTTATCCCCATCCAGCTCGACGGCGAGCGTTGGGGCTTCCAGTACAGCCCGTACGCGTACTTTAACGAGCACTGCATTGCCATGAGCTCCGAGCATCGTCCGATGCACGTCGACCGCAAGGGGCTGACCTGTCTGCTCGATTTTGTGGACCTGTTCCCGCACTACTTTATCGGCTCCAACGCCGACCTGCCCATCGTGGGCGGCTCGATTCTGTCGCACGACCACTTCCAGGGCGGCGCGCACGAGTTCCCCATGATGCATGCCACCGAAGTCTCGCAGTTTAACGTGCCCGGCTTTGACCAGGTCAGCGGTACCGTGTTGCAGTGGCCGCTTTCGGTGCTGCGACTGCGCTCGCACGACCGCGCCCAGTTGCTCGACGCTGCCGAGAAGATTATCCTCGCCTGGCGCGAGTGGACCGATGAGTCTGTGGGCGTTATCGCGCACACGGCCGACGGCGTAGCGCACAACACCGTGACGCCCGTCATCCGCCGCGTCGACTTCCGCGGCAATGCCGGTGGCGAGATTTACGAGGCCTACCTGGCACTTCGCTGCAACATCACGACCGACGAGCATCCGCTGGGCGTTTTCCACCCGCATGCCGAGTATCACCATATTAAAAAGGAGAACATCGGCCTGATCGAGGTCATGGGCTTGGCCATTTTGCCGCCGCGCCTGGTTCCCGAGCTCGGCGCTGTCCGTGAGCACCTGTTGGCGGCCAAGACCGATGCCAGCTACGACCTTGCCGGTGCGCTCGAGGGCGACGACCTTTGCCGCAGCCACGCCGCATGGGCCGAGGACGTCTTTGCCCGCCGCGCCGACGAGCTTACGGCGGACAACGCCATCGACATCCTGCACGAGGAGGTCGGCGTGGTGTTTGGCCACGTGCTCGACAACGCCGGCGTCTTTAAGTGGGACGAAGCCGGCCGCGCCGCCCAACAGCGCTTTATCGACTCACTGTAATGATCCCTTGGGGACGGAGGAAAACGGATCACTTCGTCTTCAAGACAACGGCGCCCGCCGGCAACATCGCCGACGGGCGCCGTTTTTGAGTGTAGTCATTGGGGACGTTCTTAAACGACTAGTCATTAAAGAACGTCCCCAATGACTACCCCAAGGAATATCCCAGACTGCCGGCAGAAAAGGAACGTCCCTAACTGCCGCATCCGGAGCAAGACAACGCCGCAGGTAGAGGACGGACAGCGAGCGGGTCGCATTTGAGACAAGGTGACGCGAAACGAAAGGGCGCTGACCTTCTGGTCGCGCCCTTGAAGTTGAACGTCAGATTGTCCAATTGCGGCCCGCGCAGCGTCGACCGGTCCGCCGTTCGGTAGAACGGCGGAACCAATAGGTTTGGTAAAACCGCGTAACCCTAAAGTTCAGTCACGACAACGCTGTTGTAGATCTCGTCCCAGCGGTCCATGACCAGGTGGCCGGTCTTGGGATCCATGGCGTTGAGCTTGCCGCAGGTATTGGCAGTCTTGAGCACCGTGACGTCGTCGGCACCAGCAGCAATGGCATGCGCAAAGCCGGCGATGGTCGAGTCGCCGGAACCCGTCGCGTTCACAGCCGCAATCGCGGGCGTCTTGGCGCGGAACGCGCGACCCTCATGGAAGCCCACCGAGCCGGCAGCGCCCATCGAAACGACAACCCAGGGGATACCGGCAAAGCGGCCGTCGGCGGCAAGAGCCTCGCGCAGGGCATCGACATCGTCGGTCGTAAAGGACATACCCAGCAGGCCGTTAATCTCGGTCAGGTTGGGCTTTACGAGCTCGGGCTTAGCGTTAGACTCCAGCGCGGCCTCCAGCGATGCACCCGAGGTGTCGAGCAGCACCTTGGCGCCCGCAGCCTCGGCGATCTTTACGAGCTCGGCGTAGCAGCCGGCATCGATGCCACGCGGCAGCGAGCCCGAAAGCGTCACAACGTCCGCCTTCGCTGCAAGCTCGGCGAACTTGGCCGTAAAGGCCTCGAGTTCCGCGGGGGCGATCTGCGGGCCGCTCTCCAGCAGCTCGGTCTGATTGCCCTCGTGCAGAATATTCAGGCAGATGCGCGTCTCGCCGGCAATGGGCACAAAGTCGTTCTTGACGCCATCGGCATCCATGAGCTCGGCCATATAGGCACCCATGTGACCGCCAAGCAGGCCGGTCGCGAGCACATCGTCGCCCAACTGCAGCAGCACACGGCTCACGTTGAGACCCTTGCCACCAGCGGTCTTTTCGGGCGTCACGCGGTTAACATCGTCGATAATCAGCTTGTCGAGCTGATAGCGCGTATCAATCGACGGGTTCATGGTAACGGTCAGAATCATGTTGGACTCCTGTTTAGAAAACCGGCCCGCGCCCCATCACAGAAACGCGAGCCGTCAATTAAAAAGCTGCAGAATGCCGGGTGCCGCCAAAAACGAAGCACCCAAGCTCAGCAAGCAAAAGTGTTATCAGAGCAACTCGCCCGCCAGATGGCTTCGCAGCGGCGACTGGTCTGGCGTTCGGTAGAACGCCGGAACCTCCTTAGTCGTGGTATTCGCCGCGGTCCCACTTCTCGAGAAACTCGTCAAAGAAGTGCGGGTCGGCCTGAGCCTCGGCGTCAGCCTTATTGCAGGCATCGATCTTGGCAATCAGGGCATCGTGCTCGGGAGTCTTGTCGTAGGGCTCCTCCAGGAAGGCAAGCATGATATCGGCCATCAGGAACTCGCCGGTGATCTTACCGCCAAAGCCCACGATGTTGGCGTTGAGCTCGCGACGGGCATACAGGGCAGAGGTCATATCGCGGACCAGGGCGCAGCGGGCGCCGGGAACCTTGTTGACGGCGTTGGTGATGCCGATGCCGGTGCCGCACAGGGCCACGCCAAAGTCGGCCTTGCCGCTGGCAACGGCCTCGCCCACGGCCTTACCGTAGATGGGATAGTGCGTACGGGTGTGGCTGTAGGTGCCGCAGTCGAGCACCTTGTAGCCAGCCTGCTCCAGGCGGTCGGCCAGATAGATCTTCTCGTCCGTAACGATATGGTCGCAACCGATTGCGATGGTCTTCTTCATCAGAACGTCCTTTCGTCTGAATTCACAAGTTGAGATAGAAGTTCGAGTTCTCGGTGGCTCTCGTTAGGCCATCTTATTGAGCATGTCGACACGGATCTGGTGACGACCGCCGGCGTACTGGGCGCGCAGGAACTCGCGGGCGATCTTCTTGGCGACCTCGGTGCCCACAACGCCCGGGCCCATGGTGACCATGCGCGAGCCGTTGTGCTCGCGGGTCATGTAAGCGGAACGTTCATCGGAAATGTTGGCGACGACCATGCCCTTGATCTTGACGGCGGCCATATAGGAGCCGACGCCGTACTTATCGAATGCGAAGCCCTGGGAATCCTTGTGCTCCAGCAGGTCCTTGGCAACGGCGGTGGCGGAATCGACAAAGTCCGCAGCAGGGGTCTCGGAATAGTCGACGACCTCGTGACCGTCGGCGATGAGCATCTCCTTGATGGACTCCTTCATCGACATACCGTCGGTATCGGAAGCGATTACAACCCTCATGACATCCTCCTTGAGAGATACGCTGGCGCGTAGTTTCTGTTTGGAAGTGTTGAATCGCGATCAGGTCCGGGCATCTGAATGTGCGGTTCTTCACTGTTCATGTTTATTTGAACACATTCGAACAGTAACTGCAACAACTATTTGTTTATCTTTGTTCTTTTTTGAACAAATATCGTTCACGGATGATTGCTGACCGTTTGAGCCGGGCGCGGACGTAGCGACCATGTGTTCAACAAACAAAAGGGCGGCCAAGAACGTGTCTCGGCCGCCCTTCGGCGGTATTCCCCGGTATATACAGCTGTTTTAGCTACTCGGACTGCCCACCCTTTTTGGCGTGCTTGGACGGAGCACTCAGAAAGCGGCCCGTCAAATAGTTCGCCGGGCCGGAAATATCGATCCCCAGCAGTACGTGTCCCAGCCACAGGAACGCCACGAGCACCAGCAATGGAATCACGCACGAGGTCACGATCATCACGATGACGCCTTCGATCAGATCGGTCACCTGCCGCACAATTTCATCGGTCATCTGCTTGGCGCCGCTGGTCACCGACGTGACGAGACCCGAGGCACCGTCGGCAAGCTGCTCAAGCACGTTCTTGGACTCTGTGGACTCGGTCTTTTTCTTGCTTGTTTTGGAGCTATCGCTATCTGCCGCGCTCGCAGCGTCGGCCGCCTTTTGCTCGGCCGCCTCGATGCTAACGCGATACGTTTCATCGACCTTTTGCGACACCCATACGCTCGCGGGCACGAGCGCCATGCCGATCACGGCAACCACCAGCACACGCGTTGCCACGCGGCGAATGACCGTGCTCGTACTCCAGCGCCCGTGAATGCCGAGCGACACCGCAAAGAGTACCAACGCAAACGGGATTAAGATGCCCAAGCCAACCGACCACAAAATCGTGAGCAAATATTTCTCTAGGTAGAGCACGGCAAGCACGATACCAAGGTTGCCTGAAAGCTGCGCGAGCTGCTCGGCAACTGGCGTTCCCGTATCGCCCGGCAGCGCAGTGATACCCGCAGATAGGGCGACGCACGAGGTCGTGAGCGCCAAAACATTGCCCTTCTTTTGATCGATGACCTCGATGGTGGAGTCCCAGGTCTTGGTATCGGCAAAATGCGGACGAGCTACAAAGCCCGACAACAGCGCCAGTACCACGAGCGCAACGATAAAGCCAATCTGCAGTTTTTTGTTTGCGCACACGACATCGGACAGGCTGGGCTGCAGCTCGGTTACCGTCGTGTGCTCGGTTATCTGGACAGGACGCCCATGAGCCATCTCGTGCGCATCTTTCTTTTGAATCAATCCGTTGTCCGGCATTTGGATACCTCCTCATTCCGGCCTGTATTGCGGATGGAAGTATACCCACCGAGCAAAAATCGAACGGGAGGACGAACGGAGCGCAACAAGACTGTCCCCAATGACTATCTCGGGATGAGTTGCGGTGGAATAGGGATTGTTTTGCGCCCGCCGGCTCCTATTCAGTCCCTATTTCACCGCAACTTGGAGGAGGACAGAAAAAGCCCTGCTGCGGATAGCGGCAGGGCTTATGAAAGGGGACTTGGTTGTGAGGGTTCGTTAGGCGAGCTTGGCCTCAAGCTCGGCGATGCGCTTGTAGGCATCGATGGTAAAGCGGGTCTGCTTCTCCAGGATCATAGTGGTCATTAGAGTGTCCTGAGCGTGAGCCATGATGAAGGTCATCTCCATCTCGCCGCCGCCGGCCTCCTGCGAAAGCAGCTTGGTCTGCGTGTCGTGGGCGCCGATAAGTGCATCACTGGCATCCTTGTGCAGCTGTTCGGCCTTCTCAAAATCACCCTCGCGAGCAGCATCGAGTGCCGCAAGCAGATCGGTCTGGGCGTCACCTGCGTATGCGACGATCTCGAATCCAACCATCGAGATTTCTTCTTTGGTTGCCATATTGCGTTCCTTTCACATATGAACCAATGGAGAGCATCGCGTCCGGGCATACGCGCTGCGTTGTGTATGACAGAAACAATAACATTCAAACAAAAAAGAACAGCTCAAAACGTAATTTCGAACTATGAACGGTCACTTTTCGCCCGTGAACGGTTTTTAAACCAATCTGAACAATATCGAACACAATTAGCGGTAACCCAAACAGGGCCGCACCCTAACGCAAATCGCGCACCGTATCGCCCTCTACGAGCACACCGGGGATCAGCATGTGCTCCACGCCAGACGCACCCCCATCGGCGCCGGCAATCTTGTCGACCGCCCACATGCCGACGCGCTTGTTGTCAAAGCGCACCGTGGTCAGGCGACGGTCGGGCACGATATCGCCCAGGCTGTCATCAACACCCACCACGCTCACGTCCTCGGGCACACGCCTTCCGCACGACTCGAGCCCGCGAATGCAGCCGTAGGCCATGGCATCGTTGGAAGCATAAATGGCCGTACAGGTCGGATCTTCCGCCAGAGCCTGACCGGCAGCATATCCGCTCTGTGCCGTCCAATCCCCACGGACGAGTCGCGGCGGTTCAATACCATGCGCGCGCAATGTCTCGCGCCAGCCTTCCTCGCGCCGCATGCCCGAAAGCGAGCGCTCGGGACACGAGATAAAGTGCACGATTTTGTGCCCCCGCCCCAGCAAGTACTCGACCACCTGGCGCGAGCAATCGAACTGGTCGTTATCGACCGTTGAACAGAGCGGGTGCTCCAGCATCGTAACGAGCACCGTCTGCATGCCGGGCAGCGGCTCGAAGGTGCCAAAGTCCGCCGGCATGCGATTCATGATCACGACCATGCCGTCTACCGGCAGCGCGCTCATACGCGACGATGCGCTCTCGAGGGTATAGGGATGTCCATCTACTTTAGCGAGGGTGATGGCATAGCCATGTTTGTCGGCCGCGGCGGCAAAGCCCTCCATACGGTCGAGGTTGCCGGTACCGGTAATGTTGAACATGGCGACGCCGACGGTCTTAAACTTGCCACGGCGCAGCGATCGACCGGCAAAATTGGGGCGATACCCCAGCTCGCGCATGGCGGCACGCACGCGTTCCTTGGTCTCGGGGCGCACGCTGGGCGAATCGTGCACGGTGCGCGAGACCGTCTGCTCCGAGACGCCCGCGAGGCTCGCTACGTCTTTGACGGATACCGATTTTTTAACAGCGGCCATAGGTCGATCTTTCCGTGTCAACGATGCCATTGACGGCATCCTGCGCAGTCATATTAAACGCCTTCAAGTATATCCAACGCCGCCTCTGCAATACGCTCACCACCCAAAACCTACCGTTCACCGACATTTTTGCTTCCCCGAACGGCTTTTAGCGCCCAAATGTTAACGTTGCCATTGTGCAAACACAGAGCCACCGGGCGGCTCAAACGTTTACGCGTAAGGAATCGACGGTTCGCAGGCACAGGAACCACCGGTTCGCTTCTTTTTTTGTGTCACAAAATGGTAACGTCAACATTTTGGCAACCGAATGTCAAAAGCTACCATCGTTGCTAACCCACCGACTCTTAGGAGCTTTGCATGGAGCAACTCATCGCCATCATCGAAAAGGGCCAGCCCTTTTTCAACGCGATCGCCCGCAACAAGTACCTCAAGGCGATCCGCGACGGCTTTATCTCCGTCATCCCCATCATCATCTTCTCGTCCATCTTTTGCCTGGTAGCCTCGGTCCCCAACATCTGGGGTTTCTACTGGCCCGATGACATCAACAACGCCCTGTGGAAGTGCTACAACTACTCCATGGGCATCCTGGCCATCGCCTGCGCCGCCACCACGGCCAAGCACTTCGCCGACGCTCAGAACCGCGACCTGCCCAAGAACAACCAGATCAACTTCATCTCGTGCATGTGCGCGGCCATCATCGGCTTCTTGCTCCTTTCGAGCGACACGATCGCCACGGACGCCGCCAGCGGCTTCAACACCACCTACCTTGGTTCCAAAGGCCTGCTGACCGCCTTCATCGCTGCGTTTGTGACCGGCATCATCTACAAGTTCTTCATTAAGCGCAACATCACCGTCAAGATGCCCGAGCAGGTTCCGCCCAACATCTCGCAGACCTTTAAGGACATCATCCCCTTCTCCGTCTGCATCACCGTCTTTTGGGTCTTTGACATCGTCTTCCGCGCTGCCTTTGGCTTCTGCTTTGCCCAGGGCGTCATCCAGGTGTTCCAGCCCCTGTTCACCGCTGCCGACGGCTATATTGGCCTCGCTGTAATTTACGGCGCCATGAGCCTCTTCTGGTTCGTCGGCGTCCACGGCCCCTCAATCGTCGAGCCCGCCATCGCCGCCGCCCTCGTTGCCAACATGACCGACAACCTGGCTGCGTTCCAGGCTGGTCAGCACGCTTCTGCTGTCCTGACCCAGGGTGCCCAGTACTTCGTCGTCTGCATGGGCGGCACCGGCGCCACGCTCGTCCTGGTCTTTATGTTCTGCTTCCTGGCCAAGTCTCAGGAGATGCGCGCCGTCGGTAAGGCAGCTATCGTCCCCGTGTGCTTTGCCGTCAACGAGCCGCCGCTGTTCGCCGCGCCCATCGTGCTCAACCCCGTCTTCTTTGTCCCGTTTGTCTTTGCCCCGATCGCCAACATCTGGATCCTCAAGATCTTTATCGACTTCTTGGGCATGAACGGCTTTATGTACACCCTGCCCTGGACCGTCCCCGGCCCCATCGGCACCATCATGGGCCTGGGCTTCCAGCCGCTCGCCTTTGTGATGCTCGCCCTTATCCTGGTCGTCGACTTCGTTCTGTACTATCCGTTCTTCCGTGCCTATGACGCCCAGAAGTGCGCCGAGGAGGCCGAGATTTCCGAGGAGGAGCTCGCCGCCAAGAACGCCGAGAAGGCTGCCAAGCTCAACGACGCCTTCCAGGGCAAGGCTGACGCCAAGAGCGTTGCTGCCGGCGCTGCTGCCGAGGCCGTAAAGGCCGACGCCCCCGCCGCTTCCGCAGCACCCGCTGCCGAGGCAACGACCGCCAGCGACCTCAACGGCAAGCGCGTGCTCGTGCTCTGCCAGGGCGGCGGAACCTCGGGCCTGCTCGCCAACGCACTGGCCAAGGCCGCCAAAGAGCGCGGCATCAATCTTGAGACCGCTGCCGAGGCCTATGGCAACCACGTTGACATGCTCCCCGACTTTGACCTGGTCGTCCTGGCCCCGCAGGCTGCCAGCTACCTGGCCGACCTGCAGAAGGACTGCGAGCGCGTGGGCAACAAGTGCGTCGCTTGCCGCGGTAAACAGTACATCGAGCTCTCCCAGAACGGCGATAAGTCTCTCGCCTTCGTAAGCGAGCAACTCTCGAAGTAAGTAACGCTCAGGGCCAGCCGACCATCCAAGACCGGCTGGCCCTTCGATTTAGACGATTGGATCATCATGTCCGTTAACCCTGCTAGCGTCACTAACCCGCCTGCGCAGTTTCCCGAGGACTTTGTCTTTGGCGGCGCCACTGCTGCCTACCAAGTAGAGGGCGAGACCCGCACTCACGGTAAGGGCAAGGTTGCCTGGGACGACTTCTTGGAGGCCCAGGGGCGCTTCTCCCCCGATCCCGCTTCGGACTTCTACAACCAGTACCCCGTCGATCTGGAGCTGTGCGAGGAGTTTGGCATCAACGGCATTCGCCTCTCCATCGCCTGGAGCCGCATCTTCCCCAACGGTACCGGCGAAATCAACCCCGAGGGTGTCCAGTTCTACCACGATCTTTTCGCCGAGTGCCACAAGCACCACGTTGAGCCGTTTGTCACGCTGCATCACTTTGACACGCCGCTGCCCCTCTTTGAGAAGGGCGACTTCCTCAACCGCGAGACCATCGATGCCTTTGTGGACTTTGCCACCTTCTGCTTTAAGGAGTACGCCGACCAGGTGACCTACTGGTTCACCTTTAACGAGATCTGGGCCGACGCCTCCAACACCTACATCGAGGGTACCTTCCCCGGTGGCGTCAAGGCGCATCTGGCCGAGGCTTTCCAGTGCGAGCACAACATGATGCTCGCCCACGCCAAGGCTGTGCTTGCCTTCCACAACGGCGGTTTTAAGGGCAAGATCGGCGTCATTCAGTCGTTGGAGTTTAAGTATCCGCTCAACGAGAACGACCCCGCCGACATCAAGGCCGCCAACAACGAGCACGTGCTGCAGAACCAGTTCTTGCTCGATGCCACCTTCCGCGGCGACTATGCGCCCGACACCCTCGAGTGCGCCAACCGCCTGGCTGCCGTCTCGGGCGGCACCATCGAGATCCTGGACGAGGATCTGGAAATCATGCGCGAGGCAGCGCTCTACAACGACTACCTGGGCGTTAACAACTACCAGTGCCGCTTCTTGAAGGCTTACGACGGCGAGAACGACCTGCACCACAACGGTACGGGCGAGAAGGGCACTGGCCGCTGGCGCGTCAAGGGCATTGGCGAGCACGTGAACAAGCCTGGTATCCCCACCACCGACTGGGACTGGATCATCTATCCCGAGGGCCTGTTCGATCTGCTCGTCTACATTAAGCAGCGCTACCCCAACTACAAGCAGATCTTCATCACCGAGAACGGCATGGGCTACAAGGACCCCTACAAGGACGGTTTTGTGGACGACCAGCCGCGCATCGACTACATCGAGCAGCACCTGCGCTGGTTGCTCAAGGCCATGGAGGTTGGCGTCAACGTGGGCGGCTACTTCCTGTGGAGCCTGCAGGATCAGTTCTCCTGGACCAATGGCTACAACAAGCGTTACGGCTTCTTCTACGTTGACTTTGAAACCCAAAAGCGCACGCCCAAGGCAAGCGCATACTGGTATAAGCACGTGGCGCAGACCCGTCGTCTGGACTAGCGGCTGGCGGGGTCGCCTGCCCACATAACCTGTCCCCATTTCTCAGCCGGGGGCGGCACGTCACACGGCGCGCCGCCCCCGGCCTTTTTTGGGCGGTTCGGGGGCCGCTTGTCTCAATCTGTAACATCTAGCCGAGTTTTTGGGTCCAAGCTGTTACAGATTGAGACGAACAGGATTGCTCTTTCCGAAGAATCTAAATCTGTAACACGTAGCCCGCTTTTGACCGTCTACCTGTTACAAATCGAGACAGACGGAGTAGGACCTAACCCCGTATGTCCCTAACAGTCGAGCGTTCGACCAGCGTGCTCGGCACACGAATCGCCTCGATAGACGAGCTCTCTCCAATCGCCGCCTCAAACGCAAGCTTACCGACACCGCGCAAATCAAATCGCAGCGTCGTCAGCCGATTGTGAGGAACAAGTCCCTCGAGTGCGTCGTCGATACCAACCACGCTCACGTCGTCGGGCACGGACAGGCCCGCGTTCTCGAGCGCGGCGATAACGCCCAGCGCCATCTGGTCATTTGCCGCAAGCACGGCAGTCGGCGTCTGCGACCCGCCGGCAAGCACCTCGGCCGCAATCCGCTCGCCCATGGCGTACCCACTGTCCGCACTCCAATCGCCACGCAGCATCGGAGCGGCATCGACATGAGCACGACCCAGCGTATCGCGCCAACCGGCCTCACGAAAACGCGAGGAAATCGAGTTTTCCGGACCCGCCACAAACCGCATATTCGAGTGACCATGTTCCAGCAGATAATTGGTCAACAGCTCGCACGAACCATACTGGTCGGAGTCGATCGTCGTGCAGCGCGGATGCGCATACATGGACAGGATGACCGTTCGCACTCCCGGCTGGGGAACAAACTCCTCAAAATCGGGAGCCATGCGGTTCATGTTGAGAATCATGCCGTCGACGGGTCGCTCGACCATGCGGCGCGAGGCATCGGCAAGTGCATAGGGCTTGTCGCCGCCCATCTCGATCATAGTGACGGCAAAATCATGCTCGCGCGCCGCTTGCATGATACCCTCGAGCGTCGCCAGGTTACCGACACGTGTGATGTTGTACATGCACAGGCCAATAGAACGATACGACCCGCCGCGCAACGCCGCTCCAGCAAAATTGGGACGAAAGCCCAGCTCTTCCATGGCGGCCAGCACACGCTTGCGCGTCTTTTCCGTCACGTTGGGCATACCGTTGACCACGCGAGACACAGTCTGGCGGCTCACGCCAGCGAGCGCCGCAACCTCTGCCGCGCTCGCCGAACGACCATTCCTTGTCTGCTGATCCATGCCTTCCACGCTAACCTGCTTCCCAACTATTCCCCGCGCCCATGGCGCATCGTACATACATTGATAACGTGCTCATGATACCCGAGCCATATACCACAACATGAAAACTTCTGTCAATCAAAACCGCTTACCGAACAAATACAACCGTTTGCAGCTGTTTGAAGTTGTTTTGTTTCTATACATCCCAGCCGGATGTTAACGTGCTCATTTTGGTTCTAATCATTTTAAGATAGTGTTTATCGGGCTTTTTCACCGCTGAACGCTAACCAGGGAGCCTCCTGAGCGCAAACGCACAATATCGAACAGCGAGACGAGAGGATGTATGCATATGTCTTTGCTAAACCGCGTACAGCAGCTGCCGAAGGGCTTTGTTTGGGGCGCCGCAACCGCCGCGTACCAAACGGAAGGTTCCACGAAGGTGGCAGGCAAGGGTAAGACCATGTGGGACGATTACCTTGTCGCCCAGGGTCGCTTTTTGCCCGACCCGGCCAGTGATTTCTACAACCGCTACGAGGAGGATATCCGCCTTTCTGCCGAGCATGGACTCAACGCCATTCGTGTGTCCATCGCCTGGACCCGCATCTTCCCCAACGGCGACGATGCCGAACCCCTCGCCGAGGGCGTTAAGCACTACCACGAGCTGTTCGCCTGCTGCAAAAAGTATGGCGTCGAGCCCTATGTGTCCCTGCATCACTTTGACTCCCCCGCCGCCCTGTTCAACCAGGGCGACTGGCTCAACCGCAAGACCGTCGACGCCTATGTGCGCTATGCCGAGTTCTGCTTCCGCGAGTTCCGCGAGGTCAAGAATTGGTTCACCATCAACGAGCTCATCAGCCTCTCGCACTCCCAATACATCCAAGGCAACTTCCCGCCCAACCATCACTTTGATGTGACGAGCGGCATCCAGAGCCAGCACAACGAGCTCGTTGCCCACGCCCGCGCCGTCAACCTGTATAAGGATCTTGACGAGACCGAGCACCTGGGCGGACGCATTGGCATGGTCAACGTCCTGACGCCGGCATATCCTGCCACCGACTCGCCCGCCGACCAGCACGCCGCCGACCTGTACAACGCCTTCTACACCGACTTCATCATGGACGGCGCCTTCCTGGGTCACTACTCCGCGCGCACCCTCTCACTCATCAACGAGATTCTGCGTGCCAACAACGCCACGCTTACGGTTGAGGACAGCGACATGGAGGAGCTCGCCAAGGCGGCGCCCCGCAACGATATGTTCGGCCTCAACTACTATCAGTCGGCGTTTATCGCCGCCTACGATGGCGAGTCCACCAACAGCTTTAACGGCACCGGAGACAAGGGCACCTCGTGCTTTAAGTTTAAGGGCGTCGGGCAGCAGGTCGATATGCCGGGTATCCCCACCACCGACTGGGATTGGCTCATCTACCCGCAAGGCCTCTACGACACGCTCAAGCACATCAGCGCCACCTATCCCAACCTCCCCGTCATCTATATCACCGAAAACGGCCTGGGCCACAAGGACCCCGAGCCCGACGCAAACGGCATCGTCGCCGATCCCGAGCGCATCGACTTTGTCGACCAGCACATGGAGAAGGTGCTCCAGGCGCGCGCCGAGGGCGTCGACGTCCAGGGCTACTTTATCTGGAGCCTGCAGGACCAGTTCTCGTGGGCCAACGGCTATAACAAGCGCTACGGCCTGTTCTACATCGACTTCGACACGCAAAAACGCTACATCAAGCAGTCGGCACTCTGGTACAAGGAGCTCGCCGACACTATGGCGGACGCGCAGTAGCGCATCGCCTCGCTTTCCCCCGAGAAGGGAGCGGCCCTATGCGATACAAACCCAGCCGCTCCCCTCTCTCCCCCTGGGACCGACCCCGCCTGCACCCGGGCTTTTAGCAAGCGGGAGACCATATAGGTTTTCAACGTCCATGCCATTAAGATTTCATGCAAAGAGGAGCGTGAACTATGGAATCGATCGTTAAGTTCTTGGAGAAAGGTCAGCCGTACTTCGACAAGGTCTCTAAGAACATCTACCTTCAGGCCATTAAAGACGGCTTTTTGGCAGCAATGCCCATCATCCTGTCTTCTTCTGTCTTCCTGCTTATTTCGACCCTGCCGGGCGTTGTCGCCACGGTCGGCGGCTTTACGCTGCCCGACTGGTGGAACGTCGACGTCGTGAACTTCTGCAACAAGGTTTACAACTTCACGATGGGCGTCGTGGGCATCATGGTCGCCGGCACCACCGCAAGCGCGCTGACCGGCTCCAAGAACCGCCGCATGCCTGCCGGCAAGGCCATCAACGCCACGAGCACCATGGTCGCCGCCATGTGCGCTATGCTCATCTTGGCCGTTACCCAGACGAGTGCCAAGATCGACGGCGCCGATGTCTCGGTGTTCTTTACCGACAACATGGGCACCAAGGGCCTGCTGAGCTCCTTTGTCGCCGCATTTGCCACGGTCAACATCTATGCCTTCTGCATTAAGCGAGACATCACCATCAAGCTGCCCAAAGAAGTCCCCGGCGCCATCGCCCAGAACTTCCGCGACATCTTCGCCTTCAGCTTCTCCATCCTGTTTGTCGCCGTCATCGACGTTATCTGCCGCACCTGCTTGGCCGTCCCGTTTGCCAACGTCATCTCCACGCTGGTGAGCCCGCTGTTCGCCGCTGCCGATTCCTACGCCGGCCTCGCCCTCATCTGGTTCATGATCCCGCTGTTCTGGTTCATGGGCATCCACGGCCCCTCGGTCGTTAAGCCTGCCCTCAACGCCGCGCTGTTTGGCAACATCACCACCAACCTCGCCACGCTGCAGGCCGGCGGTCACCCCGCCCTCGCCCTGACCGAGAACTTCGGTAACTACATCGGCGAACTCGGCGGCACCGGCGCCACGTTCATTGTCCCGATCATCTTCCTGCTCTTTATGCGCTCCAAGCAGCTCAAGGCCGTCGGCAAAGCCTCTGTCGTACCCGTGATGTTCGCCGTCAACGAGCCGCTGCTGTTCGCCGCGCCCATCATCCTCAACCCGTACTTCCTGATCCCGTTCCTGTTTGCCCCCGTGGCCAACGTCCTCATTGGTAAGTTCTTCATCGACTTTTTGGGCATGAACGGCTTTATCTATGCCATGCCGTGGGCACTCCCCGGACCGATCGGCACCTTCATCGACACCAACTTCCAGCCGATCTCTCTGGTCCTGGTTGTCGTCCTGCTGGTCGTTGACTTCTTGATCTACTACCCATTCTGCAAGGCCTACGACAACGTCCTGTGCAAGCAGGAGGCCGAGACCCTGGCCGAAGAAGAGGCCGAGGAGACCAAGGCCGTCAAGACCGCTGCCGCCCCCGCCGTTGAGGCTCCTGTTGTCGAGACCGCTTCTGCCACCGAGGCCTCCGCAGCTCCGTCCGCCCTTAAGGGCAAGGATCTGAGGGTTCTGGTTCTGTGCGCTGGCGCCGGCACCTCTGCACTGCTCGCCAACGCGCTTAAGGAAGGCGCCGACGAGCTGGGCATCGACATTACCGCCAACGCCGGTGCCTACGGCAGCCACTACGCCATCATGGACCAGTACAACGTCATCGTCCTGGCTCCGCAGGTTCGCACCTATTACAACGAGATGAAGGCCGACACCGACCGCCTGGGCATCACGCTGCTGTCGCCCAAGGGCAAACAGTACATCGACCTCACTAAGGATCCCAAGGGCGCCGTCGCCTGGATCGAGGAAAACCTCGAGGCATAAGACGCTGACACCACCTGCCGCTTGCAGACAATAAATGGCCCGTGCATCGATGTGTGATGCGCGGGCCATTTTGTTTAGACCGCACCCGTCCTCCTGTTCATCTCAATCTGTAACATCTAGCCGAGTTTTTCGGTCCTAGCTGTTACAGATCGAGATGAACGCACAGGCCAAGCCGAAAATCTCAATCTGTAACATGTAGACCACTTTTGACCGCTTAGACGTTACAGATCGAGACAAACGGAATATACCGGACCGAATTGTCTAAATCTGTAACAACTAGCTGAGATTTTCGGCCCTACCTGTTACAGATTTAGACGAACAGGCCGAGCACGTCTACGCCCGCAGGTCCTTTACGCTGGAACGCTCGACCAGCACACCCGAGACAAGCGTACGGCTTCTGGAGCTCGGGGCTTCCAGACCTGCGACGACCTCATTAAGCGCACGGACGCCCAGCTCGCGGTGGCGGAACTTCACCGACGTCAGAATCGAGTTGGGAATCGTCTTGTAAAGCTCGTCATCAAAGCCGATCACGGACACATCATCGGGCACACTGAGCCCTTTGTCACGTAAAGCCATCATCACGCCGTTTGCCATGCAGTCGTTAGCTGCGAGGATCGCCGTGCAATCGGGTTTATCGGCAAGCACAAGGCCCGCAGCATAGCCACTATCCGCATTCCAATCGCCTTGCAGAGGCTCGGGCGGCTCAATGCCACGCGTCTCGAGTGCCGCACGCCAACCTTTCATACGGCACTGGCTCGACAGCGACTCTTTCTTACCAGAGACGAAGTACACATTCTTGTGTCCGCGATTCAAGAAGTACTCGCATGCCATGCGCGCGCCGCCCTCTTGGTCGTCACTGACGGTAGAGCAGGTAGGATGTTCCATCGACGTGATAATCACCGTCTTGAGGTCTTTCGGCGCCTCAAAGGTATCAAAGTCATCGATCATCTGGCGCAGGTTGAAAATCATGCCGTCGACGGGAAGCTGCGACATCCTACGTGCCGCTTCGGCAAGGGTCATCTTCTCCCCCGCCCGCTTTTTAATCATCGTGAGCGCAAAGCCTCGCTCTGCGGCGGCATCGGCGATACCGTCAATCATGTCCACGTTGCCGCCCGACAAGTGGAACAGCACCACGCCGATGCACCCGTAACGGCCCAACTTGAGTGAACGCGCGGCAAAGTTCGCCCGGAACCCAAGCGCTTCCATGGCAGCATGGACCCTATCGCGTGTCGACTCTCGCACGCTATCGGGCTCGTTGATCACACGCGACACCGTCTTGAGAGAAACGCCCGCGGCAATCGCCACATCGTTCATCGAGACATTTTTCTTGTCCATCGTTGCCACTGCTTCTCCACTCGGTTCTCTATCGCTTGCTTTTTGCGTTCTAGCATACACTACCTGCCCGACTGACAAATCAACCGTTTACCGGACAATATCGACCGCTCACCCGTAAATCCTTGTTGCTCTTCCAAAAATGTCTTACGTTGTCATTAACGAAATGACAACGTTGTCATTTCGCAATGCCTTCCTTGAGCAGGAAGGTTTCCGGGCAGTCCTGACCATCCATCGACGACCAGTTCCATCCACATGCATCGCGCATCAAGTAGCAAAGGAGCTTTATGGACGCCATCGTAAAGATGCTCGAAAAGCATCAACCGTTCTTCGAGAAGATCTCGAGGAACATCTACCTCCAGGCCATCAAAGACGGATTCCTTGGGTGCATGCCCATCGTCCTTACCTCTTCGATCTTTCTGCTGATCGCCACCCTTCCCGGCGTAGTTGGCATCACGCTGCCCCAGCCGCTCATCGACTGGTGCAACAAGCTGTACAACTTCACCATGGGCGTCATGGGCATCATGGTTGCCGGCACCACCGCCAAAAACTTTACGGCTTCCATGAACCGTCGCATGCCCGCCGGCAAGGTGCTCAACGACGGCTCCACCATGGTTGCCGCCCAGTGCAGCATGCTGCTGCTCGCTGTTACGCAGTTCACCACCAAGTTCAACGGCTCCGAGCTTTCTGTCTTCGATTGCACCAGCATGGGTACGCGCGGTCTGTTCTCGGCCTATATCGCCGCGTTCATTACCGTGTGGGTCTATAAGTTCTGCGTCTCGCGCGATCTGACCATTAAGCTGCCCAAGGAGGTTCCGGGCGCCATCGCTCAGAACTTCCGCGACATCATCCCCTTTGGCGGCGCTGTCATCATCTGCGGCATCATCGATGTTGTCGTGCGCAACCTCATGGGCGTTCCGTTCTCCGAGCTGCTCATCAAGCTGCTCTCCCCGCTCTTCACTGCGGCAGAAACCTATCCTGGCCTTATCCTTATCCAGGCAGCCACCGCGTTCTTCTGGTTCATCGGTGTCCATGGTCCTTCGATTGTCCAGCCGGGCATCGACCCCATCCGTCTTGCCAACCAGGCCGAGAACCTGCAGGTTCTGCTGGCCGGCGGCCACCCCGCCCACTCCCTCACCTTTAACATGTCGCTCGTGGGTGAGTTCGGCGGCACCGGCGCCACGTTCATCGTGCCGCTTCTGCTGATTCTCTTTATGAAGTCCAAGCAGCTCAAAGCCATCGGTAAGGCCTCGATCGTTCCTGTTGCCTTCGCCGTCAACGAACCGCTGCTCTTTGGCGCGCCGATGATTCTTAACCCCTACATGCTCATCCCCTTTGTTGCCGCCGGCTGCGTCAACGTAAGTGTTGCCAAGTTCTTTATCGACAACGTGGGCATGAACGGCTTCTCCTTCGTGGTGCCTTGGGCTACCCCTGCCCCCATCGGCATCTTCATCACCACGAACTTCCAGCTTATCGCCCTGGTATTTGTCGCGATCATCATCTTGCTGGACGCCATCATCTACCTGCCGTTCTTGAAGGCATACGATAAGCTGCTCTGCGACCAGGAGGCCGAACGCGCCACCGAGCTGGGTCTCGAGTCCGATGGTGCTGCCACCATCGCCGCCAGCACCTCTGCGCCCGCCATCGAGCAGACCGCCGCTTCCGTCGAGCCGACCGCCGCTGCCGCCGACAGCAAGCCTGTCGCCGATCAGCCCGAGCCCGCCTCCGACGCATCCGCTAAGAAGGATGTCGATGGCCTGAAGGTCCTCGTCCTGTGCGCCGGCGCCGGCACCTCTGCCATGCTCGCCAACGCCATCAAGGAAGGTGCTGCGCAGACCGGAGAGAACATCGCTTCCTCCGCAGGCGCCTATGGTCAGCACACTGCCATCATGGATCAGTACGACGTCATCGTGCTCGCCCCGCAGGTTCGTAGCTACTACAACGACATGAAGGCCGACACCGATCGCCTGGGCATTAAGCTGCTCGCTCCCCGCGGTAAGGAATATATCGACCTTACTCGCGACCCCGCTGGCGCCATCAAGTGGCTCCGCGAGAACCTCGACTAGTTCCTCCCTCTGTTGGTGCCCGGATTCCCGGTTCGGGCACCTCTCCCTATTCGTATCCCACAGAAAGGATGACTCATGACCAACCCCATGCAGTTCCCCGACGGCTTCGTGTTTGGCGGCGCCACCGCTGCTTACCAGGTTGAGGGCGAGACCCGTACGCACGGCAAGGGCAAAGTGCCCTGGGACGATTTCCTGGCAGCCCAGGGTCGCTTCTCCCCCGATCCCGCAAGCGACTTCTACAACAAATATCCGGTCGATATCGACCTGTGCCAGCGCTTCGGCATCAACGGTATCCGCGTCTCCATCGCTTGGAGCCGCATCTTCCCCAACGGCACTGGCGAGATTAACCCCGAGGGCGTTGCCTTCTATCACGAGCTTTTCGCCACCTGCAACAAAGCTGGCGTTATCCCCTATGTCACGCTCGATCACTTCGATACGCCCGAGGCCTTTTACCAGAACGGCGGCGAGGGCTTCCTGACGCGCACGACGATCGACGCCTTTGTCGAGTACGCCAAGTTCTGCTTTGCCGAGTTCACCGAGGTCAAGCACTGGTTCACGTTTAACGAGATTCCCGCAACCGCCGAGGGCAGCTTTATCGTCGGCAACTGGCCGCACGGCGAGAAGTACCGCCTGGACAAGGCCTTCCAGCTCATGCACAACATGATGGTAGCCCACGCCAAGGCTGTCGTCGCCTTCCATGAGGGCGGCTTTGAGGGCGAGATCGGCATTGTCCAGAACCTGGAGCCCAAGTATCCCCTCGATCCCAACAGTGCTGCCGACTGCGAGGCAGCTCGCATGGCCGATGTCATCAACAACCGCTGGGTGCTCGACGCCACTTTCCGCGGCCACTATGCAGCCGACACCATGGAAGCCGCAACCAAGCTGGCCCATATCGCCGGCGGCGAGCTCGACGTCCGTGACGAGGACATCGCCGCGCTGACCGCCGCGCTCCCCTACAACGATTGCCTGGGCGTCAACACCTACAAGTGCCAGTTCCTGCGTGCTGCCGAGGGCGAAAACGACATCAACCACAATGGCACCGGCGACAAGGGATCCTCACGCTGGTTCCTCAAGGGTGTGGGCGAGTCATGCGTGCGCGAAGGCGTACCCACCACCGATTGGGACTGGATTATCTATCCCGAGGGCCTCTACGACCTGCTGCTGCGCATTAAGAACGATTACCCCAACTACAAGAAGATCTACATCACCGAGAACGGCATGGGCTATAAGGACGACTTCGAGGACGGCTTTATCGACGACGCCCCTCGCATCGACTACATGCGTCAACATCTCGCATGGATCCTCAAGGCAATCGACGGCGGCGTAAACGTCGACGGCTACTTCGTGTGGTCGCTGCAGGACCAGTTCTCCTGGACCAACGGCTATAACAAGCGCTATGGCCTGTTCTACATCGACTTTGAGACCCAGAAGCGCTATCCCAAGGCGAGCGCGTACTGGTACAAGAACGTCGCGGAGACCGGCCTGCTCATGGCCTAACTTTTGCCGCATACCCCCTGTCGGCCGCATGCGAATCCCTCCACGGGTTCGCATGCGGCCTTTTTTGTTTTGGCTCGACCCGAGCAGGCCGTTTGTCTCGATTTGTAACATCTAGCAGGGATTTTCGGCCCTAGCTGTTACAGATTGAAATGAACGGGGGCACCCGGTTCGAAATATCTAGATCTGTAACATCTGACTCGCTTTTAGCCGTCTAACTGTTACAGATCGAGACAAAGATGATGGCTGGGTAGACAAAATCTCAATCTGTAACACCTAGTCGAGTTTTTGGATCCTAGTTGTTACAGATTGAGACAAATACACAGGACAATCCTCTCAATCTCAATCTGTAACATCTGGTTGGCGATTCCACCCCTACCTGTTACAGGTTGAAACAATTTGATAGTGGAGTCCTCATTTACGCGTCATATCGCGTAGCGCTCACGCGTTGATTCCCCACAATGACAGGAGGTAAAAGTCCTCCCGCATCGCCTGTTGGCAATCCCATAGCGTTAGCTAGCAGATGACCTGCGTGTGTTCCTCGATGGCGGCACGATTCTCGGCGGCGATACCCGGTTCGCACACCACGGCATCCAGGCTGTCCAAGCGACAGAAGGTGTAGAAGTCGCGCTTGCCAATCTTGCTGGAGTCGGCGATCAGATAGCGCGAGTCTGCCTTGCTAAAGGCGAGCTGCTGGATACGGCCCTCGTCCATGTTGGACGTAGATACGTCGCCATCCAGAATGCCGTTGGCGCCGATAAACGCAGCGTCGATACCCAGTGCACGCAGGGTATCCTCGGCCGTTGGTCCCACAAAAGCGGCGGTGCGGCGACGGTACATACCACCCACGAGGCACAGGTCGCAGTCCTCGCGCGCCTCGAGCAGGTTAAACACCGAAAGCGAATTGGTCACAATGCGCAGGCGAAATGCCGGCAGCATCGAGGCCATCTGTTCCACCGTAGTGCCCGTACCCAAAAAGATGGTCGAGCCTTCCTCGATAAGCTCCACAGCGCGGCGCGCGATTTGCATCTTTTCCTCGGCATGCTTAGTGCGCTTTTCGCTGTGCGAATACTCATGGCGCAACATAGCGTGGGGACGTCCCTGTGCACTACGGGCGCCGCCGTGCACGCGCTCGATCTCGCCCAGGCTCGCAAGTTCCTCAAGGTCGCGGCGAATCGTCATATCCGAAACGCCCAGCGCATCCGAAATCTCCTTGACCGAGACCGTGCCCTGCTCTTCGAGCAGCTGACGAACCTTATCCTGTCGCTCTGCCTTAATCACGATGAATCCTCGCCGTTCTTTGCGCGCATATCATTCAAACAGTAATGAACAAATTGTATCAGACTCGTGCGCGTCAAAAATCAACGCCCGCACAGCTCCAATCATCACTTTTTTGAGAAAAATACCCCCTGCTTTAGTGGGGTGTAGTGATAATCTCGCCTGTTCGCGCTACAGTTTGTCCGAAATACCTCGATGTTAGGAACCAAATGATCACTTCCGAGCTTTTCGGCACCGCGCCGTGCGGTACCTCCGTTCATCGTTACACCCTCAACGGGCCCGAGATCTGCGTTCGCATTATGGACTATGGCGCCACCGTGCTGGGTATCGATGTGCCCGATATTCCCGGCAACGTGCGCGATGTTGTGCTGGGCTTCGATAAGCTCGAGGATTACTTTGACAACCCCGCCTGCTTTGGCGCGACCATCGGCCCCGTGGCAAACCGCACCGCGGGCGCCACGATCACCATCGACGGCACGGACTGGCATATGCCCGCCAACGAGGGCGCCAACAACCTACACAGCGATCTTGAGCACGGCCTGCATAAACGCGTGTGGGATGTTGAGCTCGACGAGGTCCATAACGCCGTGCGCATGACCACCTCGCTTGAGGATGGTGAGCTGGGCCTGCCCGGCAACCGCACCTTTACGGCCGTGTTTACCGTTACACGCACCGGTGTCTTCCGCATCGAGTATGGTTGCGAGAGCGACCGTGCCACTTACGTGTCCATGACCAACCACACGTACTTTAACCTTGCCGGCCATAACGCCGGCATGGACTGCGAACATTTCTTTGTCGCCAACGCCGCCCACTACCTGCCCATTGATGACCAGAACATTCCCACCGGCGAAATCGCTCCGGTCGAGGGAACACCGTTTGACTTTCGCGAGCTGCGCCCCGTCGCACCCGGCATGGAGGCCGACGACCCGCAGATCAAGCAGGCCCGTGGCTATGATCACTGCCTGTGCATCGATGGCTATCAGTACGGCCGCGGCCTGCGCCGTGCGATGCACGTCGAGGAGATGTGGACCGGTCGTGAGCTGGACTACTGCACCACCGCCCCGGGCGTGCAGCTCTACACCGGCAACTGGCTGGGCGACGAGCACGCCAAGGACGATGCCAACTATGGCTGGGGTGCCGGCTTTGCCCTCGAGGCAGAAATGTACCCCGACACGCCGCATCAGCCGCTGTTCCCGCAGGGCATCGTGGGCCCGGGTCACCCCTACAGCAATGTGATCGAGTACCACTTTAAGAGGCACTAAACCCATAACACAACATATCGCACAGCAGCGCCCGCCGGCACACCGCCGACGGGCGCTGCTTCATGCCTAAATCCTTCTTTTCGATGCCATCGAATTGGTGACATAAAAAAACTATGCCGAATTACTACGATGAACCCACTATGTCCGACCACGCGCTGGTTTATAAAAAATTAGCAACTCGTCTACCTGCGGTTTTATTCTCTGCAAATTTGGCATGCTCGGCGATAAGCAATTCATCGTAGTAAACCGGCATAGTTTTGGCGGACAGCGCCACACAGATCCCCTACGAAGGCAAAATGATCCGTTTTCCTCCGTCCCCAAGGGATCCGTCCCCAAGGGATCAGTTGAACAGATTGCCGATGGGGTCGGGGGCGGAACTGGGGAGATAGCGGATTTCTAGCTCTATACCGAGCTTTTGCAACTCTTTGAAGGCGGCGATGTCTGTATCGCCTACGGCAACGGCAGGCGTTGCAGAGCGCTTGCCCTCCCCCGCCCGCATATGGCCGATACTAATCTTGGTTATTGGCACACCGCCCTTAACCAGCACGAGCGCATCGGAGGGTGAGGCCACCATGATCAGAATCAATTGGCGAGGCGTTGCGGTATGAATGATGTCGATGGCCTTTTGTACCGAGAAAAACCGCGTCCAAACGCCTTCTGGCGCCGCCACCCTCATGGGTGCCCATTGGCGCGAATCTGCCGCGATCTCATCGTTGACGATTAGGACAAGGTTGGAACCCACGGCTTCGTTCCACAGCTCAACGTCTTGTCCGTAAATGAAACGGTCGTCGATGCGTGCGAGAAGAATCTTGGGTTGAGTCATCGCTGCCCCATTCTGTTTGAGACCCGTAAGGGCAAGACATCGCGTCTCCAATATTAGTGCATTTAAAGTGAGAAAAGCCGTCAGAACACTTGCGCGGATTTGCGATGTCCCGTATCATAGACAGCCGTTGACGCCTCAGTTGCGCCATCACATGGCCGCCAGCGTAGCTCAGTTGGTAGAGCACCGCTCTCGTAAAGCGGGGGTCACCGGTTCGAGCCCGGTCGCTGGCTCCATTGCACAAGATAGCCGCCTTCGGGCGGCTTTTTTGTTGCTGATTTCGGGCGCGCTTCCGCCAATCCAAGCACAACGCCGCCGGAAACTCTCCTACTCAACAAAAGCCCCGCCAACCGCAATCCCCAAAGGAACCGCGATCAGCGGGGCCCAAGCGAGCTCCCCCAAGGGATAACGCTCGCAGCACGAACAGCTCAGCCGAGCAGCGCGCTACTCCTCCCAGTAAGCATCTGCAAGCAGCTTAAAGCAAATCTTCTTGACCGGCTGCGCGCCATCGCCCGGGAACTCGAGCGTGGGCATGTGAGGCTCGCCGGCAACAAACAGCGCAAACTTGTCGTCAGCAAGATCGCCAGCGATCGAGGCGTCGGAATCGACCAGATCGTAGTCGTCCTTCTCGTCGAACTCCTGGACCAGCGTCAGGCTGCCCGTGGCAACCTTAAAGGCCTCGCGACCCTCGACGTCGATCTGCAGGTCGTGATAGCGCTGATGCGTCTCATAGTGAGCCTCGGCTTCGGGACGCGTCGTGGGAGCCATGACGTTCGCAAAGACCTTGTCGCCCAGAATCGGATGGCTGCCGACCTCGAGCTTCGCCGGATCGTTCTCCTCGAGCCAATCGATCAGCACGTCGAGGCCCTTGAGCATTCCACGGTACTCCTCGATATCGCCCAATGCACCGTAAATCATCTAAATCCCCTCTCGGATCGTTTCTTTGGCGGCTACTCGGCAAACGCATTACCGACGCTGTTGCCACCCACATGCGTCTCGACCAGGGTAAGGTCGGGATTGAACACGACAGTGTCGGCGTCGCGCCCCGGCATAATGCTACTGCACTTGTCGTCGACATGAGCTAGCAACCGATGCCGGGGCCGCAGCACAAGCTCCTACAGCTCGGTCACGATAACACCGTTGTAAACCTCGTCCCAACGATCCATAACCAAGTGGCCAGTCATGGGATCCATGGCATTGAGCTTGCCGCAGGTGTTGGCGGTACGCAGCACCGTCTCGTCGTCGGCGCCGGCAGCAATCGCATGTGCGAAGCCGGCAATGGTCGAATCGCCAGAGCCCGTAGCGTTAACGGCGGGGATATCGGGGGTCTTGGCGCGGAACGCACGGCCGTTATGGAAGCCAACTGAGCCGGCAGCGCCCATGGATACGACGACCCAGGGGATATCGGAGAAGCGGGCGTCAGAGGCGAGCGCGGAACGGAGCTCGTCCACATCGTCGGTGGTAAAGCTCGTGCCCAGAAGGCCGTTAATTTCGGTCAGGTTAGGCTTAACCAGCTCAGGCTTGACCTCGGACTTGAGCGCAGCCTCAAGCGAGGCACCCGAGGTATCGAGCAGCACCTTGGCGCCGGCGTTCTCGGCAATGCCCGTGATCTTAGCATAGTAGTCCGCCTCGACGCCGCGGGGCAGCGAACCCGAGATGGTAACGACATCGGCCTTGCTCGCAAGCTCGGCGAACTTGGCGGTAAAGGCATCGAGTTCCTCGGGGGCAATCGTCGGGCCGCTCTCGAGCAACTCGGTCTGGTTGCCAGCATGAAGGATATTGAGGCAGATGCGGGTCTCGCCCTTGATGGGCACAAAATCATTCTTAATGCCGTTGGCATCCATGAGCTCGGCCATATAGGCGCCCATATGACCACCAAGCAGGCCGGTTGCCACGACATCGTCGCCCAGCTGGCCCAGGACGCGGGCCACGTTGAGGCCCTTACCGCCGGCGGTCTTTTCGGGCGTCACGCGGTTGACGTCGTCGATAATGAGCTCATCGAGCTGATAGCGCGTATCGACGGACGGGTTCATCGTAACGGTGAGGATCATTTCTAGCTCCTTATCTCGCAGGCTCCTTATGCCTTGCAAAACGAATTGGCTACATGCGACTACAGAATCTCGATTGTGAACGAGCGAACGACGGTCTCCTTGGGCTTGGCGACAAGGCAGCCGCGCTTATGCTCAAGTACGTCGTCCTCATCGGAGCAGGTCGAAAGGCCGCCCCAGGGTTCAACTGCCACAAAATCGCCCTCGGGCTTACTCCACACAATGAGATACGGGAAGCCCTCAAAGCTCAGGCGGACGCCCTTGTCCTCCCCCTTCTTAGAAAGCGTGACCCGGCGGCTCTCGAGCACGTCAAAGATGGTCTCCGCAAAATCGAAGAGCTCGTGCGACAGGGGCAGCGTCTTTCCCACCATGGGGTTCTTGGAGCGGTTTGCCACGTCAATCAATCCAGTCGAGGGAACGGCGGTGCAGAGCTCCGCAGCCTCGTCCTTCTCAAAGCGCAACTCGTAGTCCGTATAGGCCTCGCCCTCATCGAGCGGACACCTAAAGCCGGGATGACCGCCAATAAAGAACGGCATGTCCTCGGTGCCCTCGTTGGTGACCTCATAGGAAACGCGCACGGCAGCGTCCTCGAGCGTATAGCGGGCGACAAGCTTAAACGGATACGGATAATCGCTCAGCAGCGCGGCGTTATCCTCCGAAGCCAGGCACATCGCCAGCTCGTTCTCGCTCTGGCTCAGCAGCTTCCACTCCTGTTTGCGCGCAAACCCATGGCGAGCGAGCTTTACATGATGCCCGGCAAACGTCATGGCGTTGTTATCGCGCAAGCCTCCGCAAATCGGGAAGCAAATCGGTGCCTGGCCGGACCACACGGCGGGATCGCCCTGCCACAGATACTCGCGACCTCCGGCCTCGATCGAGGTAAACGAACCACCAGCCGTGGACACCTTAATAGAAATCGAATCGTTGGAGAGAGCGTATTCCATTGTCCATCCTTTCGAACAACTGCTTTTTGCTCGCAAGAACCCGTCTCGGCCCTGACCAAAGGACAAACCCGCACGTTCATCGATGCATCCGGTTTCCCAGCCATACAACGGGGTACCATACAGACATTGATGCAATTACAGCTGAAAGGCCTTCTTATGCGAACCATCATCCTCTACGCCTCGCGCCATCACGGCAACACGAAAAAGCTCGTGGACGCCATCGTCGAGGCGCACCCCGAAATCGATACCCTCGACGTGAAGTCACTCGGGAAAAACGAGTACCCCGACCTGCACGAATATCATCTGATCGGCGTCGCCACGGGCATCTATTACTCCGAGATCGACAAAGATATGGCACGCGTGCTCACGAACGTGCTGCAGCCGCAGGACAAGGTGTTTGGCCTTATGACCTACGGTGGCAAAAACAAGTGGTACGGCAAGGATATCGATGGCATCTGCCGCATGAGGCAGGCCATCTTTATGGGTGTCTACGGCTGCCCCGGCTTTGATACGTGGGGGCCGTTCAAACTCACCGGCGGTGTCCAAAAGGGACACCCGACCGCTGAGGAAATTAAGGGCGCCGTCGACTTCTTCGACAAGATCGAAGACGAGTACGGCGACATCATCGTCGAAGAGTATGCCAAGCGCGAGAAGCGTCTAGCCTACGAGAAGGAGCATCCTGCAGGAGGCCTGGTGGCCGGCGTCAAGCGCACGGCAAAGAAGATCGCTAACAAGCTGTAACTGTGAAGGTGCTTTTGAGCGTTTAACCCATACGGCGGGTCCGAGCAGATTCGGGCCCGCCGTCTTTTTCTATCGTTACTCGGTAAAGGCGTTGCCGACGCTCTGGCCGCCAACATACGTCTCGACGAGGGTGAGCTCATGGTCGAACACGACAAAGTCGGCGTCGCGACCCGGCATGATGCTGCCGCACTTATCCTCGATGTGCGCGGAGCGTGCCGGCACCTCAGTTGCCATGCGAATGGCGATATCGGCGCTAGCGATGCCCCAGTCGACGATGTTCTTGACGCCCTGGGCAAGCGTGAGCACCGAGCCGGCAATGCTCTTGCCGTCGGCGAGCCAGCACAGGTTGTCCTTCATGATGACGTCCATGCCGCCACTGGTGTAGCTGCCCTCGGGCATGCCGCCGCAACCCAGGCAGTCGGTGATGAGCACCGTGTGCTGCCAGCCCTTTGCCTGTAGCAGTGCCTTGATGGCGGCAGGGTCTACGTGCTTGCCGTCACAGATGATCTCGGCGTAGGTCTCGGGCGTGGACATGGCAGCGCCCACGACACCGGGCTCACGGTGATGCAGCCCGCGCTGGCCGTTATAGGTATGCGTAAAGCAGCTGGCACCGGCGTTGATGGCGGCGATGCACTCATCGTAGGTGGCGTCGGAGTGACCGATGCTGGTCACCACACCCTTGGCGTTCAGAGCAGCCGCATAAGCAGCGGCACCGTCGCGCTCGGCCGCCATGGCGCTCTTAACGATGCGACCGCCCGCAGCCTCCTGCCACTGATCGAAGACCTCCTCGGAGGGATCGATAAGATAAGCGGGGTTCTGCGCGCCCACGTGCTTCATGGTAAAGAAGGGGCCCTCCAGGTAGATGCCCTGAATGCGAGCACCGCAGAAGTCGGGGCCGCGGCCCTCGTCAGCCTGGGCGATGGCGACGCAGGCATCCTTGATCTGTTCGACGCCATCGGTGAACGTCGTGGGCAGCCAGCTGGTGGTACCGCGACGGGCGAGCTCGGTTGAGCTGATATCGATGCCCTCGGGATCGTTATCGGTAGTTGAGTGGTTGTAGAAGCCATGGATGTGAGTATCGACCATACCCGGTGCGATCCACGATCCCGTGTAGTCCTTAATCTCGCAAGAGGGCTCGTCGGCCTGCCAGGCGCCAAAAACGCCATCCTCGACCATAAGATAGCCGCCCAGTTGCGGGCCTGCCGGCAAGAAGAACTTGTCAGCCTTAATTGCGTACGTGCTCATATGCACTCCTCGCTTCTAAAGCAGTTGACTGTGGTGATGCTTATACCCAGCTCACGTAAAACAAAAAGCGCCCGCCCGCCGTTATGAGCGGACGGGCGCCCTTACAGGGGGACGCGATTAAGCGGTGAAGGGGTGAATCGTCACGCCCTTAACCACGCGGTTGACCGTGCCGGTGGGGCTCGGCGTATCGGGCGTGTTGCCCACGCGCACGGAGTTGAGCAGGCTGATAGCCTGGGCAAACATCACGAACGGCAGGGCAAGGTAACCCTCGGGAAGTGCCTCGTAGCCCTTAAAGGTGAAGGACTCACCCTCATAGACGGTGGCACCTTCCTGCTGAACGGCGATGGTGTGCTGAGCGATCTCGTCGCCACCGATCTCGTTGAGGATGTCGATGTCGTACTGACGGGTGTAGGCGTCGTTGTTGACGAACACGAAGACGAGCGTCTTATCGTCGACGAAGGACTTAGGTCCGTGACGATAGCCCATGGAGGTGTCGTAGGAAGTAGCGACCAGACCGTGAGCGAGCTCGAGGATCTTGAGCTGGCTCTCCTGAGCAAGGCCACCGAAGGAGCCAGAACCCAAGTAGGTCACGCGGTTGAAATCGCCAGCCAGGTAATCGGCGATCTCGGGCTCACGGGAGATGACCTCCTCGCCCATCTTGGCAATCGTCTCGACCCACTCGGCCTTCTGCTCGTCAGAGGCAGTGTCGAAAATAAGGGTGGAGAGCAGGGTCATGCAGGAATAAGAACCGGTCATGGCGAAGCCCTTGTCGTTGGCGCGCGGAATGAGCAGCGTCAGCGCATTGGGATCATCGGCAGACTCGACGGCAAGCTTGCCCTCGGGAGCGCAGGTGATGTTGAGGAACTTGACGTTGTGGACGAGCTCCTTGGCAACGGCAACGGCGGCAAGGCTCTCGGGGCTGTTGCCAGAGCGGGCAAAGGAAACCACGAGCGTGGGATCCTCGGCGCGCAGGAAGTCGCGCGGGGCGCTCACGATGTCGGTCGTGGCGATGGGCTTAAAGTCGTAGAGATCAGTGTTGCCAGCGTGACGCAGGTACGGGGCGCAGGTATCGCCAACGTAGTCGGACGTACCGGCACCGGTGAAGACAACGGACAGACGACCCTCGCCCATAGCGCGAGCCTCGGCCAGGAAGGCCTCGATGGTCTCCTTGTTCTCGCGATAGATGTTGAGCGTATCGCGCCAAAGCTCGGGCTGCTGAGCAATCTCGGCCGTGGTGATCTGGGCGCCGAGCTCGGTGAGCTCCTCGACACTCTTCTCGAACATTTCTAATACCTCTCTCTAGAAGTAATCCTCTGACGTGCAATTATACACTTCGGTTGGTTATCTGGTAGTAACCAGTTAAATGCAAAGAATCACCATATGGAAACGATGCGAGCACTAGTTGCTACGCTGGTGGTAGACCTTGTATTTAAACTGATCGGCACGAGCAACCGAGAGTGTGTACTCCACTACCTCGTTTGACTCGTTATACGTAGTCCTGACCAAATCGAGCACAGGCGAGCCCTCGACAATTCCCAAAAGGTGAGCATCGGTGGGACGGGCTATGCTCGCATAGAACTCCTCTTCGGCCACGCGTATCTTTTGCTGAAAGTCTTGCTCAATCACATCGTAAAGCGGCTTACGCTCTAGCAGTGGTCGCTTTAGGGATAGAAATTGACGAACCGGTAGATAGCTGCGTTCGACCATCATGGGCATGTTGTCGGCAGAACGAAGACGCTTGAGCTTAAAAATGCGATCACCGATACGCAATCCCATATGCTCAGCCAGATTCTTATCGGCCTCCATCTCGCAAAAATCGAGAATCGTGGTCTCGGGGTCGCGACCCATCGCGCGCATCTGCTCGGTAAAGCTGTAGGACTGCATAAGATTGGTTGCCTTTGCCGAACGGTCGGTAACAAAGGTACCGCGACCGTGCTGCCGAACCACCAGTCCTAAACGCTCCAGTTCCTGCAGAGCCAGGCGTACCGTAGTGCGCGAGAGACCATAGCGCTCCGAAAGTTCGCGCTCGGAAGGAATCATGTCACCGGCGCGATATTCATGGTCAATCTTTTCGGTCAGAATATCGACCAGCTGATCGTACAGCGGTTGCTTACGCGCTCCGATCGCCATCCTATCCTCCCTTTTGCTCGATTTCGGCTAACTACCTAGGGTGTTATGCATTATCTGTCTGCCACACCCGAATCATTAAGAAAACAAAAGCCGCGCGCTCTTTCGAGCACGCGGCTTTTAACATACACATGGCTTAAGGGGTCGGGGTGTGAGCCGCGTAGGGACACACCCCTCAAGCTAGAGCCTTACCAGATGCTCGGCCAGAGACCAAGCGGGCCAGCGCCCAGGATGCCCAGGACGAAGAGCAGGAGAATGCCCTTGGTCGGGGTCCAGCTGTGCTTAGCGAACATGTAGTAAAGCAGCAGCGTAAGCATAAGCGGGACGAGCTTGGGGACGATGGTGTTGAGGGTGTCGGCAACAGAGAAGTTGACCGGATCCTCGGTGACGGTAGCGTAGGTCACGGACTCCATGCCGTTGCCCAGATCGGCGACGCCGCACTTGACCTCGTTGCCGTCGGCATCGGTGGCGGTGAGGGCGTTGCCGTCCTCATCGGTCATGGCGATGGTACCGGCCTCAGCGGTCTCGGTATCGATGCCCTCCATACCGGTGAAGTTCTCGGCCTCCTTCTCGGAGACAATCACGGTAGTAGGGGCAAGGCCACGGGTGGTGCCGTTGGGGATCTGGAGGTTGATCTGGGTGCCACCCATGGTGACGACCAGGCAACCGACGACGAAGACGCCCATGATGGAAGCGGCACGCGTGAAGGCCTGCATGTTGGCGGTCAGAGCGTCAATAGCGCTGGTGCCAAGCTTGTAGGACCAGTTCATGAGCCAGAAGCGCAGAGCGAACTGGACGACGTTGAAGATCACCAGGAAGATGATCGGTGCAGCGGCGTTGCCGTTGATGGCCATGTTGGAGGTGATGCCGGCCGTGATAGGCACGAGCGTCAGCCAGAACAGGGCGTCACCGATACCACCGAGCGGGCCCATTGCGGCGACGCGGACGGCGCGGATCGTGGGGATGTCAACCTTGTTCTGCTCGAGCGAAAGCACGATGCCCATAACAAAGGTGACAAGGAACGGGTGGGTGTTGAAGAACTCCAGGTTGTGGCTCATGGAAGCCGCGAGGTCGTTCTTGTTGGTGTGGATCTTCTCCAGACCGGGGATGATGGAGTAGAGCCAGCCAGCGGCCTGCATGCGCTCGTAGTTGAACGATGCCTGCAGGAAGCAGGAGCGCCAAGCCATCTTGTTGAGGGTCTTCTGGTCGAGCTGCGGAGCAGGAGTGAGATCCTCGTAGTGCTCCGGGATCACATACTCATTAGATGCCATCTTCGAAGTCACCTCCGTCAGAAACAGCTGCACCCTTCAGCTCGGTCTGCTGCTGGAAGTCCCAGAAAGCGATGCCGAAGCCGATGAGAGCGAGGATGAGCAGAGCAGGGGTTGCCAGCGAATCGTTGGCAACGGTGATGAGCGCGAGGCCAAAGCCCATGAGGAAGAAGCCCCACATATCGCGGTTCATCATAACCTTGAGCAGGACGGCGAAGCCGACGAAGCGCATCATGCCGCCTGCAGCGGACAGACCGGTCTGCAGCCAAGTCGGGATGGCGGAAGCGATGGTCTGACCAATGGTAGCACCAGCGATGAAGAACAGGGTGACGACGACAGCGAAGATCAGGCCGAGCAGAGCCATGGCGAAGTAGTTCAGGCGCTCGATGCCCTTGGTGTCCGCGTTGTGAGCCATGTTATCGGCCGTGGACATAAGCGGGGACATAAGCGTGAAGACCAGGGTAACGCCGAGCTGGCCAAGCAGAGCGAACGGAATGGCGAGACCGACTGCCGCGTTGGGCTCGAGGCCCGTGGCGATAGCGAGAATGGCTGCCATGATGCCGCCAATGACGGCGTTAGGCGGCTGAGCGCCTCCGATCGGCATGTTGCCGATCGTCATGAGCTGATAAGTACCACCCACGAGAAGACCGGTGTTGAGGTCGCCAAGGATAAGACCGATGACGGCGCCGGTGACGATGGGCTGATAGAGAGACTCGAGGAAGTCAAACTGGTCGATTGCCGCGATGAACGTGACGACGAAGACCAGAGCGATCTGGATGATCGAGTATTCCATCTTGCTCCTCCTTTCAAAATGAATGTACGCACTTTGGATATCACGTACAGAACGTCAGGGTTTCACTCCTGACAACGTGGATCACGAGGATTACGAGAAGAGCTTGCTCGTGTCCTCAACAGGCGTGCTCGGAACGCGCCTGATCTCCAACTCCACCCCCAATTCCTGCAGCTCTTTAAACGCAGCGACATCCTCGTCGTTAACTGCGACGGAGGTGGCGACTTGGCGCTTTCCTTCCGACATGTGCATGTTGCCGATGTTTACCTTCTTTATAGGCACACCGCCCTTGACGAGCGTAAGCACGTCTTCCGGTGTTTCGGCCACGATGAAGATCTTCTGGCGCGGGCTCGCCTTGCCAATGACGTCGATGGTCTTCTGCAGAGAGAAGAAACGCGTAGCGACGCCGGTGGGAGCGGCCATCTTCATGAGGTTCTGGCGCATGGTGTTGGACGCCACGTCGTCGTTGGCGACGAGGATGAGGTTGGAGCCCAGGGTGGAGTTCCACTGGGTGGCAACCTGACCATGAACCAGTCGGTTATCGATGCGGGTAAGAAGAATGTTGGGTTCTGCCATGTTGATCAGCTTCCTTTCGTTATTTGCTGACGACAGTTACTTGATCTCCTGAATCGCGTAACGCGAAACATCTACGACGGCTCCGGATCGGACTTTGATCTGGACCTTCTCGCCTTCGATGCCTTTGACGGTTCCGTAGATACCGCCGGCGAAAAGAACCTCTTGACCCGGCTTGAGCTCGGTGTGCAGCTCCTTGAAGTACTTCTGCTTCTTCTTCATGTTGATTTGCGACCAGACGGTGTAAATCAAGCCCATGATGACAAGCAGGCCTAAAAGGGCGACCGAGGAGCTCAGGACGTTGGCTCCGAAATCGGCCATTAGATGCCGTCCTCGTCGCCGAAGATATCCTCTTCCTCGGAGCCGGCAACGGATGCGACCGTCTGGGCGGTGACGCCCGTCTGTCCAACGGTCACGGCCTGCTCGCCAAGCTCGGCGAGCGTGGCATTGCCTCGGAGGAACAGAAGCTCAATAACCATGGGAAGGTTGGTGCCAGTCAGAACCTCGACGTTGTCGACATCCTGGGCAATCATCATCGACTGGTTGAACGGGGTGCCGCCAAGCAGGTCGGTAAAGACGAGCACGCCATCGCACTCCTCGCGCATGGCGGTAATAGCGGCGCGGAGATCCTCACCGTAGGATGCGGCCTGGTCGCCCTCAAAAGGAACGACGGTAAAAGCAGGCTGGTCGCCGGCAACCATCGCGATAGCGCTTGCAAGGCCGGGTGCGAACTGTCCATGACCGGTAAGAATAAAGCCAACCATTCAAATTTCCCTTCCGAAGGTGTGTACAATCTGAGTCCGATGATTTTCGGAAGCCAGCGGGCGCTCGCCCTTAAAGCTTCTTGGAAAGCGTTCTTTGAAGACCAGTGGTTTCTAAACTGGTAGTAACCACGTGACGTGTTGTTGTCACTATATCACCCCAGAAGAGGTCGCTTTCCTTGATTCATACGGTAAAACGTTTTTGCACCGCTCACGGTGATAAATCGACCGTTTACCGGTCGTTAACACTTCTACCTGCGGTTTTGAAACCGTTTCGAAATGCTTTGGCAAAAGATCGGATCTTTTCCTGTGTCTAAACAACGCAGGGCGGCTAAAAATAGCGTGAAGAAAAATTGCAGGTCATTGTGAAGATATGTGAATTGGTCTTTTTGACTTAATACCAGTTAGAACCAGTTTTGAGATTATCGGTGAACGGTAGTTTTCGACCGTTCACCGGTTACTTGCAATCGTTTGCAGTTGTTTTCCCAGATGAATTAGGGAAGCGCGATGGAGCGCTTGCGCGGGCGCGAGGCCTACCCTAGTGGTTTCGGTAACAAAAAACCCGCTAGAACGTTGTCCGTTCTAGCGGGCTCAATCAGGTAGATCGGTTAGCGCGCAGTAGTGCAGGCAAACCTTACGCAAACAGGCCGTAGATGCTGATGTTGGCCTTGGCGTAGAGGCCGTTAGCATACTCGGTCCATTTGGAGCTGGCACTCGAAGCCTGCGAGGAATACTGCTGATAAGCAGTGTAGTAGGCGGTCATGGCCTGCTTATAGGTAGCGCTATCGGCCGTAAAGGCATCATCGGCAAAGGCCTTGGCATAGGTGCTGTCGGCATCCTTCCAAGTGCCCTTTGAGCTATCCCACTCATCGCCGGCAAGTTTGATGATGTAATCGGCGTAGTCCTTGCTCGCGGTCTCCTCGTTGCCGTCAGCAGGCTCGGTCGGGGCGGTCGGCATGCTTGCGGAGCTATCGCCCACCTTCTTCTTGTAGAGCTTCTGCAGCGTCGCGGACTGACGGACGATCTGCTTGGCCTGGTCCTTGGACACGCCATACTGCGTGGCCATGGTCTTGTAGTCCGAAGTGCCGATGGAATCCTCGGCGTACTTCTTCATCTCCTTAGAAGAGACGGTGATGCCCTCGTCCTCGGCAGCGTCGAGCAGGATCTTGTTGCGCACGTAGGACAGGATGACGTCGGCAGAGGGAGCGGTGTAGTTGCCATCGCCATCCTTGACGGTGTCGAGGCTGTACTGGCTCTCAATGGCCTCGCGCGCGGTGATGTCGCTCTTCTTGCCGTTGTAGCTGTAGCTTGCCACGGTCGAATCGAGCTGGTCCTCGGTCAGGGTCGCCGAGCCGACACCCTTGCCGCCAAAGCCGCCATTGCCGATAAAGAAGCCGACCACCGCAGCGATCACGACTGCAACCACAAAGGCGGCAATCATCGTCTTCTTGTGCTTGGATACGCGATCGTCTTCATCGGAACCCAGGATATCGTCGTCCTCATCCTGGGCCTCGGGCATCAGATTCTCGTCAGCGGCATCCACGGCAATCTGAGCCTCCAGACGGGCGTCCTCCTCCTCGGCCGTCGTACCGGCAGCAATGTGCTCGGCAGACGTACCGGCGACCAGGTCGATCTTCTCGTCCTCGTCACCGTCGGGGCCTTCGCCGCGCTCGATGATCTGGATACCGTCGATCTCGTCCTTCTCGTCCTTCTTTTGAATCAGACCCATATCGGTTACTCCTTGTTAGGAAACATAGTCCTCAATAGGATACGCCCGACAGAGCGCCGGGCGTATTGATTCTTAGGTTATACGCAAACACTTAAGTACAATTTAGGCGTTTGCAACGTGCCTACCTTAGGCCAGGTGCGCGATAACGGCATCGGCAAAGGCCTGCGTGCCCACGGCCCCCTCGACGGAGCCGGTCTGGGCACGACGCACGTCACCGGTAACCTGCTCGCCCTCGTCGAGCGTGGCAGAGACGGCGGCGCGAATGCGATTGGCAGCGTCGTTCTCGCCCAGGTGATCGAGCATCATCGCAGCAGAGAGAATCTCGGCCGTGGGGTTGGCGATATCCTGACCAGCGATATCGGGCGCAGAGCCGTGCGTTGCCTCGAAGATGGCGCAGTCGGCACCGATGTTGGAGCCGGGGGCCATGCCTAAGCCGCCCACCAGGCCGGCGCACAGGTCGCTCACGATGTCGCCGTACAGGTTGGGCAGCACCAGGACATCGAAGTCGTTGGGGTTCTGGACCAGACCCATGCAGGTGGCGTCGACGATCTTGTCGTTGAACTCGATTTCGGGATAGTTGGCGGCCACCTCGCGCGCAACGCGCAGGAACAGGCCGTCAGTCGCTTTCATGATGTTTGCCTTGTGTACGGCCGTCACCTTTTTGCGGCCGCAACGGCGGGCGTACTCAAAGGCGTACTCCACAATGCGGCGGCTCTTGGCGATGGAGATGGGCTTAATTGAGATGGCGGAATCGGCGGCGAAGGTCTTCTGACCCGAGCGCTCGACAAGCTGTGAGAGCTCCTCGACCTCGGCAGCGCCCTCATCGAACTCGATCCCGGCGTAGAGGTCCTCGGTGTTCTCACGCACGATGACCAGGTCGACGTCGCGGAAGCGCGAGCCGTCGCCCGGCTGCGACAGGCAGGGGCGCACGCAGGCGTACAGGTCGAAGTGCTTGCGCAGGGCCACGTTAACGCTGCGGAAACCCGTGCCGACCGGCGTGGTGATGGGGCCCTTGATGGCAACCTTGGTCTCGGCGACCGCATCGAGCACGTGCTGGGGCAGCGGCGTGCCAAACTCGTCCATGACGCCGGCACCTGCCTCCTGGACGTTCCAGTTGATCTGGACACCGGTGGCCTCGACCACGCGGCGCATGGCCTGCGTAATCTCGGGACCGATACCGTCACCGGGAATCAGGACTACATCGTGCGCCATAATCTGTTACTCCTCGTCTTCGGCGTCGTCAGATTTTTTAACGCTAGCACGCTTCTTCTTTTTGGAGAGATCCAGGCCAAAACGTTTAACAAGCATTTCGCAAATCTCGCTCGAACGGGCCTTGAGATAGCTGCCCTTGCCGTTCTCGGCGTCGAACTTAAGGCGCAGCGCAAGCTTCTCGGCGACCTCGGCGTCGATCTCGCCCTGGCCAAACTCGTACAGGCAACCGAGCATATCGCGATACTCAAGGTCGCCGTGGTAGCACTGGATGGCCTCGTCCAGGATGGGCCAAGCCTCGCGCGAACGCTCGACGCTCGTGGCGCCCCACACGCACAGCAGGCGGAAGGCGGCATAGCGCAGCGTGGAGGAAATCTCGTCGAACAGCGCGGTCTCGGCGCCCTCAAAGGCATCGCCCAGCTGCTCGGGGCAAGTGGTGGCGAGCGCCGTCAGGGCATCGAGGGCCTCCCAGCGGGTCTGAGCCTCGGGGCGATCGAGCGCCTCGATCAGCGCGGGCACACAGGGCACGACGCGCTGCGGATCGCGCTCGGCAAGCAGGTGCAGCACGCGGGCGGCAAACTGGCGGATACGGCGCGTGGGGCAGCCGAGCTCCTTGACCAGGCGGTCGACGGCGTTCTCGTTCTCCTCTGCCAGCTGGAGCTGTGCCAGCTCCTCGTCGGTGAGCTGTTCGTCTTTGTTTTCTGCCATAGTTACCTCTTTTTACTATTTCTTAGCGTGCTTGCCAGCACCTTTGCTGTCATCGGTGACCGAGATGAGCTGTCGGTCGGCCGCGCCATTGCGACGCGCGCGGCGGCGCTCCTCGGCGTCGCCCGCGTCGGCGGCGGCGCGGTGAGCCTTGTTGACGTTAAAGACCTCGTCGTGCTTGCGCCACGGGCCGACGGATTCGCCAAAGCTCATTTTAAGGCCGGCGATAAAGCCGCCGAGCCAGCCGATCGGCGCAAACTGCACTAGCGGGAACAGCGAGAACACCCAGGTCAGCAGGATGACTGCCGCCGCTCCCGCAAAGTTGGCAATCCAGTAGTCACGCTTGGTGATGACGCGCTTTTCGCACGCCCACTGGCCGCACAAAAAGCCGATGTAGATCGCAAAGAGAAAGAGCACCAGCGCAAGCACCACGAACGTCCAGCTCATGGGCGCTACTCCCCGTGATGGTGGCCGCAGCAGCACTCGTGGCCGTCGTCATGGCCGTGGCCGCCGCAGCACTCGTGGTCCTCGCCATGGTGGTGGCCACAACCGCACTCGTGGTCGTCGCCATGTTCGCCGCAACCGCAGCCTTCCTCGTGAGCACCATGCTCCTCGGGACGATACTGCGACCAGTCAAGACCGGCGGCGATGGCGTCGGCCTCCTCCTTGTAGAGCACCGTGATGGCCTGGGTGCCCAGCTTGGCGCCACCGATGGCATCGAGCATGTCGTAGAGCGTAAAGGCCACGTCGGCGCCGGGCAGCGCAAGCTCGCGGTCGTCGGCATAGGCGAGCGCCAAGCGCAGGTCCTTGATGAAGTGCTCGACCATAAAGCCGGGCTTGTAATCGCCGTCGAGCGCCTTGGGCGCCAGACTCTCCATGGCGCCGGACTTGCCGGTACCGCCCAGAATCATCTGACGGGTCTTCTCCAGATCGAGGCCGCTCAGCTCGGCAAACGCCAGCGCATCGGCCATGCCGACCATGCAGGCGCCCAGCGACACCTGGTTGGCGAGCTTGGCAGCCTGGCCCTTGCCGGCGCCGTCGAAGCAGCAGATGGTTGCCGCAAAGGTGGAAAGGATATCGCGGACCGGGGCGATGTCGTTCTCGGTAGCGCCCACGATAGCTGTGAGCGTGCCGGCGATAGCACCCGACTCGCCGCCGGTGACGGGGCAGTCAAACGCCATGCGGCCGGAAACCTGGGCGGCCTCGGCAATGTCGCGCGCCAGCTCGGGCGAGCTCGTGGTGAGGTCGATCAGGACCGCGCCGGGCTTAGTGCACGCGAGCAGGCCGTCGCCCGCCAGGTAGAGCTCCTCGACCTCGGAGGGATAGCCCACCATGGTAAAGACGACGTCGGCGTTCGCCGCGGCATCTGCCGGCGTATCGGCCCAGACGGCACCGCGCTCAACGAGCGCTGCAGCCTTGGACTTGGTGCGGTTGTTGACCGTGACGGGATAGCCAGCGTCCAGAATGTGGCCGGCGATGGGGGCACCCATAATTCCGGTGCCGATGAATGCGACGGAGAGCTTGTTTGCCATGAAACCTTTCCTTTTGGGTTGGGTGTTGTTACCAGGTTGAATACTCGGTGCCAGCGTTTGGGCTGTGAGTCGAGGGCGATTACGGACGCAGCGCTTGCCTACTGACCGCGCACGCGGCGGGCGATACGGTCGGAAAGCGACGCCTTGTCGGCGCGGTTCTTACCCCAAAACGCGCAGCCCACCATGCCGGGGCCCACGTGCGAGCCGATGGTGGGACCCACGGAGCCGCGAATGATCGTGACGTCGGCGCAACCCTCCTCCTTGCGGATGGCGGCTTCGAGCCAGTCACCATCCTTTTCGGCATCGGCCGTCATGATGGCGATGGGCATGGTGCGATCGGGCACGTAGTTCTCGCGGAACGACTTGAGGATGGACTTGAGCGCCTTCTTGCGGCCGCGGTTGACGCCGATCAGCGACAGCGAGCCGGCCAGGTCGTAGGAGAGCTCGGGCTTGACGTCGAGCTTTGCCGTGAGCTGCGCCGCCGCGGGAGGAATGCGGCCGCCGGCAGCCAGTGCGTCGAAGCTCTCGAGCGTAAAGTAGCCGTGCACGTAGGTCTTTGCCTCGTTTGCCCAATCGACCAGCTGCTTGGCGGTCAGTCCCGCCGAACGCTGGCGCACGGCCTCGAGCGCCAAGAGCGCACCGGTCGCGCAGGGCAGAGCGTTGTCGACCACGTAGAGCTCAAAGTTGGGATACTCGGCGCGCACGACATCTGCCGCCTGGCACGCGGAGTTGTAGCTCGACGACAGCGCCGAGGTAAAGCACAGGTAGACCGTGGGCGTGCCCTCTTTGGCGCACTCGGTAAAAAACTCGATATAGCGACCGAGCGACACAGCCGAGGTGGACACGCGGGCACCGGCGCGCATGCGGTCGTAGAACTCCTTAGGGCTCATGCTCGACCAGATGTCGTCTGTGCGCTCCTCGCCATCGATAATGAAAGGGAAACCCAGGATATCGACATCGAGGTTCGCGGCGACCTCGGGGCTAAAGTCGCAGCAGGTATCGACGACGATGCGGCAACGGTTCGAATGACCGGCGGATGCGGCCTTGTCCATCAAAGCGACTCCTTACGTAAAAAGGCGGCCACCCGCATGGGATGGCCGCCAACCGTTAACTCATGCAAGTTAACGTATTTTACTCGTCAAGTGTTTCGATGCGGGGCTTGATGATGCCATATCCACCATTCTTACGGTGATACACCACATTGATGAGACCGGTCGTCGCGTTCTCGAACACGTAGAAGTCGTGGCCCAGCAAATCGGTCTGCACCAGCGCCTGCTCCTCAGTCATCGGGGTGACATCGATAACCTTCTCGCGGACGAGCAGGTCGTCCTCTTCCTCGGGCAGCAGCAGGTCGGCCAGATCCTCGACGCGCTCGACCGGCGCAACATCCGCGGCGCTGGCACCGCCCTGGCGGTTGTCCACGACCTTGGTCTTGAACTTGCGCAGCTGGCGGGTGACCTTATCGGCGGAGAGATCGATGGCGGCATACATATCTGCGCCGTGCTCGGCAACGCGGATCACAGAGCCGCGGGCACGAACCGTGACCTCGACGATTGCCGGGTTGGGGTTCGAGGGGTTCTTCTCATAACGAAGCACAACGTCGACTGTCATGGGCTCGATATCGAAAACCTTGAGCGCCTCGCCGATCTTCTCATCCACATGCGCACGCAGAGCATCGGTTACCGTCGTCTTGCGTCCAGAAACCTTGATATCCATACGTGGCTCCAATCTGCCTCGGGGACTTACTGTACTGGCTATGTACCCATTGCCGTGCATTTAATCACCCGGATTCTCAAAGACCCGAATAACGATTGCTTGATACCGCATACCGAAGTCTCGCACTTTTCTGTAGCAAAGTGCGCTATAGGAAGGCGTCGGCAAAGCTAGTTTTTCTCCTGAAAATCAGCTTTTACCTGCTGTTTTTACCGAAATAGAAAAGCCGGGCTCCCCTATTGGGGAGACCCGACTATGCGTGTTGAAACCATGAAGAAGCGCCTCGTTCAATGTATGGCAGACGCCACCCCTACCAATAACTAGCTATTGAGCTTGTTGATGTCATCGTCGGTGATGGCGCCTTCCTGGCTAGACGACGGGCTGTCGCCGTTGTTATCGGAGGCGTCGTCATCGGAGGGCTCAGTCTCGTTGGACGTGGAGTCGGATGTCTGCACATTGGCTCCCGAAACGGTCTTGGCGGTAAGGTCATAGGGCATCTGGCCGTACCAGACGCAGTGGACTGCCTCGAGCGTGCCATCGACCGTGATACCATCGAGGGCATCGCTCACGGCACGGCACAGCTCATCGTTAGAGCTAAGGCCTGCGACACCAAGCGTGGAGGGCGTCTCGAGCGTGCCGACATAGGAGATCTGGCTCATCAGGCGCGCGAGGTAACCACCGGCCGTGGAATCACAGATCACGTAATCGACTTCGCCCGACTCGAGCGCCTCAAAGCACTCATTGATGTTGAAGAAGGTCTTTTGGTTGGCCGTAATGCTCTGCTTGGCGAGCGCTTCCTGCGAGGCCGAAGAGGTCTGAACGCCCAGGGTAGCGGTGTTAAGCGTTTCGGTGGAAACGCTCAGCGACTCTCCGTCGCTGCTCTTGCCGAATACGGCGGGGGCGTCGTACAGACAGGTGCCAAGCGAGCTGATATCGCCGTCCGTAGACCTGACGTCACCAATGAAGATGTCGGCCTTTTTATCGCTGAGCGCGGAATCGGCCGAGGACGCATCGACAAAGGCAACCTTGAGACCCATGCGGCATGCGAGGGCACGAGCGGCATCGACCGCATAGCCCGTGAGGTTTCCGTCGGCATCCTGCATGGCTTGCGGGGCATCGGAAGTATCGAGAGCGACAGTCAGGGTTCCCGGCGTGACCAGGGCATCGTCCGATACCGTGGGGGTAACGGTCTCGCGCTCGATCTGGTCGATCGTGGGCGTCGTGAACGTGGACAGTGGATTGAACGCGCATCCACTCAGGCCCAAAACGGCAATGACCGCCGCGGTCCCAGCACCCAACCGAGCCGCGTGCATCAAGCTGCCCCTCACCATGTCCACTACCCTGCCTTCTGTGTCGTATACGATCCGTGCGTTGCGCGGAATAACGGGTGTTCCCACCAGCTGACCTGGTATTTGACCCCACACTTGCGCACCGGGGCGTTTGCTCGGGAGGCCGCAGCCACCTTCACGACTGGCCCGCTCGCCCGCGAGGCGGTATTGCCCCAAAGAAAGTAGAACGGACGGTGCGGCTTACATCTAGGACGCGCCATGATCGCGCCGCGCGCACGCGGTCGCTTACGTGGATCCCTTTGACCGCGTCTGTCTTGGACTAGGATGGACATTTCGTCCGTCCGCAACCACAGCCTGGCAGGAACGTAGCGCATTATAGCTAAGTTCAAGCTATAGTTTAAGGTTAGGGACGTTATTCGCATCGCGAGCACAGATTTCGCAGGTCGGAGCGGGCCGCACGCGCTCTGATTGAGCCCGTCGCTCCCCATGGAGAGCCCCGACGCGCCCGTCTTGGGGCGCGTGGCCAAAAAATAGCAAATATGAGTACTGTTATCAAATTAGTGGCAGGAATTTTTGGCTCTGCAAACAGTTTTCACGCTCTATAACGTCAGATTAATGCCAAGATATTCCACATTTGTTTAATATTTTTCCAATTTACGTCATCTTCCAGTCCCAAAATCCCTGAATTTGCTGTTACTGAATTTGTAGCAGTACTCATATTTGCTATATTTTGGCCAGAGCATATATCCAACCCCCTGTTTCAGAGCATTGTTAGGCAGGTTTAAGCCCAAAACACGCCCGAAGCGTGTTAAATAGCGCCTCTTGTTTCTTTCTGCAAGCGTCAACACGGTTGCGATATCGTTTGCCCATACGCTGGTGAATGCGCCATGCGAGCGCTTCCATCGCCTCCATGTCGCAGAGCATTTCGTTGTTGACCGTCGCGACCTCGATTCCCATAGCAATCAAGCCCGTGTTGCGTTTTTCATCATGGATACGTCCCCTCCGGGAGGAATGGCCCAGTTCACCGTTGTATTCCAGGTCAAACCGGGCTGCTTCCTGATACGCATCGCAAACTGCATGCGGCATCCCTGAGATTGCCTGCGCGCGGTCATCGAACTCGATCTTGTAGTCGGTCTTAAAGGGACCGCAGGCAAATCCGCCATAGGAAAACGGAAGCGAAAACATGGCGAGCATGATGCATTCCATGGGCGAGCGCAGGTTTTCCGACAGATAGGGGCACAGACGCCGCAGCTGTTTGGCCGTGCTTCCTTTGCACGCCGCGAGGTAATCTGCCAGGTGATCGGGTGTCAGCACGGGCTCGACCTCAAAGTAACCGACATCTGGCGGCTGGCCTTTGTCCTTTGCCAATTTGTTCACGACAGGCGATGTGTAGGGAGGTAGATACTGCCCGCGATCGCTCAGCGAAATCTTGGAGCACAGCTCCTGTGCCAGGGCAAATGCCTGGATGCAGCCGAGCTCGCGCGCAACGGCTACGCAGAGGGCCTCGGGAGACAAGCTGTACACCCCCGGCTCCACCTCCAGAATCGAACCAACCGGCAGACCTACAGAACAAACGGACCAGCTTGCACCAGGCATGCGGCGACGCTGTTTCGACGACCCCACCAGTAGACACAGGTCTTCTTGGACCTCGCCGCTCACGGCCCCGATCCGCACCAAATCGGGAAGATAGATGTCCTCGGCCGAGGGCGACGATGCATACAGCACGCCGTGCTCTTCATCGGGATTGAGGTCCCTCCAGCTGATGTAACCCATTTTTCGGCGCTCGGCTCGCATCATGCGCAGCGCCGAGGCGCCGGTCAGGATTACGGAGGCCGCCTGTTGCTCGCTTGTCGGCTCGATGCGTCGCGCAATCTTCACTGCCACAAAACCACCCCTACCAAACGCGTGCGATAGCGAGGCCATCGACTGCTGCGGCGCCGGCACGCTTGAGCTCCGCTGAGGCCGCTGCCATAGTCGCGCCCGTGGTAATGACATCGTCGATGAGCAGCAGACGGCAGCCGCGCACATCCTCAACCGTCTCGTACATGCCCCGGGCATGCTCCCGGCGCTCATCGCGACCGAGCTCGCGCTGGTCACCATGACCGTATTTGACCAGGGCGTCCAGCAACGACACGCCCGAAAGATCGCAAAACGAGCGCGCGATTGCTTCCATGTGATCGAATCCACGCCGCCGAAACGCTGCTGCAGTCGCGGGCACAAATACCACTGCATCGGCGCCGGACAGCACACTGCCGTAGCGATCGGGGGCTGTCACCTGGGCATGCAAGGCAGTGTCGTAGAGCAACTCCGCCAGATACGGCGCCAGACGGCGCTCGCCCGCATCCTTGTACGCCTTGATGATGCGCGGCAGCGGATGTGCGTAGACGGCACACGCCAGGCAGCGATCGAGCGCCTCGGCCATTGCCGAAGACGTGCCCTCGACCGAACACTCGGTGCACAGTAAATCCCCAAACGGGGCGCCACATCGGATGCAGCTATGGCACGGATCGATGAGCACGAGCGATGCCAGACAATCCTGGCAGATCAACGCACCGGAACGCTCGCAGCCGGCGCATCGCGTGGGCGACAACGCCTCAAGTGCCTCGTACGTCGCGCGCTCGGCAAGCGGTAGCAATTCGTCCGCAAACGGTAGGGTGCCTGCACCCTGCAAGCGACTCAACACATTCAAATGCCTCTTCATGACACAACCCTCCCTACGCGAAGGCGAAGGGAGGGTTGTCGGTGTAGAGCCATGATACCCAGAGGTGCTAGGGTCAGGCGAGTCACATCCGCTTACGGACGTTATTCGCCGGCAGGCGGTTGCGGTGCGGACGAGGTGTGAGTCGAGCCTTCACCACCGTCCTGGCGCGGCTTGCGGGAGCGACGGCGACGGCGACGCTTTTGACCCTGGTCGGTCGAGCCCTCGCCACCGCGATCCTCACGCGGTTCGCGCTCGTCGCGAGTACCGCCGCGCGAAGCCTTGGCGGCAGCTCCTCCGCCGTCTCCAGGGCGACGGCGCGTGACCTTGACTTCACCGTCCGAAACCTGATCGGCCACGGAAGGAACCGAGGGCTTCTGCTGCGTGCCCGAGGAATGGCGACGGCGCGGACGCGGCACGCGCTCCTCCTCGCCACGCGGCTTGCCGCCCTTGTCGGCAGGCGCGTCGGAAGCCGAGACGCCCTTGGGAGCGGCACCGGCTTCGCGAGCGGCTGCGGCGCGGAAGGCGTCCTCGCGCTCCTCGCTCGACAGGTGACGGCGGCGACGGCGCGTGGGGTTCATGCCACCGCCGCGGTTTTGCTGCTGGGGCTGGTGAGCCTCGCGCTCGCGGGAAGCGTTCTTGCCCGCGGCCTCGCCATTGTCGACGGACGCCGTGCGCTTGCGGCGGCGACGGCCATCGGCCGCCCCCTCGGCCTCGAGCGCCTCGGCCTTGCCACGGCCCTTTCCACGGCCACGACCCTCGCCCTGACCGGCGCGAGCATCGGATTCGGCATCGCGACGACGGCGCTTGGGCATCGATATGCCCGCCAGGCGATCAGCGTTCGGCAGGCCATCGCCCACGTCGACGCCGTTCTCGCGATCGAGCTCCATGAGCGCCAGGCGCATCTCGGGCGACTCGATGCGCTCGAGCACGTCGCGCGTCACGCAGTCGGGACGGCAGTTACAGCCCTGCTCGGCTGCCTTCTTTTTGCAGCCCTCCGAGCAGGTCATATCGGCCAGGTTGACCTTAAAGACCTTGCCGTTCTCCAGGCGCAGCACCAGCTGCTCGCGCGGCGTGTCATATTCTTGAATACGTGCCTTGCCAAGCGGCGTATCGATAAGCGTCTTCTTTTTGGGTGCGCGGCTCTTAAAGTCCTTATAAGCCTCGAACTCGTAGCGCAGGCAGCACATTAGACGGCCGCATACGCCGCTGATCTTGGACGAGTTAAGCGGTAGATCCTGCTCTTTTGCCATGCGAATCGAGACGGGCTCAAACTGTCCGCCAAAGCGCGTGCAGCAGAGCTCCTGCCCGCACTGGGCATAGCCGCCCACCAAGCGGGTCTCGTCGCGCACGCCGATCTGGCGCATGTCGACGCGAATGTGCAGCGTCGAGGAAAGGTCCTTGACGAGCTGACGAAAATCGACGCGCTCCTCGGCCGCAAAATAGAACACGGCCTTCTCGCCGCCAAACAGGTACTCGACGCCAACCGGCTTCATCTCGAGGTCGAGCTCCTTGACCAGGCGACGGAAATCGACCATGGCCTCGTCACCCTGAATGGCCAGATCATCGGCAAGCTGCAGGTCGATGTCGCTCGCCACGCGCAGCACGGGCTTGAGCGGCTGGCCGATCTCGTCCTGCGGCACCTCGAAGGGGTCTGCCGTGACCAGGCCGATCTCGGTTCCGCGCTCGGTGGAGCAGATAGCATAATCGGCCTCGAGGATATCCAGATCCTGCGGGTCGAACCACAGGTCGCGCGAGGCGTAGGTAAACTTAACGGGTACGACTAACGGCATTTCAGTGCCTTCCTGATATCGAACAGCATGACCTCGATGGCCAGCTGGGGAGTAACGTTTCTGGCGATGTTGCGCTCGGCGGTTGCGACCGCTTCGAGCGCCTGGGCGGCACCCGCAACATTGGTCGCGGCGGCAAGCCGGCCGATCGTGTCGCGCACATCCTCGTTCACGACGTCGGCCGCCTCATCCTGAAGCGTCAGCAGCACGTCGCGCATGAGCGTCCGCGCGCTCGCCAGCGCTTCCATGATACCCGAACGCTCGCGCGCGTTGAGTTCGCGCTTGTTACGGTCCTCAAGCTGCTTCAATGCTCCACGCGACAGGTAGTCGGCATTTTGCTCGAGTACCTTTTCCTGCGTGGACTTGACCTCGGCCAACGGCGCCTTGACGGCGATGATGAGTGACTTGGCGCGGCTGAGCACGTCGGCCTCGTCGGCGGCAATGAGTGAGTCGATGGCACGGACCATCTGACGGCGGGCGTCCTGGCGCTCGGCACTCTTAAGGAACTCGATACCGCGCGTGGGGCTCCCCGCCACGGCGACCGCCATGCGACAACGTGCGAGATCCTGGCCCGTCGCGCGGCTCACGGCCTGCGCGGCCATGGTGGGCGACACCAGCCGAAACGGCACACACTGGCAGCGGCTCACGATGGTGGGCAACATCACGTCTGCCGAGGTGCCCAGCAAGATGAACATAACGCCCTCGGGCGGCTCCTCGAGTGTCTTGAGCAGCGCGTTGGCGGTGTTAGCGCGCAGCTGCTCGGCACGGTCAATGATGTAGACCTTGGCCTTGGCACGGATGGGCGCCAGGGGCACGTCGTCGAGTAGCTCGCGCGTCTGGGCGATGAGGTAGCCCGTGGCGCTCTCGGGCGTGTAATAGTGCACGTCGGGGTGCGTATGGCGCGCAACGCGCACGCAGCTGTCGCATGCGCCGCAGCCGTCCTGCTCGCACAGGAAAGCCTGGGCGAGCGCCCATGCGGCATCGAGCTTGCCGGCGCCGGGAGCGCCCAAAAACAGATAGGCGTGCGATGCGCGGCCGCTAGCGACGGCGTTGGTCAAAAAATCGCGAACGCGCTCTTGGGTGTCGAGCTTGGCCAGCAGGCTTGCCTGAGCGGGGGCCATGTTACTCGGCCTCCTTGGCAAGCGCGGCGGCGACAGCATCTTGCGGAATGTCGAGACCGTACGCGCGAATCTGCTCGACCGTCTTCTCGAAGACTTCCTCGACGGTCGCAGTGGCGTCGATGAGCTTTACGCGGTTTGGCTCCTCGGCAGCAATGGCGCAAAATCCCTGGTAAACGAGCTCTTGGAAGGCCATGCCTTTTGCCTCCATGCGATCTGCCGCGCCACGGGCTGCCATGCGTAGCGCCGCCTGCTCGGGTGTGATGTGGTAGACGAGCGTGAGCGCCGGATGCGTACCGGCGACAGCCAGGTTGTTGGCATCGCGTACCATCTGACGGTCGAGGCCATCGGCAAACGCCTGGTAGCAGGTCGTGGAATCGTAGAATCGGTCGCACAGGACCACCTTGCCGGCCGCGAGGGCGGGCGCGATGACCTCGTGCACCAACTGGGCGCGCGCTGCCTCGTAGAGCAGCAACTCGCAGGTGTCGCACATCGCCGTATTGGCGGGGTCGAGCAGCAGAGCACGGATCTTTTCGCTGATGGCGGTGCCGCCCGGTTCGCGCAGGCTCACAACCTGGTGGCCAGCGAGCTCGAGCGCGCGGGCAAGCAGGCGCGCCTGCGTGGACTTGCCGGCACCGTCGACGCCCTCGAGCGTGATAAAGCTATGTTGAGCGGGCTCAAAAGCCATGGGCGCAGCCCCTTCCTACAAGGCGCGTAAATGCAGATATATCAACCAAGCCATGATACCCCAGTGCTCGGCGCGTCCCAAATCCCGCCTAGCCATTGGGGACTCTCTTGAATGACCAGGCGACAGTTAGGGACGTTCCTAAAGTGCCGTCCGAAAAGGAACGTCCCTAACCACCGGCTTTTTTGGGCGGTGGGTATAATCGTCGTATTGATTTGAAATGTGACGAAAGGAGCGGCAATGTCTCGGTATTGCGCCTCGTGCGGCAAGCTTCTTGCAGACGATGCCAAGTTCTGCACCTCATGCGGTGCACCCGTTGAGCAAACAACTGCAAGCAATGGCCAACCCGCGTTTGAGCAGACCGGCTCCCTCGATGCGCCACAAACCAAACCGGACGACTCCCTCGCCTATCGCCCCGACCCCGCTGCCGACCCCGCAGCGGTCGAGACGACGCAGCGCATACCCGTCGCGGGCACCCCGGCCCAACAGCAACCGGCGTCTGCGTACGCGTCTGATTCACCGCAGGCCCCCGCCGCAAAAAAGAGCGCCACCAGGGCGCTTATCGCCGTTATCGTCGTGCTGGTGGCAATCATCATCGCCCTGGTCATTTTCTTTGTGATCAAGCCTTTCGACAACGCCGCTACGCAAACGACAGCCGAGGTTACCAAGCTGCACCATGATGTCGACGCCAACGACCTTAAGCCTCTCGACGACCCCAATAGCCTCTACGATGACTACGACGATGATGACGGCGAAGCAACCCTCTCCGAGCAAAACCTCTACCGTCGCCTGAGCGAATACTACGACCTGCTCGAAGATCTCGATAACCAGGTCCGTGCCTGCGCAGAGGCGTTCAATGGCGGTTATCTGGAAGAGGACCGTACCACCCGTCAAAATCTCGCCGACGTCGCCGAGCGCACGGAGGACACCATCGAGCAGTATTACGATATTGTCGAGGACCTGGACGTCCCCATGAGTTCCAAGAACTACAGCTCTTGGAAAGACATCGTTGCCCTGTATGACGACCTGGACAACCGCATCGATGCGATCTGCGATGCCTGGGAGATCAGCCTAAAGTACGCAAAGCCCGCGGACCATAAGGACGAAATCGTGGCGCCGCTGGCAGGCGACAACGAGCCGGGAACCAACAGCAACAAGTACCGTCAGGACTTTGAGGACCGCTATCCCGGCGCCAAGCCCGTCGAGGTGAAGTAATCCCAGCAACTGATTAGAACTTGCGGTGAAATAGGGATTAATTAGGCCTTTTGCCAGCAAAAACAGTCCCTATTTCACCGCAACTTAGAAGTGGGGCCGGGCGCGCATTTGCATTTGCGCGCCCGGCCCCACCGTGTCTATATGTGCTCGGATATGTGCTCGGTTACTTGTCGGCGGCCTTCTTGGTGGTCGTCTTTTTCGCGGCAGTCTTCCTGGCGGTCGTCTTCTTGGCAGCAGTCTTCTTTGTCGCCGTGGTCTTCTTCGCCGTACTCGCCTTGGTCGCAGTCTTGCGGCCGCGGGCGGGCTTCTTCTCCTTGGTCGGGCAGTCCATGTTGACGCAGATGCGCCACGGGCCGCGCGCCGTGTTGACCACCACGATGGGAGCGCCACACTCGGGGCAGGTCTCGCCCGTCGCCTCGAGCTTGCCACGCGCCGGCAGCGGATAGCTCACGCCGCAGTCGTCGTAGTTGGTGCAGCGGATAAAGCGCTTGCCGCTTTTCTCACTCTTGTGCGCAATCAGGTCGCCGTGGCGCCCGGCCTCGGCGCACACCTTGCACTCGCCCACCTTAAGGTCGGGCTCGTAGTTGGTGGGACACGTCGGATTCACGCAAATCTCGAAGGCCTTCTGGCGGAACGGCTGACACTTAATGCGCGGCGCGCCGCACTCGGGGCACACGGCCGCCTCGCCCTCGAGCGGGCTTACCTTGACGCCACTCGGCACCGGATAGGTCACGTCGCAGTCGGGCCATCCCATGCAGCCGATAAAGCTGCCGCGAGTCTTGGCACTCGTCTTCATGACGAGGTCCTTGCCGCACTTGGGACAGGCGCCCACGCGCGCATCGGCCGTGACGGCGTCGCTGATGGCGTCGCCCAGCTCCTGCGTATGCTTGAGCAGCTCGTCGAGCACGCCGGCCAGCAGCGCGCGCGAGTGCGTCACGACATGCTCTTCGGTGTCCTCGCCGCGCTCCACGCGGGTCATGTCGCCGTCGAGCTCGCTGGTCATATCGGGGCTCGTGATGCGCGGGGCAAACTGCGACAGTGCATCGATGATGGCGATACCCAGCTGGCTCGGCTCCACGGGATCGTTTTTGAGGTAGCGCACGGCGTACAGGCGCTCGATGATGCTCGCACGCGTGGACTTGGTGCCCAGGCCGCGCTTTTCCATCTCCTGCACGAGCTTGCCCTGGCTGTAGCGCGCGGGCGGCTCGGTCTGCTTGGCCTCGAGCTTCATGTCGAACACGTCGACCGTGTCACCCTGCTCCAGCGGCGGCATCTGCTCGTCGCGCTTAAGGCCGTACGGGTATGCCTCGCGGAAACCCGGGGTCACGAGCACATCGCCCGAAGCCACGAACGGCTCGCCGTTCACGTCGAGCTCGAGCTTGGTGTTCTCGATGGTCGCAGGACCCATAAGCGTCGCCAAGAAGCGGCGAGCGATAAGGTCGTAGAGCTTGCGCTGGCCGCCATCGAGCGTGGACGGATCGCCCTCGCCCGTGGGATAGATGGGCGGGTGATCGGTGGTCTCGACCTTGCCACGCGTGGGCTTCATGGGTCCGGCGAGCACCTTTTTGCACACAGGCGCCAGCGCCGGGTTGATCTTTGCCAGGTCGCTCACCACAGCACCCAAATCGAGCGTCGCGGGGTACACGGTGTTGTCGACACGCGGGTAGCTGATGAGGCCCGCCATGTAGAGGGACTCAGCGATGCGCATGGTACGCGCAGGCGAGATGCCCTCGGCTGCGGCGGCAGCCTGCAGCGAGGTGGTCGCAAACGGCGTGGGAGGCTGCTGCTTGCGCGAGCGCTTGGTCACCGCGGCGACGGTCGCCGTCTTGGCGCCGTCGACGTGACCATACGCCGTCTCGGCAGCATCCTTGTCAGTAAAGCGCGCTGTCTTGTGAGCAATCTTAAAGCGGTCGTCCTCGGCAGCGCCCTGCGCGGCGCCCATGCCGCGGATCTGCCAATAGTCCTCGGGCACAAACGCCATACGCTCGCGCTCGCGCTCGACCACCAGGGCAAGCGTCGGTGTCTGCACGCGGCCGGCGGAGCGCACGTTGCCAAAGCCGCCGAACTTGGCGAGCGTCAGATAGCGCGTGAGCACCGCACCCCAGATAAGGTCGATGTGCTGACGGCTCTCGCCAGCGTCGGCCAGATTCTGATCGAGCGTGACGAGATTATCGAAAGCGTGCGTGATCTCGGCCTTGGTAAACGAAGAGTACTGGGCGCGGGCGACCGGCAAGTCGGGCGCAACCTCGCGCACCTTGTTAAGGGCGTCCGAACCAATCAGCTCGCCCTCGCGATCGAAGTCCGTGGCGATGATGACACTGTCGGACTTCTTAGCCAGGTTCTTGAGCGAGCGAATGAGTTCCTTCTCTGCCGGCAGTTTGATGACCGGTGCCCACGTGAGGTAGGGCAGGCTCTCGAGCTTCCAGCCCTTAATGGAGATACCGTCGGCAAGGAACGGCTTGCGCTTGGTGTCGTAGGGCGGACGGGCCAGGCCGTCGGGCATGTCGGCCGGCAGCATCTCGCCGTCCTCGGTCACCGAATACCAACCCAGCTTTTTATCGAACAGCACGCTGTCGCAAAAATCGGGCGCCAGGATGTGACCGGCAAGGCCGATGGTCACGCACTCCTCGCCCTTCCACTCAAAACGGTAGATGGCGGTGTTGTACACCTTGTCCTTTTTTGGTTTGCCCGTGGACAGACGCTCGGCAATCTGACGTGCGGCGTCGTTTTTCTCGGCGATGATGAGCTTCAAAAGAGGCTCCTATCTTGTGTCTCTGCGGCTACGCCCACCTGTATGGCGGCCGATTTACGCCCTTGCTTGCTCAATCTGCCCGATGAGCCAATCGCACCAGGCATCCATGCCCTCGCCCTTGCGCGCGCTCACGGCAAACCGCGGCGCCTGCGGATTGAGGTCATCGAGTGTCTTAGTATACCTATCCATGTCAAAATCGAAAGCCGGGGCCACGTCGACCTTGTTGAGCAACTGTGCGCCGGCGTGTTGGAAGATGCCCGGGTACTTAATGGGTTTGTCGTCACCCTCGGGCACCGAGAGGATCATGATGGACAGGTTCTCGCCCAGGTCAAAGTCGACCGGGCAGACCAGGTTGCCCACATTTTCGATAAAGATGACGTCGATGTTATCGAGCCCAACGGCCTGGTCGAACGCGTCAACGGCTTCCATGATCATGTTGCCCTCGAGGTGGCACAGGCCGCCCGTGTTGATCTGGATGGCAGGCATGCCGGCTTCCTTCATGGTGATGGCGTCGACGTCCGAGGCGATATCGCCTTCGATGACGGCGCAGCGCAAGCCGGCCTTGTCGCGCAGGCGCTCGTTGGTGCCCAGAATCGTTGTTGTCTTACCCGAGCCGGGGCTCGACAAGACGTTGATCACGTAGGTGTTTGTCTCATTAAATCGCTGACGCAGCTGATCTGCCAGGCGCTCGTTGCGCGACAGGATCGGCGACGCGATATCAATCGTTTTCTCGGCCATACTCGGCGCTCCTTACTTCTACCATTTATACCCCGTCCCCAGGTTGCTGGCGGGCTAATCGTCGGGGGTCTCGATCTCGATACTTGCGATGTCGAGTTCGCGGCCGTGCAGCAGACGCACGTTGGCGCCGCCACACTGGGGACAGCGGCAATGGAAGCGGTCGTGCTCGAAGACCTCGCCGCAGTCCAGACACTCGCTTTGTGGATGGACCTCCTCCACGGCAAGCTCGCAGCCGCGCGTGAGCGGGTCCTCGTCGCGAAACGTCTCCCAGGCAAAGTCGAGCGCCTCGCGCACGACCTCGGTCATATCCCCGATACGCAGCGTTACCAAAACGGCGCGCGAGGCCCCCGCCCCACGCGCCGCGCGAATCACTGTATCGAGTATGCCGTTGACAATGCCAACCTCGTGCATACCGATTTACTCCTCGTCGTCCTCATCGTCCGAGAACAGGTCCAGACGACTCACAAACAGGCCCTCCTTGCCCTCGCGCGCGGTAATGACCACACGGGCGATGGCGAGCGAAATCTCGTAGAGCGAGAGCAGGGCGCCATACATGAGACCCAGCGTAACGGGCGAGCCGTCGGGCGTGATCACAGCCGAACCCACGAGCAGGCCAACGTATACATAACGCCAGGCACCGCGGAAAGCAGCGTAGGACACGATGTGGAAGACGGACAGATAGAAGATGATGAGCGGCAGCTCAAACGCCACGCCAAAGCCGATCATAAAGAGCAGCTCCATGTTGACGTAGTTCTCCAGATCGGGCAGTGCCGTAGCGACGGCCGAGGTCTCGCCGATGAGCCACTCAAAGCCCGCGGGAATGATGATGAAGTAGCAGAAAATGGCGCCCAGGAAGAACAGCACCGTCGAGGCGAGCACCGTGGGCACGACCCACTTGCGCTCGTTGGGGCGAAGCGCCGGCAGGAAAAACGCCAAGATCTGCCAGATGATCATGGGCGTGCACATGACAACGGCCATCTTGATGGCCAGCGAAAAGCGCAGACCAAAGCCGCCGAGCGTAGTGGTGATGTAGAACTTACCGTCCGGCACAAAAGAGCGGATGGGGTCTTCCAGGATATCGAGCACCACGGGCGTGGCAAAATACAGCACGATAGCGGCGGCAAACACCGACACGACCACGATGGTCAGACGGCGACGGAGCTCTCCCAGGTGATCGAAGAGCGGCATACGCGCAGGTCCGATAGGCATTACTCATCGCCTCCCTTCGGGGCGTCGGCGGCAGCGGCGTCGTCCTCGGCCTCGAGCTCGCGAGCGAGCTGGTCGACGACAGCCTTGCGCTTACGGGGACGACGGGCGTAGAGGTCAGCCGTCGTGGGCTCTGCCGGCTCGGGCTCGGGCTCCGGCTCTGCAGCAGGCTCGGGCTCGGCGACGGCAGCGGCAGGCTCGGCCTTGGCGGACTCGGCGCTCTCGGCCTCATCAGCAGCGCCTTCGCCCTCGGTGGCACCCTCGCTCGCAGCCTTCTCGGCGGCAAGGCGGGCACGACGCTCGGCAAAAGTCTCCTTCTTTGCGGGCGCAGCCGTCTCGACGGCACCCTCGTCCGCATCGGAATCGTCATCGACGGCAGCCTTCTTGGGCTTGACCGGGGCCGACGCGGCCTCGCTTACCGGATCGATAATCTCGGACTGAACAACGGCCGTCATCTTTTCCTGCGTCTCGCGGAACTGACGGATGGCACGGCCGATTGTGCGGCCCATCTGCGGGAGCTTATCCGGGCCAAACAGCAAAAAGCCGAAGACCACGATGATCGCGAGCTCACCCTCTCCAATACCAAACACACATACCTCCAAGGCTCGATGTGAGTCGAGCCCGCACCGCGCCATTCGGCCGGAACTCGTCTATTCATTCGGTCAAGTATAGCGCCCGGACGCCAAAACGTCCGAGCGCATCACAAACATATGCCAAACGGCACGCCCTTTTGGGGGCAAAGATTATGCAGCGGTGATCGAAATCTCCTGGTCGACACCCAACAGCTGGACCACGCGCATCACCGGGGGCTGCACATTGGTGCAGCTAAAGCGCTTGCCGTGGTCGACCGCGTGGTGCGCGGCGCCCACGAGCACGCCAATGCCCGTCGAATCGATGTAGCTCACCTGGGCAAAATCGAGCTCAACGGCCTCAGTGGGCTGCTCGAGCGCCAGGTCGATGGCATTACGCAGGCTATCGGCGTTAGAGATATCGATCTCGCCGGTTACCTTAATGGTGTAGATCTCCGGCGTGGGGTTGGTGGAAATACCCAAATCCATGTATACGCTCCTTTACGTATCGAAAGTGCGGATAGTACTGGAAGCCGCGCGTTAGGCGCGCTCGGCACGCGCAAGCTCGGCAGCGACGAGCTTGACGGCCAGCACCAGCACATCGAGCGCGGCCTCCAGGTCCTCGACCGTGGGATAGCTCGGCGCGATGCGGATGTTGGTATCGCGCGGATCCTTGCCATAGGGCCAGGTAGCACCGGCCGGCGTGAGCTTGACGCCCAGGTCGACGCACAGCGCGGCGACCTTTTGGGCCGAGCCCTCGGGACCATCGAAGCTTACAAAGTAGCCGCCGCGGGGATGCGTCCAGGTGGCGCAGCCCGTGCCGCCCAGGCCCTCGGTGAGCTTGCGCTCAACGGCCTCAAAGCGCGGACGCAAAAACTCGGCATGCTTTTTCATGTGCTCCTTGACCGCCTCGATGGTGGGAAGGAAGCGCACGTGACGCAGCTGGTTGAGCTTGTCGGCGCTGATGAGGCCGGCCTTCAGGCGCTTGGAGAACTCGGCGAGGACCGCGGGGCTCGCACCGATAAAGCCGATACCGGCGCCCGGGAAGGTGATCTTGGACGTCGAGGCAAAGGCCACCACGCGGTCCTCGGTGCCCGCCGCGCGGGCGAGGTCAAAGATGTTGGCGAGCTCGTCGGTCTCGTCGTACAGGTCGTGTACGCAGTAGGCGTTGTCCCAGAAGATGCGGAAATCGGGCGCGGCCGTGGGCATCTCGACCAGGCGACGCACGGTGTCCTCGCTAAAGGTGATGCCCGTGGGGTTGGAATACTTGGGCACGCACCAGATACCCTTGATGGAATCATCGGCGGCAACGAGGCGCTCGATCTCGTCCATATCGGGGCCGTTGTCGGTCATCGCAACGGGGACGTTCTCGATACCCAAGTCGGCGGTGATGCCAAAGTGGCGATCGTAGCCGGGAACGGGGCACAGGAACTTGACCTTCTTGCCGTCATGCGCGGCCTCGTAGGCATCCCAGGGCTCGCTGCCGCACGAGCCGCAGCGCCAGAACATGCCGGCGATGTCGTGCTCGATCAGGAGGCTCGACGAACCCAGCACGAGCGTCTGCTCGGCAGGGCAGCCCAGGAACTCCCCTGCCAACTTGCGTGCCGAGGGAATGCCCTCGAAGCAGCCGTAGTTGGAGCAGTCGACGTTGCCATCGTGCAGATCGGCGTCGGCATTGAGGATATCGAGCATAGGGCGAGAGATGTCCACCTGGGCGGGCGACGGCTTGCCGCGGGCCATGTCGAGCGCCAGGCCCTTGGCCTTGACCTCGGCGACCTCGGCCTTGAGCGCCTCGATGGCGGCCTCGAGTTCGGTGGTTTCCATCTTCTGGTAGATCGTCTGCATGGGATGCGACCTTTCGCGAAGCGGTATGTTGCAGTTCGTCTAAGTATAGACCGCCACCGCCGCAACGGTATGAAGCCGTGATAGATTAAGTCCATCGCAATGAATTACGACATCGCCGCGCGCATGCTGTGGTGCGCCCAAGGAGGCACTATGGAATACGGATCGATCCAGGCCGAGGAATTCGGCGACCTGCAGCGCCTGGTCGACGGACTGTTTTACGATCGCCACACCATCGACCGCCTCGACCTGATTGTGCAGGCCGAGATCTTGGACCTGGCGCCCGACCTCATGGAGATCGTCAACCTTTTGCCGCCCGGCTATTACGATCGCCAGTCCCTGTGCGACCAGCTCAACTCGGCCCTAGCGGCCCACGGCTGGGGCGCCGTCTACGGCACCGTGGAATAAACCTAGTCGTTTAAGAACGTCCCCAATGACTAAAACGCCGCCTGTGATGGTGTTCACAGGCGGCGTTTTCAAACTTGTATGTGCTTTTACTCGTCTTTGGGCGCGGGGTGTTTGCAGATCACGCTCATGTAGATCATGCCGAGCACTGCAGCGGTGACCGAACCGGCAAGAATAGCGGCCTTGGCAGCCAGGACCTCGAACTGGGCCGTCGGGAAGGCGAGGCCGCTGATGAGGATCGACATGGTAAAGCCGATGCCGCCCAGAATGCCCACACCGGCAATCATGTGCCAGTTGACGTTACGCGGCAACTGGCAAGCCTTGAGCTTAACCAGGGCGAACGTCATGCCAAAGATGCCAATCGGCTTGCCCAGCAGCATGCCAAAGTACACGCCGAGCGTCACCGGGTCGGTGAGCAGCGTGCTCATGTCCACGCCCACCAGGCGAACTTGTGCGTTGACAAACGCAAAGATCGGCAGGATCACAAAGTTGACCGGCGTGGAGATCAGGCGCTCCATGCGGATGAGCGGCGGGGTCACGCGATGCATGACGCGCTCGACCTTGGTGGTCGAGACGGTAAAGTCGTGCTGGCCCAGGATGTGCGCCTCATCGTCGTAGCGGTCGTCGAGCAACGGCAGGCATTCGCCCAGCCAATCGGTAAGGCTATCGAGCTTAACGCCGCACTTGGCCGGAATAGTAAAGGCCAGGATGACACCGGCGAGCGTGGCATGCACGCCGCTCTTGAACATGCAGAACCACAGCAGCAGGCCCAGCACTGAGTACGGAGCGAGGCGGTAGTGCTGTGTCTTGTTGAGCCACACGAGCGCGCACGTCACAACCGCGGCGGCGCCCAACCAAAACGGATTGGGGCTCTGACCGTAGAAGATGGCGATGGCGGCGATAGAGATCAAGTCGTCGGCGATGGCGAGCGTCGAGAAGAACACGCGCACGCCGTTGGGCACGCGGTTACCCAAAAGCGACAGCACGCCCAACGCAAAGGCAATATCGGTGGCCATGGGGATAGCCCAACCGTTGCGGGCGCCGGCATGGTTAAAGATGAGGTAGATGCAGGCGGGAACGACGACGCCGCCTACGGCCGCCAGCATGGGAAGCATGGCCTGGCGCGGGTTTTTGAGCTCGCCAACTGTCATCTCGTACTTAAGCTCAATGCCCACGAGCAAAAAGAAAATCGCCATGAGGAAGTCGTTGACGAAAAGCTCGACGGTGAGGCCAGCCGTCAAATGCCCCAAGCCCACATACAGCGGAGTCTCCAAAAAGTGATGGATGGCCTCGTAGGCATCGGAATTGGCGCAAATAACGGCGGCGATGGCGGCGAAGACCATGACGGCGGCGGAAATCGTGCCGTTCTCGGCGATGCGCTCCCAAATGTCGTGACGCTCAAAACGCTTGCGTTCACGAACGTTAAACAGCTGCTCGGGTGCTGCCATGGGCGGCTCCTTTCACGGGAAGGCTCCCGTCTTAAAAAAGCACGGCCCGCCCAGATGGCGGCGCCGCACTCCGACGTATTACGCTTGCATCTAGCCTACCCTGCGCGACAAGCGCGCGAGCGCGGCCGAAAAGCGGAACCACAGGTTGAACATTATTTGCTCAACGGCACAGGAGCCCCTGTCCAAGAAAAGGCGTGGCTCCATGCACAAAAAACGACCGGATCGCGGGGCTTCCGCGATCCGGTCGTCGGTGTCAGATCAAAAAACCTAGCAGGCGGCCATGATGGGGGCAGCGACCTGCTTCTTACGGGAGAGGACGCCCGGCATCCAGACGCCATCGTGCTCGTCGGCAATGCCCAGGCCCTTCTGAGCGGCCTCGGTCTCGCCCTCGAGCAGGACCTGCGAGCCCTCCTCCATGATGTCGGTGATGCACAGGACGATGCCGTCGGCATCCTTCTCGGCAGCGTAGGCGCGCATGGCCTCGCGGATCTCGTCGATCATGCCGAGCGCACGGCTCTTGTCGACGGTCTCGTACTGGCCGATGAGCAGCTTCTTGCCGGCGGGCTCGAACATCTTGATGTCGTTGCCGACCATCTCGGCAGCGGTGAAGGAGCCGGACGGACGGGTAAGGAAGACCTCCATGCCAAACTTGACCGGATCGACGCCCACCTGCTCGCCGAGCTTGGCGGCGACGGCGCGGTCGACATCGGTGGTGGTGGGGCTCTTGAGCATGAGCGTGTCGGTCATCATGGCCGAGAGCAGCAGCTTGGCCTGGACGTCGGAAAGCTCAACGCCGAGCACGTCGGCGAGCTTAGTGACGATGGTGCAGCTGGAGCCCCAGGGCAGGCAGATGTAGTGCAGCGGGCCGGCGGTCTCGAAGTCGCCGATGCGATGATGGTCGACGACGCCAAAGACCGTGGCGTCCTTAAGACCGGCGACGGACTGGGCGGACTCGTTGTGGTCGGTGAGAACGACGAGCTGGCCGGCCTCGACGGACTCGATCACGCGGGGCTCGGCGATGCCGGCGTCGGCGAGCAGCTTGGCGGACTCGGCCGGAAGCTGACCAAGGGCGCAGGCCTCGTAGGTGTTGCCAGCATACTCAACCTGATTGAGCAGCTGGGACAGGACGACGGCGCTCATGATGGCGTCGTTATCGGGGTTCTGGTGACCAAAGACAAGAACGTTTGCCATAGATATCCTCCACTTGATATGTGTACTTGGACGTAGCTATGGTAGCACGCTGGCGCCGAGCCTTCGCAGACGGAAGGGGCACGGCACAATTTGGGGCAGGCATGGGGGCCAAGGCCGTCCCTTTTGCACCATGTTGGTGCAAAGTAACCTGACCCCCTTGCACCAGCTATTTACCGGCGGCGCGCAGGGCTACGTAGGCGGCACCGATGATGCCGGCGTCGTTTCCGAGCGAAGCGACCTTGATGGGCGTCTCGCGCGAGGCAGAAAGCGCGTACTGCTTAAAGTGCTCGCGCACGGCGTCGAGGTAGACATCGGCCGAGGCGGAGGCGCCGCCGCCGATGAGGAACATCTCAGGGTCGACCACGTTGGCGATAAGCGCCAGGGCACGGCCCAGGTAGTCGGCCATGGTATCGGCCGCGGCCAGCGCGAGCTTGTCGCCCTCGCGGCAGGCCTGGAACACGTCCTTGGAATCGGAGGGACCGGTGAGCTCGATGGGCTCGACGCCTGCCTTCTTGCACTCGGCAAGGTAGTTGCTCACCACGCCGGTGGCGCTGGAATACTGCTCCAGGTGACCATGTCCGCCGCAGCCGCAGGCGCGCTCCTCTTCGGGGTTCAGGCACATGTGGCCAATCTCGCCGCCGGCGCCCACAACGCCCGACACCACGTCGCCGTTAACGATAACGCCGCTGCCCACGCCGGTACCGATGGTGGCCATCACCACGTTCTGCACTCCCTTGGCAGAGCCGAGCCAGGCCTCGCCCATGGCAGCGGCGTTGGCATCGTTCTCGTACTTAACGACCGCATCGGGGCAGTGCTCCTGAATGGCGACTCTCAGCTCGGGCAGGTTAATGGCAATGTTGGCCTTGACCTTGGCATCGCCCGCAGCAGGAATGGGGCACGGAACGGCCAGGCCGATGCCCGCCACAAAGGCGCGCGGAATCTGAGCCTTGGCGACCACCTGGTCGATGGCCTCGGTCACCGCGGCAAAGCCCGCAGCGTCAACGATGGGAGGCGTGGGCACGCTGGCCTTGGCAAGCAGGTTGCCATCCTCGTCGAACAGGCCCTCCTTAACCGAGGTGCCGCCAACGTCGATGCCGATGTAATACTGCTTAGGTTCCATGGGAGCCCGCCTTTCTCGTTTAAACATTGCCTGTATGGTACCGCTCCCAAGGCAGAAACCTACCAAAAAGGGACAGGTTTGTTTTGGCAGGTTTTATCTGGGAAACGCGGATGGTCGTTCAATAGGTCGCGCAAGATCTTCCCCAAATATAAAGGCGCCGGGAGGCGGAGACTCCCGGCGCCCGTCAAAGGGACTGTGTTGTCTGTTGGACCGCACGGTCCGTCGCGGCGATAGCGCCGGCTAGGCCTGAAGCGCCTGCAGCTGCTTGTGGACCTCGATGAGCTCCGTGGCCATGACGCGCATGGTCTCGGTGCCGGCCATCTGGTCCTCGGCATGCAGCAGAATCAGCGGGGCCTCGCCGTTACGCTCGCCGTTGGCCTCCTTCTTCAGAAGCCCCATGTGAACATCGTGGCCACCGTTATAGGCCTCGTCGCCCTGCTTGATAAGTTCCTCGGCGGCGTCAAAATCGCCTTCCTTGGCCTTCTGCACGGCATTGATGTACATGCTCTTGGCAGTACCGACGTAGCTGATGATCTCGAAGCAGGTCATCTGCAGCTCGTTCATATCCTCCATGCGGAGCACCTAGCCCATCACGCTGACGCAGTGGTCGATGATGCCGGCGGCGTTCATGCGGCCGTAGTCGACCATGTTGATGACCTCGACCGGGAAACGGCCGGCGGCCTCCTTCTCAAAATCGCCCTTGGTGTAGCCGATCTGCGGACCAAGCAGCAACATGTCGCACTCGTCCAGGTGATCATGGGCCTCGTTCATGGGGCGAGCCTCGACCTCGATATCCAGACCACGGTTTGCAACCTCGGCCTGCATCTTCTGGACCAGCAGGCTCGTGGACATACCGGCATTGCAGCAGAGCATGATCTTCTTCATGGTTTTCTCCTTATAACTGCGCGGCGCGCAGACGACGACTGGTTGTATTCCTTGCGGTTATTGTGCCCTCTTTCTGCGCCCTTACGCAAAAGAGAGGTGCGGGCACCGGCACCGCGTACCGGTGCCCGCAAAGGTGAAAGGGACGAACGTTTAGGCGCTCTGCTCGGCAAGGGCCTCCTGCTTGGCGATGGCCTTCTCGGAGATCCTCATAAAGGGCAGGTAGACAGCCATGCCGATGACAAGCTCGAGGGCCTGCCACACGCCGGCGCGCCAGTCAAAGCCCGTGGCAAGCAAGGCGTTGATGACGGGAGGCATGGTCCAAGGCACCTGGGCGATGCAGGGGCTGATGATGCCCGCGCAGGTCAGGCCATAGGTGATGCCGATGAACAGGTCGGGAAGAAGCACGAACGGAATCATGAGCGGCAGGTTGTACACGACGGGGTAACCGTAGATGACCGGCTCGTTGATGTTAAACAGGCCAGGAACGATAGCCATCTTGGCAACGGTCTTGGAAGCCTTGTTCTTGGAGAACAGGAAGGTATCGAGCAGGAGCATGAGGGTGCAGCCCGAGCCGCCGATGAGGGCGAAGCTGTTGACGATCTGCATGTTCATGTAGTGATCGGGCTGGATGGTGCCGCCGGCGGCAAAGGTAGCCATGTTGTCGACGATGAGCATGGTCAGGATCGGCTCGACGGTAGCGCCAGAGATGGTGGACTGGTGGATACCGACGCAGAACAGCAGGTTCGCAAGAGTGTAGATGAGGATAACAGCCCACGGACCGGCGTTCATGATGCTCTTGAGCGGGTTGGAAATGCACGTGGAGATGATGGTGCACAGATCGGTGCCGGCAAACACGGCGAGCAGAGCCGCGGCAATGGCGAAGATCGAGAGGTTGAGCAGCATCGGGATCATGACGTTAAAGGAGTTGGAGACCGCGGGAGGCACACCCTCGCCCAGCTTGACCTTAAGCTTCTCGACGCCGGAAATCTTAATGAAGAGGGTGACGGAGAGCAGAGCGATGATGATAGCCGCGAACAGGCCGTTGGTGCCGGTGTTGGCAGTCGAAAGGGCGCCCGTGACCTCGGCAGAGGTGATCTTGTCGGTGAGCAGCGGGCTCGTGGCGGCAAGCGTGGCGGTGATCTGCTGCGGCATCATGATGACGAAAGCGGAGATGGCAACGACCACGCAGGCAAGCGGGTTATCGAAGCGCTCGTTCTTAGCGAGGCTGTAGCCAATCAGTCCAGCCAAGATGATGGCAGAGACGTTGAGGGTGCCCAGCGTAATTGCCGAGCCCCAGGTCTGAAGGTTGGCAAGGCCCGCTGCATCGAGCGGGAACAGAGGGAACACGACGTTGTTAATAAGAACCGCGATACCCGCAAGGATATAGAGCGGCGTGATGGTTGCGAAGGCATCGCGCAGGGAACGCAGGTGAACCTGGTTTCCCACCTTCGCAGAGACCTCGGCAAACTTGTCGAGGAAGCTCTTTCCGTTGTCACTGGCCATGATTGCTCCTAACTTTCAAATCCGGCCTTTTCCTATGCACACGGTGGTCTGTCGCCCTCTGCCACCAGATGTGCCATGTTTTGCGCGCGGCGGCGCGCGGTTTGGGCGTTTGCTTGGTCGCTAGTCAACCACGTGGGTCGTTGCAACCTGCTTGAGCCAAGCTGCCGACTTCTTAAGGCGGCGCTTGTAGCCGTCCATCAGGTCGACCTCGACAAAGCCGTAACGGTTCTTAAAGGCATTGGCCCAAGACCAGTTATCGATGACGGCCCAATAATGGTATCCGCGGCATTTGGCGCCCTCGGCGATTGCCTTGGCGACCCACTCCAGGTGCTGGCGCACAAAGTCGACGCGGTAGTCGTCCTGGATGGTCCCCTCGGCGTCACGGTTCTTGTATTCGTCCATGATGCCGATGCCGTTCTCGGAAACGAACCACTCAAGATCGGGGTAGTTCTTGACGCAGTCCATGCCAAAGTCGTAGAGGCCCTGCGGGTAGATCTCCCAGCCGCGGCTCTCGTTCATAACGGCGTCGGGCCACACGTACTCATCGGCAAAGTGCGGCAGGCCGTACTGGTCGACCTTGCTCGCCGGAGCCTGGACGCGCGTGGGGTGGTAGTAGTTGCAACCGAGCCAGTCGACAACACCTTGCTTGAGAATCTCCTGGTCGCCGGCACGGAACGGGAGCTTAACGCTGCCTTCGGCCAGACTGTCGAGCACGTCGGCGGGAAGCTCGCCCTTGGTAATAAGGTCGAGCCACCAGCGATTGTTAATACCGCTGGTCATACGCACGGCCTCGAGGTCCGCCTCACTGGGGTTCTCCTTGGTGTAGACCGGGGTAAAGCAGTTGATCATGCCGATCTTGGCGTCGGCGCGAACGGCACCCTCGTCATAGGCGCGACGGTAGTTGGCCACGGCTAGCGCGTGCGCCAGCGAGATGTGATACTGCACGGTGCGAGCGCGGCTATAGTCGTGGAGCTGCGGGAACCACACGCCCTCCTGATAGCGCTGCTCGGGCTCGACGATGGGCTCGTTAAAGGTGAACCAGTACTTGATTTCCTGGCCAAACTCGCGGAAGGCAACGTCGGCGTAATGGGCGTAAGCCTCCACGACCTCACGGCTCTCCCAACCGCCGCGGTCAAAGAGGTAGGTGGGCATGTCAAAGTGGTACAGGTTGACGAACGGCTCCAGGCCGGCCTCGCGAGAGGCACGGAACAGCTCGTGATACCACGCGGCGCCCTCCTCATTAAGGTTGCCGTCGGCATCGAGCAGACGACTCCACTGGATGGAGGTGCGATAGGTATCCAGGCCCAAGTCCTTCATAATGCGAAGGTCCTCCTGGTACTTGGCCATAAAGTCATTGCCGGCATAAGAGCCAACGCGGTTGTAGAACGAACCCAGATCCTGGATGGACCAGGTATCCCACAGGTTCTCGAGCTTGCCGCCCTGGTTCCACTGGCCCTCGGTCTGCGGGCCGGACATTGCGGCGCCAAAGAAGAAGTCACGGGGCAGCTGATACTGTGCCATCAAGTCCTCGCTTTCGTGTTCTAGAGCTTCCGGTTGGAGACGGGTTTGCTTTGGCAGGTTATCCGGCGCGGGCGCGCACCGGTCATACCGATATCCAACCCGCCAAAACAAAACCGTCCCCAAACGGTCGGTCCCGCCGTGCGGCAAGGTTCCGTTTGTTGGCTACAACTATAGCGCTCTAATTCTATAAGTAAAGCGTCTTTTTCTTTTTTCTTTCTCGAACTTCTTAGATAAGAGTTATATGGATGCCTCACAGAGGGTTATACTTACTTATGTATTTATGTATGTTAGAAAGGAGGTTCCATGATTCCCAAATACGAGGCAATAGCTGCAGATATCCGTCGAAGCATCGAGGACGGCGCTCTAAAGCCGGGCGACAAGCTGCCCACCGTCGTTGAGTTCTGCGAGCTCTATAGCGTTTCTAAAATCACCGTCAAACGAGCGATTGAGCAGATTACCGAGGAAGGCCTTATTACCAGCCGGCGCGGATCGGGCACCTACGTTAAGGACACGGCGGGTCTTCCCGACCAGGCATTTTTCCAGGGCAAGAATGACCGCGCCCAGGGTTTTTCGTATGAGCACCGCGGGGAGAAGGTAACCTCGGTGGTCTACGATTTCTCGATTGTCAATCCACCAGCGGACGTCGCTACTCAGCTGGGAATTGCCGAGGACGACTTTGCCTATCACATCGTGCGCGTGCGCCAGGTCGACGAGAAGCCCATCGTCATCGAGTACACCTACATGCCTCTCGAGCTGATACCGGGCCTTAAAAAGAAGGACCTATACGGATCGGTCTATAGCTTTATCCGCGAGCAATGCGGGCTGAAGATTTCGAGCTTCCACCGCACCATCCGCGCCGTGGCGGCAACCGAGGAAGAGGCCGAGCGTCTGGGCACCAAACCCGGCGCTCCCCTGCTCGAACTCAACCAGATTGGCTTTTTGGATAGCGGCAACGCCTTTGAGTACTCGATTTCGCGCAACGTCGGCGACCGCTTTGAGCTTCACAACGTAACGTTGGCATAGGTTTTTGTAGTCATGCGGGCGCTCGTTATGACTCGATTAGAGCGGGCGGCCGCGCAACACCATGGGAGTATGAACATGTCCGATTTGATTAAACTGACGCCGATCTTCCACGAGAAGATCTGGGGCGGCCGCCAGCTCGAAACCGTATTTGGTTACGACATTCCCGAGGGTCCCATCGGTGAGTGCTGGGCCATCTCGGCACACCCCAACGGCGACTGCCAGATCGCGGAGGGCCCGTATGCCGGCCACACACTGTCGTGGCTGTGGGCCGAGCACCGCGAGCTCTTTGGCAACTGCGAGGGCAAGGAGTTCCCGCTGCTCATTAAGATCCTGGACGCCAAGGACGACCTTTCGATCCAGATTCATCCCAACGACGAGTATGCCGCCGAGCATGAGAACGGTAGCCTGGGCAAGACCGAGTGCTGGTACGTGCTGGACTGCGAGCCCGGCGCCACGATTATCGTCGGGCAGCGCGCCAAGGATCGTGCCGAGGCCGCACAGATGATCGAAGACGGCCGCTGGGACGACATGCTCAACGTACTGCCGATCCACAAGGGCGACTTTTTCCAGATTGATTCCGGTACCGTGCACGCCATCAAGACCGGCACGCTCATTTTGGAGACGCAGCAGTCGAGCGACGTGACATATCGCCTGTACGACTACGACCGCCCTGGCACCGACGGCAAGCTACGCCCACTTCACATTGAGCAGAGCCTCGACTGCATCGACTTTGATGTTCAGGCTCCGACCGACGGCACCGTGTCCGCGCCCGAGGTCGACGGCGTGACCGAGCTCGAGTCCAACCCCTGCTACACCGTCGATCGCGTGCGCGTCGACGGCAGCAAGACCCTCAACCAGCGCTGGCCCTTCATGTGCCTGTCGGTCATCGACGGCGAGGGCACCGTCTGCGGCAACCCCGTCCACAAGGGAAGCCACCTGCTGGCCCCGAGCACCGTCAGCTCCATTGACCTCGAAGGCAAGATGGAACTGATCATCAGCCACCTGTAGGTCACCGGTCCCCAAGCGCTCGCCGGGACGGGGCGCGGGGTTTGGTCGCCTGCTCGGACAGTCCTGCTCGCACGGAGAGCACATTAAGTGCTCTCCGGCTCGTGCGGAACTCGCGATCGACCAAACCCCGCATCCCATCCCGGCGAGCCTCTGGCTAGTAACGACAATCAAAACGCAACAAGGGGCTCCCCCGCTCATCAAACGGGAGAGCCCCTCACCATACATAACGAATCAAGGTGCCTATAGGTAGACCTTTTCGAGAAACGATAATGTGTCCTGAAGACGCGCTCTCTCTTTACGATCGGTCTGCCGATTTACATAAGAAGAAAAGTCCGCAAAGAAGTCTCCGGCATCAGCCCTCATTTGCTCTATTAGCTCCAAGCGAGCCGAAGGCGGCAACAAACCCGCAAGTCGAACAATATCCGAGCGATGCTTTCGTCGATCTTTATCGTTGCAATGGCGCCCTTCTTCATAGCTCCTATTGATATCAATGTGTGCACGCATCTTGAGGGGAATGATATGGAGCGCATCGAGCAACGTAATGCCCTCTACGTTCGTTGCGTTGTCGCGAATAAATTCGTAGTAGCCATCGTCGAGAATAATTGCCGAAAGACTTGATACGGCCTCGTCAAAGGAAAGAGGTGCCACTTCGCTCGTTTCATCTTCGAGCACAAAATCAGGATGTCGGGCAAATAGCTCAATTTGGCCGGGATAGTCTAGGACTTGCCTTGATCCTTCGGGCAAACAGAACCGATAGTAAGTGCACCTTCCATCGCCGACCTTTCCAGTCTCATATCCGGCAGCTTTGATAAATGCCCACAATGCAGTGGCGAATTCAACGCCTTTCCCATCAACAATTACGACGACATCCAAGTCTTCAGTAGCTCTAAACGAATCGCCCTCATTGTCAAATAGAACGCTGCAGGCCCCTCCACCAATAAGGACGTAACCGCCTTTACAGCCGCTCATGGCATCGGCAAATCGCTCTATTCCCCTCACTTTTGACATATCGTCCTCCTGAGCTGTTCGACCGCGTCGAGCAGACGATCTTCTTTGTAATCTGCTTTTGCGCAAGCAACGTATAAGGAAAACGGGTCGACACACTGCAAACCCGTCGCGTCAAAACTAATATCGGACGGCGCGTCCACGGGATACGACCAGACCTCAATCACAACTGCCGCCGGTTCGTACCACTGAGCCTCCAGCCATCTGTCGCCCATATGCTCTTTCAAGGCCTCTAGCTGATATTTTTCGAGAGCAATGGTTGGAGCAGAGTCTTCATGGGCAAGGTCGGACATATAGCTAAGGGCAGACACACCGGAAAGCAGCGCATCAACGGCACGTAGCTCTGTTCTCTCGATAACCTTCTTGAGCCGGATTCGCTCTAAAACTGGCGTGCGAAGATAGTCCTCAAACCCATCTAGCAACGTCTCGGTCGACAGCCCGGCGTCACACAATATACGCTTTTTGCCGTCCCGCATAATCAACCCAGGAGCTATAGCGGCGATTTCCGAAAGATAGCCGCTGACGCTAGCCGCGCTTTTGCCACACAGACGCGCTAGGTCGCCGGCGGAGCAGTCAACCCATCGTCCCGCAATGAGATTTAGGACGATTCGTTGAGATTGGGACGAAAGCGGAGCAGCGGGAGAAGCACCCAGCACTTCATCGGAAATAACGGCTCCGATAAACGGCAGGAACGCATTTCGCTCATCTCGGATATATGCGATTCCCTCCGAAGAAAGCGCGCGCATAAAACCTAAATCCATAGCATCCCAGCAAATTGCCACCGGACGAGCATCTAACGTACGCACTGCATTGACGAGATTTCGCGCCGAAATGACACTGGGCGGTTCTTTAGGTTCCGCAACAATAAAACGGCCCTGCTCAGACATGCCGAGCCGTGCCAAGCGAAGCGAATACCGCTCAAGATACATGCGAGGAATCTGCATCTCAACTGGCTCCGGGTCGATAGCGAGCTCTAAAGAGAAGAGTCTTTTTGGGAGGCAGTTTATCAGCATGTACAATCACCGTTTTCATTTCGGTTATATTTTAGCGTCTATCTGAAATTATACTGAATCGTATAAAATCATCAATCATCAAAGCCAAGCGCAACATTCAAAACGCAACAAGGGGCTCCCCCGTTCTTTAACGGGGGAGCCCCTTGCCATGTCTAAGTATTCAGCCCACCCGGCCCTCCAGACCAAAAAGCGAACGGGCAAAGCGACGTTCGCAAGCAACGTTATCTAAGGACCTGGGCGGGCGTATGGGGCAACATCGATCGCGAGTTCCGCACGAGCCGGAGAGCACTTAATGTGCTCTCCGTGCGAGC
>CAUEMA010000005.1 GCA_959018755.1 uncultured Collinsella sp. | reverse complement strand
CGTCGGATGACTTGAAGAAGGGGGAGGCCGCGAGGCCTCCCCCTTTTTTGCGTTTATGGGGCGTAAATGACTCAATTACACCAGACGATCTTATCGTTTTTGGTATTGAGCCCTTATTTAAAGAAGATAAATCTAATAACAAGGGCAACTGCTATGGCCACAATGATCAAAAGCAGGATTGTCAGTCGATGCTGCTTGCGTCTTTTACTTGACGAAACGAAGATTGATTTTCCCTGTTTTGGCGTTTCGAGATAGCGAGCCGAATGCGTCAAGGTTTGCTTGGGTCGAGAACCTCTTCGTTGATGAGCGGCTGATGCTTTCAGTGGCTCATCACTAGCTGCGCTGTTTTTAGATAATGGTGCGTCTTTTAGATATACAGGGTCTCCCGAGGCGACGCCCATATGTTTACGTCCCGTTTGGGCATCCTCGAGTGTTTGATATCGATTTCTCGTCACATACTCGGGCTCCGGATCATTAATGGGCTCTTGCGAGATGTGGGGGCGATGGAACCGCGGCGGCTGCGTGGAAGTATCTTCCCCCCGTGTCGGCATAAACATTTTGTTCTGGTTTTGGTCGTCCATGATGCCCTTTAGCTCGTTACCAACAACGTGTACGCGCTCATTGTAAGCCCCTTGCTATTTGTAGCTGTGAACATACTTGTTATTTAAGCTCTGGTTCAAAGAACCTTAACCTTATTAAAACCTGAGTCAAACACACTTAGATATGCTTATAGTACTGGACTCAAAAAACTTTATAGTCGATGTATATATGAGCACTGGGTGGGCATATATAAGAGCGTCAAAAGAAGTCCCAGTCACCTAGAAGATGACTCGGCAGTCCTTAAAAGGAGTGGTAAACATGGCAAGCATGGTTCCTTATCGTTCGGTTTTTGGCGTTCGTCCTTCTGCTAGCTCGTTGTTCGATCTGTTTGATGATATGACCGACCTTGCAAACAACTCGATTGCTTCCAAGGCGTTCCCCGTTGACGTTGAGGATAAGGGCGACGGCTATGAGGTCAAGGCTTATCTGACCGGCGTCGCCAAGGACGATATCGATGTCGAGCTTAACGAGGGCCGTCTGTCCATTAGCGTGAATGTCGAGGAAGACGAGGAGAACGAGGGCAAGAACTTCCTGCAGAAGGAGTTCAACTCGTACAGCGCGACGCGTGGCGTGTATCTAAAGGACGCTTCGAGCGAGGGCCTCTCGGCTAAGTACGCTGACGGCATCCTGACCGTTACGGTTCCCAAGATCGTCGAGAAGAAGAACGTTACGAAGATCTCCATCGACTAACTTCGTTGGTGTTCTGCGCTATTAAAAGACAGCAAAAGGGGCTGGGAAGCGATTCTCGGCCCCTTTTGCTGTCTAGGACAGTCTATTGAATGGTTGCCGGTTGATACTGACTCGCAGGGCGTATCGAGAGTTTTCGCGATCCTTGGAGAAGGGTTGCGGAGCTGCCGACCTCGTCATCCAGAGTTGCGGCCAGAGTTTTGGCATAGCTTTTGACGGTAAGGCTCGGACGATTGTTATCTTGGCTGATATGCATGGCAATGAGCTGTTCGGTGCGATCGGTAACAAGTTCGCGCGCGGCTTCGGCGGCTTGGCCATTGGAGAGGTGTCCCCTTGCAGACAGGATGCGCTCCTGAAGAAAGCGGGGATATTCTCCCTCGCGCAGCATGGTCACATCGTGGTTGCTTTCGAGCGCGAGGACTCGACAATCTTTGAGGGTGTTCATGGCTTGGCTCGATAGCTCTCCGGTGTCGGTGGCAAAGCCGATGGAATCATCGAGGGTGTCGAATCGATAGCCGACTGGATTGATGACATCGTGTGACGTTGAGTAGGTTTGCACGTGGATGCCGGCAATGGATAGGGTGTCACCGGGATCGAATTCCTCGACAGGCAGATGCGAAAGATTTTCTTTGCTCGAAAGAGTGCCCCTGCTGGCAAAGAGGGGGCCGTGCCAGTGCTTGCACCAGACATCGAGGCCCTTGATGTGATCGCTATGCTCATGAGTAATGAGAAGAGCCGAGACGTTGTCTGCCGAGAGCCTCAGTTCTGCCATGCGTTTTAATGTCTCGCGGCGAGACAGTCCGTCATCGACCATAATGAGCCCCTGCGGGCCCTCGATGAGTGCGCAGTTGCCTTTAGAGCCACTGCCGAGGATATGAAGGTGCAGACGAGACATAAGATTCCAAAGGATACAATGGGTGCGGACGAATAGAGGAGGAAGCAAATGCCTACGGTATCTCAGCATTATGGACACCATGCCGTGCCTGGGGCAGTCGATGAGACCCGGACGAGGCAGCAGGCTGCTCCTGTCGTGCTCATGGTATCAGGCGGCGCGGACTCGACGGCACTGCTTCTTATGGCGTGCACATCAAAGCTGGATATCCAAGACGGACGCGGTGTCGCCCCCATTGCTCGCGAGCGCCTGCATGTGCTGCATGTAAACCATCATCTGCGCGGCAAGGCGTCCGATGGCGACGAGGCCTTTGTGCGTGAGCTCTGCGCGCAATATGGTTTACCGCTGTGTGTGGAGCACGCTTATTTTGATGGGGAGTCGGGCAATATTGAGGCCGCGGCCCGCGAGGTGCGCTATGCCGCGGCGCGGAGGTATGTTCGCGAGCTCTGCGCCCAGACGGGGGCACCGCGAACGGCGGCTCGTATCTGCACCGCGCACACGTCTTCGGATCGCGCGGAAACGTTTTTGATGAACGCGATTAAGGGTTCGGGGCCCGCTGGCCTATCGAGCATTCCTCGCCGGAGGAATATCGTGGTGCGTCCCTTGCTCGACCTAACTCACGGCGAGCTCGTGGGCTATCTACAGGTACATGGTCAGCCGTGGCGTGAAGACGAGAGCAATGAGGATATCTCGTATCTGCGAAACTACGTGCGCCATCGAGTGATGCCGGTGGTGGCGCAGCGCAACGCGAGCGTCTGCAAGACGATTGGCGCCGCCTGTGAGATCTTGGGTGATGAAGATGCGTTTCTATCCCAGCTGTCGGCACAGGCGTTTCGAAGCTGTTTGCGCAAAGAGGCAGCGGGCGCACTGGTGCTCGATGCCAGGCGCCTTGCTGCGGCCGAGGTGGTAATCGCGCGGCGCATCGTGCGACTGGCGATCAAACGCATCGATCCGGACGCTCGTCCCGAGATGCGGCATGTTGAGCGAGTCCTTTCCTGCGTTGCCGAGGGTGCCGGCTCGGTCACGCTTCCGGCGGGAATTGACGCGCGCGTTGAGTTTGGCATGCTGGCGTTTAAGGCCCCGGTGGCTCGCGAGGGCCTGGTCGCGGACTGGGTTACCGTACCCGGTCGTTTGCCGTTGGGCGGGGGACGTATGCTGGTCACAGAGCCGATGGCCGTTGAGCTGGGATGCGATATCGTGCGCCGCGCCCGTGAGCTTGCGGCTGCCGGGGAAGTGACAGCTTTGGTAGACGCGGCTGCCTTGGGTTTTGCCGACAGCGATAGTGAGCGGATCCTGGCGGGCTCGCGTGGCGAGATCCCTGTCGAGGCGCGATTGGCGCGCCTGTGGGTGGACGGTCCCGCACCGGGAGACGTGATGTGCCCGTTAGGGATGAGTGGCCGAAGCAAGAAAGTATCCGACTTGCTAGGCGAGGCTCGCATTCCCGTTTCCGAGCGCGCCGGCGTGCCCATGGTGAGGACGGCGCCGGGAGGTGCCGTGGTGTGGGTCGCCGGAGTTCGCGCGGACGAGCGTTTTAAGTGCACGGCCGCAACGCGCGTGGCATATCTGCTCCGCGTGGTCGATGCGGAATAGCGTCCCACGTCTGCTATTCTGTGCGACGTTGACGGTATTCCCGCGCTGATGGCGCACGGGCTGGTAAATTTACCCCGTGCGCTGCTAGAATGTGAAGTTCGCGTCCATACGGCGGTGTGTGGGCGATAAGCACAAGAAAGGGTTGTCATGGCTTCTCAACATCCGGATATCGAGAAGGTTCTGTTCACGCAGGAGGATATCGACGGTATCGTCTCTCGCCTGGGCGAGGAGATTACGCGCGACTACGCGGGTAAGGATCTGGTGCTGATTGCGGTCCTGCGCGGTGCCGTGGTCTTTATGGGCGACCTGATGCGCAAGATCGAGCTGCCGACCAACATCGATTTCATGGCTGTTTCGAGCTATGGCGACGGTGTGAAGTCCTCGGGTATCGTGCGTATCATTAAGGATCTGGATATCGACATCCGCGGTCGCGACGTGCTGATCGTTGAGGACATTCTGGACTCGGGCCTGACGCTCAAGTATCTGATGAAGAACCTCGAGAGCCGCAAGCCCGCTTCTCTGGAGGTCGCCGCCTTCCTGTGGAAGGACGTTGAGGACCGTACCTCGGCCATCACGCCCAAGTATGTTGGAACCCATTGCCCCGATGCCTTTGTGGTGGGCTACGGCCTCGACTATGCCGAGCGCTATCGTAACCTTCCGTATCTGGGCATTTTGAAACCGGAGGTTTATTCGTAAGATGCCCGACGACCGTAACGATAACAATTCCCAGACTCCCCGGGAGCCTAAGATCCCGGGGGTGCCCGGAGGCAAGAAGCCCACGCGTACGGGCTGGCTGTATTTTATTTTGGCTTGCGCGCTCCTGGGCTACGCCTTCTTTAACATGGGCTCCGGCTTTGCCAATTCCAGCAATACCGTTAAGCTCGCGACGAGCGAGATGGTGAGTGCCATCAAGCAGGATCGCGTCGAAGATCTGACCTATACGGTTCAAGACGGAAGCGTGACGGGTCATTACTGGAAGACGAAGAAGGACAAGGGCGATACGAGCGAGCTCAAGAGCTTCTCCTCGACCTATGTCGGCTCCGATTCGCTTGCCGAGCTTATGGCGGAGCACCCCGATACCAAGTACATCGTCAACACCAACGATCCCGATTTTTGGGGCGACCTGGCGATGAGTGTGCTTCCGACGATCGCCCTTATCGCCATCATGTTCTACTTTATGCGCCAGATGATGGGCGCCAACAACAGGAACATGCAGTTTGGCAAGACCAACGCCAAGACCAACGAGGCCACACGCCCCAAGGTCAAGTTTGAAGACGTTGCCGGCGTGGACGAGGCAGTCGAGGAGCTCGAGGAGATCCGTGACTTTTTGAGCGATCCGGATCGCTATCGCAAGCTGGGCGCCAAGATCCCGCGTGGCGTGTTGCTGGTTGGCCCTCCGGGCACCGGTAAAACGCTGCTGGCCAAGGCCGTTGCCGGCGAGGCGGGCGTGCCGTTCTTTAGTATCTCGGGTTCCGACTTTGTCGAGATGTTCGTAGGTGTCGGTGCCAGCCGCGTGCGTGACCTCTTTAAGGAGGCCAAGTCCCAGGCCCCGTCGATCATCTTCATCGATGAGATCGATGCCGTGGGACGTCAGCGCGGAGCTGGCTTGGGCGGCGGTCACGACGAGCCCGAGCAGACGCTCAACCAGCTGCTGGTCGAGATGGACGGCTTTGAGGAAAGCGAGTCGGTCATCCTGATCGCTGCGACCAACCGTCCTGACATCCTGGATCCGGCATTGCTGCGTCCCGGCCGTTTTGATCGTCAGATTACGGTCGACCGTCCGGATGTGAAGGGCCGCGAGCAGATCTTGCGCGTGCATGCCGAGAACAAGCCGATGGACGAGGACGTTAAGTTTGAGAAGCTCGCCCAGATGACCGTTGGCTTTACTGGTGCCGATTTGGCGAACCTGCTCAACGAGTCTGCGCTGCTGGCCGCTCGCCGTCATCGTTCCGTGATCTCGATGGACGAGGTCGAGGAGTCGATGGAGCGCGTGATTGCCGGACCGCAACGCAAGGGTCGCGTGATGACCGAGGCCGAGCGCACCACGATTGCCTACCACGAGAGCGGTCACGCTTTGGTGGGCCACATCCTGGAGCACTCCGATCCGGTTCATAAGATCTCGATCGTCAGCCGCGGTCAGGCCCTGGGCTACACGCTGCAGCTTCCGCAGGAGGACCACTTCCTCAAGACCAAGAACGAGATGCTCGACGAGCTCGCCGTGTTCTTGGGCGGTCGCGTTGCCGAGGAGCTCATGTGCGATGACATCACGTCGGGCGCGAGCAACGACCTGGAGCGTGCGACCAAGATGGCGCGCGAGATGGTTACGCGTCTGGGCATGAGCGAGGAGCTGGGCACGCAAGTGTTTGGCGAGGCGCAGCATCAGGTGTTCCTTGGTCGCGATTACGCCGATCACCAGGATTACTCCGAGGAGACGGCACGCCGCATCGATATCGAGGTTCAGCGCATCATGCGCGAAGCCCATCGTCGTGCGGTCGAGATCCTGGACGCCCGTCGCGATCAGCTCGATCTGATGGCGAAGGTGCTGCTTGAGCGCGAGACCGTCGAAGGCGACGCCGTGAACGCCCTGCTCGACAACGAGTGGAATGCCTACCTTGAGCGCGAGGGCGATATCCTGGCGGCCAAGGAGGAGCGCAATGCCAAGGCGGCCGGCATGCCGACCAAGAAGCGCGCGCCTCGTATGAGCGAGGAGGAGCTGGCGGCTGATGCCGCGGCCTTTGCGCAGGCGGCCATGCAGGAGGATGCCGAAGCCGCATCCGATAATGCTGACGATGACCATGCCGTCGTCGATGCCGATGCCGACACCGACGCCGACAAATAGTCTTTGTGGCGAAAGCCTCCGCGGGGAAACCTGCGGAGGCTTTTTCTTTTGAGCGATATGGGGCCGTCTGTTGATTGGGGACAGACTTAAATGAGCGTTTTCACGCATTTAAGTCTGTCCCCAATCAACATTGCTGCGGCACTTTGCTCGGCTAAAGCGTACAATAGCGCCTATGCGAAAGGGGAACAGATGATCAACGAAACTATGTATGCTCGCGGTGCGGAAAGCTCCATCATCCGTGAGATTTTTAGCTATGGCCTTGAGCGCAAGGCGCAGATCGGTGCGGAAAACGTATTCGATTTTTCGCTGGGCAATCCGAGCGTTCCGGCACCCGCTGCTGTGGCGGAGTCCATTAAGAAGGCCCTGGAGCTGCCGAGCGACCAGCTGCACGGCTACACGCCCGCACCGGGCCTGCCGCAATGTCGTGCCGCTGTGGCCGAATCGCTCAACCGCCGCTTTGGCACGAGCTATGAGGGCAAAGACGTCTTTATGACGGTGGGTGCCGCGGCTTCGCTCACCTGCGCGCTCAACGCCGTTACGAATCCGGGCGACGAGGTTATTGTTATCGCCCCGTACTTTCCGGAGTATCGCGTTTGGATTGAGAAGGCCGGCTGCACGTGTGTCGAGGCGCTTGCCAACGAGGACACATTCCAGCTGAGCGTGGATAACGTATTCAAGGCGATCACCGACAAGACGGCAGCCGTCATTATCGACTCGCCCAACAACCCGACCGGTGCCGTATATACGCGCGACACGCTGACGCGACTGGCCAATGTTCTGCGCGAGGCCAACGCTCAGCGCGATCCCGAGAATCCGATTATGCTCATCTCGGATGAGCCGTACCGCGAGATCGTGTACGGTGCCGAGGTGCCTTGGGTGCCCTCGATCTACGAGCACACCATCGTGTGCTACTCGTATTCCAAGTCGCTGTCGCTGCCGGGTGAGCGCGTGGGGTGGATCTTGGTTCCCAACACCAATCCGCAGGCAGATCGTCTAATGCCCGCCGTTGCCGGTGCCGCCCGTACGCTGGGCTTCGTGTGCGCGCCGGCGCTCTTTCAGCGCGTAATTATCGACTGCATCGATGAGCCGAGTGACGTTGAGGCCTATGCACGCAACCGCACCGCGCTTACCGACGCACTAGCGGAGTATGGCTACACGTATGTTAAGCCGGATGGCGCGTTCTACCTATGGGTGAAAGCGTTGGAGCCCGATGCGAATGCGTTTTGCGAGCGCGCAAAGAAGTATGAGTTGCTTGCGGTTCCCTCGGACAGCTTTGGTATGCCGGGCTGGTTCCGCTTGGGCTACTGCGTGAGTTACGAGACGATTATCAATTCGCTACCCGCTTGGAAACAGTTGGCGGACGAGTATCGTTAAAAGTAAAGCGCTCTGCCTACAATGTTTTACGTGAAACGGGGTTTGGTGTTAAGCCGGACCCCGTTGTCATGGACGTTGTGTCTTTGGGATGGAGTGGTTTTACGACTATCGAAGGCTATGCGTACAATGAATATAAGCGACGGCCGTGCCAGATAAGGAGACCTGATGCCCTACCTGCTTTCTTGTGACATTCATACCCATACGATGTTCTCTGCTCATGCATATTCGACCATTGAGGAGAATGTGTACTGGGCGGCAGAGCGTGGTCTGCAGGTACTCGGATCTGCCGACCATTTGAGCTCTATGGTTACGCCTTGCCCCAATGACCTGCGCAGTTTCCAGTTCTTTATTAACCAGGATATCTGGCCGCGCATTTGGAGCGGCGTGCTGGTACTTCGCGGCGCCGAGGCCGATATCGTTTCGCTGGACGGAAGCCTGTTTGGCGAGGACACTCCTGTCACGCTCGATATTGCCGGCGATTCGTATAGCCGTCAGCATTCACTGTTCGATTTGGTTACGCGTAATTTGGATTATTTGGTTGCAAGCGTGCATAATCCGCAGATTGCTGAGGGCGCGACGCTGGCCCAGACGACCGAGATGTATATCAATGCCCTGGAGCACCCCAAGGTGTTCATGCTGGGCCACACGGGGCGTTCGGGCGTGCCGTTCGATATCGACGAGGTACTGTTGGCAGCTAAGGCCAAGCACAAGATTATCGAGATCAACAACCATAGTCTTGAACACGGTGTCGACACTGAGCATTGGGCCGTATGCCGCAAGATCGCCGAGCGCTGCGCCGAGCTGGGCGTGGGCATTGGCGTCTCGACCGATGCCCACATTGGCATGGCCATTGGCAAGCTCGATCACGCGCGCAAGATGCTCGACGAGATTCACTTCCCGCTGGATTTGATCGTGACGCGCGACCGCGAGACGCTGCTGCGCGAGATGGCGGCAGCCGGCGTGTGCGATCTGCGCAATGGGATGTAGCGGAGTCTATAAACCAAGCGAAGGGGTCGGCCCAGGCGAGTCGCCCCCTTTCTTGTCCCAAAAATATACTGAGGTTGGTTAGCGGCGTTCGAGGACCGCTACGGTTTCGGTGTGGTCGGTGTGAGGGAACATGTCGACGGGCGTGATCTTGAGCAGGCGATAGCCTCCGTCGAGGAGCTGATGCAGGTCGCGCTCTTGAGTCACGGGGTTGCAGCTGATATAGGTGATGCGGCGCGGCTTAAGTGCGCAGGCAGCTTCGAGGAACTCGGGGGTGGAGCCGGCACGCGGCGGGTCGATGGAAAGGACATCGATCCGCTCGTTGTTGTCGGCGGCATCTAGGATGTAATCGGTGGCGTCGTCGGCCATAAACCAGGCGCTGCGGGTAAGACCGTTGAGCTCGGCATTGCGGCGTGCGTCGGCAATGCCCGCCGGGTTGCGCTCCACACCGAGCAGCATGATGCCGACCCCCTTGTTCTGGGCATCTTTAGCTGCGCAAAGACCGATGGTGCCGCTGCCGCAGTAAGCATCCATAAGCACATCGCCCTGGTGCAGATCCATGCCGTCGATAGCGAGCTGATAGAGCAGCTCGGTCTGCTGCGGATTGGTCTGATAGAACGCGGTGGGGGAGATATCGAATTCGCAACCGAGCAGCTGGTCGCGCATGCACTCGGCGCCATATACAATGCGGGTTTCCTCGCCGAGGATGGCGTTGCCGGTGCGTCCGTTGATGTTTTGGGCGACGGTGACGATGCGCGGATCGAGTGCGGCGACGGCCTCAAAGAAATCCTGTGCATGCGGCAGGTCGCGCTGGGCGGTCACGAGGGTGACCATGATTTGGTCGGTGCGCCAGCCGCAGCGAACGACGGCATAGCGAAGCAAGCCCAGATGCTTGTCCTCGTTAAAGGCGGGAATGCGCAGGCGCTCAGCCTCACGCGCGATGCCGTTGAGAATCTGACGGGCACCCGGCGCCTCGACGGGACATTCGGGAACAGCAACGATTCTGTGCGTGCCACGTTCAAAAAAGCCGCAGCGGACAGCGCCCTCTTTACCGGGGGCAAAGGGAGTGGCGGCCTTATGGCGAAACCCGCGCGGCGCAGGATATTTACCCGGGTCGCCCAGGGTGATGCCCATACCGCGAATGGGGTCGACGCTAATACCCTCGCGCTCGCAAAGAGCAGCAAAAAGCTCCTCCATAGCAGCCTGCTTGGCCGCCAGCTGCTTCTTATAAGGACGATTGAGCGCCGTGCACCCGCCGCAAGCTCTCATGATGGAACAGGGAGACTTGGGATCCACAGCCTTACGCGCAGACGGAACCGAGTTATTATGCGAGCGCTTGGAACGAGTCTGAGACGCCTTGTCCCCGCCTCGACGAGAGTCAGAACGCTTGGTCTTAGCCCTGCTCTTGGTCAATTTGCTTTTTGCAGCTTTAGAAGACTTGGATTTCGTAGAAGATTTCTCCTCCTTCGACCCCTCAGCCGCCTCGATCAAAGCACGACGAGCCTTACGCTCCGCACGAGATTCTGCCATCAATAACTCCACTAATTCATGAATTAAAGTTGCAAGTATTGTACCGTGCCAAGCCAGCAGACGATATACAAGCGGTTTATTCGTGTTAGTGATAAGCCCAACGACGGTTGCCCGCCGCGTGAGGGGTGTGGGGGTTAAGTTTATCGCGAGTTCCGCACGAACAGGAGGCCACTTAATGTGGCCTCCGTCGTGAGCAGGACTGTAGAGCAGGAAACTTAACCCCCACACCCCTCACGCGGCGGGCAAACTCGCCTTGTACTCTATCAAGGTAAAGTGTATGATTCTGAACGTTACAAGACTCACTTTACTTAACTAAAGTGCCACCAAGGGGGAATACCATGAATACCGATATGTCTCGTCGTCAGTTTGTTGGTCTAGCCGGCTCGTTTGCCACGGTGCTTGGCCTTGGTCTTGTCGGCTGCGGCGGCGGCGCCGGTAAGGGTTCCGCTGCTGGCTCTGCCGCGGCCAAAGATGTGAAGGGCGCTGCGGAGTCCAACAAGCTCGTGGTGGGCTTTGACAAGTCCTATCCTCCGTACGGCTTTGTAGGCGATGACGGCGAGTACACGGGCTTTGACCTTGACCTTGCCAAGGCCGTTGCCGATAAGCAGGGCTGGGAGGTCAAATACGAGGCCATCGACTGGGACGCTAAAGACACGCTGCTCAACTCGGGCGCCATCAACTGCATCTGGAACGGCTTTACCATGGAGGGTCGCGAGGACGACTACACGTTCTCCGAGCCGTACATGCTCAACGAGCAGGTGCTGGTGGTAAAGAAGGATGCGGGCATCAAGGGCTGGGACGATCTTGCCGGCAAGACTGTGATTACCCAGACTGATTCCGCTGCGCAGGACGTGCTTGAGGGTGACCAGAAGGATCTGGCAGCGACGTTTGCCACGCTCGACACGATCGGCGAGTACAACACGGCCTTTATGCAGCTCGAGAGCGGCGCGGTCGATGCCGTGGCGTGCGATCTTTCGATTGCCCAGTATCAGCTTGCCGCCAAGCCCGATGCCTATACGCAGCTTGATGAGCCGCTGTCCAGCGAGCACTACGCCGTTGGCTTTAAGAAGGGCGACACCAAGTCGGCCGATGCTGTAGCCGAGTCGCTCAAGGCGCTCTACGAGGACGGCACGGTCAAGGACCTCTGCGATAAATATTCAAGCTATGGTTTGTCTTTCGATAATTGGGTGCTCAAGTAATGTCTATTCAGGTCATGATGCAGATGCTTGGCCAGGGATTCTTGGTCAGTTTGCAGCTGTTTGTGCTGACGCTGCTGGGGTCGATTCCGCTGGGAATCCCCGTGGCGTTTATGCGCATGAGCAAAATCGCGCTGCTTCGCTGGATTGCGCGCATCTACATTTCGGTCATGCGCGGTACGCCGCTCATGCTGCAGATGTTTGCCATCTACTTTGCCCCGTACTACGTGTTTGGCATTTCGCTCACGCCCGATTCCAAGTGGACGGCGTGCGTCGTGGCGTTCATCATCAACTACGCCGGTTACTTTGCCGAGATCTATCGCTCGGGCTTGCAGTCCATTCCGCGCGGTCAATACGAGGCTGCCGAGGTGCTGGGCTATTCGCGCGTGCAGACGTTTCTGTATATCGTGATGCCGCAGGTCGCCAAGCGTATTCTGCCGGCGATGGGCAACGAGATCATCACGCTGGTCAAGGACACGTCGCTGGCGTTTGCCATTGGCGTGGGTGAGATGTTCTCGACGGCCAAGGCGCTGGTCGCCTCGCAGGTGAGCATGGTGCCGTTTGCGATTGCGGCGCTGATTTACTGGGTCTTTAATTTCGTTGTCGAGATGCTGCTGGGCGCCGCCGAGAAAAAATTGGATTACTACCATGATTAATTCGGTAATGAATATATCGAACGCTCGCAAGGCGTTTGGCGGCAATGAGGTGCTCAAGGATATCTCGCTCGAGGTAAAGCGTGGAGAGGTCGTGGCGATTATCGGGCCTTCGGGTGGCGGCAAGTCCACGCTGCTGCGGTGTGCCACGCTGCTCGAGACGCTCGACGGAGGCTCGCTCTCGTTTGGCGACCTTGCCGTTGCGACGGATGCGGGTTCGGGCGCGGTCTATGCGAAGGGCGATGTGCCCAGGCAGGCGCGCTCGCGATTTGGCCTGGTGTTTCAGAACTACAATCTGTTCCCGCACTATACCGTGATGAAAAACATCACCGATGCGCCGATCCGCGTTCTTAAGCGCCCGCGCGAGCAGGCGGAAGCTCGTGCGCATGAATTGATTGCTCAGATGGGGCTTGTGGGCAACGAGAACAAGGTTCCGTGTGAGCTTTCGGGCGGTCAGCAACAGCGCGTGAGTATCGCCCGCGCCTTGGCGCTCGACCCGGAGATCTTGTTCTTTGACGAGCCGACCTCGGCGCTCGATCCCGAGCTAACGGCCGAGGTGCTGCGTGTCATTAAAGACCTTGCCGCGCAGAATATGACGATGGTGATCGTGACCCACGCGATGCAGTTTGCGCGCGATGTTGCCGATCGCGTGGTCTTTATGGACGGAGGCCGCATTGTCGAGGAGGGTCCGGCCGAGCAGGTTATCAATCACCCGCGTGAGCAACGTACCCGTGAGTTCTTGAGCCGTATCGAGGGGTAGGCTCAGGTATTTACTCAACTATTAATTGAGGCGAAGCCGCCGCAGGTCTTACGGTCTGTGGCGGCTTTTGTTTGCATCGACGGGGCTCAATAATCGCCTCACAAGCTTGCCTCTTCCTCTCGCCGCCTGTATTCATACGTGCGCCGAAAGGTATGCATGGACAGCCGCCCGTGAGGGTAGGGTGGTGGCATAGGACATTTGGAGGGTGAGTCGGCTCGGCTGCCGACCATGCTGCTCCCGGGATGGCACCGACCGCGAACTCTCCCCGTTGGCGTCGCGCATTGCGCGCGGCCCTGCAAGGAGGTCATCATGGGTGCTCCCAAGACCGGTAACGTAAGGAACGTGGTGCTCGTAGGCCAAGGCGGGGTGGGCAAGACTTCACTCGCCGAGGCCATGCTCCACCTTTCCGGCAAGACCGCCCGCCTGGGCGGCCACGACGGCACCAAGCCTACGCTCGACTATGACCCCGAAGAGGTCAAGCGTGCATTTTCCATCTCGACGACCATTGCGCCGATCGACTGGAAGGGCGCGCGCATCAATGTGCTCGATGCCCCGTGCTACCCCGATTTTATCGGCGACGCCTTTGCCGCGATGAGCGTCTGCGAGACGGCTCTGTTTGTGGTCGACGCCGAGGCCGGCCCGCAGCCTACGACGGTTAAGCTCTGGTATGCCGCCGAGGACCTGCGCTTGGCGCGTGCGGTGTTCGTAAACCGCCTGTCGCGCTCTGAGGCCAGCTTTGCGACCACGATGAATCTGCTGCAGGAGCGCTTTGGTATGCGCCTGGGCGCCGTGACCCTTCCCTGGGGCGAGGGCGAGGACTTCGACGGCATCATCGATCTGGTGCGCATGAAGGCACGCCATTGCAACGGCACTGAAGCCGTTGAGTCGGAGATTCCCGAGGAGTATCGTGCCCAGGCCGAGGAAGCCCATGACCATCTGTGCGAGCTGGTGGCCGAGGCTGACGACGAACTGATGATGAAGTACTTGGAAGGCGAGGAGACACTGACGCAGGAGGAGCTTGAAGGCCTGCTGTCGAAGGCGATCGCCGAGCGCATCTTTGTGCCGGTCTTTGCGGGCGATTGCATTAAAGAGCAGGGCGTCAACTCGCTGATGGACGATATCGCCACGTACTTCCCGGCGCCGACGGACTACGGCGAGATGCCGCTCATCGACGGCGATTCGCTTAAGATCTCGAGTGACGATGACCGCCCGGTGGCATTTGTGTTTAAGACCTTGGCCGATCCGCAACAGGGTCGCATCAGCTTTATCAAGGTGCTGACGGGTACGCTTGAGCCGGGCCTTGAGCTGGTCAATGCGCGCACGCGCAAGGGTGAGCGTCTGGCCCACCTGTATGTGATGTGCGGCCGTGACATGACCGAGGTCGGCCACGCTTATGCCGGCGATATCATCGTGGCGCCCAAGCTGGCGGCCGAGACGGGCGATACACTCTCGATTACCGGCAAGGTCGAGGCTGCGGCGTTTAAGTTCCCCAACTCGCAGTACCGCATCGCCATCGAGGCCGAGAACCGCGGTGACGAGGAGAAGCTATACACGTTTATCGAGAAGGCGTGCAAGGCCGATCCGACCATGAGCATCGATCGTGACGAGGAGACCGGCCAGACTATCATCTCCGCCGTGGGTGAGGCGCAGGTTTCGGTCCTGCTCAATCGCCTTGAGGATCGCACCAAGGTCGTGGCCAAGAGCGTGCCGATCCGTATTCCGTATCGCGAGACCATTCGCCGCACGGCAAGTGCCCAGGGTCGCCACAAGAAGCAGACTGGCGGTGCCGGTCAGTATGGCGACTGCTGGCTGCGCGTTGAGCCACTCATTGGGCCCGACGGCACGAGCGATGGCTATGAGTTTGTAGACGAGGTCGTGGGCGGTCGCATTCCGCGTTCGCTCATTCCCGCCGTGGACAAGGGCGTTCAGGAGACCATGAAGGACGGCATTATTGCCGGCTACCCGCTTACTGGCATCCGCGTGGCTGTGTACGACGGCTCGTATCACAGCGTCGACTCCAACGAGATGGCGTTCCGCGCGGCGGCTCGCATCGGCCTGCGCAAGGCATGCGCCGATGCCGACCCGGTGGTGCTGGAGCCCATCGAGGAAATCACAGTGACTATCCCCGAGAGCTACGCCGGCGCCGTGATGGGCGATATCTCGGCCTCGCGCGGTCGCGTGACGGGCATGGAGACTGATGAGCGCGGAGACACCGTGGTCATTGCCCAGGCGCCTCTCGCCGAGCTGACGGATTATTCGACGCGCCTGCGCTCCATCACGCGCGGCACGGGCGACTTTACCATGAAGCCCGCGGGCTATGAGCAGGTGCCTTATGACGTTCAGGCCAAGCTGGTCGAGCGCTATGAGGAGGGCCGCGCCAAGTAGCGTGTGGCTTTGCCTATAACATACATGCCGATGCAAGGGCCGCTCTGGGCAATCCAGGGCGACCCTTTTTGATTCCTGGGGGACGGAGGAAAACGGATCATTTTCTGGGTTACGGGCGGCGCGGTCGGCACTAGTCTCCGGATGCCTGGTTGCGGCCGGTGGCGTAGTCGATCTGCACATGCGGCTGCAGGTTGTAGCAATATACGTGGAAACAGAGGGTCTTGCCATGGTCCTCGACCGATTGCGCCTCAAGGCGCACGCCACGGCAGACAAGTTCCTCTTCGTTGTACATGGGCGTGACGCGGTAGAGCACGTGGTTGCCCGTTTCGCGGATGTAGTTGAGAATCTGCTCCTCAAACGGTAGCATGCCCGTCTCGTTGAGATAACGCGTGCCGGTGAGGAGATTCTTGCGGTTGGCGTTTTCGCCGCAGAGCGACCAGGCGATAAGGTGGCAGCGGTTGTACAGGCTCTGGCCTGGAATAAAGTCGTAGCGCTGCTGGTGCCAGCCGGCGGGGTGGATGCGCGAGATATCGCCGCGCTCGCCTTGACCAAGCGATTCGGGGCCCACGCAGGCGAGCGCTTTGCGGGTGCGGCCCAAGCTGTCGAGCTTGGAGAACTTTTTAAAGCAGCCCTCTTCTGTAGCGCGCTCGTATTCATCGAGCGTGAATGATGGTGTGCCGAGCGGGTGCGTGCTGTCGGCGCGCAGGGCAACATAGGGGTTACCCGCGTAGTCGGGAATGCTGCTGAGATATACGCCGCGGGCACGGTCGAGATCGGGGTTTTCGACCTCGTCGATGGGGGTAGCGGTACTGTCGGCGGAGCCGTCGTCACCGGTGTCGGTTGCGGCGGAATCGGAGCCATCGCCAGAGGCTTGGCTATTTTGAGAGTCCGAGGAGCTCTCTGTTCCCGATTCGAGTCGGGCAACCAGGTCTGCCTCGTCGTCGGTGCGGCTGGGACTCTCGTTTTGTTTCTCGGCCAGAGCCGCCGCCTGCTCGTCGCTTTGCGGCGACAACAACTTGGGCGCTCCGTCGAGCGATCCCGTAAACAGCGCAAACCCCAGCACCACGACGGTGCCGATGGAAAGTACTTGCTTGTAGGCGGACTTGCGCGACATGGAGACTCCTGGACGGACGGTTAGGAGTCTACCAGTCTAGCAGGTGCCGCCCATGGACGTTTGCTCGGTCGAATGCGTAAGATGTGAGGCAAGCGATACTGATGAGGTTGTACCGTATAGGCCGGGAAGGCGACAAGCTTTTTTCTGCCGAGAGCAATGCGAGAGAGAAGGCCCCATGTCCGACATTATCCGTATAAGCGACGCGCGGCTCGAGGAGCTTATCGCCGAGGATGTCCCCTATATCGATATCACGACGCATATCTTGGGAATCGGTGAGGCACTCGGTGTGATGGAGTATTATACGCGCGAGAACTGCGTGCTTTGTTGCACGGAGGAGGTTGCGCGTATGGCCACTATGCTGAACCTGACGGTCGAGTGGTTTGAGCCCTCGGGAGCCAAGGTTGAAGCCGGGCAATCTTTTATGCGCGTACGCGGTTCGGCCGCCAATTTGCATCTGCTATGGAAAGTCGGCCTAAATATGTTCGACCACTACTCGGCCGTGGCAACCAAGACGCGCAAAATGGTCGACGCTGCGCATGCGGCCAATCCCATGTGCGAGGTGCTGACGACGCGAAAGAGCACGCCGGGTAATAGGGATCTGCTGACCAAGGCGATCGTTGCGGGCGGAGCGTTTCCGCATCGCATGGGCCTTTCCGAGACCGTGTTGGTGTTCGACAACCATACCAGGTATATGACAGCGCCTTCTGGGGCGACGGGACTCGATGCGTTTATTGAGCTTCTGCCCCAGATTCGTCGACGCTGCATCGAGAAAAAGTTGTTTGTCGAGGCGGGTGCCGATGATGCCCGCAGGCTGGTGAAGGCGGGCGTCGACGGTATTCAGTTCGACAAAGTGTCGGTTGCCGAGCTGGGTCCGCTTGTCGAGGAGCTGCATGGAATCGATCCCCATGTGGCCCTAGTTGCGGCGGGAGGGATTCGCCCCGACAACGCTGCCGAGTACGCGTCGACTGGCGTTGATAGCCTCGTGACCACGTCCTGCTACACGGCGAATCCCGTCGATATGAGCGTCAAGATGTTCGCCTAGCGCGTCGCCGCGCGTTTGCCCGGGCAAACGCGCTCAATAATAAAACCGTTTCTTTCTTTTGCGGGCCCATGCTCGCAAAACGCAGTTGCGGTGGAATAGTTCCTGTTGGGGCCTGATAGGCCGCAAAACAGGAACTATTCCACCGCAACTCATCGGGATGCGCTATTGATTCATGTTGCCGTGGATGTAGGGGGTGACCTCGGGGGAGATGTGGGCGCAGCCCAGCTCTCGCAGCGCGGATTCGATGGTGGCGGGCAGCGGGGTCTTGCCCTTGTCGTCGACAGCGACACCGCCGAGGGCGGCAATCTTGGCGACATCTGCGGGCGCGGCCTCGATATGCATGCAGCCGCCGACCAGACGTGCGCGGACCTGAGCCAAGTCAAGATCGTGCAGGTAATCCTCGCAGGCGCGGATTAAATCGACCTTCTCGCGCGTGAGCTCCTCGCCCGTGGGGACGCGCGTGGCAAGACATGCTCCCGCCGGCAGGTTCCAAACGGGATAGCCCCATGCGCGCAGCAGCTCGCGCTCTTCGTCCTTGGTAAAGCCGACCTCCATGAGAGGGGAGCGTACGCCGAGCTCTTCGGCGGCGCGCATGCCGGGACGGTAATCGCCGCGGTCGCTCGCGTTGCTGCCATCGATGACGGTGGGAAAGCCGAGCGACTTGGCGTGGTTGACGATGGCGGTAAAGCCGGCGTGCTTGCAGTGGTAGCAGCGATTAGCATCGTTGCAGACTACTTGGGGGAGCTGCAGCTGATCCACCGAAAGATTGAGCACGGGGAGCTTAAAATGTGCCCCTTCGTTGGCTTGTCCATCAACGGACCGCTCAAACGAAGCCTGTTCGGGCGTGCCGATGAGCGGTGTGGTGAGATGGACAAGGAGGGTATTGGTAGGCATGATGCGGGCGCATACGGCGGCCAAAAAGCTGCTGTCGACGCCGCCGGAAAACCCGATAGCCACGCGCCCGTATGCCAAAAGCAGCTGTTCGAGCGCCGATAGCTTGTCTTGAAGCTCCTCTGCGGGTGCCGTGGTGTCTAAAATCATGAAACGTTCCTTACCATTGAGTACTCGGTCGAAAACTATAATCCTAATGCGTTACTTGCCATAAGTCTTCTATCTATGTAACGAAAGTGCAATATGCTATATACGTTATATACAAGTTTGTAAGTGCGGTAGAGTGGTAGTAACACAATCCGGTGAGGGGACCGATATGATCAAGGCTGTTATTTTTGACATGGATGGAACGCTGGTCGATACCGAGCGTTTGGGGATTAAGGCCTGGAAGGCAGGCGCCGCTGAGCTGGGGCTCGCGATTGATGAAGCGCTGATCCATCAGTTTATCGGCCGCACGCTGCCCGATGTTATGGACATCCTTGATGAGCATTACGGCAGCCATGAAACCACCGAGGCGGTCTATGTCCGCCACAAGGAGATTCGCGACGAGATGGTCAAGACCGAGCTGGAGCTTAAGGCCGGCGCCGCCGAGTGCCTAGACGAGCTGCTGGCTGCGGGCTATCACGTGGGTCTAGCGACGTCGTCGCGCCTCGTTACGGCCGAGCGCAACCTTAAGATGGTCGGCCTCTTTGACAAGTTTGAAACGGTAACGTGTGGCGAGGACGTCGTGCACGGCAAGCCCGACCCCGAGATGTATCTGCTTGCCTGCGAGCGCGCGGGCTTTGCTCCCGAGGAATGTGCCGTGGTCGAGGATTCGCGCAACGGTTGCGTCTCGGGCATTACGGCCGGCTGCCGTGTCTTTGCCGTCCCCGATATCGTGCCGCTGCCGCAGGACGTGGTGGATGGCTGCGAGGCCGTGCTCGATACGTTGTTCGACCTGGCGGCGGCGATCAAGGCCGTGCGCTAGACAATTGCGGAGCTGAAACGAGCAATTGGCCGTCTTTGCGCTCAGCAAAAGAGGTTCGGCAATAGTCGGGCCTCTTTTGCTTAAGTGGCGTTTTGGCATACTGGCCGACGTGCTATAGATACGCGCCGAGGTTGATGGCGGTGGCTTCGGCTTGGCTGCTCGCCTGGGTACTGGCGCGCTCCAAGAGGAACGGCCGCACGAGTTCCTGACGGTTGATGTCCTCGGCGGCTGTGACCGCGGTAACGGTTCGCGCTGCGGAACCAATGCGGATGTGCTTGGTTTTTGCCGGCGCCTTGTTCTCGATTTGCTCCATGAGCAGCTGGACACCCTTGCGGCCAATCTCGTAGCCCGGGGGTGCCACCGTGGTGAGGGGGACCGACCCGCTCCATGCAAGCGGGTTGCCGTCGCAGCCGGCCACACGAAGCTGCTCGGGGACGGAGATGCCTTTGTCGGTCAACGCCGAGATAACGCCCGAGGCCAATACATCGGTAAGGCCGATGACAAAATCGGGACGCTCGCCGGTAGAGCGCTCGGCAATCTGAGCGCCGATGCTGTAACCGTCGGCAGCGGTATTCCATTCTCCGGCGTCAATAACTTCAATTTTGATATCGGGATGCAGGGCGAGGGCCTTGTGAATGCCAAGCACGCGCAGGGTGAGCTGCATGAATGCTGCTCTGCCCACAACGGTGATATGGTGTGCGCCGCGGGCGATGGCAAGCTCGGCGATAATGCGCCCCTGTGCCTCGTTGTCGGCGGCCACGTAGTAACCTGGCTCGGAACAGTGGATGTCCAGATGGACGATCGGCACGGGCATCTTGGTCATGGCGGGGTGCCAGTTGGGGGACGCCATGGGCTGGACCATGACGCCGGACATCTGCGTGCCCATAAAATAACGCAGGTAATGGTCCTCGAGAATGTCGTCGTTATCGGCGTTGGCGATGAGCAGGTCGTAGCCGTGCTTGCGGGCCTCGTTGTGGGCGCCGCTGGCAATTTGGAGCGAAAAGCCGTGGTCGAGACGGGGGAGGACCAGGCCAAAGGACTTGGTGGCGCCGCCTGCGAGCTGGCGGGCGCTTTGGTTGGGCAGGTAGCCAAGGCGATTGATGGTCTCGTTGATGAGTTTGAGGGTCTCGGGGCGCAGCTTTTCGGGATGGTTGAGCGCGTTGGAAACCGTGCCCAGCGAGACCCCCGCCTCGCGCGCGACGTCGCTGATTTTTACCTTTGCCATAGTGGCCCCTTTGATGCGTTTCAAGTACGAGTCAGATTGTAGCATCGCCCGTTCCTAGGGTGTCAAAGCCTACCAATTAGGGACAGGTTTATTTTGGCAGGTTTTATCTGGGAAAACGATGCTGCCAGACCAAACCACCACGAAGGGGACAGGCTCCTTTGTGGTGGTTTGAGCTGCCCGGGCCTTCAATTGTCTCGATCTGTAACATCAAGCCGGCTTCCGGAGCCCCAGATGTTACAGATCGAGATCTTTCGCCAGGACAGAGCGCCGCCTCGGTCCAAACCACCACAAAGGTGCCTGTCCCCATTGTGGTGGTTTGGACTGGCTGGACGTGTGTGTATCGAGTGGTATCCAAGTTGAGGTACCACTTCTGGTATATCAGCTTGCGCCTGCGTGAGTACAATACTCGGACGTTATACGTCTCAGCGCCCGTCGTGCGTGGGCGTTTTGCAGTCACGCGAGCGAAGGGATTTATCCTATGTGCGGAATTGTCGGCTACACCGGCTCTGATATTGCAAAGAACATTCTGGTCACGGGTCTTAAGCGTATGGAATATCGCGGTTATGACTCCTCGGGCGTCGCGCTCGAGGTGGGCGAGGGCGCCGCGGCTCACCTCGACGTCATCCGCCGCGTGGGCAAGGTCGCAGGCCTGGAGAGCGAGCTTTCCAATATCGACAGCGACGCTACCTGCGGTATCGGCCATACCCGCTGGGCCACTCACGGCAAGCCTTCCGTTGTCAACGCCCATCCCCACACCAGCTGCGATGGTCGCATCGCCATCGTCCACAACGGCATCATCGAGAACTTCGCCGAGCTGCGCGAAGAGCTGGAGGGCCGCGGCCATCACTTTAAGAGCGAGACCGATACCGAAGTCTTCGCGCACTTGATCGAAGAGGCCTATATCGAGACGCGCGACCTGATGGCTTCCGTGCGCGAGGCCTGCACCCACGTGGTGGGCGCCTATGGCTTGGCCGCCGTGTGCGCCGACGAACCTGGCGTGATCGCCGTTGCCCGCAAGGACTCCCCGATTGTGGTCGGCGTGGGCGAGACCGGCTCCTACGTTGCCTCCGATGTGATCGCGCTTATCGATGCCACCCGCGATGTCGTGGTGCTCGAAGACGGTCAGTTTGCCAAGCTCACGCCCGCAGGCGTCGAGTATACCGACGAGGCCGGCAATGTGATTGAGCCCAAGATCACCCATATCGACTGGGACCTGGACATGGCCGAAAAGGGCGGTTATCCCGACTTTATGCTCAAGGAGATTCACGAGCAGCCGCGCGTGGTGCGCGACACGCTGGTGGGCCGCATGACCCCTGCCGGTGAGCTCGATATCGACGAGCTGGGCCTTTCGCTCGAGGAACTCAACGATATCGACCGCGTATATGTGATTGCCTGCGGCACCAGCTACCACGCCGGACTCATCGCCAAGAACCTTATTGAGGGCTGGGCTCGTATTCCTACCGAGGTTGAGGCGGCTAGCGAGTTCCGCTACCGCAACCCCATCATCACGCCGACGACGCTCGTCGTGGCCGTGTCCCAATCGGGCGAGACGGCCGACACCCTTGCCGCCATTCGCGATGCGCGCATCAAGGGCGCCAAGGTCTTTGGCATCACCAACGTGGTGGGCAGCCCGGTGGCGCGCGAAAGCGACGGCGTCATCTACACCAAGGCCAACAAGGAGATTGCAGTCGCCTCGACTAAGAGCTTCATCGGTCAGGTCGTGAGCCTCACGCTTTTGGCCTTGCTGCTGGCGCAGGTCAAGTACCGCTTGACCACCAAGCAGACGCGCATGCTGTTCCGCGAGCTTTCCGATACGGCCGAGCAGATTCAGTGGATCCTGGATACGCAGACCGAGGCCGTGCACGAGGCCGCGCTTGTGTGCAAGGACGCGCAGTCCGCGCTGTTCGTGGGTCGCGGCATGGGCGCCGCCATTTCCTACGAGGGTGCGCTCAAGCTCAAGGAGGTCAGCTACCTGCATGCCGAGGCATATGCCGCCGGCGAGATGAAGCACGGCCCCATCGCGCTGATCGATCCGGGTTTCCCTGTCATCGCGGTGGCAACCAAGAGCGCAACGTACGATAAGACGGTGTCGAACCTCATGGAGTGCAAGGCTCGCGGCGCCAAGGTCATCGTCGTTGCTACCGAGGGCGACGAGGAAATCAACAAGATTGCCGACTGCATCATTCGCGTGCCGTCCGTCCGTGACGTGTTCAGCCCCATCACGGCGAGCGTTCCGCTGCAGCTGCTCGCCCGCGAGGTGGCCATCCTGCGCGGTTGCGACGTTGACCAGCCTCGCAACCTCGCTAAGAGCGTGACCGTGGAGTAGTTGTTGTTCCGCCGTTCTGGCGACCAAGGCCCGGCTCCGTTGCGGCGGAGCCGGGCCTTGTTGCATTTGCCCAGATAAAACCTGCCAAAATAAACCTGTCCTCTTTTGGCAGGTTAGCGGAGCTTGCTGGTCTCGAAATACTTGGGATATTGGTCCAGGACCTCGGTCTGGTTGCGGAACATCATATGCAGGTGCTTGCTGACCAAAAAGCTCGCCTCGATGGGGTCGCGGCCGGCGATGGCGCGGCGGATTTGCTTGTGCTCGTTAACAATCTCCTGATTGTCGAGCCTCTGCGTGGCGGCGCGCAGCCAGCGGAAGCGCTCCAGATCGGCATTGGTCGCCTCGAGCCATGACCACACGGTGCTGCGGCACGCGATGCTAAAGATCATGCGGTGCATGAGGTTGTCGCTTAAAAAGAATCCGATGCGATCCTCTTCGGTCATGGCCTTTTCCTGCAGCGCGATGGCCCGATCGAGCTGCTCGATGCCTGCCGAGGTGGCACGGGCGCAGCACTCCACAATCACCTGCTTTTCCAGGTGTTCGCGAATATAGCAGGCGCTTTCGGCAAGGGTGAGGTTGATGGGCGAAACATAGGTGCCACTTTGGGGTACGGTGCGCACCAGGCCCTCTTGCGCCAGACGTACCAGTGCCTCGCGCACAGGGGTGCGCCCCATATCCAGGTCGTCGCAAAGCTGCTTGACGCCCAGCTTTTCGCCCGGCTTGTAGTCCAGGTAGACGATTTTGCGTCGAATGGTGTGGTAGGACTGGTCCTGTAGGCTCGTTTCCTGCTCGCTAACGTGCATCGATTCTTCCATAGCGCCTCGCAACTGTTCTATCACACTCATATGTTAGTTGTTAATTATGCCGCGAATCAGCTTTCCGCGGTGGGTAATTCGGCTGGTGTCTGAGAACTATTGCGGCATCTTAGTTTGTGTTTGCGCAAGGCTGTGCCCAATGTTGCCGTATCATAAGCCGTCGCAAACGTGAAATAGAAAGAAGGAATCCTATATGCAACTGGCGAATATCGTACGCGAGCGCTGGAAGGGCGTCTTGTTCTGCCTGATCATCGCTATCCCCGCGACGTTGCTCGGCAAACAAATTGAGGTGGTCGGCGGGCCGGTATTTGCCACCCTCTTTGGCATGGTCCTGGCGCTCGTCTTTCCCAAGAATCGTCGCGAACAGCTCGCCGCCGGCGTCACCTATACGTCCAAAAAAGTCTTGCAGTACGCGGTTATCCTGCTTGGCTTTGGCATGAACCTCTCCCAGATTCTGTCCAAGGGCGCCCAGTCGCTGCCGATTATCGTGGCGACGATCTCGACCTCGCTTGTCATCGCCTTCGTGCTCTGCCGCGTCATGAACGTGCCGGGCAAGATCGCGACGCTTGTGGGTGTGGGTTCGTCGATTTGCGGCGGTTCTGCCATCGCCGCGACCGCACCCGTCATCGATGCCGACGATCGCGAGATTGCCCAGGCTATTTCGGTCATCTTCCTGTTTAACGTTATCGCGGCGCTCGTGTTTCCGACGCTCGGCGGCATGCTCGGACTGACCAACGAGGGCTTTGGCCTGTTTGCCGGCACCGCCATTAACGACACCTCGTCCGTAACGGCTGCGGCGAGCGCTTGGGACAGCATGCATCCCGGCGCTAATGTGCTCGAGAGCGCCACGGTGGTCAAGCTCACCAGGACGCTGGCCATCATTCCCATCACGTTGGTCCTCGCGTGCTGGCAGATGCATCTGGCACGCAAGGCCGGAGGCGACGCCAAAAGCACGTTCTCGTTTAAACGCGCGTTTCCCATGTTTGTGCTGTTCTTTGTGTTGGCGAGCGTAATCACCACGGTGCTTCAGCTTCCCGCGTCCTTTACGGCGCCCATCAAGGAGCTGTCGAAGTTCTTTATTGTGATGGCCATGGCGGCTATTGGTTTTAATACCGATATCGTCGAGCTGGTCAAAAAGGGTGGCAAACCTATCGCATTGGGCTTTTGCTGCTGGATTGGCATTGCGTGCATGAGTTTGGGAATGCAGCACGTGCTGGGAATCTGGTAGAGAAGTAGCTGATTTGCGTGTTGCGTGCTGGCGAGCGCATACCTGCGGTGGAGCGATAGGAGCTCTTGCGGGTATGGCTTGTCCGCAGGTTGATAGGTCCCGAAGAGCTCTTATCGCCCCGCCAGGATGGCGATGCGGGGCAATTCATATACTCGCAGGACGGCGACTTTTGCCCTATAGTGTTTGGTGAGTAATATCGTTCAATTTTGAAACATTCGGCTGTGCGACCGTCGGCGGTTGCATGTCGTCGCGGACAGGGGCAAATCATGGATAGCGATGCCAAGCTGCAGATTCTGATTGAGGCATTGTCCGCAGCCGGAGCATCGGCGCTGGCAATCGACGGGCGCGGTGGCGTTGTGATCTCGACTATGAGTGACGCGGCGCTCGAGCAGGATATCGCTGCTTTTGTTTCCGAGCGTCTCGCTCGCGTGGGCGATGGGGCGCGCCTGGTGATGGGCCACGAGGGCGTGCGGTTGAGCTTGACGGTGCGCCCGACGGCCAAGGAGCGCGGAGCGCTTTGGGTGGTCGTGGCGCATGAGGTGCGCGCCGCTGCCACGCATGCGGGCATCGAGTGGCTCAATGCCGACGAAGTCGAGGCTCGCTACGCGTCGAGCACGTACGGCATCGTCGAAGACGCGGCGGCGGTCGCTGCCCCCGTACGGGAGAGCTATGCGCGCGGGGTGCCCCTTATGCTCGAGGGCGAGCTGGGCGCGGGGCAGGATCAGATTGCAAGACGCCTGTACCTGGATGGACCCTATGCCGATCAGCCCTTTGTGTCCGTTGCACTCGATGAGCTTACGGATCGCGGCTGGCGCCATCTGCTCAAAAGTTCCGAATCGCCGCTATTCCAAACGGGGCTGACACTTTGCATGGGCGGCTGGCATGCTGTTGGCCCCCAACGTCTGCGCGAGCTCGTGTCCGCAATGATCGACACGGCGCTCGCAACTCGTTGCCATGTGGTGTTGACGGCAAACGATATGCCGGGCGGCGGCGAAAGCGATCAGGCTGCTTTTGTAACCGAGCGTCTGGCCTGTGCAGTGAGTGTGGCGCCGGCGATTGCCGAGCAGAACGGCGCGTCGGAAAAGGTTGCGCGCTATCTGGGGTATCTGGCAGATATGTTTAAGACGGGTGCCCCCATGTTGTCCGCCGCCGCGGCAGAGACGCTCGATGCGTACCGTTGGCCCCGCAATTACCTGCAGCTGCGTGAAGTCTCTGAACGACTCTATATATTAGTGGGGGCTGGAACGGTGGAGCGTGCCGTGGCGAAAGAGGTGCTTGCCCAGGAGGACGTTATCAAGACCGCGACCTTTGGCGCCCCGGCGCTCGAAAGCGATTTGTACATCTTGCGTCCCCTGGCCGATACCGAGCGCGATGTCGCACGGTTGGTCCTGCAGCACCTTCACGGCAACAGGACACGTGCGGCAGAGGTGCTCGGTATAAGCCGCACGACTTTATGGCGCCTGCTGAAGGACAACGACCGCTGAGCGAGGCGCCGTGACCACGTGCGGCGCGTGTGATACAGTCCAAAGCAGTACTGTTTCGATTGTGTTACGGCGTGCGGGGGAGTATGGCGGAGACTTCAAAACCGAACCGAACAAAACGAAGTGCGGCGCCGGTCAGCCGACGTACGACTTCGCGGACGTGGGGCAAAAGCGCCTCGGGGTTCGACGGCTCGTTCAAGCGCACAAAATATGGCTATCCTTCGGCAAGCGCCCGCTTGGCCATGCAGGCCGAGTCCTCGTTGTGGGGACGAAGGCGCGTGGTGGGCTCAAAGCTCAAGCACGATGGAACGCTCGGCTACATTAGCCGTGGCGCTGCTCGCCGTAGCGGCCTCAATCCCGCAGGCTGGCATCGCTACGTTCCGATCGCGGTCGTTGTTGCGGTGATTGTCATCGCGCTCGGGGCGCTCGGATATGCCGGCGACGGCGCGAGTCTGGGCGCGATGTTCAAATCGCCCGAACTTGCGCATGTTGGCACGGAGCTTGTTGAAGGCGCACGAGACCAGACGGGTGTGGCGCCCCAGCGTGGCATGGTCGCAGCTGCTGCCACCATTGCCGATGCTCAAAAGGACGAAGGCGGGCAAAGCGACGACGCCGATGCGAGTCAGACGAGCGAAACGGCAACAACTCCATCGGCAAGATAAGTTGCGAGTGGGGCAGCAAATATGGGACGGGGCCTTTCAGCGGGTCCGCCGTTCGTTAGAACGGCGGAACTAATCACCTGACGTAAACGACGTTGTCGCGGCGAGGCTTGGCCTTGGGAAGGGTGTCCTCGGCGTAGCCCAGAATGCAGTTGCCCACACCGCGCAAGCTTCCGTCGGCGGGCAGACCCCACTTGGCCAGCAGTTCCAGTCCCTCGGGTGAGTCAAAGACCTCGTGCGCGCGGTGGATCCAACACGAATCGACGCCCAGCGCATAGGCTGCGTTAAGCAGGTTGCCCATGGCGAGCGAGCCGTCTTCCAGGTGCGTGGGCACGCTGCGGTCGACGAGCACTACCACAACAGTCTTGGCCCCGTAGAAGGGATCGCCATCGCTGCCCATAACTTGGGCGTTGAGCTGCGAGAGACGCTCGACGGTCGCGGGATCGGTAACGGCGACAAACGTGACCGGCTGACGTCCCATGCCGCTCGGCGCGTACTGGCCTGCCTCGATAATGCGTGCGAGCTTTTCTGCCTCGACGGGGCGATCGCTGTAGTTGCGGCAGCTACGGCGATGGATGAGCGCTTCGATGGTCTCCATGGGTTCTCCTAGCGATGACGTTGCAGATGCTCCGTTCTTACCCGTCGTGCCGTAGCCGTAATCGTGCAGAGGGCCCCAAACAGCAATAGCCACCAATCGGAAAAGTCGGCTTGCATAAAACTGCGGCAAGAATGTGAGAAGCTAATGAGATGGTTAAACGTTTTATCCCGTCTACCCTGCGGTTTTTTACCACTTGCCTAAAACATGGGCGCATATCCGTTGATAAAGGTTTTACTAAAGGGGTACCAACGTTTATCAATGCGCTGTGGTGGCGCTGGGCCAGGAGGTAACTATCATGTTCCAGGCTGGAGATGTCGTCGAGACTGACTTCGAAGGATTTCTGAAGCTGCTGCGTTCCAAGACGCGCGCTTTCGTGTCGATCAACGATCACGAGTACTACATCACGCACACCGATGGCTATTGGCGTGTTCAGGATTGCGAGACCCTCAACGATAAGGGCCACTTTACTGATTGCTCCGAGCTGGTCAACACGGTCTGCGAGGTCGTCGAGCTGCCTTGGATCTGCGGCAAGAGCCTGCACGACAGCTTTGCGGGCGCAACGGTCTACGAGGCCGTCGCTGCCTAACGGGCAAATACATCGCTATTCTCGCGTGACCGCCGGCGCCGCCCCCGCGCCGGCGGTCTTTTTCTATCGATATGCAATGTAGAGCCGACCATATATATCGAGCTTATTGACAATAGTCAAAACTCGGACTAATCTAGAAATACAAATTGGTCAAAACTCGGACAATCGAATGGTGGGATAGATGAATAGTGCGGTTACGCTGGTCGATTTCGACCGGATGCTCAACGGACTCGACCATATCTATTCGGAGTTCTCGCGCACCTGCGGTCTTTCGGACTGCGCCTATTGGATGCTCGTCGACACCGGCACGGCGGGCGGTAGTATCGCCGTGAGCCGTCTGACAGGCGAATGGTTCTATAGCAAGCAGACCATTAACTCGGCGATCAAGACGCTTAGGGCGCGAGGGCTTGCGACGTTGGAGTTTGCCGAGGGCAGTCGTAAGAATAAGGTCGTTTGTTTGACCGATGAGGGCCGGCGGTTCGCCGAGCACTATGCGTTGCCGGCGGTTAAAGCCGAGCAGCGTGCTTTTGGCGCGCTCGAGTCTTGGGAACAGCGTGAGATTATGCGCCTGGTCGGCAAGTTCTCCCATGTTCTTAACGAAGAGTGCGAGGCGTTTAAACAGCAGATGGCCGCCGAGAGCCAAGTGGAAAAACAAGAAGAGGGGGAAACGTGCGACTCTTGATGAGGTTTATGAGGCCGTATCGCGGGCTGATTGCGGTGACGCTGTTTGCGGTGCTGATAGATAACGTCGGTACGCTGTTGGTTCCCACGATGCTGGCGAACATGGTCAACACCGGTATTACCACGGGCGATGTCGACTATATTTTACGCAACGGCCTGTACATGCTTATCGCGACCGGCATGGCCAGCGGCGGCACGGTGCTGGGCTGCTATCTTTCGGCGCGCCTGGCCGCCAACGTGGCCTGCGATATCCGCAATGCCGTGTACGACAAGTCGCTCGAACTCGCGGCCAGCGACTTTGAGCGCTTTGGCACGGGTTCGATGATCACGCGCTCACTCAACGACATCAACGTGATTCAGCAGGCTATCCTTCAGACGATTCAGTTGGTGCTGCCGGTGCCGTTCTTGGCCGTGGCGGGCATCATCTTTGCCTGGTTTATCGATCCCGCCATGGGCACGCTGCTGGGCGTGGTCGTTGCGATCGTGCTGGTGGCGGCGGTCTTTACCGTTGCCAACGCCGCGCCGATCTTTATGCGCCTGCAGAGCTTTATCGACCGCATGAACGTGGTGCTGCGCGAGAACATCGTGGGCGTGCGCGTCATCCGCGCATTTAACAAGGAGCGCCACGAGGAGCAGCGCCTGGACGAGGTGTTTAGCGATTACGCGGCCAATGCCATCAAGGTCAACCACCTGTTTGTGGGTCTCGACAGCTCCAGCTTCTTTTTGATGAACATCGCCGAGGTGGCGGTGCTGTGGGTGGGCGGCAACCGCGTGGGCGTCCATGCCATGCAAATCGGCAGCATCTCGGCCGTGTTGGAATACGGGATCCTGATCCTGTTCTTTGTGATGATGGCGCAGATGGTGATTCTGACGCTTCCGCGCGCTGCGGCGTGCCTCAACCGTGCGCAGCAGGTGCTCGAAATCGAGCCGAGCATTGTGGACGGCAAGGCTACGCTGGGCGACGGGGCGCCTGAGTCCGCAGATGGGGCCGACGCGGTGGCCGTGTTCGACCATATGTCGTTTCGTTTTGACGACGCCGACGAGGACACACTGCGCGATCTGAACTTTACCTGTCGCCGCGGTCAGACGACCGCGATCGTCGGCTCGACGGGTTCGGGCAAGTCGACGGTGGCCAAGCTCCTGCTGCGCTTCCACGACGCCACCAAGGGCGCCATTCGCCTGGACGGCGTCGACCTGCGCGAGCTTTCGCAAGGCGAAATTCGCGGGCGTATTGCCTATGTGCCGCAGAAGGCGTGGCTGTTCTCGGGCACCGTGGCAAGCAACCTGCGCTTTGGCAACGAAGACGCGACCGAGGCCGACATGCTTCATGCACTCCAGGTTGCCCAGAGCACCTTTGTGCTCGATCAGCCGCAGGGGCTCGATACCCCGGTGGCGCAGGGCGGCACGAACTTTTCGGGCGGCCAGCGCCAGCGTCTGGCTATCGCCCGTGCGCTCATGAAGCATGCCGATCTATATATCTTCGATGACAGTTTTTCGGCCCTGGACTTTAAGACCGATGCCGCCCTGCGCCATGCGTTGCAAGACGAGACGCGTGACGCTGCGGTGCTCATCATCGCGCAGCGCATCTCGACGATCTTGCACGCCGACCAGATCGTCGTGCTCAAGGACGGCGAGGTTGTGGGCCTGGGCACGCATGGCGAGCTTATGGAAACCTGCGAGGTATACCGCGCTATCGCGGAATCGCAGATGAAGGGAGGTGAGTAGCATGACCGAGCAGCTCAAGAAGCAGGGCGGCCTTGTCGCTGCCGCCGCTGCGGACGCTGCCGATAAAACGGTCGACCAGGCTGCCGTAGCACCCGAGCTGGATGAGGCCGCCAAGGCTGCAGCCGCGCGCGAGGCTCGCCGCCAGGCGCTCTATGAGGAAAATGAGCGCGCGGAGGATGAGCGCGCCCGAGCCGAGGCGGAACGCATGCGCGATGTGGACGACGAAGACGAGGGCGAGACGCCTCGAGATACCTGGGCGACGGTGCGCCGCCTGTGGAGCGAGGCTGCCGGCGACCATTGGCGCTTCTATATCGTGTTCGCGAGCATTGTGTTCTATGCCATCTTTAACACCGCTGCGCCGGCATATAGCGCCCGCGTGATCGATGAGCTGTGGAGCCACATTCAGGTGGCGTTTGCCAACGACACCACCTTCAACATCACCTGGGAGAACTGCGGCAGGACCATCTTCATCTACTTTATGATTTGGACCGCCGCTGCCTCGTTCTACGCGCTCCAGAGCTTTTTGATGTCGAGCGTGGCCGAACGCCTCAACCTGCGCCTACGCAACCGCATCGCACAAAAGCTCAACCGTCTGCCGCTTGCCTTCTTTGACGCGCATCGTCCCGGCGAGGTCGTCAGCCGTGCGACCAACGACCTGGACAAGATGTCCGAGAGCATGCAGCGTGGCTTGCTGCAGCTTCTGGTGTCGATCGGTACCGTGGTGGGCGCCGTGAGCGTGATGTTCGTGTTTAGCGTGCCGCTCACGCTCGTCTTTTTGTTCTTTACGGCGTTGTCGCTGCTGGTGACCAAGGTGGTCTCGCGCCGCACGCATGACGTGACCGGTGAGCGCCAGGAGTGGGTGTCCAAGATTACGAGTGCGGTTGAGGAAGGCTACTCGGGCCGTCTGGTGATTCGCGCGTTTAACCGCGAGCGTCAGAGTTCTGCCGAGGTACACCAGGCCTCGGGCGAGCTGGCACGCGTGAGTGCCAAGGCCGACTTCATGATTAACGCCGTCGGCCCCGCGGTGCGCTTTATCGGCCGCCTGGCACAGATCGTGATTGCGATTGTGGGCTGCAGTATGCTGGTTGCCGGCCACATGACCGTCGGCGTGTTCCAGGCGTTCTTCCAGTTTATCTACGAGGCATCTGAGCCCATGACGCAGCTGTCGTTTACCTTCAACTCGCTGCAGAGCGCGCTGGCGAGTGCGGAGCGCGTGTTCGACCTGCTCGATGAACCCGAGATGGAGGCGGATCCGCAGCCGGGCGAGGCCGCCAGGCTGCCGGGTCGCGTTGAGGGCCGTGTCGCTTTTGAGCATGTACGCTTTGGCTACGCGCCCGACAAGCCGCTTATGCGCGACGTGTCGTTTACCGCCGAGCCGGGCCAGAAGATCGCCGTGGTGGGAACCACGGGCGCGGGCAAAACCACGCTCATCAACCTGCTCATGCGCTTCTACGAGATTGACGGCGGGCGCATTACGCTCGACGGCGTGGACACGAGCCGCATGGATCGTGGCGAGCTGCGCCAGCAGTTTGGCATGGTGTTGCAGGATGCCTGGCTGTTCGACGGAACGATTGCCGAGAATATCGCCTATGGCTGCCCCGAGGCGACGCGCGAGGAGATCGTGGCGGCCGCACGCGCCGCGCAGGTCGACTTCTTTGTGCGCACCATGCCGCAGGGCTATGACACGCGCGTGGCCAACGATGCCGAGAGCATTAGCCAGGGTCAGCGCCAGCTGCTGACCATTGCGCGCGTGCTGCTCAACAACCCGGCGATTCTCATCCTGGACGAGGCGACGTCGAGTGTGGACACGCGCACCGAGCTCGCCATCGGCCGCGCCATGGACGCGCTCATGCGTGGGCGTACGAGCTTTGTGATCGCGCACCGTCTGTCGACGATCGTAGATGCCGACCTGATCTTGGTCATGGATCACGGCAACATTATCGAGCAGGGTACGCATAAGGAGCTGCTGACTGCCGAGGGTGCCTACGCCGACCTCTATCTGAGTCAGTTCGCATAATGTGACAAAGGGACAGTCCCTTTGTCACATCGCAAATAAGGCGCGCCGGGGGTGAATCCTCTGGCGCGCCTTTGCGTTGGCGTCAATGTTGTCGGCGGTCGTCCGCCTCTAGCGTTCGTCCACGAGCTTGGCGACGAGGGCTTTGAGCTCGGCCACCTCTCGCTCGAGTTCCTTGACGCGGCGGGCGTTTTCGGTGATGCCTTGACGGTTGAGCGCGGACTGCTCGGCGGCGTCGTCGGGCATGTACTCGCGGTGCTGCTTGGCGTCGAAGCTCTCCTCGAACACGCGGCAGCCGTTGCGCTTGATGATGCGTCCCGGCACGCCCACGACGGTGCAGTTGTCGGGCACGTCCTTGACGACAACCGAGTTGCCGCCGATCTTGACGTTGTTGCCGATGCGAATGTTGCCGAGCACCTTGGCGCCCGTGCCCACGGTGACGTTGTTGCCCAGGGTGGGGTGGCGCTTGCCGGTCTCGTTGCCGGTGCCGCCGAGCGTAACGCCCTGGTAGAGCACGCAGTTGTCGCCCACGACGGTGGTTTCGCCGATGACGACGCCCATGGCGTGGTCGATAAAGAAATGCTTGCCGATTTGTGCGGCGGGATGAATCTCGACGCCGGTGATGTGGCGGGTGATTTGCGAGAGCACGCGGGCGAGCGAGCGATGACCGTGCTCCCAGAGCCAGTGCTCGGGCACGTGGTTCCACTTGGCGTGCAGGCCAGGATAGGAAAGGAAGATGACCAGACCGCTTTGTGCGGCGGGGTCCTGCGCCTGGACGGCCTTGATGTCCTCGCGAATGGTATTGATAAAGCTCACCGGCCGCCCTCCCTTAGCGCCATGGCAATGCGATTCAATAAAGTATAGCGATTCGCTAGGGATTAGGAAGAACAATCTTGGCGGCTTTGCGCGACAGGTGTCAGTTATGCAAACTTGCTGGTAATGAAGTAAGACTTTTGAGGGGTTTGGCCCGTGCTCGCGCCGCAACCGTATACTGGTCAACTTGGACGTGTCCGCGCCCACAACTGAGAGGTTTTACTTCATGGGTTTCATCAATTTTATCGCCGAGCTGCTTAAGGATCCGCGCACCGCGATCGCCAGCTGGATCGCCGCCGGCCCGCTTATGGCCTACGGCTGCGTTTTCCTGATCATCTTTATCGAGACGGGTGTGGTGTTCTTCCCGTTCCTTCCCGGCGATTCGCTGCTGTTTGCCTCGGGCTTCTTTGCCCACAACGGCGGCTTTAACATCGTGGCGCTTCTGGCCACCGCATGGGCCGCAGCCATCCTGGGCGATCAGTGCAACTTTATGATCGGCCACTTCTTTGGCCGCAAGATCATCGCCTCGGGCAAGGTAAAGGCCATGACGCCCGAGCGCATCAAAAAGTCCGAGGACTTCTTGGATAAGTGGGGCCACCTGGCCATCTTCCTGGGCCGCTTCTTTCCGTTTATCCGCACCTTTGTGCCCTTTATCGCCGGCATGGGCGGCATGCACTGGCGCAACTTCGTTGTCTTTAACGTGCTGGGCGGCATTACCTGGTCGACGGTCTTTACGCTGCTGGGCTACTTCTTTGGCGGCATTCCCTTTGTGCAGGAGCACTTTGAGCTGCTGATTATCGGCATTGTCGCCGTGTCGATCATCCCGACCGTGGTCGGCTTGGTTAAGGCTAAGCTGGGCAAAAAGAACGCATAGCTCGAGCCGGCGCACAAATCGTGTCGTTGAGGCCCGTCACCGTTTACGGTGGCGGGCCTTTATGCTTCGGGCAAATGAAAATACTTTACTTAGTTAAAGAAAAGCGTTTTATCAGACGCGTACGGGGAGTACAATCTCCTGCATGCGAATCGATGTGCCATGGGCTTTGGTGTTGCCCGCGTGTCCCGTCCGGCTCTACGCTCCGGGCGTGCGACGTTGCGACGCGGTCGGCCTCGGTCCTTGCGTGCGAGTTCGCGAGTATGCAACTGTGTATGTAAGGAGCGACATATGACTGTCGAGAAGAAGGATATCGATTGGGGTAGCCTCGGCTTTGGCTACATGAAGACCGATTACAGCTACGAGGCTCATTGGAAGGATGGCGAGTGGGACGAGGGCGGCCTGACCACCGACCACACCCTGCATGTCTCCGAGTGCGGTGGCATCTTCCATTACTGCCAGGAGGTCTTTGAGGGCCTGAAGGCCTACACCGCCGAGGACGGCAGCATCGTCTGCTTCCGTCCCGACATGAACGCCGAGCGCATGTATAACTCTGCCCAGCGCCTCGAGATGCCCCCGTTCCCCAAGGATAAGTTTGTTGAGGCCGTCAAGCAGGTCGTTTCTGCCAACGCCGCTTGGGTTCCGCCCTTCGGTTCTGGTGCGACCCTGTACGTGCGTCCGTTTATGATCGGCTCCGGTGACGTGATCGGCGTGGCTCCCGCTCCTGAGTACACGTTCCGCATTCTCGTGACCCCGGTCGGTCCGTACTTTAAGGGCGGCCTCAAGCCCGTCAAGCTGCGCGTTTCCGAGTACGACCGCGCCGCACCGCACGGCACCGGCAATATCAAGGCCGGCCTGAACTACGCCATGTCCCTCAAGCCCACGATGGAGGCCCATCGCGAGGGTTATGCCGAGAACCTGTATCTCGACTCCGAGTCCCGCACCTATGTCGAGGAGACCGGTGGCGCGAACGTTCTGTTCGTGAAGGAGGACGGCACGCTCGTCGTTCCGCAGTCTCACACCGACTCCATCCTGCCCTCCATCACCCGTCGCTCGCTCGTTCAGGTCGCTGAGGACCTGGGCATGACCGTCGACCAGCGTCCCGTCGAGTGGGCTGAGGTCAAGGCCGGCACCTTTGTGGAGTGCGGCCTGTGCGGCACCGCTGCCGTCATCTCTCCGGTGGGCGAGATCGACAACAAGGTCTACGGTGCCGATGAGACCGTGACCTTCCCGGCTGGCTACACCGAGATCGGCCCCGTGATGAAGAAGCTTCGCGAGACCCTGACCGGTATCCAGTCCGGTGCTGTCGAGGACAAGCACAACTGGGTTTACACCGTCGCGTAATTTGCCTTACAGCTCTTGGCGAGCACGTCCGGGCAGAGAGCAAGTTCCCTCCCAGCGCGTCCTCGGACATGCAAGAAGTCCTCGCTGCGCACTTCGTGCGGCGAGGGCTTCTTGCGTCCTGCGGAGTGCGCTGGGAGGGAACTTGCTCTCTGCCCTGCGGCTCGGCGCTGTCGCGACAGGGGATTACTTGGCTGAATTGAATATGGTGCGCGGCCTTTTAGGCCGCGCTTTATGTTTTGCCGCGCGTTGTGCGTGGATAAGAAAAGGGCCCAAGGTTTGTGCCTTGGGCCCCAAAGGGCTGATGAACTGGCTTAAGACTCGGCCGTGATTGTTAGAACTTGACGGTCGGTGCCTGGCGGGTGGCTTCAGCTGCCTCGAAGCCCTGGCGCTCCTTAAACTGGAAGATGCCGGCAAAGATAACAGCCGGGAACGTCTGGATGGCGTTGTTGTAGCTGAGCACGCAATCGTTGTAGCTCTGGCGTGCGTAGCTCACCTTGTTCTCGGTGTCCTCGAGCGTGGACTGGAGCTGCGTAAAGTTGGTGTTCGCCTTAAGGTCGGGGTAGGCCTCGGCGACGGCAAAGAGCTGGCGCAGCGCACCGGTCAGCACGTTGTCCGCTTCCATCTTGGCCTCGGGGGTGGTGGCGCTCACGGCGGCGTTGCGTGCGTTGACTACGGCGGCGAGCGTGTCCTGCTCGTGCTTGGCGTAGCCCTTGACGGTCTCGACCAGGTTAGGGATCAGGTCGTTGCGGCGCTGCAGCTGCGTGTCGATGTTCTGCCAAGCGTTATCGATGCGATTGCGCTTGGTGACCATGTTGTTGTAGATGCCGGCGATGGCACAGGCAATCACAACGAGAACAACGATACCGATGATGACGGGAAGCATGATGTCTCCGTTTCGAATGGCAGCGGCGTCTTGCGCCGGCCGTTGTTGGTATAACACATCTAGTATACCCGCAACCTTTGGCGGTGCCGAACTTTCCGGTAAGCGTTATGTTTCAACCGGGAAGGAGGCACCAATATGGAACGGGTGGTACAGGTGTAAGATATGCGACAAATTAAGGAATGCTGTCTACGCCTTGAGGATGGCGATACGGATGGACCTTCGCATCAAGAAAACCTATCGTGCCCTGTTCGATGCCTTTACCGAGCTATTGGAAGAGCATCGGTTTGAGGATTTGACGGTTGCTATGCTTTGCGACCGTGCCCTGATTCGCCGCACGACGTTCTATAAGCATTTTCGCGATAAAAACGATTACTTTGCCTTCTATATCGATGAGCTTATGACGGGCTTGCCGCAAAACCGGACCGATGCAGCGGACGCGGAGCCGCTTGATGACGTACGGGCGCTTCGCCATGAGGTCTTTGACGATGCCATGAATATGATTCTGGCGCATGAGCAGCTCATGGATAACCTTTTGGCCAGCAGCATGTCGGGCATGCTGACCGGCATGATTTGCGACCGCATTGCGCGTTCCATCCGCGAGCGTGTGATGAGCTCGCTTGCCGAAGATGCCCTGGCGCCCGTTTCGCTCGAGACGACATCGGAGTTTATCGCCGGTGGCATTATTCGACTGTTCACAAATTGGTGGGAGTCGGGTCACGATCTCGAGCGTCGACCCGAGATAGCCGACGTGGTCGATGCGCTGTTTGAGCGCACCATGACGCCGGTGCATCACTAGAAGTGGCGGAGAGAGGGGGATTCGAACCCCCGGAACGCTCTCGCGCTCAACGGTTTTCAAGACCGCCGCATTCAACCGCTCTGCCATCTCTCCGTGAGTCGTAATGATAGCATCGTTTTGAATTTGCAACAGGGAAGGCGAACGATGACGATCACCGAAATCGACGAGAAGTTCATGCGCGAGGCGCTGGCGGAGGCTCGCGCCGCTGCTGCGGTGGGCGAGGTACCGATTGGTGCCGTGGTGGTACGCGCGGGCGAGATTGTCGCGAGGGCGCATAATCGCCGCGAACTCGACCAGGATCCTTCGGCGCATGCCGAATTTTTGGCCCTGTGTGCCGCCGCTCAGACGCTTGGACGCTGGCGCCTTTCCGATTGCACGGTTTACGTGACGCTCGAGCCCTGCTGTATGTGCGCGGGGCTTATGGTTAACGCGCGCGTGGGGCGTTGCGCGTATGGCGCGACCGATGCCAAGGCGGGCGCGCTGGGTTCGCTGTACGACCTCAATGCCGATTCGCGCCTGAACCATCGGTTTAATGTGACCGCCGGCGTGCTGGCAGGCGAGTGCCGTGAAGTGCTGAGCAGCTATTTTGCTGGCCTGCGCGGTGTCGACGGCGTCGGTTGCGGTTTGAACCTTGAGGCGCATGCGGCTCACGCCGAGGCGCTCGCGGGTGTTGGAGATCTCGCCGACGAGACGGTCGACTTTGGCCCCGTGCGGCGGCGGCCCCGCCGTGTGCTGCTGGCGACCGACTCCTTCAAGGGCAGCGTGTCGAGTGCGCAGGCGGAGGAGGCCGTTGCCGAAGGCGTGCGCCGTGTGTGGCCCGATGCCGAGCTGGGCGCTTTGCCGCTGGCAGATGGTGGCGAGGGAACGCTCGATGCCATCGCCGCGCGCGGTGGCGAGCTCTCGACCTGTGAGGTTGCAGGCCCCTTGGACTATCGCGTGTCTGCCCGGATGCTGGTGGACGACGAGCACGACTCGGCTGTAATTGAGATGGCCGAGGCGGCGGGTATTGGGTATTCACCCTGCACGAAATCGGCGGCGCTTGCGGCTTCGACCTATGGCGTGGGCGAGCTCATACTTCGCGCGGTCCGCGCGGGGGCAAAGACTATCTATATTGGTCTGGGCGGCAGTGCCACCAACGACGGTGGCGCCGGCATGCTGCAGGCGCTGGGTGCCCACCTTGTTGATGAGTGTGGCTGCAATATCGCCCCCGGTCTCGCGGGCCTTGAACATGTGGCGAGTATCGATTTGACACCAGCGCTTCGGGTACTGAATGGCGCGCGTCTTGTGGTGCTTTCCGATGTCGAGAATCCGCTCGTGGGGCGCCGCGGTGCACTGGCAGTGTTCGGTGGACAGAAAGGTCTGCCGACGGGGGATGCCGAGGCCCTGGGCAAGTACGACAGCTGGATGGTCGGTTACGGCCGCCTGCTCGATGCGGCGATTACCGGGGTGCGGGCTCAGGGGTTGTTGCGCGTGCCCGAGGGTGCACGGACATTTGGTTCGGTGCTCGGCGTGCCCGGTGCCGGTGCTGCCGGCGGCCTGGGTGCCGCGCTGCTGGCGCTCGGTGCCGAGTTGCGTTCGGGCGTGGAGACGGTGCTCGATCTGATTGGGTTTGACGAGCGCGTACGCGATGTCGACCTGGTCATTACAGGCGAGGGTAATATGGACGAGCAATCCGCCGCCGGTAAGGCACCGGTGGGCGTGGCCCGTCGTGCGAAGCGATATGGCAAGCCGGTGGTCGCCGTCGTGGGCGGTCGTGCCGACAACCTGGATGCGGCGTATGGGCAGGGTGTCGACTTAGTTCTGCCGGTCTGTCGCAGACCCATGCCCCTTGACCAAGCGCTCGACCCCCAGGAAGCCACAATCAACCTCATCTGCGCCGGTGAAGCCGCCGCCCGATCCTACGACCTCGCCCGTATCTAAGTCTTTCCGGGCAAGTCTCAATAAGTTGCGGTGGAATAGTTCCTGTTTTTGGCCTTGGGTCGTAAAACAGGAACTATTCCACCGCAACTCAAAAGTGGTCTTTTGGCCCTGTCCCAAATTAGCTATCTTGCCCCATCGGGCGGGAGCGGGTAAGATATACCGAGCGCCTAGCGCGTTCGATGGGTTCGGATGACGACATGTTCCGAATCTGGTCAGGTCCGGAAGGAAGCAGCCATAAGGAGCCTCTGTCGGGCATCCGAATCCATCGAACGCACGGGCGTTTTTTGGTGCCGCGACATGGCCCGGCCGGCGGCGAGGTATTTGGTGTCTCGCTGGTCCTCGGCTTTGCCTGCGGGATCGCTCGACTACCAAACACCTCGCCGCCGGCCGGGCCCCGTCGTCCAAAAATCACCCGTAAAGGCGCGTTAATCTGAACAATTCAATCCCTTGTCTAGTGCTGCTCATTGGCTTTGCCAAAACATGTTCGGGCGCTTTGTCTCTGTGCCTAGTTTCCTGATTGTTTCGGGGGCTTGTTCTGTAACGAGTTGCTTACGCATCTCCAGGGCTCTCCGTACTATCATGAATCAGATTGAAGAGAGATGATGATAGGGAGCGCCTATACATGATTGAGCTGCTCAGGCGTTTTGGTGGTAAGTTTCGCCGGTATATGGTGGTTGGTCCTGCGTGCAAGCTGATCGAAGTGATCTTTGACCTGCTGACGCCGCTGGTGATTGCCCAGATGATCGATAAGGGCATTGGCTCGCACGACGTGAGCGCCGTTATCCACTACGGCATGGTACTTGCCGCTATGGCCGTGATCGGCATCTCGTTTACGCTCGTCTGCCAAAAGATGGCGGCGCTCACCTCGCAGGGCATGGGCACCGACATTCGCGGCGCACTCTACAAGCACATCAACAAGCTGAGCTATGCTGAGCTCGATCGCTTTGGCACGCCGTCGCTCATCACGCGCATCACCAACGACGTCAACCAGGTGCAGCTTGCCGTGGCGCTGGGCGTACGCATGCTCATCCGCTGGCCCTTCCTGGCGGTGGGCTCTATGTGTGCGGCTCTTGCCATCGACCTTAAGCTCGGCGTGATCTTTTTGATTTGCACGCCCGCTATCGGCCTGGTGTTTTGGTTTGTCATGGCGCGCTGCATTCCGTATTACAAGCAGCTGCAGGCAAAGCTCGACCGCATCGCGCTCATTTGCCGCGAGGGGCTTTCGGGCGCCCGCGTGGTCCGTGCGTTTGTGCGCGAGGACCACGAGCGCGAGCGCTTTGCCCAAGCCGCCGACGACCAGGCTCATACCGCCATCGCGGTGGGCAAGCTCTCGTCGATCCTTAACCCCGTAACGTTTTTGGTGATGAACCTTGGTGTGTGCGCCATCCTGTGGGTGGGCGGCATCCAGGTCAACGTGGGCGAGCTTACGCAGGGCCAGGTCATGGCGTTTGTGAACTACATGACGCAGACCCTTACCTCCATCGTCTACGTCGCCAACCTGGTCGTGGTCTTTACCAAGGCGAGCGCCAGTGCGTCGCGTATCAACGAGGTGCTCAATTGCGTGCCGAGCATCACCGACGAGGGCAACCAGCCGGTCGAGCTGCCCAAGCCGAGCGAACTGGCGGGTGGCGCTGCTCCAGTCCCTGCGCTGAGCTTTGACCATGCGAGCTTTTCGTTTGGCGCGGGCGCGGCAAATGCCGTGAGCGATGTGACCCTGGAACTGCCGGTGGGCAAAACGCTCGGTATTATCGGCGGCACGGGCAGCGGCAAGTCCACGCTCGTCTCGCTTATCTCGCGCCTGTACGACGCGAGCATCGGCAGCGTGAGCGTAATGGGTGCCGACGTGCGCGCCTGGCCGCTCGATCAGCTGCGCCGTGTGGTCGCGACTGTTCCGCAGCGCGCGTCGCTCGTGAGCGGCACGATTCGCAGCAACCTAACCTGGCGCGACGATGCGGCAACCGACGATGAGCTTTGGGCGGCGCTCGATATGGCGCAGGCGAGCGAGTTCGTGCGCAAAAAACCTCAGGGTCTGGACGCGCCGGTCGAGGCGGGTGGCAAGAACTTTAGCGGTGGCCAGCGCCAGCGCCTGACCATCGCACGTGCTCTGGTGGGCTCTCCGCAGGTCCTAATCATGGATGACTCTGCCTCGGCGCTCGACTTTAAGACCGATGCGGCGCTTCGTCATGCCATTCGCGAGCGCAGCGTGCGCGGTGCCGCCGAGGGCGGTCTGCCGCTGACTACGGTCATTGTGAGCCAGCGCGTCTCGACCGTGCGCGACGCCGACATGATCTGCGTGCTCAATCACGGCTCGGTCGCGGGCCTGGGCACGCACGATGAGCTGTACGCGGCCTGTCAGCTCTATCGCGAGATTTGCCAGTCGCAGCTGCGCCGCGAGGAGCTCGAGGGCCAGCAGGGGAGTACGACGCCCGCGTCCACCCCGATCGCCTCCGCATCCGTCTGCGCAAAGGAGGGCTGCTAAATGAATCCGTACACTTCCTCCGGTTCGGTCGCCACGATGACGGCCAACGTGTCCGGTAACGATAGCCTCAACGACCTGGGCGACGGTCCGCGCCAGCCCGGCGACCCCGAGCGCTATCCCGTGGGTGCGGTGACTCGCCGTCTGATGGGCTACGTTCGTCCGCATCGCATTTCGTTTGTTGCGTCGTTTGTGAGTGCCGCCATCTCCGTGATTCTGCAGCTCTACACGCCTATCCTTATCGGCGAGGGCATCGACCTGATCGTCGCCGCCGGGCAGGTGGACTTCGACGCGCTGCTGCCGCTCGTTACCAAACTCGCGCTCGTCGTGGTAGGTGCCGCGGCCTTCCAGTGGCTGCAGGGCTACTGCGTCAACCGCCTGTCCTACGAAACGGTGCGCGACATGCGCGTGGAGGCGAGCGATAAGCTCAGCCGCATGCCGCTCAGCTTTATCGACAGCCATGCCCACGGCGACCTCATGAGCCGCGTGGTCAACGACGTCGACCAGGTGGGCGACGGTCTGCTGCAGGGCTTCACGCAGCTCTTCACCGGTGTTATTACCATCGTGGGCACGCTCGCGTTTATGCTTTCCATCAACCTGACCATGACGCTCGTGGTGGTACTCGTCACGCCGCTTTCCATTTTTGCAGCCGGTGCTATCGCCAAGCTCTCCAACAAAAGCTTTACGGCACAGCAGCGTATTCAAGGGCAGCTCGGTGGCCATATCGAGGAGTATGTGGGCGAGCAAAAACTGGTGGATGCGTTTGCCTACGGCCCGAACGCCCAAGCGCGCTTCGACGCCCTCAACGCCGAGCTCTATACGGCAGGTGAACGCGCACAGTTTATGGGCTCGCTTTCCAACCCCGGTACGCGCTTTATCAACAACATCATCTATGCCGTGGTCGCCGTGATTGGCTGCGTGGGCGTGATCACGGGCGTGCCCGCTGCGCTCACGTTGGGCGGCGTGCAGATTTTCCTGTCCTATGCCAACCAGTACACCAAGCCGTTCAACGAGGTCACCAACGTCATTACGCAGATCCAGACGGCGTATGCCTCGGCGCGCCGCATGTTTGCGCTGCTCGATGCGCGCGAGCAGGAGCCCGATGCGGCGGATGCCGTGGAACTTGCCGCCCCGCAGGGTGAGGTGACCTTTGAGCATGTGGACTTTAGCTACGTGCCCGACCGCAAGCTGCTGCAGGATATCTGCATCGAGGCCAAGCCCGGCATGCGCTTTGCCCTCGTTGGCCCTACGGGCTGCGGCAAGACGACGCTCATCAATTTGCTGCTGCGATTCTACGATATCGATGCCGGTCGCATCGCAGTCGATGGCCGGTCTTCGCGTGGCTACACGCGCGCAAGCCTGCGCCGCGCCTTTGGCATGGTGCTGCAAGATACCTGGTTGTTCGAGGGCACCGTGGCCGAAAACATCGCCTACGGCTGTCCCGACGCTACGCGCGAGCAGGTTATCGAAGCTGCCAAGCACGCGCACGCGCACAAGTTTATCGTGCAGCTGCCAGGCGGCTACGATACGGTCATCGGCGAGGACGGCGGCACGTTTAGCCAGGGCCAAAAGCAGCTGCTGTGCATTGCGCGCGTCATGCTCACCGACCCGGCTATCTTGCTGCTGGACGAGGCGACCTCGAGTATCGACACGCGCACCGAGCTGCAGGTGCAGGCGGCATTCGACGAGCTCATGGCCGGTCGCACAAGCTTTGTGGTGGCGCACCGCCTGTCGACGATCCGCAACGCCGACTGCATTCTGGTGATGCGCGACGGCGAGATTATCGAGCGCGGCACGCACGACGAGCTGCTAGCGACAGGCGGCTTCTACGCCGAACTCTACCGCAGCCAATTCGCCCAGTGAGCAAGCCCGTGGGGCAAATTAATCAATCGACAGACGGTGGTTTACATCTGTCACGTTAGTACTAAGATATTCATCTAATAAATTGCATTAGTGGCTTTAGTTTTGGGGGAAACGAGCAACGTGACTATGACATGCTCTTTGGTGGTTAACAGCAAGAGCGGTAATACCAGGATGGTTTCGGGCGCGATCAAGCGCGCTCTGCAGGCTGCGGGTGTTGAGTTTGTCCATGCCGCGGCGTTGAGCGATGATGCGGATGCAGATCAGGTTGCGCTCGAGGCGCAGGGTGCCTGCGCTGCCGATACGGTGCTCGTCGGTTTTTGGTGCGACAAGGGCGCGTGCACGCCTTCGGTCGCGGCGTTGCTTTCCGCCTTGCACGGCAAGCGCGTCTTTCTGTTTGGCACCTGCGGTTTTGGGGCCGACCAGAGCTATTATCAGCAGATTATCGATCGTGTGACCTCCAATTTGGCTGAGGATGCCGAGCTTGCGGGTTGGGCGATGTGCCAGGGCAAGATGGGCCCTGCCGTAAAGCAGCGCTACGAGGCCATGCTCGAGCAAGATCCCGACAATGTCCGCTTTAAGATGCTGCTCGATAACTGGGTCGCCGCAAAGGATCACCCCACCAAGGAAGATCTGGACAACATGGCTGCAGCCGCCAAAAAGGCCGTGCTGGGGGAGTAGCTCCCATCGCTGACGGCGGTCGGTCCATCTTTCTAAATGAAACGTCCTCCCGGGCGTCGGGGCACGAAGTTCCCTGCTCTACAGTCCTGCGCAAGACGAAGGCCACATTAAGTGGCCTTCTTTGCGTGCGGAACTCGCGATGAACTTCGTGCCCCGCCGTCCGGGAGGACGCCTCTTTATTGATGGGAGGCCTGATAGGTCGATGGTTCCGTGCCCGGATGCGTCCAAAGTGGGACGGGCTTTCCGGATGGGCAGGCTTTCGAAAAATGCGTCCCGGAATTTGCCTTTGGAATGGGATGTAGTTTCCCGTTGAGGTGCTTTGCGGAAAGTGCATCCCACTCTGGGCGGTCGAAGTGGGACACACTTTCCCAAAGGCGCTCCAACGGGAAATTGCGTCCCATTATTCGGTCAAGAAATGGGATGCAGTTTCCCGATGAGGCACTCGACGGAAAATACATCCCAGAAATGGCCTTTGAGCTGGGATAAGATTTCCGCGGCATCTCGGATTCTCAAAAATGAGACACGCCGTTGGCGAAAATGAGACACGTGATATCGGGTATCGGATGTATCATTTGCAAAAATGAGTCCACTCCACTCGAATAAAGCGAGGTCCCTCATGTACGTTCCACACCCCCGTATCCGTAGGCTGTCGAAAATCCCGCTTGTTGGGACGGCGGCGCTTGCTGCGTTGATCGCCACGAGCGTCGCCTGCTTCACGGCCACGCCCCAGGTTGCCCAGGCGGCAGACGCGCCCGCAATCACCGATATGACCGAGCAGGATTATCAAGCCCTGGGTCTGGGCACGAGCGAGGACATTCCGGCCGATACCATTGGCCCCTATTCCACTGATACCCCCACGACGTTTGCCACGCGCAGCGAGGTCTATATGGCAGCTAACGGTAGCCATGGCAATCGCTACACTCTGCGCGACAAGCTCGAGAACGTCGAGCGCGGTGACATTGGCGGCAGCAGCAAACTCACCGATGGCTATGGAAGTGTGTGGGGCGCCGCAAAGTTCTGGCAAAACGTCAACAACTTCGATACGAACAGCGATCTCTACAAGCATAGCGACTACGGTGGCGGCACCTGGTCGTACCTAAGCAACAATGAGTCCTCAACAGTACTCGCCAACGACAACAACGGTTTCTCGGGCATTCACGCCACGAGTGTTGAGTTCTGCAGCGACGCCAGCACGGGCAAAAAGAGCCGCGTTGCCGAGCTCCGTGCCTACGGCGACAGTTCCTCCACGACGATTGACGGCAAGTCATACGCCGGAAAGGTTGAGCTGGTCCTCTACTCGTTTAGCAACGGGCGTACGCGCACTCTCGACACACACCTGCCGGTGACGGTCAACACTAATATGATGTACGAAGGCCGTTTTAAGTACCTGGATGCCGGTTACCTGCAAGAGCACGACGCCGTCTTTGATGTCGAGGCGGGCGATGTCGATGGCGACGGCGTCGACGAGCTTTTTGTCTACGCGGGCTGCTATGTCGACGAGAACGGCGTGCGCAAGGCTGTAGTCGACATGTATGACTTGGAGGGCGGCAACTGGAAGCAAAGCGTCGTCAAGATCGATGCCGGTAACGCCGCGGACTACACCACGCACAACAAGGGCGGGAACGACTCCTGGACGCAGCTTCAGTCAGCTCCTGTCGTTTCGCTAGCGGCCGGCGACCTCGATCGCGATTTTTGCGATGACCTCGCCATCGTGGTCTCGGCACCCTACGGCAAGAAGAATATTGATAAGTCGACGCATTGCGAGCTGTTTTCGTGGGATGCATCCAAGGGTGCGCTCGTCCATGTCGATGCTCTGGGCGACGCGGGCGCAATCTCCCTCTCCGCGAACGGCAAGACCATGGTCGCTGCGAATGCGACGTTCGGCACGTTTGCCGCCTACGATGAAGAAGGAAAGAAGACGGGTGAAACCGTCACGGGCCTTATTCTTGCGGGCTATGACTGGCAACGCAGCGCTTTTGATTACGGCGCTTCTGACGGCAGCAAGGGGCTGTACGGCGCGCTGTACCGCTACGCGTATTTTGACTCGGAGTCTGGCGAGTTCAAGCTTTCCGATTGCAAGGAATACAGAGACGGGCTCCTCGCCTCCTATGGGCTGATGCATGTGCCCAACAGCGCATGGAAGGATAGCGCTCAGGATAAGCGCTATCCGTGCACCTTGGCGCCTATTGCCCTTGCCACTGCCAACCTTGACGGCCTGTCCGAGCAGCTGGCGGTCGACGAGGTGCTCGTGGGCGGCGATGTGTTCCGCGACTTTGCCTGCAACACGGCACAGAGCGGGGCTCAGGGCTTGGGGTCCATGGTCGGAACCATGAGCATGAGCGGTCAGCAATACAACAGCAGCAACAAGCATGACCACAAGGGTATAGAGCAGGTGTGGATCAGCGACGTCAAGGCGGGCAGCGTCTCGGGTTCGGACCGCTATAACGAGAGCTTTATCGCTGTGGTGGGCAAGCACCGCGACGAGGACCTGCGCAAGAACGATGACTACTATTGGATGACCGCCTCGCATTTTTCGCTCGACGAGAACGGAAAGGTGCGCCGCGGCGAGGAGCAGGTGATTAGCGAGAGCAACCGTCGCGGCACTACCTACGGCACATTTATCTCGCTCGCGCTGCCCGATGTCGACAACGACAGCGTCAAGATCACGTACAAGGACCGCTACAAGGTCTATACCAACCCGCGCGTGCTTGCCGTGCTGCAGGATGCGCCCTATGTTGAGGATCTGGAGCAGGCATACGGCTATCTGGTGTTGGGCGGCACGTCATACGGAGAGGAAAAGGGCACGGGGACATCCCAGGGCTATACCATTGGCGCCGAGTTGGGCGTTGCCGTCGAGGTGCAGACCGGTCCGCCCCTGGTCGCGATGAATGCTTCAGTCGATTTTGCCGCCGAGGGATGCTATGACTACCGGAGCGAGCGCACGGTCAGCGCAAGCGTAAGCTATGAGTCGCATGCCGGCGAGGGTGACAAGGCCGTGCTCTACACGATTCCGATGGTCTATTACGAGTATGAGATCGAAAATGAGGAAACTGGTGGCAAGGGCGTGATGGCGGCGCCCGTGTCGCTCGGCGCGCAGACCTCGGTCGTTAATGTCGAGGCCTATGACCGCATTGCCAAACAGCACAATATGACGCCGCTTAGCTACTTTTTGACCAACCGGTCGGGAGAACCCGGAACCTATCAAACGACGCTCAACGGCGAGACTCCCGTTGGGGATTCCTTTGGCCTGGGCAAGCCTGGCGTAACGCGCGCCTACACGCACGATGGGTTTAACGGCGCCGCCGCGCAGTCGGGGGCGAGCATTGAGCAGACCATCGAAGTCGAGGAGGGCAAGGAGCAGGAGCTCGAGCTCGGCTTGACGCTGAACGGCAGCGTTGTCATGGGCGCGAAGCTCGCAAAGCACGAGTTGTTTGGCGCTCTGTGCTTTGGTGCCAACGCCGGCTTTACTACGGGTAACTCCTCGAGTGAATCGACCGAATACGGCGGCACCGTCGACAACCTGCCCGAGGCCGCGCAGGGCAAGTACGGTTTTGTGTGGCGTCTGGGCGTCAACGCGGTGGATGTCGACAAGTTCGAGGCAGATTCGGGCGACAAGCTCGGCACCAAGGACACCGACCAGTTCTGGATCGTGGGCTATGACGTTAAGGACGTCGAGATGCCCGACGCGCCGGCCGTGACGGGCTTTACGGCAAACGCCGTCGATTCGACCAGCGTTACGTTTAGCTGGGACGATGTGCTCGCAAACAAGAGTGACTTTAGCTACGGCGTGGGCATGCTGCAGAGCAATGCGGCGGATGCGGTCGTCAATAGCTGGAAGATTGCCGACAACACGCAGACCTCGCTCAAGTGGGATGGGCTGCAGCCCAATACGGAGTATCGATTCGCCATCGCCGCCGTTAAGAATGGATCCACGACCGAAACAGGTATTCGCTCGGCAATCATCACGGTCAAGAACATGCCCGATGGCATGACGATGACCGTGAGCGGACCTGCGGCGGATGCTGCGGAGGGGTCGGATCTTGGATACGACTCTTCGGTTGAGCGCACGGCGGGAAGCCACCTGACGCTCTCGGCGATTGGCCATGTGAAGCAACTCGGTGCCGACGATAGCGAAACAGGGCTGGCACCGACCTATATGTGGTACCGCAAGGGCCGCGGCGAGACAGAGTTTAAGCTCGTGGGTGCCGATGGCAACCTCGCGGCTGGAACGGCCTCAAAGCTCGAGATTGACCTGACCGCAGACGATGACGGTGCGCAGTATTACTGCCACGTGGGATACAACGACGTGGGCCTCGACACCGGCACGACGCTCGTGAATATCGAGGCCGAGGAGACGGCGCCCACAACGGTGAACGCCACCCCGATCCGCACGCGCCGCCTGTTCTCACAGGCAAGTGCGGGCGCCAAGAAGTTCCTGGACCATACGCTGGTAAACACCGCCGGCCCAACCGATTCCGAAGGCTCAAAGGACCCCGAGACTCCTGAGACCCCGACGAACCCGGACAAGCCCAAGTCCGACAACGGAGCTAAGACCGACACCAAGGTCAAGACTACGACCACAGCGAAGAACCTCGCAAACACCGGCGACCAAACATTCGCCCTAGTCGCCACCGCAGCAGCAGCGGGAGCAACGCTCGTAGTGATAGCCCTCATCATGCTGATCAAGCGCCGCAAGACCCACTAGTAGCCAGTCGAACATATCGACAACCCAAAAACCCGGGTTTTCTGTTGAGTGGAGACTCCGCAAGCGGAAACTGCATCCCACAATTAGCGCCCGGAACGGGACACATTTTCCGTCAAGCCCTCATCCGGAAAATCCATCCCAGTTTGAGCGCCCAGACCGGGACGCACTTTCCCAAAGGGTCCTCAACGGGAAACTGCGTCCCATAATTAGGCCGAGAAATGGGATGAACTTTTCCAATGAGAGCCAACCGGAAACCACGTCCCAGAATCAGCCCCCAAAGTGGGACGCACTTTCCCAACGAGCCTCAACCGGAAAATACATCCCGGAATCCAGCTGAATAGTGGGACACACTTTCCCAATCAGGTCCCAAGCGGAAACTGCATCCCATTCCAGACAAGAATTCCGGGACACGCTTTCCGGATGCAAAAAAGGCCACATGACGTGGCCTTCAACTTATATATGTTGCGGATACCCCTATGACAAGCCACGCCCCAACATCAGGGCGTCTGTCCAGGCGGAGGCATATAAGGTTCATCGCGAGTTCCGCACGCAAAGAAGGCCACTTAATGTGGCCTTCGTCTTGCGCAGGACTGTCCGAGCAGGGAACCTTATATGCCTCCGCCTGGACAGACGTTTCAGTTGTGAACTCGTAGCTAGTCGCTACTTGATTTTGGTCGTACCCGGTGCCAGGTTGGGGTCGGTCTCGTTGGCTTCGGTCTGGAAGTGCTCGGTGTAGACGTTCTTGCCGTCGCGGAACATCTCGTAGTACTGCATCTTGGCGTAATCCTCGCGCGCCTTGGTGGCGGCTGCGGCCTCGGCGTCGTCGCCAGTGACGTTGGAGGAGAGCGCCCAACGCAGGCTGGCGTCCTCGTAGCCGACCGAGTTAATGGCGGGCAGCGACTCGCGCAGCGTCATGTGCGCCTTCTGGTAGTCGGTCAGCGGGGCGCCGATCAGCTGCATCAGCTGGGTGGACAGATAGTTGGTGGACAGGTCGTCGACCTCACTCGTCTGGTTGCAACCGGCAACGTCGTAGTTAGCCCAAATGATGTAGTCGGTCTGCCACAAGCGCTCCTGGTGGGTGGCGTCGTCCTCGCCGGTAAACCACTTGTCGTTGAACTTGGACGGGAAGAACGGCTGATGGTCGCCCCAGAACACCACGACCACCTTGCGATCGAGTTTGTTCAGGGCGTTGAGGAAGTAACGCAGCGCCTGGTCGGACTGCTCGATGCACGAGACATACTCGTCGACATCGGAGAGCGTGCCGTCCTCGACGGTCTTGGCGTCCAGATCGGTCGTGTCGATATTCAGGTGCATCTGCTTGTCGACCGGCAGCAGGCCCGTGTCGTAGCCCGAGTGGTTCTGCATGGTCACGTCGAAGATAAACTGCGGATCGGCGTTCTGGTCGAGCAGCTCAAGAATCTTGTCGTAGGTCGCCTGGTCGGTCACCATGCCGCGCAGGGTATCGGCACCCTGGAAATCGTTGATGGACAGGAACCGGTCAAAGCCAAAATCCTTGTAGACGTTCTCGCGGTTCCAGTTGGTGGCGTGGTTGGGGTGCATGGCCGTGGTGGAATAGCCGAGCGACTTGAACTGCTCTGCCAGGTTCCCGGTCGTTTCCATGTTGTAGATGGTGTAGGGGTACACGCCCGAGCCCAGGTTGGCCATGGAGTTGCCGGTCATAAACTCAAACTCGGTATTGGCGGTGCCGCCGCCGTAGGCGCTCACGTAGAGCTTGCCGCGGCTGAGGCAGTTGGACAGGTTCTTAAAGTACTGCGGGCCCTCGTAGCCGGCGCGCATGTTCTGATAGATCGACAGGTCCGAGAAGGTCTCGTTCATGATGGCGATGACCGTGGGCTTCTCGCTGTCGAACTGCTCCTTTGCGGCGGCGCGCTCGTCGCTCTTGGCCGCGTCGGACTTGTCGTAGGCCTTGGCGTACTTTTTGAGCGTGGCCTTGGCATCGTCGACGGAGTAGTCGGCGGGTTTGGGCGGCTTGATGGACTGCGCTGCGCTAATGAAAGCGGGCAGGTAGCCCTCGCGCCAGTAGCTCTCGAGCGGGCGCCAGGTGTAGACGGTGATGCCGAGGGTGTTGTAGTAGTCGATGAGCGTGACGTGTGCGGTCACGCCGCCCAGGCACAGCACCGCCACGAGCAGGTTGGTGAGCAGCATACGCTTGGCGTTGGCGGCGCCCTTCTGACGGTGCGGTGCCACCAGGCCGGCGTACTCGCATAGCAGCATGGCGATGGCGGTAAAGCCCATGGACAGCACGCAGAACAGTGAGATCGAGAAGGTGTAGCCGGTGCCGGCGACCGCAGCGGCGGTGGAGATGGCCGAAAGGTCGCCCGGCTGGATGGGCATGGATTTAAACGTGATGACGAAGAACTCGGCAATGCCCAGGACAAAGAGGGCAAAGGCCAGGACCGCGGGAGCTGCGCCGTGGCGCTGGAACAGGAAGAACAGGCCGACCATGAGCGTGGTGATGATGGCCCACTCGAGCAGGATGCACAGGGGGTAGACCCAGGTAAAGTCGTGGTTGGACGAGACCTCCATGCCCAGCAGCGCAAAGACGCCGGCGAGCAGCAGGCACAGGACGGCGGCGACGAGCGGTTTACCCACAAAGGCTCCGCGCAGGCGGGCGAGCTTGCCGGTGGGGGCGGGGGCGTCGGGCCCGGCGAACGCAAAGACGCGCGGGGCGATGCGGTCGCGGGCGATGCTGGCCCAAGCGCAGCCGGTGAGGATGGCGTTGGTCAGGATGAGCATCACGAAGGCGAGCGGCTCGTTCTGCGCGACGAGGCCAATAGCGCCCCAGACGGTTAAAAAGAGCTGGAACAGGCAAAAGGCGACGCTCCAGGCGAAGGCGCCCTTGGTGACGGTGCCCGACTGAGCGCGAATGGCCTTGGCCTCGCGCAAGACAAGGTAGACGGTCGCCGCAAGACCGACGAGCGAGATGGCGGCTGCGAACATGCTGAGACTCCTCACAAACTTAAAACCTACGAAAGCGGGGATTTACCCGATTGTTACCAAGATATGCGCTGCAATTGGTGGCTGCGCACAATAACCAGCCATATTAACGCGCACGTGTGGCGGTGTGGCGCAATGTAGTGGCGACCTGCGCGATAATGGACGGGAATTACACGGAAACGTAAAGGCTTCTTAAAGAAATGGCGAGGGTAGGGCGATGAGCGAGCAGGTTTGCAAGGCAGACATGGGCGATGACGGAGCTGCGGTCGTGGATACGTATGGCTATCCGGTCGAGACCACGGGCAACGCGGTGCTGGACACTTTGGAGCATCGCTCGTCTACGCGTGCCTTCGCGCGCGATGACGACGACCGTCCCGTGGCGGTGACCGACGAGCAGCGCGCAGCGATTCTGCATGCGGCGAGCCGCGCGCCGTCGGCGGGCGCCATGATGATGTATTCCATCGTCAGTATTCGCGAGCAGGCTACGCTTGACCGTCTGGCCGACCTGTGCGACCACCAGCCCATGATCGCCAAGGCGCCCTGGGCACTAATATTTGTGGTCGATTATGCCAAGTGGATCGATCTGTTTGAGCACGTGGGCTGCTTTGAGCCCGAGTTTGTCGAGCGCACGGGCAAGGCACCCCGCCGCGCGCCGGGTTTGGGCGACTTTGCCATCGCGGCGCAGGATGCCGTGATTGCTGCCCAAAACGCCGTGGTTGCCGCCGAGGCCCTGGGGCTGGGGAGCTGCTACATCGGTGATATCGTCGAGAATGCCGAGGAAGTTGCCGAGCTGCTCGATCTGCCGCCCTATACCATGCCGCTATCGATGCTCATCATCGGCACGCCCCGTAAGGAGCGTCCGGCAATCGCGCACCCCGTGGTGAACCTGGTGCACGAGGAGCGCTACTGCCGTGCGGACGACACGACCATGGACGCGCAGGTGGCCGAGATGGATGCGATGTTTCGCCCACACGCCCGCGAGGTGGGCGAGCGCGTGGTGGATATCTACACCCGCAAACACACCAGTCCCTTTATGGCCGAGATGAGCCGCTCCATGGAGTGGTGGTTCAAAAACTGGCTCGGAAAATGACGAATGTGACAAGGGGGCAGTCCCTTTGTCACATTCCATATCGCCGCGGTAGTCTAAAGACTGTATAAATCTTTATCTAGCTGGGAAAACAGTGCATTAAAACATGGGCCGATTACCTATAATCCCCTCGAACGTTAAAGTTGGGAGGAAACCGGCTTATGGAACAAAAGGCCAAGGAGGCAGCCTCGCACGCTGCGATTCCTGTGAGCATCTCGGCGATGCTCGTCACGCTGGGCGTGGTGTATGGCGATATCGGCACCAGCCCCATGTATGTAACCAAGGCACTCGTTGCCGGCAACGGCGGCATCGGAAGCGTCACGGAGGAGTTCGTGCTCGGCGCGCTCTCGCTCGTCGTATGGACGGTCACGCTGCTGACGACCGTCAAGTACGTGCTCATCTCGCTGCGCGCCGACAACCATGGCGAGGGCGGCATCTTTGCTCTGTACAGCTTGGTTAAGCGCTGCGGCAAATGGCTCATCATCCCCGCCATGCTGGGCGGCGCGGCACTGCTCGCCGATGGCATCCTCACGCCCGCCGTTACCGTGACTACGGCTATCGAGGGCCTGCGCACCATTCCGGCAGTCCATGCTGTGTTGGGCGACGATCAGGGCCGCGTCGTGGCCATCACACTTGCCATCATCATTGTGCTCTTCTTGGTGCAGCGCATCGGCACGGCCAAGATCGGCCGTGCCTTTGGCCCCATCATGACGCTGTGGTTTCTGTTCCTGGGCGGTACGGGTCTGTTCTTTGTCTTCCAGCACCCCGCGGTGCTGCTGTGCCTCAACCCGCTGCGCGGCATCGGCTTTTTATTGAGCCCCAACAACCATGCAGGCATCATGATTCTGGGCAGCTGCTTCCTTGCCACCACCGGTGCCGAGGCGCTCTATTCCGACATGGGCCACGTGGGCCGCGGCAACATCTACGCAACCTGGCCGTTCGTTAAGTGCTGCTTGCTGCTGTCCTATATGGGCCAGGGCGCTTGGCTTATGAACAACGCTGCCAACCCCGAGCTCATGGGCATTGCCGACCTCAACCCGTTCTACCAGATGCTCGCCCCGGGCCTGCGTCCTTTTGCCGTCGGCCTTTCCACCGTCGCGGCCATCATTGCCTCGCAGGCGCTCATCACCGGCGCATTCTCGTTGGTGTCCGAGGCCAGTCGCCTGGACCTCATGCCGCACATGCAGGTCTTCTATCCTGCCGAGACCAAGGGCCAGCTCTATATTCCCATGGTCAACAACGTCATGCTTGTGGGCTGCGTCATCGTGGTGCTGCTGTTCCAGAGCTCGGCGCACATGGAGGCCGCCTACGGCTTGGCGATTACCCTGACCATGATGTGCACGACGCTGCTGCTCTTCTTCTACTTGCATGTTGATCGCGGCCTTAAGGTCGCCCCGTATGTCTTCGTTGCGTTCTTCCTCATGCTCGAGGGCTTCTTCTTTGTGAGCTCGCTTACCAAGTTCTTCCACGGTGGCTATTTCACCATTCTGATGGCCATGCTCATCATGGGCATTATGGTGTGCTGGTACAACGGCACGGCGGTCGAGCAGCGCCAGTTTACGCTGCTGCCGCTGCGCAGCTACCTGCCGCAGCTCAAGCGCCTGCGCGACGACGACCGTTACGAGCGTATGAGTGACAACATCGTGTACCTGACCAAGGACACCCATACCGACTACATCGACCGCGATATCGTCTATTCGATTTTGGACAAGCATCCCAAGCGCGCCCGCGCCTGGTGGTTTGTGAATGTCGAGACCATGGACGAACCGCACACCTTTGCCTATTCGGTCGAGACGTTCGGCACCGACTACGTGTTCCGCGTGCATCTGTACCTGGGCTACAAGATCAACCAGCGCGTTAATGCCTACCTGCGTCAGGTTGTTCAGGACCTGGCTGCCACCGGCGAGCTGCCGCCGCAGACGCATGACTACTCGGTCTACAAGGATCCGGGTAACATCGGCACGTTCAAGTTCATCCTGATTCGTAAGCTTCTGGCGCCCGAAAGCGATGTGGAGCCGAGCGAGCGTACGGCCATCACGCTCAAGTACATCATCCGCCGCGCCGCCGGCACGCCTGCACGCTGGTATGGCCTGGAGAACTCCAACGTGAGCTTTGAGTACGTGCCGCTGTTCACCAAGTTCAAGGCCGTGAACAAGATGCAGCGCCTGGCTCCCAACGAGCGGCCGTAGTCGACGCTCGAGGTTTGTCTGCGAACAGGCGGGTTTGTATTGACGGGGATTGAGTCCTGGGAGGAAACCATGGATGCAAAGGTACTTGACGGTTGCGATCTTGCGACCGAGCTGGTGCGTGAGGCGCGCGTCGACGCCGCCGAAGATCGGTTCTTTACGAATCGTGCCAACATGGATATGGCCGACCGCGTGATTTCGATCGTGGCACTGGTATTTGGAGCGGTGTGCGTGTGTGCCCTGCTCGCGCACGTGCTGTTTGTCTAGCGACCGCAGGTTGCAAAGGCTATACACTTGGAACCACCACAAGGGAAACCACCACAAAGGTACCTGTCCCTTTGTGGTGGTTTTTGTTTTCGAGAGAGGGGCGGGGCGCTGATGGACGTCCGTACGGACGGCGATATTGCCGATAGCTTTTGGTGGCGGCGCACAACGCTGACGCGCCGCACTCCTCTGTATGACGCCTGCGTATCGGTGGGGCTGCTGGTCGCGGCGACGATTGTGGGCGCGCTGCTCGACCATCCGGGTCTCGCGCCGAGCATCATGATCGTCTATGTGTTCGCCGTTCAGCTGTGCGCATTCTTTACCTGGAGTCGCCTGTATTGCTTGCTGAGCTCGGCTGCCGCCGTGGCGCTCTACAACTTCTTGTTTGTCGACCCGCGCTACTCGCTGTCGCTTATCGACCGCGGCTATCCCGGCATGTTCTTCATCATGTTTGTGGTCTCGCTTGTGTCGAGCTCGATTGCGTTGGCCCTGCGCCGGGCCTTGGCGCAGGCTGCCGCCAGCGACCGTCGCACGCATATGGTGCTCGAGACCAACCGCATGCTGCAGCGGTGCGCCGATCAGCAGCAGATCGTTCACGCCATGGCCACGCAGCTGGCGCGTCTTTCGGGCTGCCCGGTCGTGTGGTACAGCGCCGATGCCGAGGGCGATGACCTGCTGCCGCGTGCGACATACACGGCCGTGGGCGATGCCGCGCCGGTGCACGAGCTGGCGCCGCAGATGCCGCCGCGGCTCTCGGCGTCCGCCTATGTGGGAACGCCGCTCGATGCCACCTATGGCGGCTCGGCGTTCTACGGTATCTACCTGACGGTTCGCACGGGCGACGGCTTCGTGCGCACGGGCGACCCCGCCTCGGTGGTGGGCGTGCTGGCTATCGTTGCCGAGCCCGACGTGCTGACGCACGAGGAGCGGACACTTGCCGATGCCATCGTGAGCGAAGGCGAGCTGGCACTCGATCGCGCCCGCGCCATGGAGGCCCGCGAGGAGGCGGCGGTGCTCGCCAAAAACGAGCAGCTGCGCGCCAACCTGCTGCGCTCCATCTCGCACGACCTGCGCACGCCGCTCACCAGTATTTCGGGCAATGCCGATGTGCTGCTCGACCAGGGCTCGACCGGCACCGCCGTGCTCGACGCCCAAACGCGCCGCGGCCTGCTCCTGTCCATTCGCTCGGACGCGCTGTGGCTCAACGCCACCGTCGAGAACCTGCTCGCCATTACCAAGCTCGAGGGCGGCGGTATGCGACTGTCGACCACGCTCGAGCTCATGGACGATATCGTCGAGGAGGCGCTGCGCCATGTGAACCCGGCCGTGCGTGAGCACGATCTTAAGGTGGTGGCGTGCGACGAGCCGGCGCTCGTCAACGTCGATGCGCGTCTGATGGTGCAGCTGGTGGTCAATCTGGTGAACAACGCCATCACGTATACGCCCGCAGGCTCGCATATCATGATTTCGATTGACGTCGACGATGGGCACGTGGCGTGCTCGGTGGCCGATGATGGTCCGGGCATCGCACCCGAGGATCGCGAGCGCATCTTTGAGTCGTTCTATACCGCCAACCATGGCCTGGCCGACAGCCACCGTAGTGTGGGCCTGGGGCTTTCGCTCTGCCGCTCCATTGCGCTGGCGCATGGCGGTAGCATAGAGGTTGCCGCGGCGGACCCGCACGGCTCGGTCTTTACGATTGAGCTTCCCGTCGCCGATGTTTCGTTTGATAAGGAGTAGCGCCGTGCCGAACTCTGCCGTAAAACCGCTCATCTTGGTCGTTGAGGACGACCCCGCCGTTCGCAACCTTATCGTTGCCGCGCTCGAGGCGCACGGCTTGCGCCATATGGCCGTGGAGACCGCCCATGCCGCTATTGCCGCTGCCTCGTCGCAGGCGCCGAGCATCGTGCTACTCGATCTGGGCCTGCCCGATATGGACGGCGTCAAGGTGGTGGAGTCGGTGCGCGCATGGTCGGGCATGCCGATCATCGTGGTTTCGGCGCGCAGCGAGGACGCGGACAAGATCCGCGCGCTCGATGCCGGAGCCGACGACTACCTGACCAAGCCGTTTTCGGTCGAGGAGCTGCTCGCGCGCATTCGTACGACACTCAGGCGCCTTTCGTATGCGCAAACGGGCGGCGTTGCCTCCGAGGGCTCGTTCGATACCGGTGAGCTGCATATCGATTTTGATGCCGGCATCGCCACGATGGATGGCGAGGAGCTGCATCTGACGCCGATCGAGTACAAACTGCTATGCCTGCTGGCGCATAACGCCGACAAGGTGCTCACGCACCAGTCTATCCTGCACGAGATTTGGGGCACGGCAACTAAGAGCGACCTGGCGAGCCTGCGCGTCTTTATGGGCACGTTGCGCAAGAAGATCGAGTCCGACCCCGCGCATCCGCGCTATATCCAAACACACGTGGGCATCGGTTACCGACTGGTCACCCAAGGATAGGCCGGCATCCGCCATCCCACTATGAGTTGCGGTGAAATAGTTCCTGTTTGGGCCTTTGCCAGGCATTTATAGGAACTATTCCACCGCAACTTTGTTTATTTGCCCTTGGGCTTGCTGGCGTAGAACTTCTTCTTTTTGGGCTTGCCGGCGGGGGAGGGTTTGCCGGCAAAGTTGGACTTGCCGTTGCCGGTCTGCGCGTGCGTGGGTGCTGCCGCGCGAGGCTTGCGGGCTTCGGGGTTGCGCAGCTCCTCGGTTCGCTCGGCAATTTCCTCGGCGCTAAAGCCGACTTCGGCCATGGCATCCTCGATGGGCAGGCGGCGCACGATATAGCAATGGTGCACCTTCTGGTTGCGTGCGAAATCCTCGGGGATGGTCTGCGCCGTAATGTCCTCCAGCACGACGCCCGCGCGTGCGAGCTTACGCGTCTCGGGGCGGAAGCCGCGCAGGTTGCAGCTAAAGATGGCATGTCCGCCCTGTGTGAGCAGGCGCGATACGCCGGCCAAAAGCTCAACATGGTCGCGCTGGACATCCCAGGTGCGACGGCCCATCTTGGACGAGTTCGAAAACGTGGGCGGGTCGACAAAAATCAGGTCCCAGCGGTTGCGCGTCTGGCGCTGGTCGCGAATCCAAGCGAGCACGTCGTCGCGCACAAAGTGATGCTGCGGCCCCACAAAGCCGTTCTGACGCATGTTGCGTTCGGCCCAGTCCAGGTAGGTGTTGGAAAGGTCAACCGTCACAGTCTCCTCGACGCCGCCGTCCGCCGCATAGCAGGTGGCGGTACCGGTGTAGGCGAACAGATTGAGGAAGCGGCGCGCCTGTTTTGCGTGCTCGCGCACCAGGTTGCGGGTGACGCGGTGGTCCAGGAAGATGCCTACATCCAAATAGTCGTCAAAGTTGACGGCAAAGGTAAGGCCGCCCTCTTCGATGAGCGGCAGGCGACGGCGCGCGATGTTGGCGCGCTCGCCCGAGCCGCCCTTGCCGGCGCCCTGCTTGCCGTACTGCGAGCCGCCGCGCGAACGCATGCGGGCCTTGGCGTGCACATGCTCGGCCGGAACATCCAGGATGCGCGGTGCGATGGCCAAGATGTCGAGCATGCGGGCCTGGGCCAGCGCGGGATCGATGGTCTTGGGTGCGGCGTATTCGGCGATGACGAGCCAGCGGCCCGGCGTCTGCGGGCAGCCCTCGTACAGGTCGATGGCGGCGGAGTAGTCGGGTAGGTCGGCATCATAGACGCGGTAGCAGCTCACGCCCTCGCGCTTTGCCCACTTGCGACGCAGACGGGCGTTCTTACGCAGGCGGTTGGCGAACTGCTCGGACTCCGGGATGAGCACGGGCAGCGGCTTGCCGTCGCCCAGGTCGAGCGTGGCAGCAGGTTCGGGCATGGGAGTATCGGCGGCTTCGTCATGAGCGTCTGCGGTCTGCTTCTCGGCATCTGCGCTGGTCGCAGCTTCAAATGCCGCGGCGGCGTGGTCGAGCGAGGGCCAAACCTCAATAGTTGCCTCTTCGTTATTGGGCATGACGGCGATGGAGCGCGCGGGCTCGGCATGGAGCGCGCGGGCCATAAGGCCATCGCGGGTGAGCGCGGCGACCGGTGCCGAAGCGAGCTCGGGCGCGCGGCGCAGCTCGCCGATCAACGCCATGGCGTCGTGCATGAGCGAAAGCGGGGTCTCGGTGGTGTCTGCGACCACGGCGGCGCCGGCGACGGCGCCCGCATGGTCCAGCACGGTGGCGGACTTGGCGGCGCAAAAATCGACAAAGCGCTTGTAGCCGGCGCACTTGACCATGCGCTCGGCGGTCTTTCGGGCAGCGGGGTTGATGTCTACGGCAACGATACGCGCCTGGCGCTCGCGCGCTGCGGTCTCGCGCTCGCGCGCCTCGGCAAGCAGCTGCTCCCACAGGGCGGCATCATGCAGCTGCCAGCCCTCAAAACCCCAGCGCTCGCGTGCAAAACCCGGGGCGCGGTCAGTCAGAATGTTCACGGCTTCCAGCAGCAGACCGCTGCCGGCGCACGAGGCGTCGACCAGCGTGGGCAGGGCTTCGTTCTCGTAATCGTCGGCCGTCAGCTCGCGCTCGCACAGTGCGGTCCAGCCGACCTGCGCCAGCACCAGGGCGGCGTAGTCGGGGCGCAACACGTGCGCGCCCTCGCCGGCACGGGTCGCCGCGGACGGCAGGCGCTTGAACAGCGGATCGCCCGAAAGGTCCAGGCTTATGCTCGCGCGGCGCTGGCGCAGCGAAAGCAGTAGGTGAACATCGGGGTCGGCGGCATCGACGTCGGCGCGACGGCCCGTGGTCTCGGCCAGACGGTCGCACAGCGCGTCCTTGGCGCGCAGGGCCGAGAAGCGCGTGTTGCGCAGCTGCTCGGTCACGCCGCGGGCGGTGATGGCGATGGTGGCGCCGGGGCGGACGATGCTCTCCCAGGCGATGCCGTAAACGCTATCGTACAGTTCATCGGCATCCTGCGCCTCAAAGCGCCCGAGTACCACGAACACGCGGCTCGCCAGGCGCGACCACAGACAGGCGCGATAGCCTTCTTCGAGCTCGCCCTCAAACGTAGCGCGGCCCTTCAAGCGGCGGACATGCGAAAGCCCGAGGCGTTTAAGCTCATCGGCGAGTGCGGACTCAAAGCCCTCGGGGCAGCTTGCGTAAAATTCCATGGGTGACCTCTCTGGTTGCGTCGCTCCATTATATGATGGATACTTCGTTTACTCTCGCCCCCGAAAGGAACCCATATGATTGATGCGTGCCCCGAATCCGCTGTGCTCTTTTTTGACGTGGACGGCACGCTGACGTCGTTCGATCCCGACGATATGACCGATAAGGACTTCAATGCAGTCCATCCGTCGAAGGCTGTTGTCGATGCATTTGGTCGTCTGCGCAATGCGGGTCACCAGGCATTTATCTGCACGGGTCGTCCCCTGTGGCTAATTGCCGATGGTCTGCGCGCTTTGGAGCCTGCGGGTGTCGTTGCCATGGCGGGAGCGACGCTCGAGGTCAAGGGCCGCGTGGTACACGAGGACTGCTTTGACGAAGACGTTATCGAGGAGCTTGTACGCCGTATGGCTGCGGCAGGGATTGAGGCCTTTTTCGAGACCAACGTGGCTACTTTTGCCCTGGAATCCGCGGGTGTTGAGCAGTCGTCTCTGATCGGCACTTCTGTGGTGCACAGCGCCGAGGAAATGCGCGTCGACGGCCGTCTGCGCGTAGGCAAGGTGTGCCTCGATGTGCCCAGTTTGGCTCGCGTAGCCAACGACGACGGCTTTATCGATCGCGAGTTTGAGCTGTGCAACACCGGTGGTCGGAATCGAGAGCTGAGCCCCAAGGGCATCGACAAGGGCGTGGGCGTGGCGCGAGCGCTGGCGTATCTGGGCCGCGAGGGAAATGCGCGCACCTTTGGCTTTGGCGATTCGGGCAACGACCTGGGCATGCTCGCTGCCGTCGAGACGGCTGTCGCCATGGGCAACGCCATGCCCGAGGTCAAGGCGGTCGCCGACTACGTGACCGACGATGTCGCACACGACGGCACCGTCACAGCGATGCGGCATTTCGGCCTCATCTAATGAATCCCGCGTTCTGGCGTTTGCTCAAACTGTGACTCTTTGCGTTTGCATGCTCAATCGATTTATCAATCCAAACACTGAGGTGTTTATACCGTTCGCCGAGAAGATAAAAACCCGCAGCTCACGCCTTGATAAACATAGGTAAAGTGTTTAGCAGCTTACCGGCCGTGTGCAAACGAAAGGAATCAGGCAGATGGCAATCAAGGTGTTCGCTGACGGTGCAAACCTCGAGGGCATGCTCGACATGTACGAGAACGGCAACGTTCAGGGTTTCACGACCAACCCGTCCCTTATGAAGAAGGGCGGCGTGACGGATTACCGCGCGTTTGCCAAGGAGGTCCTGGCCCACATCACCGATGTGTCCGTCTCGTTTGAGGTCTTTGCCGATGACGTCGAGACCATGGAGGTCGAGGCGCGCGAGATCGCTACCTGGGCCGAGAACGTCTACGTCAAGATTCCGTGCGTGACCACCAAGGGCGAGTCCACCGCCGAGTTGGTGCGCAAGCTTTCGACCGACGGCATCAAGGTCAACGTCACCACCATCTTTACGCCTAAGCAGGTCGACGAGATGGTCGAGGCCGTTGACGCCGAGACGCCGTCCATCATCTCGCTCTTTGCCGGCCGCATCGCCGACACCGGCGTCGATCCCATTCCGTTTATGACGGAGTCGGTCAAGAAGGCCGCCGCCAAGCCCAACTGTGAGGTCCTGTGGGCGTCCACGCGCGAGCTCATCAACATTTACCAGGCGGAAGGATGCGGTTGCCAGATCATCACGGTGCCCAACAGCATCCTGGCCAAGCGCAAGAACATCGGCCGCGACCCGTACGAGGTCTCGCTCGATACCGTGCGCGGTTTTGCCAAAGATATCGCCTCGCTCGGCTTCCATATCCTGCCGTAGGGCGAACACTGGCTGCGCCGTGGGCTGTTCGCCCCGGCCTTCCCTTTCCCTATTGCTCACGCGCTTCGCGAGGGCCGCGCCAGGTAAAGGAAAGACCGGGGCTGCCGACACGAGCTTGCCAGTAGGTTCTGAGCTGAATGAGACTTTGTTGGTGCCGCCTCTTTGATGGGCGGCACCTTTTTGTTGTGGTGTGTACGGAGACGTGCCTGTTAATCGGACAAACGGGCCTGGGCTTGTTTGTCCGATTTTTATGCCGGATTATTTGCCCTGCACCATGGTGAGCGAGATTTTCTTGCGGTCGCGATCGACCTTTTCTACCCATACCTTGACCGTGTCGCCGACGCGCACTACGTCGCTCGGGTGCTTGATAAAGCGGTTGGCCAGCTTGGAGATATGCACGAGGCCGTCCTGATGTACGCCCACGTCGACGAAGGCGCCAAAGTCCACAACGTTGCGCACCGTGCCCTTGAGCTCCATGCCCGGCTCCAGGTCGTCGATAGAAAGTGCCGAGCGGCTAAAGACCACCTCGGGCGCGTCGTCGCGCGGGTCGCGACCGGGCTTCTTGAGCTCGTTGACAATGTCGATGAGCGTGAGGGTGCCGCAGTCCAGGTCGCTTGCCAGCGTCGAGATGTTGCCCAGACGGCGCTCGATGTCGGGCACGCCGCCGCGGCTGAGCTCGCTGGCTTTAACGCCTGCGCGCTCTAGGACGGACGTGGCCACCTCGTAGCTCTCGGGATGGACACTTGTCGCGTCGAGCGGGTTCTTGCCGCCGCTGATGCGCAGGAAGCCCGCGGCGTTGAGATATGCCTTGGGTCCCAACTTGGGGACCTTCTTGAGCTGGCGGCGATCGGTAAAGGCGCCGTTTTCCTCGCGGTAGGCCACGATGTTCTTGGCTACGCTCGGCGTGATGCCCGATACGTATCCCAGCAGGCTCGCGCTTGCGGTGTTGACGTCGACGCCCACGCGGTTGACGACGTCCTCCACCACGTGGCCCAGGGTGCGCGAAAGCTCTGCCTGGTCAAGGTCGTACTGGTACTGGCCCACACCGATGGACTGGGGCGGAATCTTGACGAGCTCTGCCAACGGATCCTGCAGGCGGCGGCCCAGGCTCATGGCGCCACGCACGGTGACGTCCAGGTCGGGATACTCCTGGCTGGCGAGCTCGGAGGCGGAGTACACCGATGCGCCGGCCTCGTTGACGATGGTGTATCGTAGCCCGGGCGCCTGCTCGGCAATGAACTCCGAGACGACTTCCTCGGTCTCACGGCTGGCGGTGCCGTTGCCGATGACGATAGTGTTGACGCCGTCCTTCTTGACGAGGCGGGCGAGTTCGCGCTTGGTGCCGGCGACGTCGTGGCGCGGCTTGGTGGGATAGACCACGCCGTGGTCGAGCAGCTTGCCGGTCTCGTCCATGACGGCGATCTTGCAGCCGGTGCGATAGCCCGGATCGAGCGCGAGCACGCGGGCGCCGCGCACGGGGCGCGCCGAGAGCAGGCCCTCGAGATTCTTGGCAAAGACGTTGATGGCCTCGGTCTGGGCGCGAACGGTGAGTTTGGCGCGGGCCTCGCGCTCCAGCGAGGGGGCCATGAGGCGCTTGTAGCCGTCGGCGATGGCGGCATCGAAGATGGGAGCAAACACGCCCTGACGGCGGGGCCAACGGCTTCCGAGGCGTGCCGTGGCGGCGGCGCCGTCGACGTTCACGCGCACGCGGAGCTTGCCCTCGCGCTCACCGCGATCGATAGCCAACACGCGGTGGTTGGGTATACGGCGCAGCGGCTCGTCATAGCTGTAGTACGGCTCGTAGGGGGTCTTCTCGGCGGGGTCGGTGGCTTCGACGACGATATCGGCGGTGTTTTGCGTAAAGGCGCGCAGGTCGGCGACGTTCTCGGGGTCCTCGGCTACCGTTTCGGCCACGATGTCGGCGGCACCGGCGAGCGCCTTTTCGGGCGTGTCGAAGCCGGCCTCATCATTGACGTATACCGCGGCGGCGTCGAGTGCGCTGCCCTTGGCGGATGCCTGCATGATGATCATGTTGGCAAGCGGCTCCAGGCCTGCCTCGCGGGCCTTCTGCGCGCGGGTCATACGCTTTTTGCGGTAGGGCTTGTAGAGGTCCTCGACACGCTGGAGCTGCGTGGCCTCGCGAATCTGCTGCTCGAGCTCGGGCGTGAGTTTGCCTTGGGCATCGATGAGCAGGATGACGTCCTCTTTGCGCTGCTCAAGATTGCGCAGGTAAGACAGGCGCTCGGCGAGTGTGCGCAGGGCGACGTCGTCCATGCCGCCCGTGGCTTCCTTGCGGTAGCGCGAGATAAAGGGGATGGTGTTGCCCTCGTCGATGAGCTTGACGGCCGCCTCGATGTTGGCGGCCTTAAGGTTGAGCTCGCGGGCGAGCTGGGCGATAAGATCCATGAAACTCCTTGCGGTAAAGGTGCGTTTGCAGCACAGAGCTACCAAGGATACCACCCGTCCCAAAAGACTGTTTTGGGCCGTGCCACGAAAATGACCTATCTACTACGTTTAACCCGTATGGGTCGACCATCCCCCGGTTTTCCGAAAATACGCAAGCCGTCTACCTGCGGTTTTTATTTCGCGAAATTCGGTATGGTTGGGGGTAATCGGTTAAACGTAGTAGATAGGCCCATTTCGTGGCGAACGAATCAAGCTGAGGTGCAAAAAGCCCCGCGGGCAGGAGGCTGCTCGTGGGGCAAAGAAGAGGGGCTTGTTGGTGGCGGACCGAGGGGCTCGGCATGAGTTTTGCCGCGGTCAGGCCTAAGGCATTACAGCTCGACGAGTTGGCCGGTCTCGGCGGCCTCTTTGACGGCGTTGAGCAGCGTGAGCGTTTTGACGTTGTCGGCGGGGGTCACGACGGGCTCGACCTCGCGGCGAACGACCTTCACAAAGTGCTTGAGCTGCATCTTGTGCGGCAGCGCCGGGTCCACAGCCGGGATTTCCATCTGCAGCGGCTTGTGCCAGTTGGAGTCGCCGTCGTAGGAGAACTGGTGTAGGCGGGGCAGCGAAAGGGCGCCCTTAGTGCCGCCGATAAAGTAGGCGTCGGCGTCGAAGGGGCGGTACTGCGGATCCTCGCGAGCGGTGGCCTCCCAGTTCCAGGGGCTGGCGGTGGCGTCGGAGATGGTCATGCTCGCAAGCGCGCCATCGGCAAAACGGACGTTGACCACGGCGGAGTCCTCGGTCTCAAAACCGCGGGCGGCGCTGGACTGCATACCCTGGACGGCAACGGGCTCGCCCAGCAGATAGCGGAGCAGGTCGACATCGTGCACCAGGTTGACCAGGATCGGGCCGGCACCCTTCTTGCGGCGCCACTCGACGTCGAAGTACTCGTCATTCTTATAGATCATGTAGTGGAAGCTCGATACGGTGAGCTTGCCCAGCTCGCCGGACTCGATGATCTCCTTGGCTTTGTTGACGAAGGGATTGTGGCGACGGTGCTGGCCCACGAGCACGGGCACGCCGGCGGTCTCGGCCTCGGCGGCGAAGGCCTGGGCATCCTCAAGATCGTTGGAGATCGGCTTTTCGACCAGCGGCACGATGTTGCGCTTCACAGCCTCGCGGGCAACGCCCAGGTGCAGGTCGTTGGGGGTGGCGATAATGACGGCCTCGGGCTTGACCTCGTCCATCATCTGGGCGGGATCGGTGTAAAACGGCACGCCGGCGGCCTCGGCCGTGACGCGGGCGCCCTCAAAGGCGTCGGCGATGGCGACGAGCTCGGCCTCGGGCTCCTCGGTGACAAAGCGGATGTGGTTGCGGCCCATGGCGCCGGCGCCGATAACGGCAATGCGGACGGGGTTGAGCTCAGACATTTCGACTCCTTAATACTGGTGGCCGGTGGAATGCGACAAAGGGGCTGTCCCTTTGTCGCATCGGTAAAACTAGGCGGACTTCTTCTTGCTGTCGGAGACCATCATGTAGACGGTGAGCACGACGGCGATGGCGGCGATCACAATGGCGCCGTAGAAGGACTGCTGGTAGGCGGCGCTGCCAGCCTCGGCGTGATACAGCACGGCGGTGATGGGCTGGCTGATCCAGGTGGAAGCGGCATAGCCCAAAAACATGATGCCGTAGTTGACGCCGATGTTGCTGGTGCCAAAGGCGCCACCGGTGAGCGGCGGGTAGATGACGAGCAGGGCGCCAAAGCTAAAGCCGAGCAGGGCGAGCGCCACAAAGAACATGCTCTGCGTAAAGCTCATCGACATGATGACGAGCGCGACGATGGTGATGACAAGGCTGATGAGCAGCGACTTGTAGGCGCCGAGCTTGTCGATGATCTGGCCAAAGGACAGGCGGCCAACCAGGTTGGCGCAGGTGTTGACGGAGACCACCACGCCGCCGAGGGCGACGGCCGCGGCGCTCGTGGGGTCGGCGAAGAGCTGGACGGCGGCGATGGAGGCAACCTTGCCCACGAGCAGGGTGCCCGCGGTGGCGGCAAAGGCGAAGGTGACGATGAGGATCCAGAAGCGCGGGGTCTTGACCATCTCGCCCGGGGTGAGGTCACCGAAGGTGCCGGCATGCGCGCCGCCCTTGGGGGCCTCGAAGCCCTCGGGTAGCCAGCCGGCCTCGGGGGCCTTCAGGAACAGGGCGGAGGCGGCGATCGTCACAAAGAAGATGACACCGAGCGCCTTAAGGGCGCCAAAGATGCCCAGGCTCGGGATGAGCAGCGAGGCGAGCACCGGGGACAGCACGGCGGGGCCGGCGGTCGAAGCGGCCAGGGTGATGCCGGAGGCGAGACCTTTCTTGTCGATGAACCACTTTTGGCCGGTGGTGAGCGCCGGGTTGTAGCCCAGGCCGTTGCCGATGGCAGCGACGAGCGAGAACCACAGGTAGAACTGCCACGGCTCGGTGACGGTGCCGGACATGAACCAGCCCACGCCGTAGCACACGGCGGCGGCGATTACGACGTTGCGCGGGCCGATCTTATCGGAGATGCGGCCGGCGAAGATGCCTGTCACGGCCATGATGGTCTGAAAGACCGGGAAAGCCCAGGTAAGGGCGCTCGACCACTCGGGGTAGACGGCGAGCAGGTTCTTGCTCACGACGGAATACAGCGCGATGGAGCTGATGAAGAACATGGTGACGCACGCGGCGGAAAGCACGACGGCGCGACCTTTGTTGGAGTTGGTGGAAGCCATTGGACTCTTTCTAATCGATACGGGGGAGGAGCGGGCGTGTCTGCGGAGCCTCCCTGTCAGGTTGGTTTACTGGTCAGTCGGCTTTGCGACGCCGGACTCGTCGGACCAGAGCTCGACACCCTTGTTCTTAAGGTAGTTGTCGGCATAGGCGCGACGGCCGCCGGGCTTGGCGGTGAGGTCGCCCATCATGTTGGAGAAACCGCCGTCGACCTTGATAGCGTCGCCGGTGGTAAAGTCCGAGCGCGTGGACGCCAGGAACATGACGGCGTTGGCGATATCGCTGACCTCGCCGATGCGGCGCGTGGCGATCAGACGGCTGCGGCTCTTTTCGACCTCGGGGTCGGCGTAGAAGTTGGCCGACATCGGGGTCTTAACGAAGCAGGGTTCGACGCAGTTGGAGCGGACGCCGTAGGGGCCCCATTCGGCAGCCAGCATCTTGGACATCATGTTGACGCCCGCCTTGGTGGAGCTGTACACGCCCGAGAACGTCTCGGGAGAGTGGCTGGCGACGGTCGAGATGTGCACCAGGCGACCCTGGCCGGCCTTGATCATTTCGCGACCAAAGCGCTGCGAGGTGATGAAGTAGCCGGTGAGGTTGACGTTGATGACCTCGTTCCAGTCGGAGAGCGGCAGGTCCTCCATGGCGGCGAAGCGCAGGATACCGGCGGTGTTGACGAGGACGTCGACACGGCCGAAGTCGGCGATGGTGGCATCGACGGCGGCCTGAACCTCGGCCTCGTCGGTGGCGTTCATCTTGTAGCCCTCGGCGTGGATTCCAAACTCGGCGGCGAGGTCGGCGGCTGCGGCCTTGACCTTTTCCTCGTCCAGGTCGAGCAGGACGACGTTGGCGCCGTTGCGGGCGAACTCGCGGCAAATCGCGACGCCCATACCGCCGAGTGCGCCGGTTACGGCGCAGACATCGCCCTCGAGCTTAAGCCAGTTGCTCATAGAAACTTCCCTTCTTGTGCCTCCCTGTGGGTCGTTCCCATTAATCGACCCACGTGGTTTTCGCAGGTTATCGTATGCTTTGCATTTGCGCAGGTGAATTGCATATTTGTTAGAATGGCGTTAATCGTAGGTTTACACTGTGCGATGCAGCTCATTCTCAATTGAGCGTGTGACCTGCGAAAACAACCCCCTGTGGCACCATGCGGTCACGGGCGCGAAAACGGGAGATTGACGTGTACGATCGACGACTTGAGGCCATATCGGCCGCCGCGGAGCTGGGGAGCTTCTCGCGTGCGGCGGCAAGATTGCGCGTGTCGACCCCGGCCCTCGTCAAGCAGGTGTCGGGCTTCGAGACCGAGTTCGGCATCACGTTGTTCGAGCGCTCGCACTCGGGCGTCAAGGTGACGCCGGCCGGCGCACTGCTGGTGGACGACGCGCGCTCGATCATGCGGCAGTCCGAGGACGCGCTGCGCCGTGCCCGACGCGCGGCGGGCGATGGTGGTGCCGTGCGCCTGGGCGTGTCAATGATGTGCCCAGGACGCCAGACGCTGTCGATGTGGTCGGGCATCCACGATCTGGAACCGTCGCTACGATTTGAGATCGTGCCGGTAAGTGACCTCTACGACGAGCGCGAGACCGTCATGCGCAGCTTGGGCCGCGAGGTCGATGTGGTGCAGTCGAGTTTTTCTACCCCACGCTGGGGCGACGCTTGCCAAAAGCTCCACATCGTTAACGTACCGTTTTATATCGACCTGCCGCGCGCGAGCCCGCTGGCGCGCAAGAATCGCATTACGGTTGCCGACCTAGAGGGCATGCGCCTGCGCGTGCTCCGTCACGGCAACGATGCGATGGACAGCCTACGCATCGACCTTTTGGCCGACGGCGGCGTGGACGTGATCGATGTGGATAGCTTTGACTTTGCGCTCTTTAACGAGGCGGAGGAAAAGGGCGATGCGGTACTCACCTGTGGCGCATGGTCAGGGGTGCACCCGGCCTTTGTGGGCGTGCCGTTCCTGTGCGGGCGAGAGGTGCCGGTCTTTTTGCACTATCCGCTCGAGCCAACCCTCCAAGTCCAAAAATTCGTCAACGCCATGGCCCAACTTCTCAAATAGCTCATTTGGGACGGGGCTTTTTGACTCCTTACAAAATGAGGCCCTGGCCAAACGGCCAGGGCCTCACCACTTCTTTTCAGGCTGCGAGAAAAGACTGTGTGCGTAGGACCTCCCCGAGGGAGACGGGGTGTTTGCTCCGCGCGCAGTTTCGCAGCGAAGCGAGAATGTTTGAGCACGGAGTAAACACCCCGTCTCCCTCGGGGAGGTCCGTTGGGAGCGTAGGGGCTGTTTTGAGCTACTCCAGCTCAAACGCTCCGGTATAGAGCTGGTAGTAATACCCGCGCTTGGCGATAAGCTCGTCGTGGTTGCCGCGCTCGATGATGCGGCCGTGGTCCAGGCAGATAATCGCGTCGGAGTTGCGCACGGTGGAGAGGCGGTGCGCGATGACAAACGTCGTGCGGCCCTCCATGAGCTTATCCATGCCGGCCTGCACGATGGCCTCGGTGCGGGTGTCGATGGAGCTCGTGGCCTCGTCCAGAATCATTGCCGGCGGATCGGCGACGGCGGCGCGTGCGATCGAAATCAGCTGGCGCTGGCCCTGCGACAGCTGCGCGCCGTTGCCGGTGAGCATGGTGTCGTAGCCGTCGGGCAGGCGGGTGATAAAGTCGTCCGCGCCCGCGAGCTTGGCCGCCGCGATGCACTCCTCGTCGGTGGCGTCCAAGTTGCCGTAGCGGATGTTGTCCATCACGGTGCCGGTGAACAGATTCACGTCCTGCAGCACCACGCCCAGCGAGCGGCGCAGATCGGCCTTGCGGATCTTGTTGACGTTGATGCCGTCGTAGCGGATCTTGCCGTCGGCGATGTCGTAGAAGCGGTTGATGAGGTTGGTGATGGTCGTCTTACCGGCACCGGTGGCGCCGACAAACGCGACCTTCTGGCCCGGCTTGGCAAACACGGACACGCCGTGCAGCACCTCGTGGTCGGGCGTGTAGCCAAAGTCCACGTTGTCCATGACCAGGTCGCCGCGCAGCGGCACGTACTCGATCTCGCCGGTCGCGCGGTGCGGATGCTTCCATGCCCACATGCCGGTGTGGTGGTCGGCCTCCTCGAGCTGCCAGGTATCGGGGTTCACCTGCGCGTTGACGAGCGTCACATAGCCTTCGTCGGCTTCGGGCTTCTCGTCGATGAGTTCAAAGATGCGGTCGGCGCCGGCGAGGCCCATGACCACGGCGTTGATCTGCTGCGAGATTTGGCCGATCTGCCCGCAGAACTGCTTGGTCATGTTGAGGAACGGCACTACGACGGCGATGGACAGCGTCATGCCCGAGATGCTCAGGTTAGGCACGCCCAGCGCCAGGAAAATGCCGCCCGCCAGTGCGACCAGCACGTAGAGCAGGTTGCCCAGGTTCATAAGGATAGGCATGAGGATGTTGGCGTACATGTTGGCCTTCTGCGAGACCTCGAAGAGCTTTTCGTTGCGCTCGTCAAAATCGGCTTCGGCGGCAGACTCGTGGCAGAATGCCTTGACGACCTTCTGGCCGTTCATGACTTCCTCGATATGGCCCTCGACCACGCCGAGTTCGGTCTGCTGCGCAATGAAGAAGCGCGCGGAGTTGGAGCCGAGCAGCTTGGTCATAAAGGTCATAAAGGCGACGCCGGCCACAATGACCAGGCACATCCACACGCTGTAGTACAGCATGATAAAGAACACCGTGACGATGACGATGGTCGTCATGAGCAGGTTGGGCAGCGACTGGCTGATCATCTGGCGCAGCGTGTCGACGTCGTTGGTGTAGTGGCTCATGATGTCGCCGCGCTGGTGCGTGTCGAAGTAGCGAATCGGCAGGTCCTGCATGCGGTTGAACATCTTCTCGCGCAGCTTCTCGAGCGAGCCCTGCGTGACGATGGCCATGGCGCGGTTCCAGAACAGTGAGGACAGGATGCCGACGCCGTAAATGCAGGCGAGGGTGGTCACGAGCTGTGCAATCTTGGGCTGTGCGGCTTCCCAATCGCCCGACTGCCACGATTCGCTAATAATCTGCAGGGCGCTCTGAAGGAAGGTCGCGCCGATGGAGTTGATGATGGCGCAGAGCACCACGCCGACGACGACGAGGGGCAAAAGCACGGGGTAGAAGCCAAAGAGCGTCTTGATGAGGCGCGACATGGTGCCGCCCTTGCGGTTGAGCGCGCGCTCGGCGGTCGTTGCCTTACTCATATGCCTCGCCTCCTTCCTGGGTCTGAGCTTGCGTTGCGGATGCCTCGGTGTCGGCCTCGACGGCCCCTTCGCCCTCGGCAGACATCTTGTTTTGCGAGGTAAAGGTCTCGCGGTAGATCTCGCTCGTCTTGAGCAGCTCGTCATGGTTGCCGATCTGAGCGATACGGCCGCCCTCCATGACGATGATGCGGTCTGCGTCCTGCACGGAGCTGATGCGCTGGGCGATGATGAGCTTGGTCGTGTTGGGCAGATAGCTTGCCAGCCCTGCGCGAATCTTGGCGTCGGTCTTGGTGTCGACGGCGCTGGTGGAGTCGTCCAGGATCAAGATCTTGGGGCGACGCAGCAGGGCGCGCGCAATGCACAGGCGCTGCTTCTGACCGCCGGAAACATTGGAGCCGCCCTGTTCGATCCAGGTGTCATAGCCCTTGGGGAAGCCATCGACAAACTCATCGGCGCAGGCCAGATGTGCCGCCTCGCGGACTTCCTCGTCGGTGGCGTTCGGGTCGCCCCAGCGCAGGTTCTCGGCAATGGTGCCGCTAAACAGCACGTTTTTCTGTAGCACCATGGCCACTTGGTGGCGCAGCGCGTCCAGGTCGTAGTCGCGTACGTCCATGCCGCCCACGCGCACGGTGCCTTCGGTGGCGTCGTACAGACGGGCGATGAGGTTTACAAGCGTGGACTTGGCCGAGCCGGTACCGCCGATGATACCGATGGTCTCGCCGCTCTTAATGTGCAGGTCGATATCGTCGAGCGCCTGGCGCTTCGCATGCGCGGAATACTTAAAGCTCACGTGGTCAAAGTCGATGGAACCGTCGGCAACCTCGAGCACGGGCTCGGCGGGATCGGCGATCGTGGGCTCGGCGGCCAGCACCTCGGTAATGCGGTGCGCCGATTCGTCGGCCATGGTCACCATGACAAAGATCATCGACAGCTGCATCAGGCTCATGAGGATCGCGAAGCCATAGGTAAAGATCGAGGAGAGCTGGCCCACGTCGAACAGCGTGCCCTGGCTCGTGATGATGAGCTTGGATCCCAGGTAGATGATGACGACAAATGCGCCGTTGACGCAGATGTTCATCATGGGGTTGTTAAAGGCGAGCAGCTTCTCGGCGCGGGTGAAGTCCATCTGGACGTCGCGCGCGGCGGTGGCGAACTTCTCCTTCTCAAAGTCTTCGCGCACATAGCTCTTGACCACGCGCATGCCGGTGACGTTTTCCTCGACGGACTCGTTAAGGGCGTCGTACTTGTGGAACACGCGCGAGAAGATGGGGCGTACCTTAAAGATGATAAAGAACAGTCCAAAGCCCAGCAGCGGAATGATGACCAGGTAGACCATGGCGACGCTGCCGCCCATGATAAATGCCATGGTAAAGGCGAAGATCAAGACCAGCGGCGCGCGCACGGCGATACGGATGATCATCATAAAGGCCTGCTGAACGTTGTTGATGTCAGTGGTCAGACGCGTGACGAGCGAGGAGCTCGAGAACTCATCGATGTTGGCAAAGCTGAACGTCTGGATCTTGTAGAACAGGTCGTGACGCAGGTTCTTGGCGAAGCCGCAACTCGCATGGCTGCAGGTGACGCCGGCAGCGGCACCGAAAGCAAGCGACGTCAGCGCGATGAGCACCAAAAAGCCTGCGGTGGGAAGCATCTCGGCTACGGTGGCGCCGTCTTTGATGGCGTCGATCAGGTTGGCGGTGATAAACGGAATCAGCATCTCGCAGAGCACCTCGCCAAGCACGAGCAACGGCGTGGCAACGGTGACTTTCATATAGTCGCGGATGCTGCCCATGAGGGTTTTAATCATCCAGTTCCTCCCAGGTTTTGCGGATTTTCTCGAGCATTTCGGCGAGCTGCTCGCGCTCGTCGTGGGTGAGCGCGCTAAAGGCCCGTTCTCTAAAGCGAATGCGAGCGGCCTGCTCAACGCGGGCCTTTTCCCATCCCGCTTCGGTCAGGCGGATGGTGAGCTGCCGACGGTCTTTGGGATTGCGGTTGCGCTCGATAAGACCGCCCATTTCGAGCTTGGACAGAATCTCGGAAAGGGACCCCGGCTTGAGGTCGAAGTGCATGCCGAGTTCCTGTTGGGAAAGCTCGCCGGTGGGTTGCTTAGCGAGCAGGCAGACGATGGGCGCCTTGCCAGATATGCCGCCGCCGTGAAAATGCAAGTAATGGCCGCAAAAGCCCAGGCCGCTCAGGATGCGCTTGGCGAGTTTGTCTTCGGCGCTGACCGCTTCGGGTATGTCTACCGGTTGCGACGGGTCACCGCCGGGCTCATGTGGAAGGACGAGTGGTTCAACACACATATCTAAGCTTCGCTCCTTTCTTTAGTTAGGTAGCGGAATTGTTTTGTGCCTAACTAATCTAGGAGTGCTATACAGGAATGTCAAGGTACCAAAGTAGTTGTTGCGCGGTTTTACCAAACCTATTGGTCCCGCCGTTCTAACGAACGGCGGACCAGCCGACGCTGCGCGGGCCGCATTTGGACAATCTGACGTTCAACTTCAAGGGCGCGACCAGAAGGTCAGCGCCCTTTCGTTTCACGTCACCTTGCCTCAAATGCGACCCGCTCGCTGGCATTGCCAAAACATCGACGTTTACATGTTGGAATGATCCGTGGGGGACGGAGGAAAAGGGATCATTTTCCGAAACCTTTCCGCAACAATGCGCTCTTCGCGGCCCTGGCGCCTGCTCGCAACGGTCCCTGCGCTACACTTAGTCGCACTGTGGCGACTTTGCGCCGCTCCCGACCCAAGGGGGACTCTCATGAAGAACACTCAGCTGCTGCTGATCAACGATATGTGCGGCTACGGCAAGGTCGCGCTTTCCGCCATGCTGCCGGTGCTGTCGCATATGGGCTACCGCATCCACAACCTGCCGACGGCGCTTGTGTCCGATACGCTCAACTATCCTAAGTTCTACATCCACGACACCACGGAGTACGTGCGCCAGAGCCTCGCCATCTGGGAAGAGCTCGGCTTTGAGTTCGACGCTATCTCGACCGGCTTTATCGTGACCGAGGAAGAGACGCGTATCATCTCGGACTTTTGTCACCGCCGCGCGCAAAAGGGCACCAAGGTGTTCGTCGATCCCATCATGGGCGACAACGGCAAACTCTATGCCGGTGTTCCCGAGTCCACGATCGGCCTCATGAGGCACTTGCTCGAGTGCGCCGACTATGCGGTGCCCAACTACACCGAGGCCTGCCTGCTCACCGACACGCCCATCGCCGAGCAAATCACGCCTGACGAGGCCCGCGTCCTTGTGGACGCCATGCGCGCGCTGGGAGCCAAGTCGGTGGTCATTACGAGCGCTGTGGTCGACGGCACGAACGCCGTCATCGGTTACGACCACGTGGCGGGGGAGTACTTTACGATTCCCTTTGAGCTCATTCCGGTCTATTTCCCGGGCACGGGCGACACGTTCTCGGCGGTGCTCGTCGGTCGCGTGATGGCCGGCTGGAGTCTGCAGCGTGCAACGGCCGATGCCATGCGCGTAGTGGCCGAGCTTATCGAGCGCAATGCCGATCAGGAGGACAAGTCTGCCGGCCTGCCCATCGAGGCCTGCCTGGACGTGATCGACCATGAGTAGCGCCGACGAGGGCGCCAAGCCCGCGGGCGAAGGTAAGCCGCTCGGCGCGCCGCGTGGCAAGCGCCCGCGTATTCGCATTAGCTGCGTGGACCAGCTGGGTGCATGCCGCTGCCACCACGGTCACAGGCCGGGCGACGTCTTCGACTTTGACCGCGACCGCGGCAAGATGTGTGCCATGGCCTGCCATGTGGGCTTTCCCTATATCGATATCCTGCGCTATGGCGGAACCGTGCCCGGCAACGAGCCCGGCACGGCAAAGTTCTGCTGCCCCGAGGTCGATACGTTGAACGTTTGGCTCGCCGAGATCGTCGACGAGTAATCGAGCGTAGATTTTCTCCCGTCAAGATAATGAGCGTGGATAATCTCCCGTCTAGAGCGCGCTTGAACGCTCAAAGTGGGAGATTATCCACGCTCAATTTGCATGCGGGAGAAAATCCACGCTCGTTTTATGCCGATGGCGCGGCTCGTGTGTCTGCGCCGCCCGAACGTCTACAGCTGCTCGAGCATGGCCGTGCAGCCGGCGAGCACATCGCGGTACGTGGCATCAAAGTTGCCGGTGTACCAGGGGTCGGCGACGTCGCCGGGTCGATCGGTCCAATCGAGCAGGCGCGAAATCTTGCCGTCGGGGTCGCAACCGAAGATGCGGCGCAGACCGCGCGCGTTCTCGGCATCCATATAGACAATGTGATCCCAGTCGGCATACTCCGCGCGACGCACCTGGCGCGCGCGGTGCGGGACAACGGGAATTCCGACCTCGCGCAGCTTGGCAACGGTGCCATGATGCGGCGGATTGCCAATCTCCTCGGTCGAGGTCGCGGCAGAATCAATAACGAACTCCGCCTCGCGTCCGGCACGGCGCACCAGTTCGGTAAACACCGACTCAGCCATCGTCGAGCGACAGATATTCCCGTGGCAGATAAACAGTACGCGTTGCATGAACGGTTCCTTTCTGGGCGGTCGCGCGGGGCTTACAGACTGCCCTTGAGGCAGTTTGCTCCGATAAAGCCCGCTGCGTACAAGGGGAGATGGCACAGCTCGCGTCCGCCATCGATTTCACTGCGCGCAAAATTATTCTCAGACAAAATGTAGGCATACGGCGACCGGGCTTTGTCCATAAAAGACCCGAGGGTTCTCGCACGCACGTTGCGCGCGGACTTTACCTCGACGGGCACGATCTCCATGCGGTCGGTCTGGAGTAGAAAGTCGAGCTCGCCGTTTGTCTTCCAAGAAGACGGCGGCATCCAATAGTACGTCTGCAAGCCATTGCCCGAAAATGCCTGCATGACCGAGTTTTCCGCCAAGGCACCTCGAAAGTCAGAAGACAGCGCAATGGCGGAATCCTCTTTGAGGTCGAGCCAGAGCCGCGGGTTGATGCCGAGTTTGTAGAACATGAGGCCCGTATCGAGAAGATAGACCTTAAAGAAACTCCCGTCTTCGTCGTCGAAGGGGACGAGGGGAGGTTCGACGCCTTCGGTCAGGTTGTTGACCGATATGATTCCGGCGCCCTCGAGCCAGTCGAGTGGCTCGATGAGCTTGGCGCGCCGGCCTCCGCGTTCGACCTCGGAGTACTTGAATTTTTTTGTGGACGATCTCAGCAGTTGGGACGGAATGGAGCGCCAGACCTTGCGCGCTGCCACGCCGCTGATCCCGTTTTCGGGGTCGGTCATATCGGCGGTGTAGGTCTCGTCGATTTCGCGCTGCTCGACGCGCGCATCTTCGATGGATAGCGTCTTGCAATATGCGTTGACGGCGGCGGGCATGCCGCCCACGATCTGGTATCGATGAAACAGGTTGAGCGCTGCTTGGTGTGCGACGTAGGTCTCGAGCGTGCCGGCGTGGGTACGAATGGCATCCGCCATTTGCTCCTCACCGAGCGCCCAGAGAAACTCTTCGAACGACATGGGATGCATGGTCTCTTGGCGGACGCCGCTGGGAAAAGGCAACTTGCGCTTGCGCGTAGCGACGCCGAGCTGGCTGCCGGTCGCGCATATGCGCCAGCCCGAACCCGAGAAAAAGCGAAGCGAATTGAGCGCCCGTTCGCAGAGCTGCACCTCGTCAAACAGGATGAATGCGGTTTCCTTGCGAATGGGGGTGCGTTTATAGTCTGAGATTCGTGCCACGATGGTGTCGACGTCGTCGGTGGGGCAGTCGAACAGCGGGGCAATCAGCTCAAGATCGGTCTGAAAGTCGAGTTTGACAAACGCATCGCCGGCGATTCGTCTGCCGATTTCCTCGGCAGCATATGTTTTGCCTACACGTCGCGCACCACGGATAAGGAGGGGGCGCGAGGCGTCCTTTGTCGCCCATGATTCGATAACGGATTCGATTGATCTGCGCATGGGGCTGCCTTTCCAATTTCGTGTACTTCAAATACATAGTTTAGTATGATTTCGTGTACTTCAAATACACGAAATTATGGAAAAACGTGTATTTGAAGTACACGAAATTGAACCGCCGGAGCCTGCAAGCGGATGAGCGCTGCTCATGCCGGGTGGTTTCTACCAGGCGCTCGCCACTCTGGTCTGTACCTGCCCCGACTCGATCCCGCCCCTATGCCTGCATCGAAGATTGTGCTGCGTGGTGGCGCTCCCAGCGCGCCAGCTTGATCGTCACCAGCGTGAGTACCCAGGCCACGAGCGAGAACGCGGCGCCAACCGCGCCAACGTAGGAAATGCCAATGCCGCTTACCACGGCGCCGCCCACCGCGGTGCCAAACGAAATGCCGACATTAAACGCCATGGGTTCCACCGAACTCGCGAGCACCATCGATTTGGGATGGCGGCTGCGGGCCACGTCCATAAAGTGCGTGATGCACGAGACCGAGAACAGGTACATGAGCATCGCCAGGCTGAAGACAAAAACGAGCGCAAGGGGCATGGCGGCGCCTACGGCAAACAGCCCAAACAGAGCCGCGGCCTGGAGCACAAACGTCACGAGCAGCGCCTTCATGCCAAAACGCGCATCGATCCATCCGCCCAGGATGTTCGAGATCAGGCAGAACACGCCGTAGGCCATAAGTGTGGTGCTCGCCTGAACGGTGCCCATGCCCAGCACCTGCTCCAGATAGGGCGTCACGTAGCCGTAAAACACGTAGACCGACCCCACGCCAAACAAAAAGATGAGCATGCCGGTGATGATGCTCGGCTCGCGCAGAAGCCCCGCCTGCTCGCGGAAGGTGGCAGGCTCGTCGGTCTGCCCGGCGCGCGGCATAAACGCCACGAGCGCGGCGCAGATCAGAACGGCAAAGGCGAGCGTGCCGTACATGGCAACGTGCCAGTCGAGCGTATCGGCCACAAACTTGCCGATCGAGGTCACAAAGACCATCGCCACGGAAAACGCGCCGTACACCACCGAGATGGCGAGCGAGGTCTGCTGTGGGGACAGCAGCTCGGGGATATACGTCACGCCCACGGCGAGCAGTGCGCCCGAGACGGAGCCCAAGATGATGCGCGAGGCAAACAGCACTTGAAAGTTGGGCGCCAGCGCCATAACAAGATTGCCCAGTACAAAGACGATGCTGTAGCACACGAGCAACTGATAGCGGCGGAAGCGTCCCGTGCTGAGCGCAAGCGCCGGCGTTGCGATGGCGTAGACCAGCGCGAACACGCTGATGAGCTGGCCCGCGGTGGCAAGCGAGATGCCGAGTTCTGTCGCCAGGTCGCTCTCGATGCCGATAACCACGAACTCCGAGCAGCCGAGCGAAAAGCCCAACAACACGAGCAGCACCAGGCAAAAATTGGTGCGCGCGGGTGAAAGCGCGGCGGCGGTCGATGCTGTTGCGGACAAGGTTGCGGTGGTCAAGGCGGTTGCTCCCATGTTGCGTAATATGAGCGGATCCGGTCTCTGCAACTCTAGCAGAACACGACAGGGAACAGCCCCTTTGTCACGTTCCGCGCTTGCCTGTATAGTCGCAATACAGGCGAAGATGGTCTCAGGTACATCGCGGGCGACAGGAGATCCCATGGGTATGCACACGACAAAGGTTGCAGTGGGCGAGGGCAAGTTTGCGCTCGAGGCCCAGTTGACGGTGACGCCGCGGGGCATGGTGGTGTACGCCTGCTCGCCGGAGTTCGCACACCTGGGAGCCACGGCGCAGGCCATTCCGCGCCCCGAGCCCGGACGTACGGCGACTGTGAGCATCTTGGCCGTTCCGTGCCATCGCGACGAGATCCCGGCACACGACATTGCGGCGGCGCTCGCTACGCGCTTTGGTGTGCCGGTAACCGCAAGCACGGGCTTTCATGTTGAGCAGGCGAGCAAGGACGACCTGCAGCGCGTGCTTGACACCACGAAGGAGCTCATCGCCGCGCTCGAAGAAACCGCGGCCCGCATCTTGCGTGCCGGCTGGGACGAGGGCGGTGCGGGTGCCGAGGTCATGGCGGTCGATGCCGCGACCGGCGAGGTGCTCGCCCCTGTCGATCGCATCAAAGCCCATACCGGCGAGGGCGTCTTGCATCAAGCATTCCTGACGCTTCTGGTCGAGGGCCAGGGCGAGGACGCACGCCTGCTACTCTGCCGCCGCAGTCCGCTCAAGCGCCTGTGGGGTGGGGTGCTAGCCGATAGCTGTGCCGGCCATCCACTCCCGGGGGAGGATGTCGCCGCTGCGACGGCGCGCCGCATCAACGAAGAGCTCGGCATCACGCGCGAGCCTGATCAACTCAAGCACCTAGGGCACGTGGTCTATCGCGAGGATCACGGCGACGGCCGCTGTGAGTGCGAATGGTGCGAGGTCTACCTGGCTCGCGTCGAGCCGGGCGAGCTGCACATCAACCAAGAGGAAATTTCGGAAGTGCGTCGCGTGACCCTCTCCGAGCTCAATGGCTACCTGCAAGGTCATCCCGAGCAGCTGGTCCCCTGGCTCCGCGAGGCCCTCAGCGACCCAACCATCCGCGCGACCCTCGCGATGTGACAAAGGGACAGTCCCTTTGTCACATAGCACGGTTGACCGGCTGCCCAAACCGTCCCAACATTCGATGAAAATCTCAAAAACGAGAAAAAACGCCGAATGTTGGGACGGTTTTTCTGCCCAGAGGGGAGAGGACTGCAAGCCATCCAAAAAATCTCGCTTGACTGTATTGCCACAACACAGCGCAACGTAAGGGGTGTCCGATAACGGGCGCCCCTTTTTAGCGGCAAGGCCGCTGTGAGTCCGGAGCGCCCCCAACAAGAAAGGTGGGGAGATGGAAGCGGAAAAGAAGGCGTTTAAGATCACCAAGCGCGAAATTGGCTTTGTGCTGGGTATCGTTGTCTTTTTGCTGGTGAAGTTTCTTCCTTTGGCGGAGCTGAGCTCGACGGTCGAGCTCACGGTCGGCGGTCAGACCTGTCTGGCGCTGACGCTCGCCACGGTGGTGTTCTGGGCGTGTGGCGTAGCGCAGCCGGGCTTTGTGGGCCTGCTCTACTGCGCGCTGCTCGTTCTGTTTAAGGTGTGCGTGGATGACACGGGCGCCGCGAGCATCTCGGCGACGGTCGCCTCCACGTTTAGCTCGTGGACTAAGGCCACCATGTGGCTCGTCATCGGCGCCTACCTCATCGCCAGCGCGGTCAAGGAGTCGGGCCTGGGCGAGCGCATCGCCTACGCGTTCATGCTCAAGTTCGTGCGCGATGCCAAGTCGCTCATCATCTCGATCTTCGCGCTCACCTTTGTGCTGTCGCTGCTGATCCCGCATCCGTTCCCCCGCGCCTTCCTCATCCTCGCCGTCGTCTCGGTCATCACCGAGTCCGCCGGCTACGGTGACGACGACAAGGGCAAGCTCGGCTTCCTCGTGTTTGCCGCTGCCGCCCCGGGTTCCATGTTCTTCCTGACGGGCGACTCCACGCTTAACCCGCTCGTTGCGCAGTACAGTGCCGAGGCCGGCGGCATGAGCCCGTCCTTCGTCGACTGGTTCCTGTACATGAGCGTGCCTATGCTGGTTGCGCTGCTGTGCACCCTGTTCCTGGGCCTTTTCCTCTTTAAGCCCAGCAAGGAGCTCGTCTACGATCGCGAGCAGATCGTGGCCAAGCAGGCCGCGCTCGGCAAGCTCTCCGTCAAGGAGATCCGCACCATCGTGTGGCTTGTCGTCGCCATCGCGCTGTGGCTCACCGTCTCGGGCGACTATATCGGCTGGGTCACCCTGGCCATTGGCGTTGCTCTCGCCATGCCCATCATCGGCGAAGTCCTCACTCCCGCCAGCTGGAACGCTGTCGACATTAAGTCCCTCATGTTCCTGACGGCCGCCATGGCCGTGGGCTCCGTGGGCGGTGCCACCGGCATGAACGCCTGGATCGCCGACGTCGTGCTCCCCAGCTCCGTGCCCGAGAACATCTTCCTGTTCGCCCTGCTCGTCGCCGCGCTTTCCATGATCATCCACATGTTCATGGGCTCGGTCATGGCCGTGCTCGGCGTGTGCGTGCCGGCATTTATCAGCTTTGCCGCCGGCTCCAGCGTGAGCCCACTCGCCGTGGCGCTCATCGTCTTCACGTCCATCAACATCCACTACATCCTGCCGTTCCATAACCTGCCGATCCTTATCGGCGAAGGCAAGGACGCCGGCGGCTACACCTCCAAAGAGGCTATGCGCATGGGCATCCCCCTCACCGCGGTCGTCTTTGTCGTCGTGCTGGTCGAGGCCGCCTGGTTCCACCTCTTTGGCCTGATGTAAGCGGTCGAGCGCCCCGGCTGTAAGCAGCCAAGCGCTTGAACTTCGAGTGGTCGAGCGCTCCATTTGTGAGCGCCGCGGCCCCATTACGTTACCCCGTCCGGCGGCACCCCGTCGCCGGACACTCTCCCGAAAGGAGTACGCCATGTCCACTACCGATGCTTCCCAGATCCACGACCTGCGTTCCGCGCTCGACTTTTTGCGTGAGATGCCGGGCCAGCTGCTCGAGACCGACACCCAGGTCGATCCCGATGCCGAGGTCTCGGGCGTCTACCGTCACGTCGGTGCTGGCGGCACCGTCATGCGCCCGACCAAAGAGGGTCCGGCGATGGTCTTCAACAACGTCAAGGGCTTTGACGACGCCAAGGTCTGCATCGGTATGCTTGCCAGCCGCAAGCGCGTTGCCGCCCTGCTCGACCTGGACGAGGAGCACCTGGGCCTCGAGATCGGCAAGCGCTTCGAGAACCTGATCGCCCCCGAGCAGATCGCCGAGGGCAAGCACGTCGACTGCCAGGAGGTCGTGTACAAGGCGACCGACGAGGGCTTTGACCTGCGCAAGATCGTTCCCGCTCCCACCAACACGCCCGTTGACGGCGGCCCCTACATCACCATGGGCCTCGCCTATGGCACGAGCCCCGATGGCACCCAGTCCGACGTAACCATCCACCGCTTCTCCTGCGTCGACAAGGACAAGCTCGCCATGTGGATCACCCCGGGCAGCCGTCACCTGGGTGCGTTCTTTGACGAGTACTGCCAGCGCGGCGAGGATATGCCCATCTCCATCTCCATCGGCCTGGACCCCGCCGTGTACATGTGCTGCGGCTTCGAGGCTCCCACCACGCCGCTCGGCTTCAACGAGCTGCAGATCGCCGGCGCCCTGCGCGGCCGCGCCGTCGAGCTTGCCGACTGCGTCACCGTTCCGCAGAAGTGCATTGCCAATGCCGAGTACGTGCTCGAGGGCTACCTCATGCACGACGAGACCATCAACGAGGATGTCAACGGCCACGGCTACGCCATGCCCGAGTTCCCCGGCTACACCGGTGGCGCCAAGGTCTGCCCGGTGATCAAGATCACCGCCGTCACCACGCGCGTCAACCCCATTATGGAGAGCTGCATCGGCCCTTCGCACGAGCACGTGTCCATGGCCGGTATCCCCACCGAGGCCTCCATCTACAAGATGGTCGAGACCGCTATCCCGGGCCGCCTGCTCAACGTTCACGCCGCTCCCTGCGGTGGCGGCAAGTTCGTTGCCATCATGCAGTTCAAGAAGTCGAGCAAAAATGACGAGGGCCGTCAGCGCAACGCCGCCATGCTCGCCTTCTCGGCGTTCTCCGAGCTCAAGCACGTCATCCTTGTCGACGAGGATGTCGACATCTTCGATATGAGCGACGTGATGTGGGCCATGACCACGCGCTTCCAGGCCGACGTGGACCTCATCACCATCCCCGGTTGCCACTGCCACGTGCTCGATCCGTCCAACGACCCCGCGTTCGATCCTTCGATCCGCGAGCACGGTATCGCCTGCAAGGCCATCTTCGACTGCACGGTTCCGTTTAACCTCAAGAAGAACTTCATCCGCTCGCAGTTCATGGAGATCGACAAGGACAAGTGGGCCGCCGAGCTCGCCTTCTAGTAAGTAGCCCTACCAAGTAGTTAAGGAGTTGTCATGCCTGAGTCTTCTGTTCGTCCCCGTCGCATTGTCGTTGGCGTGTCTGGCGCCAGCGGTGCGGCACTGGGCCTTGAATGCCTCAAATGCCTGCGCCAGGCCGGCGCTGAGTCGGCGCTTGTCGTCACGCGCGGGGGAGAGATCACCATCGAGCAGGAGCTCGGCATGACGCTCGACGAGTTTGCGTGCTATGCCGATGTGGTCTACGACAACAAGAACATTGGCGCTGCCATCGCAAGCGGCACCTATCCGGTCGACGGCATGATCGTGGCTCCCTGCTCCATGAAGACGCTCGCCGGCATCGCGAGCGGCTACAGCGAAAACCTGTTGCTGCGTGCGGCCGATGTGCAGATGAAAGAGCAGCGCCGCCTGGTGCTTATGGTGCGCGAGACGCCCTTCAGTGCGATCCATGTCGACAACATGGCACGCCTGGCGCGCGTGCCGGGCGTCATGCTCATGCCGCCCATGCTCACGTTTTACAACGGCCCCGCCACGCTCGATGAGGCGGTGCATCACATCGCCGCCAAGGCACTCGAGGCCGTCGGCGTGTCGTGCGCCAACTATAAGCGCTGGTCATAGGCATCTTTAGGGTAGGATACGAGTAGTGTTTGAGCCCGCTGCCCCTGTGGGCGGCGGGCTTTTCGTGTCAAAGGGTGTGTCGGGAGGACCTATGCAGACGGGTATGTATGCGATTAGCGAGATGGCGAGCTTGTTTAACGTTTCGCGCCAAACGCTCATCTACTACGACAAGATCGGTCTGTTTAAACCCGCCGTGGTTAACGAAAAAGGCTACCGTTTCTATTCGCCCACGCAGATCCCGCTCATGCGTCTGATCTGCATGCTGCGCGACTTGGGACTGGAACTCGATGAGATCGATCGCCTGACCTCGACGTTCGACATTGGAGAGATGACCGATCACCTGCGCTCGCGGGTGCAGGCGCTCGACGAGCAGATTGCCGGGCTCAAAGCCGAGCGCGCGAGCGTGCAGGAGCGGCTGAGTTTTTACGACGAGGCGGTCTATTGGCGCGAGCGCGAGGGCAAACCGGAGCTCAAGCAATTCGAGCGCCGCTACGTGGTCTTTGAGGAGTTCCCGAGCGATATCGAGCGTGGCCGCTCGATGCTGCACCCCACGCTCATGCGGGCGATTCTGCGCATGCGTGCGCTCACGGGCACACGCCCCATGCGCGGTTGGGGCGCCATGCTGCGTCGCGAGGCGCTGCATTCCGACGACCCCATCGCCGGTGCCGGTTCCTTTGCCGTGTTGCCGCGTGGTGCCGAGGAAATACTGCCGAGCGATCCTGCCGAGCTGGCGGAGATTGGCGTCGAGGTGCTGCCCGAGGGCACGTACCTGTGCATGAGTCGCTGGGGCATGCCGTACGAGCCCGAGGGTATCCGCGCCATCGTGGCCTGCATGGACAGGCACGCGCTCCAGCCCATCGGCAATGCTTTCGATTTTTGCTACCTGGACACCACGAGCTACGACGAGTCTCACCAAGAGGACTTCTGCTGTATCCAAATCCCCGTCGCCCTCAAATAACTTGCGGTGAAATAGTCCCTAAATAGCTCGAGTGGGCGTGCAAACAGGAACTATTCCACCGCAACTTCGATGCGACAAAGGAGCAGTCCCTTTATCGCATTCCGTGCGAGCTCCAGCGCCATCTGCGGGTATAAGGCTAACAAGTGTTTATTTGCGAGGCCTAAGGGGCGCCCCGTATGGATATCGATAACTTTGAATGGTGGTATAGCGAGGGCGAGGCTCCGGACGAGGAGTGGGACGAGCCCGCGCCGCGTGACGTGTCGAGCGACGAAGACGAGACCGGTAACGATGCCGTCGAGATGGACGCCGCCTCCGACCCCGTCGAGCCCCTGACCTTTGAACAGGCCTGGGCCCAGGCCGAGGCCGACGAGGCTAAGGCCGATGCCACGGCCACACTCGATGAGCCGGCGGACATGTCCATTTCGCCGGCAAAGACCCCGCAACCTCGCCACACCATCGACCCCGGCAGTACGGCATCTTTCAGCATTCTCGACGTGCCCGCGCAAGGCGCCCAGGCGCCAGCGCCCACGCATCGCCCCGACCTGGCTCGTGAGGAAGACGCGGGCCGCCGTTCTCCGCTCGGCCCCATCCTCATCGCCTTCATGGCCGGCGTTATCGCCTGCTCGGCAATCGGCAGCATCTGGGGTCATGTCGAGCGGCAGCGCCAAGACGCCGCCAAGGTCGAGATGTCCGTCGAGCAATCGCTCAGCCGCACGCGCTCGGTGCATGTGTCGGTCGAGGTTAAGGACGGCGCGACGTGGGATACCGCGCGCGGCGACAGCCAAATGCTCGTCCATATCGTGGGCCGCACGCTCAAGGGACAAGCAATCGACGAGTATCAATACGTCAATTCCGAAGGTGACGGCATAGAGCTCAAGCCCGGCGACTACGAGCTCACGGTCGATGAGCCGCCCGTCGCCACCGACGGCACGCGTTACCGCGCCTCAAAGCGCATGGTCCCGGTGAGTTTTAATTCACAGGCGCCCGACACGGTCGATAGCACGCCGCAGGGCGGGTTTGACCTTTACGCTATTGCTCAATAACTGCGCCCGCCGCTCAACCCCGCCGCCAAGAGTGGGACAATAGCCCTCGACACCGTTGTTTACCATTGGAGGAAGTAGTATGTCCACCGTCACTACCATCAAGCGCGGCGGCCTCACCGCGGCCATCGATTCCATGGGCGCCCAGCTCACGAGCCTTGCCCTCAACGGCAACGAGTATCTGTGGCAGGGCGACCCGGCCTTTTGGGGCAAGCACGCGCCTATCCTGTTCCCCATTGTGGGATCGCTGCGCAACAACACGGCGACGTCTGCGGCCGGCACCTGCGAGATGGCGCGCCACGGCATCGCGCGTATCGTGGAGCACAAGATCGTCGAGGTGTCGGAGGACGGTTCGTCCGTTACCTATGAGCTCACCGACACGTCCGAGTCTCTCAAGGCGTTTCCGTTCCACTTTAAGCTCAACATGACCTATGCCCTGACCGGCGACGCCACCCTTACGCAGACCTTTGCCGTCACCAACACCGGCGACGTGGACCTGCCGTTCTCGGTGGGCGGCCACCCCGCATTTAACGTGCCCGCCCCCGGCGCCGAGGACGAGGCGTTCGAGGATTACGAGCTGGCGTTTACCGAGGCTTGGACTAACGAGGCCCCCGTCATCACGCCCGATGGCCTTATGACGTTCGAGGGTAGCTACAAGGCTCCCGATAACTCGGACGTGCTGCCCATCACGCACCGCAGCTTCGATAACGACGCCATCATGTTCACCGATACCCCGGGCTCCACGCTCACGCTGCGCGGCCGCAAGTCGGGCCACGGCGTCAAGATCGACTTTGAGGGCTTTAAGTACATCGGCGTGTGGTCTGCCGCCAACGACGCTCCGTTTGTGGCGCTCGAGCCTTGGACCGGTCACACCACCATGTCCACCGAGGACGACGTCTTCGAGCACAAGGTCAACACCATTACTTTGGCACCGGGTGCTACCGATAAACGTAGCTTTAGCGTCACCCTGCTGTAGGTAACGACTAGTCATTGGGGACGTTCTTAAACGACTAGTCAAAAGGGACACTCTTTCGGCACTTAGGGATGGTCCTTTCCTGCCGGCACTTGGGGACAGTCCTTCTCTCGTCTGGCTGCGAAGACTGTCCCCGACGGCTAGTCGTTTAAGAACGTCCCCAACGACTACCAAGACGATGCCCGCAACGAGCAGAATAACCTAGAACAGCCCCGAGCTGAAGGAGACCCTGCTGTCCTTGATGGCGGATTCCGCGGATTTGCGCGACATCGCGGCCAAGGCTGTGAAGACGGTGCTCAACGAGATCATGTCAAAAGTTGTTACACCAGAATTTTCGACGCGACCTCCAATATGGTCACCTGACGATATAATTTGCGCCAACTGATGGCTCAAACGGCGAGGTGAACCGTGTTTGATATTATTCAAGCCTTTTACGATAAGGTTGAAGAACGCCAAGTAGATTGGATTGCAAAAGGCTTCATCTTTCGCGATCTGACTGTCTACACGATTAATCATGACACGAAGCTTCTTGGCCGCATTTTCGAAATGCTTACAGAGCCCTTGCTCCGAGAGATCGCTGATGAACATGGATACACCTTGGAAACGCCGGAGCAGCAGAACTATTATCCTGATTTCATTCTTACGCCAAAAGGGGAGCATTCGCATCGCATAGCGGTCGACATCAAGACGACCTATCGAACATATCGCGCTAATGGGTCTGTAACTCCATATAAGTTCACGCTGGGATCTTATGCGTCTTTCCTACGGAACGGGACAAAGAACATCGCATACAGCTACGACGAGTACGATGCGCATTATGTCATCGGATTTGTCTATGACCGTGGCTCTGAGGCGCAAGCGTCACGTCCCTACAATCTCGCGCACCTTGCTGACGCCCCCGAGCCGTATGAAAACGTTGAGTACTTCATCCAAGAAAAGTACAAAATATCAGGATTTGGTACAGGCAGCGGCAATACTGAAAACATCGGAACTATCTCATCTTCAGACATCGAAGATTTTCGGCAAGGTCGAGGGCCTTTCGCCGAAATGGGCAATGATGTCTTTGAAGTGTACTGGCGTAACTATCCTCGGTATAAGGCCCCCGAAAAGCTCTATACCGGTTTCGGATCGTTCGTCGTCTGGGCTGAATATAGCTCAGAAGTCAACCACAGCATTAAGGATTCCGTTAGGAGTTACGCGGCGATCCACTTGGATCAGTGAGGCTTTACAAGTAGCGCCTCAACCATAGCGTTACGGAGCGATTCCTTAGAGCCAACATGGTAGAAATGGGAATGTTCAAAGCACTTAAAGTCGCTCCAACACTTGGGGATGTGCTCGTTGACGCGATATTTGTTTTCCTTCCACATGGAGAGATATACCTGCGCCTCTGTGTTGTGGGCGGCAGTGGCTAGCGCCTCTGCTTCCGTCTCGGGCCATTCCCCAACATAGTTTGTGTCTCGACCGATATATGGGGGATCAAGATAGACACAGTCACCTGCACCCGGAAGCTTCATAAGCTCCTTCCAGTCGCATGACCTGAACTGCCAATCCCGTCCGTGCATGACGCGGTGTACCTTGTCTATCTGGTTACAGATCTTTGTTACATAAGCCTTAGCGAAGCGATTTGGCTTCTTGCAAAAGGGCACATTGAAGCCGCCCTTCTTGTTGAATCGCATAATACCGTTGAAGCACGAGCGATTAAGAAAAATAAGATCATAAGGAGAGTGGCTCTCATTAAATCGAGCTCTCACCTCGTAATAATAATCTACGCCGCCCTCTTCAAGCTTCGGCCCCTCTTCCTCGAGAAATTCTCGCATAGTGTCAGAAGTTATCTCGCCGCTCTGTATTGCCTGGTAGAAATGAATAATGTACTCATTGCGATCACTTACAATCGCACGTTCTGGTTGAATGTTAAAGAGCACGACTCCGCTACCGAGAAACGGTTCATACCAGGTGCCATTGCCATCCCAGTCGAGGGTGTCTTGGATGAATGGTACAAGCTTGGTCTTGATACCTTGGCATTTAATAGGTGGAACGAGTGTTGGCAACTTTACCTCCAGGCAGCGAAATCTAGAATTATAATTTACACCACGTCCGAACGCCCCTAGACGATACTTCCAGATTTACGGAAACCGGGCGCTAATCGCGGGCTGGACTGGAAGAAGAGTTCGTGCGAATCGAATTCGGTTGAGAAAGCGTACAGACTGCTCTCTTGCGGGAGCGAAAGGCATCGACCAACGAGCTTGACAGGGCCTGCACTCTTCACGGACCCGTGAGTCGTCGAATTTATCTGTGCCGCCCAGTCACGGGAACTGGCATGATGTAGCGCTGACTCGTTGGTCATCGGGGACGTTCTTTAACGACTAGTCAAAAGGGACACTTTTTCGGCACTTAGGGACGTTCCTTTCCTGTCGGCACTGGGGGACAGTCCTTCTGTGAACTGCGAAGACTGTCCCCGATGGCTAGTCGTTTAAGAACGTCCCCGATGACTACCTCCTAGCAGTGCTCCAGTGCGCCGCTGGAGAAGAGCTTCCACGCCTTCCGAAACGACACGAGCCCGCCGCGCTGGGCCTCGACGCTTGCGTCTCCGCCGTAGACCACGGCGCGAGCAGAGGGGTCCAGACCGAGGTCGCGCTCCGATATGCTGGCCAGCGCGTCGAAGTACTTCGGCTTGTACGTGGCGGAGGATTTGACCTCCACGGCCTTCACGGCCCTGAGACCGCGCTGGACGAGGAGGTCGATCTCGTTCTTATTGCCGTCGCGCCAGAACGAGAGCTGCGGCGGCCTGCCTTCCGCATAGAAGGTCTTGAGCGCTTCGTCGATGATGGCGGCCTCGAACAGCGCCCCGTACTGCGGGCTCGTCATCAGCTCTTCCGGGCTGTCGATGCCTATGAGGTTGCAGGCGAGGCCCGTGTCGAGGAGGTAGAGCTTCGGCGTCTTGATGAGCCGCTTTCGCGCATTCGAGAAATAGGGCTCGAGCAGGTAGACGATGTGGCTCGCCTCGAGTATCGAGAGCCAGTCACGCGCCGTCTTCGTGTCAACGCCGCAGTCTCTGGCGAGGCTCGTGACGTTCAGCAGGTTTCCGCAGCTGAGCGCACACAGCTGCAGGAACTTCCCAAAAGCCGAGAGGCTGCGGACACCGAGCTCCTCGCGCACATCGCGTTGGAGATAGGTGTCGATATAGCTCGGGAAGAAGCTCTGCGGGTCGATGCCGGACGAGAACACTCGGGGATATCCCCCGTTGTAGACCCAGTCTGCCGCGCGCTTCGGCTCGAGTCCCGCGGAGTCGAGCTCATGGTAGGAAAGGGGGAGCAGGGTGAAGAGCGCCACGCGCCCCGCCAGCGACTGGCTCACGGCCTTAAGGAGCAGGAAGTTCTGCGATCCGGTTAAGACGAATCGCCCGGGCTCGTTGGAATCGTCGATGATCTCCTGGAGGTAGGAGAAGAGATCGGGGACGCGCTGGGCCTCGTCGAATATGACGTTTGACTTGTGTAGGGAAAGAAAGCTCCTGGGGTCGCTTTCGAAGAACGACCGGTTATCGGGATTCTCGAACGTGACGTACTCGTGGTCGGGGAAGGCCTGGCGCACGAGTGTGGTCTTGCCGCTCTGACGCGGACCCGTGACCGAGACTGCGGGAAACTTCCCTGCCTGATCGAGCAGCTTTGCCTCCGCATCGCGCTTTATCATGGCTACTCCTCGAATAATATAGAATCTACTACCTGATTAACACAGATATTACTCCCCGATTAACTTGAAGTCTACTACCTGATCTGCATGCGTCGTAGCGGCAAGTCGACGGTGCTCAATAGTCATCGGGGACGTTCTTTAATGACTGGTCAAAAGGGACACCCTTCCGGCACTTAGGGATGGTCCTTTCCTGCCGGCACTGGGGGACGGTCCTTCTTGTCTGGTTGCGAGGACTATCCCCGGTGGCTAGTCGCTTAAGAACGTCCCCAACGACTACCTTGCACCAATCGATCCGTTAAATCTGCTCCGTACGCTGCATCGCTGCCATCACCGTACTATCCTGTATTGTTATCCGAACAGATACGACACAGGGGAGGCATCAGATGCAACCTCGACAACAGTGTGACGCGCGGCCCCAACCGGTGTGCAGCCGTCGCATCTTCCTGGGTAGCGCTCTCGCTGCGAGCGCTACCGTCGTCGCCGGCGCGCTTGCCGGCTGCCAGCGTCCGTCCACGCTGGAAGTAGTTCAGCCCACGACGGGCGGCGGCCGCGATGACCTGTCCGATTCCGTGATCGGCAAGGACAAGATCCGCATTGGCATGGAGGCGGCCTACGCCCCGTACAACTGGCAGGTCTCCGAGGCCAGCGAGTTCACCATCCCCATCGATAACGTGCAAGGCGCCTATGCCGATGGCTACGACGTGCAGATCGCCAAGATCGTCTGCAAGGCCCTCGGCGGCGAGCCTGTTGCCGTCAAGCAGAGCTTCTCGGGCCTTATCGATTCGCTCAACAACGGCCAGATCGACCTCATCATCGCCGGCATGAGCGCCACGCCCGAGCGCGAGGAGTCCGTCGGCTTTTCCGAGCCGTACTTTATCGGCTACTTTGGTCTGTTCGTAAAAGAGGGCTCGCCCTACCAAAACGCCACCAAGCTCAGCGACTTTAGCGGTGCCACGGTGCTCGGCCAAAAGGACACCATGCTCGATACCGTCATCGACGAGATTCCGGGCGTCGTCCACAAGAACCCGGTCGATTCGGTGCCCACGGTGTTTTCGAACCTGCTGCAGGGCACGTGCGACGCCGTGACCTACAACACCGAGAACGAGAAGGGCTATATGGCCCAAAACCCGGGTATCGTGCCGATTCAATTTGCCGAGGGCGAGGGCTTCAAGCAGGAGGTCACGGCAAACGTCGGCTGCCGCAAGGGCTCGGACAAGCTGCTTAAGCTCATCGACAAGACGCTCAAGGGCGTCAGCCAGGAGGAGCGCGACCAAATGTGGGACGCGTGCCTCGACCGTCAGCCGGCATAGGGAGGCAGCATGAAAACCATTAATCGTCTGGCCTCCTTTATCAAGGCCGACCACCGTTATGTGTACCTGGGCACGAGCGTCATCGCGGCACTTGGCCTGGCGTTTAGCCAGCGCAACCCCACGCCGCTGAGCTTTTTGGCGCCCACTGGCATCTTCCAGGACTGCCTCTGGGCAATCCTTTGGGCCTGGCTCGTCGTGTCGGCGGCGGCGCTCGTCACCAAGCTCATGCACTGGAACGACTATCGCGAAACGTCGCCGTTTGCTTCCGACCGCTTCCGTCGCGGCGCGCGCCTGGGCAGCTATGTCGTCGTTGCCATCGCGGCGATCTTCTTCGTCGACCGCTGCGTCATGTCGTTTATCGACCTGGTGCAGGTGAGCATCGTCTCGGACTCCAACCCCAGCGACTTTTTGTCGAGCCTGGTCTACATGACCTATAAGAGCGGCGACTTCTTTGTCCGCGGCATCGAGATCACCATCGCGCTTGCTACCTTTGGCACGATCATCGCCTTTTTCCTGGCGCTGGTCTTTGTGTTCCTGCGCATCCAGACGTTCGACCGCGTGGACAATGACCTCACGCGCTTCTTTAAGAGCATCGGCCGCGGCTTTGCGACCGTCTACTCCACCGTCGTGCGCGGCACGCCCATGATGGTCCAGGGCCTGCTCATCTATTACGCGGGCTTTACCGTTCTGCGTGGCATGGGCTTCGAGACCGCCCAGGCCAACCAGATTTGGAGCACCTTCACCGCCGGCCTCGTCACCATTTCGCTCAACTCCACCGCTTACATGATGGAGGTCCTGCGCGGCGGCATCGAGTCCATCGATCCCGGCCAGGCCGAGGCGGCGCGCTCGCTGGGTCTGTCGCAGTGGCAGGCCATGCGCAAGGTCGTGTTCCCCCAGGGCATTAAAAACGCGATCCCCGCGCTCACCAACGAGCTCATCATCAATATCAAGGATTCGTCGGTGCTTTCGGTCATCGGCGTGTTCGACCTTATGTACGCTACTACCACGGTCGCCGGCGTGTACTACCGCCAGATGGAGGTCTACTGTGTGGCGCTCGTGGTCTACCTGATCCTGACGCTCGTGGCGAGCCGTCTGCTCGAGGCCTTTGGCAAAAAGCTCGGCGCCGAGGCCTCGGCAACGCTGCCCAGCTCCAACTAGGCTCAAGACGAGGAGAATCATCATGGCAGATACCGCCACTACCGGCACCGCGGCCGCCGCACAGACCAATGAGCCGCTCATCCGCGTCGAGGGCCTGCGCAAGAGCTTCGGCTCGCTCGAGGTGCTTAAGGGCATCGACCTGTCCGTTAACCCCGGCGAGGTCGTTACCATTATCGGCGCCTCGGGCTCGGGCAAGTCGACCTTCCTGCGCTGCCTCAACCTGCTCGAGACTCCGGACGCGGGCCATATCTGGTTTCACGGCCAGGACCTTACGGCCGAGCGCTGCAACATTAACAAGCTGCGTGAGGACATCGGCATGGTGTTCCAGGGCTTTAACCTGTTCAACAACATGGATGTGCTCGACAACTGCACGCTCGCGCCCGTCACGCTCAAAAAGATGAGCAAGGCCGAGGCCGAGAAGGTCGCGATGGAGCATCTGACGAGCGTGGGACTCGAAAAGTTCGCGCACGCCGCCGTGGGCCGTCTGTCCGGTGGTCAAAAACAGCGCGTGGCCATCGCTCGTGCCCTGTGCATGAATCCGCAGATCATGCTGTTCGACGAGCCGACCTCCGCGCTCGACCCCGAGATCGTGGGAGAGGTGCTCGAGGTCATGCGCAATCTCGCCGCCGATGGCATGACCATGGTCGTCGTCACGCACGAGATGGCTTTTGCCCGTACGGTGTCCGACCGCGTGGTCTTTATGGACAAGGGCGTGGTGCTCGAGGACGCCGCGCCGGCCGAACTCTTCGGCAACCCCAAACACCAGCGCACCCGCGAGTTCCTCTCGCGCTATCTCGAGGACAAATAACCGACCGCAAACTCGTGAACGACGGGGCCGCTCCGGTGGGGCGGCCTTTGTCGTCACAATCGAAAGGATGTTATGGCCGAGGTTTGGCGCTTCTTTGCGCACGAGGACGATTTTGCCGATTTGGATGAGGCCGGCGCATGCGAGCGCTTGGGCCGCGTCCTGTCGTTTCCGACGATTTCGAGCATGGATGCCGAGGCGGTGGACTGGCAGCCGTTTGCCGATCTGCGTGCCTACATGCAGCAGGCTTGGCCGCGCGTGTTCGAGGCGGGCGAGGTTGAGCTCATCGGCCATTCGCTGTTGGTGACGCTTGCCGGCTCCGACCCTGCGCTCAGCCCCGTCATGCTCATGGGCCACATGGACGTGGTCCCTGTGGTGCCGGGCACCGAGGAGGATTGGACGTACGCTCCCTTTAGCGGGCACGTAGATGACACCTACGTCTGGGGTCGCGGCGCAATCGATATGAAAGACCAGGTCGCGGGCATTCTCGAGGCGGTTGAATATGCGCTGGCGCACGGTTGGCAGCATGAGCGCACATTGCTGTTGGCCTTTGGCCAGGACGAAGAAACCGCGCAGTACGGCGCGGGTGCGATCGGTCGCGCGCTCGAGGAGCGCGGTATTGAGCTTGAGTACCTGATCGACGAGGGCGACTACCGCATCGTTTCGGCTGCCGAGTATGCCGCGGGAGACGGTTGGCTCATGCATGCCGACCTGGCCGAGAAGGGCTATGCCGACATCGTGCTCAAGACGAAGAGCGAAGGCGGGCACTCGTCCAACCCCTACGGCGGTACGTCGCTTGAGGTGCTGAGCCGTGTCATCGCGTCGATCTGCGATGTCGAGTGGCCGAGGCGCGTGACCGACCTGCTTGCTGCGCAGCTCGTCGAGTTGGGGCTTTACACGGCCGATGAGATTGCTGCCAACAGGGACGCCATCGTGCGCGATTGCCTCGCTAGCAAAAAGCTTTATCCGCTCGTGACGACCACCTGCGCGCCGACCCAGATCGAGGGCGGCAGCACCGGCGCCAACGTGATGCCGCAGGACATGTGGGCCAACATCAACTTCCGCATGCTCGAAGGCACGGGCGTGGCCGACGTCGTGGCGCATTGCCGCGAGGCGGTTGTCGAGGCGGGGCTTGCCGGCCGCGTTGAGGTCGAGCTCGGCCCCGGCAGCTCCGAGCCGTCGCCGTCCCCGCGTGTTGGCGGACCGGGCCTCGAGGCGGTCCGCTCCATCGCCGCCCGTTATTTCCGTGATTCAAAGGGGACGGAGGAAAACGGATCATCCGACCCCGTGGCAATCGTTCCGTCCACGGTCATCGGTGCGACGGATGCCGCCAACTACCAGCGCATTTGCTCCGAGTGCATCCGTTTCTCGGCCTTTGTTGTGGACGATGACGAGTGCGACCGCGGCGTCCACGGCACCAACGAGCGCATCACCCGTCGAGCTTACCTCCAGGGCATCCGCTTCCTCATCGCCCTACTCCAGACGCTCTAGAACGTGACAAAGGGACTGTCCCTTTGTCACATTCCGTGCGGGTTATATGCAGGTTTGCCTGCGCACGCTATCATGTATGGGTTAGACCGCAACTATGTACCCCATACGCGAAGGGATGCGCATGTATCTGAAGATCGACATGTTCTAGCCGGGCTTACCCCCGTAGCGGCGCCCTGCGCCCCATCAATTCTGCCGATTTTCACCTTCACGCATATAAAGGAGTCCCGCCATGCGCGACAAGCTCGAAAAGATCATCAAGGCCTACGAGGAGCTCGAGAAGAAGCTCTCCGACCCGGCCGTCGCCTCCGATATTAAGGAGTTCACGCGTCTCAACAAGGAGTACGCGCACCAGTCCGACCTCATCGCCGCTTCGCGCGAGTACATCGGCGCGCTCGATGACATCGAGGCTGCCAAGGAGATGCTCCGCGACACCACCGACGCCGACGAGAAGGAGATGCTCCAGATGGACATCTCCGAGAACGAGGAGAAGCTTCCCCAGCTCGAGGAAGACATCAAGTACATGCTCATCCCGAGCGACCCCAACGACGACAAGAACACCATCGTCGAGATCCGCTCCGCCGCCGGTGGCGACGAGGCGGCCATCTTTGCCGGCGACCTCTACAAGATGTACCAGCGCTTCTGCGAGTCGCGCGGCTGGAAGACCACCGTGCTCGACTCCAGTCCCAGCGAGGCCGGCGGCTTTAAGTCCATCGAGTTCAAGGTCGAGGGCGACCGCGTCTACTCCGTCATGAAGTACGAGTCCGGCGTCCACCGCGTCCAGCGCGTCCCCAAGACCGAGTCTCAGGGCCGCATCCAGACCTCTACGGCCACCGTCGCCGTGCTTCCCGAGGCCGAGGAGATCGACGTCCAGATCAACCAGTCCGACCTGCGCATCGACACCTATTGCGCTTCGGGCCCTGGCGGTCAGTGCGTTAACACCACCTACTCCGCCGTGCGCATCACCCACCTGCCCACCAACACCGTGGTGCAGTCGCAGGAGCAGCGCTCCCAGATCCAGAACCGCGAGGTCTGCATGCAGATGCTGCGCGCCCGCCTCTACGAGATGGAGCTCGAGAAGCAGCAGGCCGAGCTTGGCGCCGAGCGCCAGAGCCAGATCGGCCACGGCAACCGTTCCGAGAAGATCCGCACCTACAACCAGCCCCAGGACCGCGTGACCGATCACCGCATCGGTTTCAACTCCACCTACAACGGCGTCCTTCTGGGCGACCAGCTCGGCACCGTCATCGAGGCACTCGCCGCCGCCGAGCGAGCCGAGAAGCTGGCACAAGCGGTTTAAGTTACGGCGTTTTACCAAACGCCGTAACGGCTCGACGCTGCAAACGCCCCTAAGCGGCAATCTGACGTTCAATCGTCGGTCGCGTACCAAAGTACGCTTCCCTCCTCTTTCACGTCACCTTGCTCGCTTAGGGGCGTTTTCGCTGACTTATGCTCAACCTGCGGCGTTGAAATGATCCCTTGGGGACGGAGGAAAACGGATCATTCTGCATCGATGCGGTGCCGGTGATCCGTTTTCCTCCGTCCCCTACGGATCATTTTGGTAAATTGCTATGTTGGTTTATTTGGGTTGACTTGGTGGTTTATGGGCCATTTACCTGCTTAAAGTGTCGGTCGATTACCAAAATAATGCTCAAAATACCGTCCAAGAAGTCGCAAGCCATTTTTTGATGCGTCGTGCGTCAAGTGATTCGGCAAGTGTTTGGTTGGATATTGGTCAGGTTTGGGGCAACCTTGCCAAAAGCTTGACAGATTTAAAGATAGACGTCGACGAATGAACACTTTGAGCAAGCCCGGCTCAAAAATCTGGGCTGATTCTCGATAATCGTCCTCAATCGTCTCTTGCCGCGTGCCGCCCTCGCGTACAATCTGCTCCGTCATTCACGCGCCGCCCGGCGCTCAAGAGGGGAGGGCCCCATGGCAAACGAGATCTGGACCATCAAGCGTTGTCTCGAGTGGACCAAGGAGTACCTGGCCGAACGCGGCGAGGAACATCCCCGTCTTTCTGCCGAGTGGCTGCTGTGCGCGGCTACGGGTCTGGCGCGCATCGACTTATATATGCGTATGGACGAGACCCTCGATGCGGCGCAGCTCGAGACCATGCATGCGGCGGTCGTTCGTCGCGCAAAGGGCGAGCCTCTGCAGTACATCACCGGCAGCACGCAGTTCCGCATGATCGACGTCGCGTGCGCCCCCGGCGTGCTCATCCCGCGTCCCGAGACCGAGATGCTCGTCGAGGAAGTCCTGAACTATCTGGATGCCGAGGTGCTGAGCCCCGAGGCAGCCGCCCGTCAGCGCGTGGAGCTGCCCTGGAACGACGAGGTCGAGCAGGCCCGCAAGGCCGAGGCGGCGCTGGCCGACGAGCGCGCGACCGCCGAGCGCCGTGCCGCCAACCTGACTGCCGCCGATGAGGCTGCGCTGGGCAGTGACGTGCTCGGTAGCCGCGCTTATGCCGAGGAGCTGGCCGATCGCGAGGCAGAGGAAGCCGCCGCGCAGGCAGCAGAAGCCGAGGCCATGGAAGCCTCCGAGCCCGAGCTCGACGAATACGGCATTGTCATCGAGAGCGACGACCAACAGACGACTCCCGCGCAAGAAGCCGCCGAGGCCGCCACGCCCGCTCCCGCCGAGCCCCACGTCGCCCGCGTCCTCGAGGTCGGCTGCGGCACGGGCTGCATCTCACTCTCGATTGCCTGGGAACGCCGCGGCCACGTCACCTGTACCGCTACCGATATCGAGCCGCGTGCCATCGACCTCGCTACCAAAAACCGCGACGCCCTTGGCCTCACGTCCGACGAGGTCGCATTCAGCCTCACCAACCTGGTAAGCTCCATTCCCCGTGAGGAGTGGGGCACCTTCGACGTGCTCGTCTCCAACCCGCCTTACATTCCGACCGACGTCATGCGCTCGCTACCGCACGAGGTCAAGGACTTCGAGCCCGATTTGGCGCTCGAGGGCGGTGCCGACGGCCTTGATATCTTCCGCCGCCTGCTCAATGCGGCGCCCTATATGCTGCGCGCCGGCGGCCTGTTTGCCTGCGAGCTCTACGAGGGCGCCCTCGACGCCGCCGCCGAGCTCTGCCGCCAAGCGGGCCTCTCGGACGTGCGCATCGTCCGCGACCTCACTGATCGTCCCCGCATCGTTCGAGCCATCGTCACCGAGCCCAAACAGCGCCAGTAATATTTATTAACTGGTTAGTAAAAATTATAAAGTAGTTTATAATTAGGACGGCTGAAAGAGGTCGGCCCATGCAACCTCCTACCTTTCGGGAAATCATTGCCCTACTCAAGCACGATGGATTCGTGAAGGTCGCGCAAGTCGGTAGTCATGCTAAGTATGTTTCTGGTGACCGTGTTGTCACCGTGAACGGCTCTGGTGGTGATCGACCAAAGAAGGGCACGTGGGCAAGTATTCGTCGCCAAGCTGGATGGTAGTTGGAGGCAAAATGAGGCAGCGATTTACCTATGACTGCGTTCTCATAAAAGAAGACGACGGTTACTGCGCTAGCTTCCCGCAGATTCCCGGCGCCTTTGCCGATGGCGATACGCGTGAAGAAGCAATTGCCCATGCCACCGAGGCACTGATGGCGTTTTTGGCCGACGACCTCAACAATGGTTTGACTCCGGCAGAGTACGAACGCTCGGCCGAGGTCGTGGCCCTTTCAGTCGAAATCGACCACGAGGACGCTCGGGAAGCGGCGTGCCGAACATTTAAAGATGCAGCTCTGGACCTCAAAGTCTCCGCTCCGCGGATTACCGCGCTGGTCAAAGCCGGAAAGCTCGATGTTGAACTCGTCGACGGCCGTCGGATGATAACGATAGACAGCATCGAGCGCTACGCCGCCCAAGAACGCCACGCCGGCAGGCCAAAGAAGTTCGTCGCAGTCCAATAATCCCCTCACTTTCACCGACTACTAGAGCCGCTCACCAAACCAACATGCGCTCTGGGCAAATAGGTTGAACGTTTCGTGCGAGAATGCCCCTCAGTAAACAAACTTTCACCAGAGCGTAAGGGGCTGGCATATACATGCAGACGGTCTACCGGGTATACGAGGGAGCGCGCGAGCCGCATCGGCTCGCCGTTGAGCGTACGGCCGAGGTGCTTGGCTGTGGCGGCTTGGCGCTGATCCCGACCGAGACGGTCTACGGTGTCGCCGTAGCGGTTAACGCCTTCTCGGACGCCGTGCCCCAAGATACAAGCGAATTCCCATCGTGGCCGCGCGATCCGCAGGCTGCCGTCAACGGCGCCGCAGTCCCTGCGCTCGGCACCGGGTACCGTCGCATCTTTACCCTCAAACAGCGCGAGCTTACCCAAACGGTCGCCTGGCTGGTCGATGATGCCGAGGCCCTCGACCGCTACGGCGTGGATATTCCGGAAGAGGCCCGCGCGCTTGCCCGAAGATGCTGGCCGGGCGCCCTGACTATCGTGGTCAAGGCAGCCCCCTGCGTGCCGACCTTTATGCGCGCCGCCGACGACACGGTGGCCCTTCGCGCATCGGCCTCGCCCGTGGTGCAGGCGCTCATCCGTGCGTGCGGCAGTCCACTTGCCTGCACCAGCGCCAATACGCACGGCGCGCCCGCGCCGGCAAGCTTCGCCGCCGTTGAGGACCGCATCCTGGAGGGGGTCGATGTTGCCGTCGACGCCGGTGAGACCCCGTGTCGCGACGTCTCGACCATCGTGACGTTTAAGCATGGCGAGCTTCAGATCCTGCGCCAAGGTGCACTTCCCGCATCAGAGATCGAGCGGGTCCTGTCCGACCCGTTGCATTAGAAAGGTGTTAGCGATGTCGTTGAATCTGGGCAGCCTGGGCATGGAAGATGCCTCGTTTGGCTTTGGCGGTTCCTACATCATGGCGCTCGACTGCGGCACCACCTCGGTGCTCGCGGCCATTGTCGACGAATACGGCTGCATCGTTGCCCAGGCACGTCGTAGCGTCAAAACCGGCTTCCCGCGCCCCGGCTGGGTGGAGCAGGATCCCACGGAGGTGCTTGCCAGCCAGATCGGCGTGATGATGGAGGTTCAGTTTAAGAGCGGCATCCATTCTGACCGCATCGCCGCCATCGGTATCTCGAACCAGCGCGAGACCACGGTGGTCTGGGACCGCGTGAGCGGCCAGCCCATCTATAACGCCATCGTATGGCAGTGCCGTCGTACCGCGCCGGCAATCGAGGCGTTGGTTGAACAGGGTTGCGAGGAGCTGGTGCGCTCCCGCACGGGGCTCACACTCGACCCGTATTTCTCGGCCTCCAAGGTGCAGTGGATTCTCGACAACGTCGACGGCGCACGCGAGAGCGCGGCGGCGGGCGACCTCATGTTTGGCACCATCGACACCTGGCTCATCTACAACCTAACCGGCGGCCAGGTCTTTGCCACCGACTACACCAATGCCAGCCGCACGGCACTCTTTAATATCCATACGCTCGATTGGGACGACGACCTGCTGGCGCTCTTTGATGTTCCACGTTCCATGATGCCCGAGGTTCGCTGGAGCTCGGGCGACTACGGCCGCGTTGCGAGCGACATCATGACCAACATGCCGCCCATCATGGGTGTGGCGGGCGACCAGCAGGCGTCGCTGTTCGGTCACTGCTGCTTCCATCCCGGCCAGACCAAAAACACCTATGGCACGGGCTGCTTTATGCTCATGAACACCGGCGACAAGATCGTCGAATCCAAGAATGGCCTGGTCTCCACCATCGGTATCGCTGCGGACGGCAAAGTCAGCTATGCGCTCGAGGGCTCTATTTTTGCCGCCGGCTCAACGATGAACTGGCTGCGCGATAACATGGGCGTTATCTCCAACGTATCCGAATCGGCGCAGCTTGCCTCCTCGATCAGCGATAACGAGGGATGCTACTTTGTCCCCGCTTTCGCGGGCCTGGGGGCACCTTGGTGGGACGCGCACGCCCGCGGCATCGTATGCGGTCTGACCGGCGCCTCGAGTCGCGCGACCATCGTGCGTGCCGCTTGCGAGTCCATGGCCTATCAGAGCTATGACGTGCTGCGTGCCATGGAGCAGGACGTGGGGCTTTCGATTGAGCGCCTGTCTGTCGATGGCGGTGCCTCGCGCAACGAGTTCATCATGCAATTCCAGGCCGACCTGCTGGATATCCCCGTGCTGCAATGTGAGACGGTGGAGACCACGGCAATCGGTGCCGCGTACTTGGCGGGTCTTGCCGTCGGCTATTGGGAAGACCTGGAAGAGCTGGAGCAAAATGCCCAGATCGTTAGGACCTTCCTTCCCCACATGTCCGTCGAGCGCCGCGAGCAAAACCTTGCGGGCTGGCACGATGCGGTCAAGCGTTCGCTCAGCACCGCGCAGTAGGGCTGTGGCGGAGCGCTCGATACAACAAACCGCTAAACTTATGCACGGCGCGCGGCGGCAACATCGCTGTGCGCCATGTCAGCAAGGCCATCTTGCGGCCGCAACGAAAGGGGCAAGACCCATGACCGTTACCTACGATACGTCCCGCGTTACGCTTGTTGATCATCCGCTCGTCCAGCACAAGCTGTCGATCCTGCGCGATAAGTCGACGGGCACCAACCAATTCCGCCAGCTCGTGCGCGAGCTCGCGCTATTTGACGGCTACGAGGCCATGCGCGACCTGCCCATGGAAGACGTCGAAGTCGAGACTCCCATCACTACCGCCACGTTTAAGCAGCTTGCCGGCAAGAAGCTCGCCATCGTCCCCATCCTGCGAGCGGGCCTTGGCATGGTCGACGGCATCCTCGACCTGGTGCCCTCTGCCCGCGTGGGCCACATTGGCATGGAGCGCGACGAGGTCACCCACGAGCCGCATGAGTATTACTGCAAGATGCCCAAGGATATCGACCAGCGTATCTGCCTGGTCGTCGATCCCATGCTCGCCACGGGCGGTTCTGCCGAGATGGCTATCAGCTATCTGCGCGAGCGCGGTGTCAAGGACATCCGCATGCTGTGCATCGTCGCGGCCCCCGAGGGCCTCAAGTCACTGGCCGAAAAGGACCCCGACGTACATATTTATACCTGCGCCATCGACGACCATCTCAACGAAGCTGCCTACATCGTTCCCGGCCTGGGCGACGCCGGCGACCGCATCTACGGCACGCTGTAATCTCTGGGGCATACCGGCTAACGTCGAAAATACGAAGAAATGGTGCGCGCGGTCGAACAAAAGACGACCGCGCGCACTCCTGTTAACGGACGTTTTGCCCTGCAGGGTTCGAGAAAAACGTATTACCGTACCTGCGGCATAAAGAAGGTCTTAAGAAAACGAACAGGTGCGTATTAACCGATGCTTTTTCGGTTGTACTTTAGCGATTGGCTCGTACAATAGTCACCAATGTTTGGCGGGAACTGTCCTGTGAGGCGATAAAAAAGGAAAGTGAGGACGCCAGTGTTTCAGATAGCCGATCTGCTCGCTATCGTTGCAGGTGCCATCGCGGGCGCGATTGCCTTCCTTCCCTTTGTCTTTACGCTCAAGCCGGTTCTTGACGATAAGCAGAATGCGGACATGCTCAAGGGTATGGTGAGTCTCGCGGTCTCGGCAATCGCGTTGCTTGTCTTTACCTTGGTTGTGTTTGTGTTGTTCGGAGAGGCATTTCGCATGTTCCTCCTGGGCGAGGCGATCGGCTTCGTGGCCTTTATGGCCACCTGCGCGGTTCGCGTCGCCAAGGCGCTGCGAGATCCTCATGAGGTCGAAAGGTAAGTCGTGGAAATTTTTGAAAAGCTGCCTGATGAGATTAATCATCTGGTCAGCGAGTTCAGCTCCACCCCTGTCGTGGGCGATCTGAGCTGCGGCATCACGCAGTACTCGTTTTGGCTGATCGTCTCCACGATCGTGCTCCTGATCGTCCTGGCCGTGTTCAAGAAGAAGCAGACCCTGGTTCCCAAGGGCTTCTTCGTCAACGGTTTCGAGTACATCATCGAGTACGTCGAGAACGATATCGGCAAGGGTGTCGTGGGTGAGAACTGGAAGAAGCACTTCCCGTTCCTGTGCTCGCTTTTCCTGTTCATCCTGATCAATAACATGATCGGCCTGATCCCGGGAATGAAGCCCGGCACCGGCGCAATCGGCTCCACCGCCGCACTCGCCATTTTCGCCTTCGTGTACTTCATCTACTACGGATGCAAGGCTCACGGCGTGATCGGCTACATCAAGAGCCTCGCCCCGCAGGGCGTGAGCTTCCCGATGAACGTGCTCGTGTGGGTCGTCGAGCTTTTCTCGACCTTCCTGCGCCTCATCACGCTCGCCGTCCGTCTGTTCTGCAACATGTTCGCAGGACACGTGGTCATGGGCTCGTTCGCCATCATGGCGAGCATGTTCATGCAGCCGCTGCTTCAGCAGGTTTCCGCGGCCCACGCCGTCGGCGCCCTGCCTTCGCTGGCCTGGCTTGCCATCCTCATCCTGATTTATGCGATCGAGCTTGTGGTCGGCGCCATCCAGGCTTACGTCTTCACGGTCCTTACCGCCGTGTATGTCTCTGAGGCAGAGGAGGTCGCGGAGGAGGAGTAATCTTCCGTTCGTGCCTTAAAGGTAAGGCAATTCGTTAAACCGCCGGTGCCCGTACCCATGGAGCCCGGCAGTTATAAAAAGGTTATCCTGCGTGAAATAAGACACGCACGACAAAGGAGGAATCGTGGGAGTTATCGGTTACGGTCTCGGTGTTATCGGCGCTGGTCTTGCTATCGGCCTGTCTGCTCTGGGTGCTACGGGTGCTATGGCCCGTCAGCCTGAGGTCCAGGGCCGCGTGTTCACCGTCTTCATCATGGGCTCCGCTTTCGGCGAGGCTCTGGCTCTGATCGGCTTCGTTGTCGCGCTGATCGTTAAATAGCACGGAGCGTCAAGTATGAATCTTTCATCCCAGAAGAGCGCGATCGCACTCTCCGCGTCCGCGGCCGCGCTGCTCATGCCGGTTTCCGCGTTCGCCGAGGACGGCGCCGCCGGTGCGGACATCCTCATCCCTAAGATGGCGGAGTTCATCCCGGCGCTTATCGCCTTCCTGATTATCTGGATCGTGCTGGCCAAGGTCGCCCTGCCGGGCATCATGAAAACCATGGAGGAGCGCGGCAAGAAGATCGAGGAGAGCCTCGACGAGGCCGAGAAGACCAAGCAGGAGGCCATCGCCAAGCGCGCTGAGTCCGACTCGATCGTCACCGACGCCCGTCGTCAGGCTGCCGACATCGTTCTCGAGGCCCGTAAGGACGCCGAGTCCGAGCGCGCCCGTATCATCGAGGCTGCTCACAAGGAGGCCGAGGAGATCATCGCCAAGGCCCATACGACCGTCGAGGACGAGCGCAAGTCCATCTACGCCGGTGCCGCGAGCTCCATCGCCGACCTGTCCGTTGCCGTCGCCACCAAGATCGTGGGCGAGGCACTCGAGGACGAGTCCGAGCAGAAGAAGCTCATCGAGCGCTACATCCAGGAAGCAGGTAGCCTGAATGCCGACTAGCCGCTATCAGGACAAGGTACTCGAGACCTACGCGCGCTCCCTTTTGGAAGCCGCCAAGGCCGAGAACCATGTGTTCGAGGACCTCGAGATGATCGAGCGCCTGGCTAGCGCCAGCCCTGAGATCGTCGCCGTGCTCGACACCATGTCCAAGCGCGACCAGCTCGACCTTCTTCCCAAGGTGGCAGCTGCCTTTAAGTATGTTGCCGAGGAAGACGAGGATGTAGTGGGCGTGACCGTCACCACGGCGATCCCGCTCGACGACGAGCTGCGTCAAACCATCACTAAGAAATGCGAGCAGGACTTCGGCCGCAAGGTATTCCTTATCGAGCAGGTCGACCCGTCTATCGTGGGCGGCCTGGTGCTCGAGGCCCGCGGCGAGCGTCGTGACATCTCCGTCAAGACGCAGCTGCGCATCGCGCAGGAGACCCTCGCAAACTCTGCTAATTCGTACGGAGGTGAAGCCTAATGTCCGAAACCCTCAATGCCCAGGATATCGCCAAGAAACTGCAGGAGCAGCTCACGAGCCTCTCCGCGACGGTCGATACGCATGAGGTTTCAACGGTCGACGAGGTAGGCGACGGCATCGCGCGCGTCTCCGGCCTCAAGAGCGCCATGGCAGGCGAGCTTCTGGAGTTCAAGAGCTCCGATACCGGTGAGACCGTCTTCGGCCTTGCCCAGAACCTTGACCGTGACGAGGTCGGCGCCGTTCTGTTTGGTGCCGTCGACTCCATCAAGGAAGGCGACGAGTGCCGCACCACTGGCCGCATTATGGATATCCCCGTGAGCCGCGCCATGCTCGGCCGCGTCGTCAATCCGCTCGGCCAGCCTATCGACGGCCTGGGCGACATCGTCGCCACGCACCGTCGCCCCATCGAGTTCAAGGCCCCCGGCGTCATCGATCGTACCCCGGTGTGCGAGCCGGTTCAGACCGGCCTGTTGGCCATCGACTCCATGGTGCCTATCGGCCGTGGTCAGCGTGAGCTCATCATCGGCGACCGTAAGACCGGTAAGACCGCTATCGCCATCGACGCTATCCTCAACCAGCGCGGCAAGGGCATGGTCTGCATCTATGTCGCCATCGGCCAGAAGGCCTCCACGGTTGCCAACATCCGCGAGACCCTCGCTCAGCACGGTGCGCTCGATTACACCATCATCGTTTCGGCCACCGCTGCCGATTCCGCCCCTATGCAGTACATCGCGCCTATGGCCGGTGCCGCTATCGGCGAGTTCTTCATGTACAACGGCGAGGACGGCAAGCCCGCCAGCGAGACCAACCCCGGCGGCCACGTGCTCGTCATCTACGACGACCTGTCCAAGCAGGCTGTGGCCTACCGTCAGATGTCGCTGACGCTGCATCGTCCGCCCGGACGCGAGGCCTATCCTGGCGACATCTTCTACCTGCACTCTCGTCTGCTCGAGCGTGCCGTCAAGATGTCCAAGAAGAACGGTTATGGCTCCATGACGGCTCTTCCGATCATCGAGACCCAGGACGGCGACGTCTCGGCCTACATTCCGACCAACGTCATTTCCATTACCGATGGTCAGATCTACCTGCAGTCCGAGCTCTTCTTCCAGGGCCAGCGCCCGGCAGTCGACGTGGGCATTTCCGTGTCCCGCGTCGGTGGCGACGCGCAGACCAAGGCTATGAAGCAGGTCGCCGGCAACCTCCGTCTGGACCTCGCTTCGTACCAGGAGCTCGCCGGCTTTACGCAGTTCGGCTCCGACCTCGACGAGGCTACTCAGAAGCAGCTGACCCATGGTGCCCGCATGACAGAGCTCCTGAAGCAGCCGCGTTACAAGCCGTTTGAGGTTGGCGAGCAGATCGTTACGCTGTTCGCTGGCAACGAGGGCTTCCTGGATGACCTGGAGATCGCCGACGTGCTGCCTTTCCGTGCCGAGCTCATCGAGTACATGGACAATGGCTTTGGCTCGCTGCTCGACAAGGTTCGCGCCAAGAAGATCGATGATGACACCAAGGCTGAGCTCTTGCGCGTCATCGGCGACTTCAAGCAGCAGTTCATGGCCAAGCACCATTCGGATGTTTCTGGATCAGAGGAGAACTAAGCCCCATGGCCAACCTTCGCGACATTAAGAAGCGAATCTCCTCGGTTACCACGACCAAGCAGATCACGCGCACGATGGAGATGGTCTCTACGGCCAAGATCCGTCGTGCCCTCGATCGCTCCAAGCAGGCCGAGCCCTATAAGGAGGCGCTGACCGACGTCATGTTGACGGTCGCCGACGACGCCTCCTGTTCGGGCACCGATCCCATGCTGCAGAAGCATGAGAGCGTCAAGCATGGCCTGATTGTCGTTATTGCCTCGGACCGCGGCCTTGCCGGCGGTTTCAATACGACGGTGGAGCGCACGGCCGAAAAGCTCGCCGCTTCTTGGGCGAACGACGGCATCGAGTGCGAGATCATCGCGTGCGGGCGCAAACCGGCCACGTATTTCCGTGACCGCGCAAACGTCGTCATGCACTTTGAGGGCAACTCCTCCGAGCCCGATTTCAATCAGGCCCGCATGATCTCCTCTCATATCTGCGATGCGTATCGTGCCGGTGAGCTTGACCGTGTCGAGCTTGTCTACCACCACGCCAAGAACCGCGTGGATCAGGAGCTTCGCGTCGAGCATCTGTTGCCGCTCGACCCCGAGATGATCGCTATGGCCCACGGTCCGCGTAAGAACGAGACCGACGCCCCTAAGCGCATCTCGTCCACGTTCGAGTTCGTGCCCTCTCCCGAGCATGTTCTCGGCAAGCTTGTGCCGTCTTATATCCTGACGGTCATCTACCAGGCCCTGATCGATTCGGCGGCTGCCGAGCAGGGTGCACGCCGCAAGGCCATGCACTCCGCGACGGAAAACGCCACCGCGATCATCTCGACCCTTACCCGCACGTATAGTCGCGTGCGCCAGGCTTCGATCACGACCGAGATTAACGAGATCGTCGGCGGAGCCTCAGCATTGGAGGAACAGTAATGGCTAATAACACCGTACAGCTTGCGGTCGAGGAAGCCACCAAGAAGACGACTGCCGGTGATGGTCGCATCGTGCGAATCATCGGCCCTGTCGTCGACGTCAAGTTTGACGGCGCGGTGCCCCCGATCTACAACGCGCTCACGGTCGAGGCCGAGACCCCGATCGGTCATCTGAGCACGATCCTCGAGGTCGAGAGCCAGCTTCCGGGCGGCGTTGTCCGCACGGTCGCCATGTCCTCGACCGATGGCCTGCAGCGCGGCCTCGTCGCCACCGATACCGGCGAGCCCATGAAGATGCCGGTCGGCCCCAAGACGCTTGGCCGCATCTGGAACGTCATGGGCAAGCCCGTCGACGGCAAGCCTATGCCCGAGGTGGAGGAGTTCTACCCCATCCACCACGCGGCGCCCCGCTTTGACGAGCTCACCACCAAGACCGAGATCTTCGAGACCGGTATTAAGGCCGTCGACCTGCTCGAGCCCTACATCCGTGGCGGCAAAACGGGTCTGTTCGGTGGCGCCGGCGTCGGCAAGACCGTTCTGATTCAGGAGCTCATCAACAACCTCGCTCAGGAGCATGGCGGCACCTCGGTGTTCACCGGCGTCGGCGAGCGCACCCGTGAGGGTACCGACCTTTATCTCGAGATGAGCGAGTCGGGCGTTATCGACAAGACTTGCTTGGTCTACGGTCAGATGAACGAGCCGCCTGGAGCGCGTCTGCGCATCGGTCTGGCCGGCCTTACCACCGCTGAGTACTTCCGCGATCGTGGCCAGGACGTTCTGCTGTTCATCGATAACATCTTCCGCTTCTCCCAGGCCGGTTCCGAGGTTTCCGCACTGCTGGGCCGTATGCCGTCCGCCGTTGGTTACCAGCCCACGCTGGCTACCGAGATGGGCGACCTCCAGGAGCGCATTACCTCGACCAAGACGGGCTCCATTACCTCCGTCCAGGCCGTCTACGTCCCTGCAGACGACCTGACCGACCCGGCGCCTGCCACGACGTTCACGCACCTCGACGCCACCACGGTCCTTTCGCGTAGCATTTCGTCGCTCGGCCTGTTCCCGGCCATCGACCCGCTCGCGTCTTCCTCCGACGCCCTCGATCCCTCGATCGTTGGCGAGGAGCACTACCGTGTCGCCGTCAAGGTCCAGGAGCTCCTGCAGGAGTACTCCGACCTTCAGGACATCATCGCCATTCTGGGTATGGACGAGCTGTCCGAGGAGCAGCGCCTTACAGTCAACCGTGCTCGTAAGATCCAGCAGTTCCTCTCGCAGTCCTTCCACGTCGCCGAGAAGTTCACCGGTAACCCCGGTGTCTACGTCCGCGTCGAGGATACCGTCCGCTCCTTCGCCGAGATTGTCGACGGCAAGGCCGATGACCTGCCTGAGCAGGCATTCCGCTATGCCTCCACGATTGAGGACGTGCGTGAGCGCGCCCGCAAGATGGAGGAGAAGTAGGTTATGCGTATCCGCATCGTGTGCCCCGTGAGCCTCGCCTATGAGGGTGACGCTGCGTTTGTGTCGATTCCGTCTACGGATGGCGAGTTTGGCGTTTTACCTGCTCACTCCAGCGAAATCTGCACGATCGACCGCGGTTACGTTCGCGTTTCCGATAAGGCCATGGGCACTGTCGACCACACGTTTGCCGTGGCCGGCGGCTATGCCCAGGTTGCGGACGATGTCGTGACCGTCCTCGCCGAGCGCGCTTGCGATTTGGCGACCGTCGACGCCGACAAGGTTAAAGCTGATATTCAAGGTTTTGAAGAGAAGCTGGGTAATTTGTCGGAGGATGATGCACGCCGCGCCTACCTCTATAATGAAATCGCATGGTGTAAGCTCAAGCTTGCCCAATAGTCAAACGTTTTGGCGTTCGACCATTTGCGAACACATCATGCCCGGGATGGCTCAGCCACCCCGGGCATGCTTTTTGAAAGGGTAGACCTTGGATATTATCCGCGTTGAGGGTGGCCACGCCATCGGAGGCTCCGTGCCCGTCTCGGGTGCAAAGAATTCCGCACTCAAACTCATGGCTGCAACGCTTCTGGCGCCGGGCAAGACAACGCTTCAGAACGTGCCCGATATTTCCGATGTCCACGTTATGGGCAAGGTACTCAAGGGCATGGGCGCCACAATCGAAGTTCTCGATGAGCACACGCTCGAAATCGATACTTCCCAGGTTGATTCTTGGGAGGCTCCCTACAAGCTCGTCGCCAAGATGCGCGCCTCCACGGCTGTGATGGGCCCCCTGCTGGGTCGTTTCCATCGCGCCAAGATCGCCATGCCGGGCGGCTGCAACCTGGGTGCCCGCAAGATCGATATGCATATCCTGGGTCTCGAGGCTCTGGGCGTCGAGTTCGACACCGCCCATGGCTACATCAACGCCAGTGCTCCCCAGGGCCTGCGCGGCACCACCGTCACGCTCGAGTTCGCGAGCGTGGGTGCTACCGAGAACCTCATCATGGCTGCCGTGCGCGCGCAGGGCACCACGGTTATCGACAACGCTGCCCGCGAGCCCGAGATCGTCGACCTTGCCAACATGCTCAACGAGATGGGTGCCAAGATCGTCGGCGCGGGCACGCCCGTCGTGACCATCGAGGGCGTGGAGGAGCTGCACCCCGTTACCCATTGCGTGGTGGGTGACCGCATCGAGGCCGGCACCTTTATCGTCGCCGGCGCCCTCATGGCCGATGAACGCGGCGTCGATGTTACGGGCTTCTGCCCCATCCACCTGGGCATGGTGCTCAAAAAGATGGAACTTATGGGTATCGAGTGCGAGCGTATCGAGAACGGTGTCCACGTCAATCGCGCCGAGCGCATCAAGCCGGTCGATATCCAGACGCTTCCGTTCCCGGGTTTCCCGACCGACATGCAGGCGCAGATCATGGTGCTTTCGGCCCTTGCCGACGGAAGTTCCGTGATTACCGAGAATATCTTCGAGAACCGCTTTATGTTCGCCTCCGAGCTCGTGCGTATGGGTGCTGATATTCGCATTGAGAGCCATCACGCCATGATTCACGGCGTTAAGGGGTTCTCAGGCGCACAGGTCACCTCGCCCGACCTTCGTGGCGGCGCGGCGCTTGTGGTTGCCGGTCTTATCGCCGACGGCGTTACCGAGGTCTCTGCCATCCATCACATCAAACGTGGCTACGAGCAGTTTGTCGAAAAGCTGCAGGCGCTTGGCGCGCATGTCGAACATGCCACCGTCCCCGATCCCGTCATCTACTAATGCAGGTTGCCTATGTTTAACAAGAAGCCCCTGGCGGATAACACCCGAAGACCCTCGACTGGTGCGCAGGCCAAGATCTACAGCCGCGACAACGTCGCTCGCTATTCCGAGCGCGCCCGTCAGCGCCGTCGTGGGCGCACGGTTCGCCGCGTAGCTCTCATCGCCGTGCTCGGCGTACTGCTGAGCGCCACGACCGCTGCAGGTCTGTGGTTTGCCACCATCATGGGCAAGCTTGGCGACTCCAATGTCATTACCAACAACTTGCGCCAGATTCTGGTCGATACCGATGAGGCAAAAGATCCGTTCTACGTGCTGCTTCTTGGTACCGATGGTCGTCCGGGCGAGGATACGTACCGTGCCGACTCGATTATCCTGGCTCGCATTGACCCTACGCAAAAGCAGGCAACGCTCATCTCCATTCCGCGCGATACCAAGGTTGTCTACAAAGGCTCGACCATGAAGATTAACGCCTGCCATACCTATGGCGGCGCCGAGGCCATGGTCCAAGCGGTCAACGAGCTGTGCGGCGTTCAGATTGCTCACTATGCCGAGGTCAGCTTTGACGGCATGCAGTCGCTTATTGATTCGGTTGGCGGTATCGACATTAACGCGACCGACGACGTCGACGATCCCGAGCACCTGGATATTAAGATTACTGCCGGCCAGCAGCACATGGATGGCGCCACCGCCCTTGCCTACGCCCGTTGCCGTTACACCTATGCCGACGGCGACTATACGCGCATGCGCCATCAGCGTCAGGTACTTGGCGCCCTCGCCAACCAGATCCTCAACAACTTTGATGCCACCAAGATCTTTGATCTGGTCAACTCGCTGTCCGACATGCTCGTAACCGATATGAGCGTTCAGGATATCGTCTCTACGGTCAATGCCATGCGCGGCATGGATGTCGATGGCATCTACTCGGCCAACCTGCCCTCGTATGCCGACGGCAGCACTATGATCGACGGTGTGAGCTATGTCTTTGTCTACGAAGACGAGCTTAAGGAAATGATGGCCCGTGTCGAAGCCGGTGAGGATCCCAAGGGCCCCAACACCATGGGCCTTTCCGACGGCTCCAGCTCCACGATCGGTGACCTCAACAACAATACGTCCGAGGACTACGCATATGGCACGGCGACCTCGTCGGGTGGCTCGGACGATTCCGACGATTCGGGCGACGGCTCCGATAACTACGAAGAGCCCACCGGCGACGGCAACGGCTACGAAGCCAACTATTAGAGTTACGCGGTTTTACCAAACCGCGTAACCAGTCGACGCTGCAAACCCGCCAGAGCGGCAATCTGCCTTTCAACTTCGGCGGCATGATCAAAAGATCAATGCCGCCTTGTTTCAAGGCACCTTGCTCGCTCTGGCGGGTTTTCGCTGTCCGCGCCAAAACATCGGCGTTGCCGGAACACTTGGCGCTTGGGGGCGTTCCTTATGTGTCGGCAGTTTGGGACACTCCTTGCGTCAAGAGGCTGGCGCGCGTCAACCTGGTCTCATTGCAGCAAAAAAATCGCCCCGTTCTCGATTGAGGACGGGGCGATTCGTCTTTTGGGCTTATGCGGCCAGTCTTATGCGAAACGGGCGACAAGCTCCTGCAGGACGTCGGTCATCTTGACGAGTGAGCTGACCGGGACAAACTCGTTGACGCCGTGGTAGCAGTAACCGCCTGTCGAGAGGTTGGGGCAGGGCAGGCCACGGAACGACAGCTGGGCGCCGTCAGTGCCGCCGCGAATCGGCAGCACCTGGGGCTCGACGTCGCAGGCAAGGAAGGCATCCTTGGCGACATCGATCAGCTCCGGGTAGTCGCGGACGATCTCGGCCATGTTGCGGTACTGGTGCTTAATCTCGACCGTTACGCACTCCTCGCCCAGTCGCTGGTTGAGCAGTGCGGCGGCGGCATCCATCAGCTCGAGCTTCTGCTGGAACTTGGCGGCATCGTGATCACGGACGATATAGCGCGCCGTGGCATGGTCGACCGTTGCCGAGACGCCCTCAAGGTGATAGAAGCCCTCGTAGCCCTCGGTGTATTCCGGACGCTGCTCGTAGGGGAGCAGGGCATTGAAGTCGCAGAACAGGTTGCTCGCGTTGACCATGCGGCCCTTGGCGTCGCCGGGGTGAATGGACTGGCCCTCAAAGCGAACGGTTGCCTCGGCGGCATTGAAGCACTCCCACTCAAGCTCGCCAACCGGACCGCCGTCTACCGTGTAGGCGTACTTGCAGCCGAAGGCCTCGATATCCAACAGCTCAGCACCGTGACCGATTTCCTCGTCCGGGCAGAAGCAAATGCCGAGCGCGGGGTGGGGCAGGGAGGGATCCTGCGCGATGCGAGCGACGAGTGCCATGATTTCGGCGACACCCGCCTTGTCGTCGGCTCCCAGCAGCGTAGTTCCGTCGGAGCAGACAAGGTCCTCACCCACCAGATCGTTGAGGGCGGGAAGCTTGGCGGTGCTCATGGACACGGGCTTGCCGTCAACGATGCCACAAACCAGGTCGCCGCCCTCGTAGTGCACGATGTGCGGCGCTACGCCGGCGCCCGGCGCGACCTCGGTGGTATCGAGGTGCGCGATCAGGCCCAGGGCGGGCTTATTCTCGGAACCGGCGCTAGCGGGAATGTGCGCGCAGACATAGGCGTTTTCGGTTACATGGGCATCGGTCGCACCCAGCTCGCGCAGCTCCTCGGCAAGCACGTTGGCAAGGTCAAACTGGACGGTGCTCGACGGCACCTGGTCGCAGTTGGCATCCTCGGACTGCGTGTTGATCTGGACATAGCGCAAAAAACGCTCGAGGACGTCGGGGTTCGTGGTGGTGTTTTCCATAAAGACCGCTCCAATCTTGGTCGTCGTGTGCAACAAGAACTCTAGCACGGTATGCCGCGGCATACCGCGACGCTTGGATGGGGTAGAATCAGCCATTGAATGCAGAAGGGACGGATGTTCATGGATACGACAAATAGCTCGCGCGAGCTACGCCTAACGGTGGCGAACGAAGACTACTTGGAGTGCATGGTTCGCATCGAAAGCGAAGATGGGGAGACCAATGGCGTGCGATCGGTCGATATCGCACAGCGCCTTGGCGTCTCGAAGGCATCGGTCAACAAGGCGGTTTCGGCTCTCAAGGCATCCGAGCTTGTCGAGCAGTCTCACTACGGTAAAGTTATCCTGACTGACCGTGGACGCGAGGTCGGCTCGGCTATCTGGTATCGCCATCGCCTGATCCGCACGTTTTTGGTCCAGGAGCTCGGCGTCGACTTTGAGTGTGCCGATACCGAGGCCTGCATGATGGAGCATGCGCTTTCCGAGGACACGATGAACCGCTGGCTCGCCTATCTCGAAAAGCAGGGAATCAGCGTCGAGGAATAGCGAAATACATATATGGACACGAGTTATTACAATCGTTTTGGCGGCGAGGAGCTTATGCGCCGGCTTGCCAGCGAGACATTGCTGGCACAGGGCCCCATGGGCAGCGTGTTGCTGAGCGAGTGCGGTGCCGCCGATATTCCGCCGGCATTTTGGAACCTCGCCGAACCGCAGACGGTTTCCCGTATCCATCGACTGTACGTCGCCGCTGGCGCGCAGGTTCTCATCACAAACACGTTTCAGGCGTCGGGCCACGCGCTCGATCAAGATGAAATCGCCCCATCCATGGCGGAGGTCAATCGCGGGGCGGTCGACGATGCCCGCCAGGCAAATCCTCAGCTCCTGTTGGGGTCCATGGGCCCTATTGCCATTGAGTGGTTCGTCGAGGATTCTCTCGAGTATCGAGAGATCCGCGCAAACGCTCGTGAGCAGGCGTCCGCCTTGCTCAACGCCGGCGTCGACGGTCTCCTGATCGAGACAGTCACGTCGATCCGCAATCTGCAGCCCGTGCTCGCCGGTGCCCATGATGCCGCTGACGGCATGCCCGTTCTGGTGAGTTTTGCTATTGATGACAAGGGCGACCTGCTGGGCGATGGCCTAAACATCGAAGGTGCCATCTTGTATGCCGAGAAGCACGGTGCGAACTCGGTCGGGGTCAATTGCTGCTCCCTGACAGCGGCTACTGCCGCGGTGCCAAGGATGGTCGCCACGGCCACCACTCCCGTTACGGTTCGGCCCAACGCGGGAAATCCGGTTCAGACACAGGATGGGCCCGTGTGGCACGAGGATCCCGAAGCCTTCGCTCGCGCATGCGTCGAGTGGGCGCGGGCAGGCGCCGCAATGGTAGGCAGCTGCTGCGGAACCACGGCGGTTACGACGGCCGCTCTGGCAGATGCGCTCGATATATAGAGCCCCAAAAATAGGAGTATCGAATCACCGCCCCTGCCGGGGCGGTTTTTTTGTTGCCGGCGCGCATCTCGGCGGCTTTTGCCTAAACGGTGAACGAGCGTGTCGGCGGCTTGTCGGATGCCCGTTGCGGGTATACCTCATGCGTACCATGATCCAAACACTGCGAGGTGTCTGCGCGTGTGCGCGATAATTCACTTTGGAACTGACGGTTGGCGAGCTCGCGTCGACGGAGACTTTACTATCGACAACGTCGCTCGTGTCACCGATGCTATCGGCGGGCTGTGGCAAAAGACGAATCCCGGTAAAACGGTATATGTAGGATTTGACACGCGACCGCAAGCGCGCGAGTTTGCCGAGCTCGCGGCGGGTGTGATTGCCGCCCACGGGCTCGATGCCGTACTCGTGTCTCGGCCGGTGCCGACTCCCGCTCTTACGTGGGCGGCCGCGTATGACGGCGAGGCGTGCGGCGCGCTCATGGTGACGGGCTCACATCATCCGCAGGGCTATCTATGTCTCAAGCTGCGGATGGGCGATGGTTCGACGGCCAACCAGGATGTCATCGAAGAGCTCGAGGAGACGATGGCCACCGAGCCGCTGGGGCTCGAGGGGCAATACCGCACGGCAGATATCATTCCCGACTATATGCGAGCGGTGGCATCGTTTGTCGATGCAGATGCCATTCGCGCTGCGCGTTTGCGTGTGGTGGTTGACCCCATGGGCGGAGCGGCTCAGGGATATCTTGCCGACTTGCTTCGAGAGCTTGGCGTCGAAGTCCACGAGATTCATGCCGGCGAGACGACCGATAGGGGAGATATTTGTCCCAACCCGGTTGAGCCGTGGGTGGATGCTTGTGAGCGTGTGGTTGTCGAGGACGGGGCGTGCGCCGGCCTGGTGACTGATGGCGACGCCGATCGCATCGGCGCGGTTGATGAGCGCGGTAGATATATACATCCGCATCAGATCATGGCGCTCGTTTTGGGCGACTTGGTCCAGTATCGCAATCTGGAGGGACGCGTCGTCGTCAACCTTTCTTGCTCCACGCTTGTGCGTCGCGTTGCCGAAGCGCTTGGCTGCCGCGTGGTCATCAAGCCCGTCGGTTTTAAATATATAGCGGCCGAGATGAAGAAGGGCGGTGTCCTCGTGGGTGGCGAAGAGGCCGGCGGCATCGGTATCGCAGCGCACATGCCCGAGCGTGATGGCATTCTTGCCTGTCTGATTTTGTGCGAGCTCATGGCCAAGACCGGTGCGCCCTTGGGCGTGCTCATCGATCAGCTCGAGGCGAGCTTTGGCAAGACGAGCTACGGACGTCGAGATTTGCGGCTTGAGGCCGAGGATGCCGAGACGTTGCGCACGCTGCTTCCCGGCGTGAATCCCAAGTCGATATGCGGCAAGGCGCCGCAGAGCGTAAGTCATATGGATGGTTTGCGCCTGGCATTCGGGGACGATACCTGGCTGCTGGTCCGTCCCAGTGGAACCGAACCGGTGGTGCGCGTGTACGCCGAGGGCTTTTCGGTGGAGGAGCGCGATGAGTTACTGGATGCCGGCTGCGATTTGGCCAGGGGCGCATATCGGCTTTAGCCATGGGGCTGCTTTATATAAAGATGCGCTCGGCGAGCGGTAGCTAACAACTGGCAAACGTCAATTGATGGCACAATTGTGTAGGAAATGTGTACGCCCAGATTCCCGCCCACGGCGCCCCTCCGGTCTGGC
>CAUEMA010000004.1 GCA_959018755.1 uncultured Collinsella sp. | reverse complement strand
AAGGGGCGCTGACCGGGATAGTCAGCGCCCCTTTGTTGAATGGATTAACCACCAAGATAAGCTTTGCGGACGTTATCGTCGTGCAGCAGCTCTTGGCCCGTGCCAGTCATGGTGATCTTGCCGGTCTCGAGCACGTAGCCGCGCGTGGCGATCGAGAGCGCCATCTGCGCGTTCTGCTCGACCAGAAGCACCGTGGTGCCGGCCTTGTGCAGGTCCTCAACAATTTGGAAGATCTGCTCAATCAGAATCGGCGCCAGACCCATGGAGGGCTCATCGAGCATGAGCAGCTTGGGGTTGCTCATAAGGGCGCGGCCCATAACGAGCATCTGCTGCTCGCCGCCCGAAAGGGTGCCGGCGACCTGGCGACGGCGCTCCTTCAGGCGCGGGAACTGCTCATAGACGCGCTCCAGGCCCGGAGCCACCGTGGACTTGGGCTGCGTGTAGGCGCCCATCTCCAGGTTCTCCTCGACCGTCATCTGCAAAAAGGCGCGACGGCCCTCGGGGACCTGAGCCAGGCCCTTGCCCACCAGCTTGTCGGCAGGCGTATGGGTAATGTCCTCGCCCATAAATTTGATGGAGCCGGTCTTGGAACGCAGCAGGCCCGAAACGGTTTTAAGCGTCGTGGACTTACCGGCACCGTTGGCGCCAATCAAGGCCACGATCTCACCCTCGTTGACGTTAAAGGAGATGTCTTTGATGGCGTGGATGGCGCCGTACCAGACGTTGATGTTGTAGACGGAAAGCATCGGCTCTGCCATTTAGTTCTCCCCCTTATCCTGCTTGCCCAGATACGCCTCGATAACAGCGTCGTTGTTCTGGATCTCCTCGGCCGTGCCCTTGGCGATGACCTTACCAAAGTTGAGCACGCAGATGCCCTCGCAAATATTCATGACGAGCGACATATCATGCTCGATAAGCATGATGGCAATGCCAAAGGTGTCGCGAATCTTGACGATGTTCTCCATGAGCTCGGCGGTCTCGGACGGGTTCATGCCGGCGGCAGGCTCGTCGAGCAGCAGTAGCTTGGGGTTGGTGGCAAGCGCGCGAACGATCTCCAGACGACGCTGAGCGCCGTAAGGCAGCGATCCGGCCTGCTCGTTTGCCAGATGCTCCATATCAAAGATGGACAGCAGCTCCATGGCGCGCTCGTGCGCGGCCTTCTCGTGCTTCCAATACGTCGGCAGGCGCAGCACGCCCTCAAAGCCGGAGTAGCGCTCCTGGTTGTGCAGGCCGACCTTAACGTTATCCTCCACCGTCATGGTGTTGAACAGGCGAATGTTCTGGAAGGTACGGGCGATGCCCATACGGTTGACCTGATAGACCGACTTGCCCGAGGTATCCTCACCGTCGAGCAGGATAGTGCCGTGCGTGGGCTGGTACACCTTGGTGAGCAGGTTGAAGACCGTGGTCTTGCCGGCACCGTTGGGGCCGATGAGACCGGCGATCTCGGTCTTGCCGATAGTTAGGCTAAAGTCGTCGACCGCCTTAAGGCCACCGAACTCAATGCCCAGGTGGATGCACTCGAGCGCCGGGCGCTCGCCCAGATCGCGGTCGGGAACGATGGCGCCAGAAGGATACGGGACCATCTTGCCCTTGTTGAACTCAAATTTACTGGGCATCGGCTGCCACCTCCTTCCTGGAAGCAAAGCGGTCCTTGACGCGACCGAAGAACGCCTTGAGCTGCGGGTTGTTGGTAAAGATCATGACCAGGATCAGCACGATGGCGTAGATGAGCATGCGGTAGTCCGAGAACTGACGGAGCAGCTCGGGAAGCACCGTGAGCAACGCCGCCGCGATAACGGAGCCGCGCATATTGCCCAGACCACCCAAGACCACGAACACCAGGATGAGGATGGACGTGTTGAAGTCGAACTTGGTGGCGGAGAGCTGCGAGAAGTTACCGCCGAAGAGAGCTCCGGCAGCACCGGCGAGGGCAGCGGAAACCACGAAGGCGATCATGCGGTACTCGGTGACGGAGATGCCTACGGACTCGGCTGCAATCTTGTTATCGCGCACGGCCATAATGGCACGGCCGGTACGGCTGCGAACCAGGTTGAGCACAATCACGAGTGCGACCATGACCAGGATGGCACCGGCGAGGAAGGTCGAGTACGTCGACACGCCCGAGGCGCCCTGGGCGCCCTTGATGATGGCGGTGCCGTCCTCGAGCAGGTGCAGGTCGTCGATCGTAGAGTTGCCCGTGATGTTAAAAATCACGTGCAGGCCGCGCGAGTCGACACCCACGATAAGGCAAGTGACGATCTCTTTGATGATCTCGCCAAAAGCCAGGGTCACGATGGCCAGATAGTCGCCGCTCAGGCGCAGGACCGGGATACCAATCAAGAAGCCCAAGATGGCAGCGGCGATTGCGCCGACCACAATGCTGATAATCAGACGCATCGGGTCGGACGGAACGGCGCTCTCCAGCGCGACGGCGGTAACGATGCCCGTATAGGCGCCGACGCTCATAAAGCCCGCGTGGCCCAGCGACAAGTCGCCCGCGATGCCGACGACAAGGTTAAGGGAGATGGCCATGACGATATAGGCCGTGATGGGAACCAGCTGACCGGCGATCATGCGCGGAATCATGTGGTTAGACTGCATAAAGAACACGATGGCGAACGCCACGATACACATGGCGTACGTGACAAAGTCGTGACGCGTCTGCTTGTCTTTAAGGAACTTCATAACGCTCACCTACACCTTCTCGGGGACGTACTTGCCCAAGAGGCCGGCAGGCTTGACGAGCAGGACGATAATCAAAACACCAAAGACGATGGAGTTGGCAAGGCTCGTGGAAATGTAAGCCTGCGCCATCGCCTCGATAATGCCGATGAGAATGCCGCCGACAAAGGCGCCGGGGATGGAGCCGATGCCACCGAAGACGGCGGCGTCGAAGGCCTTGATGCCAGGCATGGCACCCGTCGTGGGCTGCAGCACCGGCGAGTAAGAGCACAGCAGCACGCCGGCGATGGCGGCAAGGGCAGAGCCGATGGCAAACGTCATAGAGATGGTGCGGTTGACGTTGATGCCCATGAGCTGAGCGGCAGCCTTGTCCTCGGACACGGCGCGCATAGCTTTGCCCATCTTGGTCTTGCCTGTAAAGAACATCAGGCCGGCCATGATAACCAGGCAGGCGACGATGGTGACGAGCGAGACGGCGCTTACGTTGAACTTGGCCAAGAACTCCGGCACCTGGAAGGTGACGAGCGAAGTGAAGTTCTTGGGCGTGGCGCCCCACAGAAGCTGCGCGGCGTTCTGCAGGAAGTAAGACACGCCGATAGCCGTGATCAGAACGGCCAGCGGGCCCGCCTGGCGCAGTGGCTTGTATGCCAGACCCTCGATGAGAACACCGAGAACGGTACAGACCACACAAGAGAGAACTACAGATGCCCAGCCCGGGAGGCCGAGATACGACGTGGCGCAGAACGAGACATAGGCACCGACCATGATAACGTCGCCGTGAGCGAAGTTCAGCATCTTGGCGATACCGTAGACCATGGTGTAGCCCAACGCGATGATGGCGTAGACGCTGCCCATGGACAGGCCGTTGACCAGGTATTGGATAAAGACCGTCATGTTCCACATCCCCCTTTCGAATAGGTTTCCAGTTAATGTATGAAACAGGGACGTTACATCGTCCCTAGATACCAAGCAAGCAGGGAAGGCCAAAACCTCCCCTGCTTGGGATCAAAACCGCTCTATGTAAGGCGGCCTATTAGGCCTGTACGTACTTGCCGTCGGTGATGACGTACGCCGTGGGCTCCTTCTGGACCTGGCCCTTATCGTTCCAGGTGAGCTTGCCGGTCAGACCGTCAACGGTAATCTTGAGCATAGCCTTGGACAGCTTCTCGGCGACCTCGGTCGGGTCGGCGTCGACACCAAGACCGGCCTCCTTGACGGCCTCGGCCACCGCGTGCACGCCGTCGTAGGCGTCGGCGGCAAACTGGTCGGGGGTATCGCCGTACTTATCCTTATAGGCATTGACGAAGTCGGCGTTCTTCTCGTCATCGGCGGAGAACGGGGTCATGAGCAGCAGACCCTCGGCCAGAGAGGTGTCGAAGCCCTCAACGCCCAGGATGCCGTCCATGCCGTCGCAGCCCATCATCTTGACGTCGTAGCCCATGTCCTTGGCGTTCTTGAGCAAAACGGACGCCGGCGTGTAGTAGATCGGCGCAAAGATCATGGTGGCGCCGGCCTGCTTGGCCTTGGTCAGCTGGTTGGTAAAGCTCGTGGCGGAGTCGTCCTTAAAGGTCTCCTCGTCGACAATCTCGAGCTTGGACTCAGCGGCCTGGGCCTTAAAGGAATCTGCGATGCCCGAAGAATAGGCGTCGCCGGAGTTATAGAACAGCACGAACTTCTCGTCCGCATACTTCTGCGCCAGGAACTTGGCAGCGTTGACACCCTGGTTGGGGTCGGTGAAGCAAACCTGGAAGACGCAATCCTTGCCGTCGGTGACGTCCTCGGAGGACGCGGACGGGGTGATCATGAACGTCTTGGGGTCGTTACCACACTCTGCGGCAACGGCAACCGACGCACCCGTGGTGGTCGGACCGACGAGGGCCTGCATGCCCCAGTCGAGCAGGGTGTTGAAGGCGTTGACGGCCTTCTCGCCATCGGCCTGGTCATCCTCGGCCTTGCTGGCAAGCGGCAGCTCCTTGGTCGAGAAATCCTTGCAGCCGAGCTCGACACCCTGGGTAACGGACTTGCCGTAGGACGCGTTGGCGCCGGTCAGCGGGCCGATGGTGCCGATCTTAAACGAAGCGTCGCTCGAAGCGGAACCGCTGTCGCCGCCGTTGGAGGAGCAGCCAGCTAGAATGGACATCGCCCCCAGACCTGCTGCGCTCGCGATAACGCTCCTGCGATTCATAACAGGGTTCAATGACTTACCGGTGAGGCTCGACATGCGGCTCTCCTCTCAAATCTCGTCGGGTTTCGGTTGCCCGACAGGCCATCCTTCGCCGTGTTCGGCGTTCGCAAAATAGTAGACGCTTTAGTTGAGAAAAGTGGCGATTATTTCAACTTTTCTTTTGCTTTGTCCATTTATCCATATTTATGCGTATTTCTATCGGTTTATGCAGTTTAGCCACTTTATTGTGTGAAAGTATTGTTTCCGTTCTGTTACAAGCGTCCCTACCCTGATTAAAACGGCCTCACCGGTCGCGTTTTGTGCACACCTAGGCGGCGATGTACTTGCCGTCCTGAATCACATAGGCTGTAGGTCGTATGTAGTGAGCATGTTTCCAATGTTTCCGCAGCGTTTCGGGGGTGCCGTTTTGTGCGACTCCTGTTGCCTAGCGAGCACGCGCCCTCGGTTCACGCTAGAATGCACTCAACCTTTAAGCGGTTAATCCATCCATAAGATGCACGAAGGAGCTATCTATGAGCGAACCCCTGCGCACCGTGAACGTCGGTCTGATTGGTCTGGGAACCGTCGGCGGCGGCGTGGCCCGTCTGATCAAGAGCCACCACGATGAGTACCTTGCAGCCTACGGCATCGACCTTAAGCTGACCCGTGCCTGCGCGCTTGCCTGGGAGCAGGCCGAGGCGGCAGGCATTGAGCGCGAGGCCTTTACGAGTGACTGGCACGACGTCGTCACCGACCCCGCCGTCGATATCGTCGTCGAGCTCATCGGCGGCGAGCATCCCGCAACCGAGATCTTCACCACCGCCTTCGAGAACGGCAAGCACGTCGTCTCTGCCAACAAGGCCCTGCTGGGCCGTCATGTCGAGACGCTCGCCGAGAAGGCGCGCGCGTGCGGCGTGCAGATTAAGTGCGAGGCCAGCTGCGGCGGCGGCATCCCCATCGTGAGCACGCTCGAGCACGACCTGGTGGGCAACAAGATCCTGACCATCGCCGGCATTCTCAACGGCACCACCAACTATATCCTGTCGCGCATGGACGCCGAGGGCGCCGACTACGCCGACGTGCTTGCCGACGCGCAGGCCAAGGGCTATGCCGAGGCCGACCCGTCCGCCGACGTCGACGGCTTCGACGCCGCCAGCAAGACGGCCATCCTCGCCTCCATCGGCTTTGGCACCCGCGTGACCACCGACGACGTATACCAGCAGGGTATCCGTACCATCGGCGCCGAGGACATCGCCCAGGCCCGCGAGCTCGGCTACACCATTAAGCTGCTCGGCATCGCCCGCAACACCGACGCCGGCGTCGACGTCCGCGTGCATCCCACGCTGATCCCCGCCGATCACATGCTTGCCAAGGTCAACGGCGCCATGAACGCTGTCTACGTGGTAGGCGACGCCGTGGGCGAGACCATGTTCTACGGTGCCGGAGCTGGCTCCTTCCCCACCGCGAGCGCCGTCGTGGGCGATATCCTGTCGCTCTCCGAGCAGATCAGCCGCGGCGTGGCTCCGCTGCCCGAGATTGAGCCCTATGGTCACAACCTCGCCTTTAAGCCCATGGACGAACTCCAGACCAAGTACTATGTGCGCCTGAAGGTCGCCGACCGCGTGGGCGCCCTGTCCGAGACGGTCGATATCTTTGCCAAGCACAACATCTCGATCTCGCTCATCAACCAGGTCGAGGACGGCAAGTCGGGCGTCAGCGATGCCTGCTCGGTCATCTTCCTGACGCACCGCGCGCTCGAGAAGGACGTCCAGGCTGCCGCCGCCGAGCTTGCCGGCGTCGACTGCGTGGCCGAGGTCGCCAACGTCCTGCGTATCGAGGACGTCGAGGCCTGGTCCGAAGGCGTCATGGCCAACTAGTCCATCAATCGCCTAGCAATACGCGCTTTGAGGGCTCCCGTCCGATGTGGGACGGGAGCCCTTTTGTCTCCTGCCCTAAGCACAACGGCAGAGCACATTTGCGCGAGCCGCTCATCGGTAACGCGGGCTACCGTTCACCGATATGCAAACGCGGCCGATTCCGGCTACCGCTACGCTGTGCTGCGTACGCCCACCCCCGAAGAATGGAGGCACCATGTTGCTCGAGGGCAAGAAAGCAATCGTCACCGGAGGCACGCGCGGTATCGGCTATGCCATCGCCTGCCGTTTTATCGAGGAGGGCGCCTCCGTCACTGTCTTTGGCTCGCGTCAAGAGACCGCCGATGCGGCCGTTGAGAAGCTGACAGCCGCCTATCCCGACGCCAAGGTCTGGGGCCGCTCCTGCGACCTCACCTCACTCGAAGCCGTGACCGAGGCCTTTACCCAGGCTGCAGCCGACATGGGCGGCTTGGACACGGTCGTCAACAATGCCGGTATCTCCCAGCGTTCACCCCTCTTGGACTACACGGCCGAGGAGTTCGCAAAGGTCATGGACCTTAACGTCGTCGCCGTCTTTAATGGCCACCAGGCTGCCGCCAAGATCATGACCGAGGCCGGCCACGGCGGCACCATCACTACCACAAGCTCGATGGTCGCCAAGTACGGCCAGCCCTCCGGCGTCGGTTACCCCACGTCCAAGTTTGCCGTCAACGGAATGGTCCAGTCGCTCTCGCGCGAGCTCGCCCCTATGGGCATTCGCGTCAACGCCGTCGCCCCCGGCGTGACCAAGACCGATATGGTCGCTAACCTTCCCGAAGAGGTCATCAAACCCATCATCGCCACCATTCCGCTCGGCCGCATGGGCGAGCCCGAGGACGTCGCCAACGCCTTCGTCTTCCTGGCGAGCGACATGTCCTCCTACGTCACGGGCGCCATCCTCCCCGTCGACGGAGCCGCCCGCTCCTAAAGGTCGCAAGCCACGACTCCTAGCCTCAACATTGCTCAACCAAAAGGCGCGCTGTCTGCATCAACTGCAGGCAGCGCGCCTTCTTCTGTTTGAAGTGGAAGCCGTGTCCCAGAATTTCGGCTCAGACCGGGACGCAGCTTCCCTCAGGGCCATGTTTCGGAAAATGTGCCCCGTTTTGAACGCCGATTCTGGGACACCGTTTCCGCAACGGGTCTCTCGCGGAAACTGTATCCCACTCTGAGCGCCCATTCCGGGACACAGTTTCCCCAAGGCCTTTGTTTCGGAAAGCGCATCCCATTACGCGTCTTCAAACTGGGACGCGCTTTCCGGCAGGGGTCCAAAGCGGAAACTGCATCCCGCTCTGAGCGTCCATTCTGGGATGTGGCTTCCCGATGGGGGCCGATGCGGAAACCGCATCCCGTTCCGAGCCTTCAAAGCGGGACGCGCCTTCCCCTAGGGAAGCATCTCGTTATTTGCCGTCGTCGTCCTGGGCTTCATCGCGCGCGTAGAGCTCCAGCATGCGGCGGCGATATTCGTGCACGGCGAGCTTGGCGCGCTCCAGGCGGCGGCGCTCACGCGGAGTCAGCTCGGACGGGTCAAGCTCATCACCATAGGTCTTATCGGCAAGAAGATGCGCCGCGTCCACGATACGGGCATCGATGTGGCCGTTCGCTGCCTCGGCGGAAAGACGCTCGGCAATCGTATCGAGCGTAGGCAAGCCCTCGAATACGCGACCATGTCCATGCGAGGTCAGCAGCTCGTGCTCGCGCGCGAGCAGGCTCGCCAAATCGTGATGGGCGCGCAGAATATCGAGCGCGTCGGAAGGATGCTCGGCAACCTCTGCCACGGCGGCGACCGGTGCGGCATCGACCACGCGGTAGAAGAGCTGCGCGAGCAATGGCATCAAGAACACCGTGATGGCACCGGCGGCAACCATGACCGACGCAATATCTTGCGACAGCGCGCCCGCGTTGACGGCCACGCTCGTTACGGCAACGATGATCGGCAGCGCCGTGGTGCAGTACAGGGCCACGGTAATGCGACCATACGCCGACACATCTCGCGTCGCAGGGCAAATGCTCATAGAGACGAGGATGGGCACGGCGCGAATAATCAACAACGCCACGATAAAGCCCGCGAGCAAGCCCGGGCGCGATGCCACGGCCGTCAGGTCGATCTTTGCGCCCGATACGGTAAAGAACACCGGAATCAAAAAGCCGTAGGCCAGGCCGTCGAGCTTGGTCTCCAGCGTATGGTTGCCCTCGGGGATGATGTAGCGCAAGACAAAGCCGGCGGCAAAAGAACCCAACACGATGTCGAGATCAAAGACGGCAGAGAACGCCACGAGCGTGACCAGGATGAGCACCGTCAGGCGCACGAAGGTCTGCGACGTGGTGTCGGCGCGTTCCTCGATAAACGCAAAGAAGCGGCTGCCGACGCGCTTGGAGCGGCTTGGGACCACGGCCAGCAACACGCAAACCACCGCAAACAAGCCAAGGATTACGAGCGTTTGGATGCCAGTGCGGGCAGACAGCAGCACCGACATGGCGAGCACGGGACCGAGCTCGCCCCAAGTGCCATACGCGAGAATCGAGTCGCCCACACGCGTGCCGGCGAGCGAGCGCTCGCGCATGATGGGCACGAGCGTGCCGAGCGCCGTAGAAGTGAGGGCAAGCGTCACGGCGATACCGTCGAAATGACTGACCGAGAACCACGGGGTAAAGCGCACGGCAAGCCAGGCGATACCAAACGTGACGACCCACGTCGCCAAGCCGTAGCGCCCCTCGACGCCCGTGATGCTCTTGGGGTCGATCTCAAAGCCGGCAAGCAGGAACAAAAAGGCCAGGCCCAGCTCGGACACAAGCGAGACCTCGGCATCTATATGGATGACGCCGAGCATATGCGGGCCCAGCACCGCGCCGAAGACGAGCAAAAAGACCGTTTCTGGAATGGGTTTTCCGGGAATCGCCGAGGTGATGAAGGGGCTTGCAAAGGCCACGAGCGCGATGATGGCGAGCGAAACAAATGCCATGTGATGCCTTTCTCTTGTTTGCGCTTCACTGTAGCACCCTCGCCGTCCTCAACGCGCCGCGAGCTGTCGTATCATAGTGAGGTTTACAAACATGTGGCTCAAGGCGACCGCGAGGCTTGCCCCGTAAACCGACCGCTGCCGCATACCGTACCGTACGCCCAACCGATCAGGAAGGCAGGAACCAATGGTCTCTCGTATCTACGTGGAGAAGAAACCCGGGTTCGACGTCGAGGCTCAGCAGCTCAAGGGCGAGCTGACCGAAATTCTCGGCATCAAGGGCATCGAGGCCCTGAGGATCATCAACCGCTACGACGTCGAGGGCATCGACGAGGAGCTTTTCCGCTCCTGCGTGCCGACCGTCTTTAGCGAGCCCCAGGTCGATGTGACCTACGACGAGCTCCCCGCAAGCGATGGCGCCGTCTTTGCCGTCGAATTCCTGCCTGGCCAGTTTGACCAGCGCGCCGACTCCGCCAGCGAGTGCGTGCAGCTCATCAGCCAGGGCGAGCGCCCCGCCGTGCGCTCCGCCAAGGTCTATATGATCTCGGGCGCTCTGGACGAAGCCGCCATCGAGTCCATCAAGCACTACGTGGTGAACCCCGTCGAGGCGCGCATCGCCTCGCTCGACCTGCCCGAGACGCTGTACATGGAGACTCCCGAGCCCCAGCCCGTCGAGGTGCTCGACGGCTTCCGCGAGCTCGACGAGGCCGGCCTTGCCGCCTTTATTTCCGATCGCGGCCTTGCCATGGACGAAGCGGATATCGCCTTCTGCCAGCAGTACTTCCGCGATGAGGATCGCGACCCCACCATCACCGAAATCCGCGTGATCGACACCTACTGGTCCGACCACTGCCGCCACACCACCTTCGGCACCGTCCTGGACGACGTGACGATCGATGATGCCGTGGTGCAGCAGGCCTTCGACCGCTACATGGAGATGCGCCACGAACTCGGTCGCGACGCCAAGCCCGTCTGCCTCATGGACATGGGCACCATCGGCGCCAAGTACCTTAAGAAGACCGGCGTCATGACCGATGTCGACGAATCCGAGGAGATCAACGCCTGCACCGTCAAGGTGAAGGTCGATGTCGATGGCGAGGACCAGGACTGGCTGTTCCTGTTTAAGAACGAGACCCACAACCACCCGACCGAGATCGAGCCCTTCGGCGGTGCCGCCACCTGCGTGGGCGGCGCCATCCGCGACCCGCTCTCGGGCCGCAGCTACGTGTACCAGGCCATGCGTGTCACCGGCGCCGGCGACCCCACCGTCCCCGTGTCCGAGACGCTCGAGGGCAAGCTGCCGCAGCGTAAGCTCGTAACCACCGCTGCCGCCGGCTACTCCAGCTACGGCAACCAGATCGGCCTTGCCACCGGTCAGATCAACGAGCTCTATCACCCCGGCTACGTGGCCAAGCGCATGGAGGTCGGCGCCGTCGTGGGCGCTACCCCGGCAAACCACGTGCGCCGCGAGTGCCCCGCCCCCACCGACAAGATCATCCTGCTGGGCGGCCGCACCGGCCGTGACGGCATCGGCGGTGCCACCGGCTCCTCCAAGACCCAGAACACCGAGTCCATCGAGACCTCGGGTGCTGAGGTCCAGAAGGGCAACGCCCCGGTCGAGCGCAAGCTGCAGCGTCTGTTCCGCCGCGGCGACGCCTGCCGTCTGATCAAGCGCTGCAACGACTTTGGCGCCGGCGGCGTCTCGGTTGCCGTGGGCGAACTTGCCGACGGCCTGTATGTCGACCTTGATACCGTGACCAAGAAGTACGACGGCCTGGACGGCACCGAGCTCGCCATCTCCGAGTCCCAGGAGCGTATGGCCTGCGCCGTCGCCGACGGTGACGTCGAGGAGTTCATGGGCTACGCCGCCGAGGAGAACCTCGAGGCGACCGTTATCGCCGAGGTTACCGCCGAGCCGCGCATGCGCATGGCCTGGAACGGTGTCGCCATCGTCGACCTATCCCGCGAGTTCCTCAACTCTAACGGCGCGCCCAAGCACCAGGTCGCCCACGTGTGCGCCCGCAGCGTGTGGCAGCCCAGCTGGGCCGGCACCACGCTTGCCGAGCGCATGACCTCGCTTGTCACCGACCTCAACGTTGCCTCCAACAAGGGCCTTTCCGAGCGCTTCGACTCCACCATCGGTGCCGCAACCGTGCTTATGCCCTTTGGCGGCAAGACGCAGCTCACCCCGAGCTCGGCCATGGTCGCCAAGTTCCCCGTGGACGGCGAGACCACCACGGCAAGCGCCATGGCATGGGGCTTTAACCCCTACCTGATGGAGGCCGACCAGTTTGCGGGCGCCTACCTGTCCGTGGTCGAGTCCATCGCCAAGCTCGTGGCTGCCGGCTTTGAGCACAAGCGCGCCTACCTCTCCTTCCAGGAGTACTTCGAGCGCCTGCGCACCGAGGCAGAGCGCTGGGGCAAGCCCACGGCAGCCGTCCTGGGCGCCCTCATGGCCCAGGTCGACCTGGGTGCCGGAGCCATCGGCGGCAAGGATTCCATGAGCGGCTCGTTTGAGGACGAGGCCGGCGAGCTCAACGTTCCGCCCACCCTGATCAGCTTCGCTGTGGCCGTGGGCCACGCGGCGCGCGCCGTCTCCCCTGAGTTCAAGGGTCTGACGCACCGCGTCGTCCGCATCGCCCCCGCCACCTACGGCGAGGACTACCGCCCCGACGCCCAGCAGCTGCTCGCCGCGTTTGACGCCGTCGAGGCGCTCACTGCTACCGGCGACGCCCTGGCCGTCTCCACGCCCGGCTACGGCTGCGGCGCCGAGAGCCTCTTTAAGATGTGCGTCGGCAACCAGATCGGCATCGAGCTTGCCGAGGACGTGGACGTGGAGAGCCTCTTCACCCCGCTCTACGGCAGCTTTATCGTCGAGCTCGCCGAGAACGCCGAGCTACCCGAGGTCGCCGACGGCGTTGTCGTCGAGCCCCTGGGCACCACCGTCGAGGGCTATGTCATCGACACCGGCTCCGAGGTCATCGAGCTCGCCGAGCTCCAGGAAGCCTGGGAAAGCGGCATCGAGGGCGTCTTTGCCTACCGCAGCGCCGGCGAGACCCCCGAGGTCGAGACCATCGACTTCCGCGCCAAGGACATTCACGTGTACGGCGGCGCCAAGATCGCCCGCCCGCGCGTGATCATCCCCGTGTTCCCCGGCAACAACTGCGAGTACGACAGCGCCCGCGCCTTCCGTGCCGCCGGTGCCGAGGCCGACACCTTCGTGATCAACAACCTCACGCCCGAGGCCGTCGCCGAGAGCACCCACGAGCTTGCCCGCCGCATCCGTGCAAGCCAGATCGTCATGATCCCCGGCGGCTTCTCGGGCGGTGACGAGCCCGACGGCTCCGCCAAGTTCATCACGGCGTTCTTCCGCGCTCCCGAGGTCACCGAGGCAGTCCGCGACCTGCTCCAGGCCCGCGATGGCCTGATGCTGGGCATCTGCAACGGCTTCCAGGCTCTGGTCAAGCTCGGCCTGGTGCCCTACGGTGACATCGTCGACGCCACGCCCGATGCGCCCACGCTGACGTTCAACACCATCGGTCGCCATCAGAGCCGCCTGGTGCGCACCCGCATCTCGTCCAACCTGTCCCCATGGCTGTCGCAGTGCAGCCTGGACGACCCCTACACCGTCGCCATCAGCCACGGCGAGGGCCGCTTTGTCGCCAATGACGAAGTACTCGCCCAGCTGATCGCCAACGGCCAGGTCGCCACGCAGTACGTGGGCGAGGACGGCAAGCCCAGCATGGATCTTTCCGTCAACCCCAACGGCTCCGCACTCGCCATCGAGGGCATCACGAGCCCCGACGGCCGCGTCCTGGGCAAGATGGGCCATGCCGAGCGTCGCGGCGACAACCTGTACCGCAACGTGCCCGAGCATGTCCCGGGCGACAAGTTCATGCCGATCTTTGAGAGCGGCGTAGCCTACTTCGCCTAATACGTTCCCATCGGGTACAATCCCCTCGGGTAACAACACCCGCCACCGACGCATCCGGTGGCGGGTTCTTTTTTGCTTCGCGCATGTAGAAAGGACATCATGAAAAGCCGCAAGCCGTATCTCGCCATCCTGCCCGGACTCATCCTGGGCTGTCTCGTTTGCTGCGCGCTCTGGGGCTCTGCCTTCCCCTGCATCAAAATCGGCTACGGCCTCTTTGGCATTCCCGCGCACGACAGCGCCTCGCAGCTGCTCTTCGCGGGTCTGCGCTTCACCCTTGCCGGCATGCTGGTCATTGTTGGCATGAGCGTGGCCCAGCGCCGACCGCTCGTTCCGCAAGCGCGTGATATCAAGCCCATCTGCATCTTGTCGCTCTTCCAGACCATCGGCCAGTACTTCTTTTTCTACCTTGGTCTCTCCCGTGCAAGCGCTATGTCAAGCTCCATCATCGAGGCCAGCGCCAACTTCTTGGCTATCCTCTTTGCCGCCCTGGCGTTTCGCACCGAAAAGCTCGATGCGGCCAAGGTGCTCGGCTGCGTACTGGGCTTTGCCGGCGTCGCGCTCGTCAACCTTTCGGGCGCGGACGGCACCTTTGGCTTTACGCTCGACGGCGAGGGCTTCATCCTGGCCTCCACCGTCGCGGGCGCCCTTTCGACCTGCCTGATCGGCATCTTCTCGCGCGAGCACGACGGCGTCTTGCTTGCCGGGTGGCAGTTCTTGGTCGGCGGCCTGGCCCTCACCGCCATCGGCTTTATGATGGGTGGCGCGCTCTCCCCCACGGCGATTGCCCCCGCCATCGCGCTCATCATCTACATGGCGCTTATCTCCGCGGTCGCCTACTCGCTGTGGTCGCGCCTGCTTGCCGTCAACCCCGTCAGCCGCGTCTCGGTCTTTGGGTTTATGAACCCCGTCTTTGGTGTGCTGCTGAGCGCGCTGCTGCTCGGCGAGGGTGCTGGCACTAGCCCCGTTACCGTCATCGTTGCCCTGCTGTTGGTCTGCAGCGGCATCATCATCGTCAATAAACCCAAAAAAGCTTAACGAACTGCCCTTATTTAGCAGAGGGGATTCATGTACTTTAGCTTAATGGAGTACATCGGTGAGCTGAGGGCCGCCACGCACGCAAGCGTGCACCCCTTTTCCTAGCGTATCTGGACGCCGGCTTTCTTTTTCTCGGCCTTGACGCGGTAGAGCTCCGCATCGGCAGCGCGAAGTAAGTCTTGCCAGGTATCAACACTATCGCCGACCCGCGCGTAACCGATGGACATCCGCAATGCATACGGCACCTCGGCACGAGCGAGCTCGTCGTTAATCGCCGAACACAGGTCTATGATGTCCTGTTCCGCCGTCGCCTTCTGGAGCACCACGAACTCATCGCCACCATAGCGTGCGATAAAACCACCAGACGCCGAGCAGACCTCTTTGAGCGTAGCAGATATGACCTGGAGGGCATGATCGCCCTCAACATGTCCATACCGGTCGTTAATTTGCTTAAAGCCGTCGGCATCCATCATAAGCAGATACACATCATCGGCCTGGTCAGCACCCGAGAACAGCGACAGCATATAGGTCTCAAAACGGTTGCGATTGTTAAGGCCAGTCAACGGGTCGGTCGAGATCAGCTGCTCCTGACAAACAATGTAGAGCTGCAACATACTTAACATGATGCCGACACTAAGGCAGGGACCCGAATAAAAGACCTGAAAGACACCGGCCACCAAGGCCGGAATGGCGAAAAATGCCAAGGTTTGATAGATGGCCTTCTTTTGTAGGCTCTCGACCTTGCAAGATTGTATAAACGCATGCAGGGACGTATATATAACGTAGCAGTAGCTGACGATGGGCTGGATCATATAGACAAAACCGCGACGATACGCGCCCTGCGCATCGATATAGAACAGGGCGTGCGTCCAGTAGCTAGTAAACGCCAGTACGACTACCAGCACCGCAGGCAGCGTTACAAACGCCATCCTATAGCGCGCGGTCAAAAGGCGAGAACCCTGCACCGTCTCGGAATAGATAAACCAAATGAGGCACGCGGCGGCAAAGAGCGAAAACGAAACCGCGTTGGAAATCCAGTTGGCAGCAATGCCCAGCGTGCCGCCCACACCGTCCGAAAGCGTCCAGATTATATCGAATAGCATGTACGCGGCAGAGGTGTAACCGAGCGTACTAAACAATAACTGCTGGGTACTCGAGAACAAGGAGTGGCGACTTCGCGCGGCAAGCCCGATAAGAACAATCATGCATAGCAGGAATATCTCAATCTTGAGTGCCTTAACCACTAGACGCCATCCCTTCAATATCCAAGTGGTCAGAATCGCCCGATTCGTGTCTGGGCAATAAACACCCCTACTCCGCAGGGGTAAGGGGAATAATAGCAGAGCGCCCGAACGTCACTGCAAGACAGCTTTCGTTCGGGCGCTCAAACGGCGCGAATTGCACGCCGGCTTGATTGACTCGCGTCGACGATTACTCGCCATCGATGTCGGTCGCGACGGCCTCCTCGATGGCCTCGACACCGGCAGGCGACAGATCCTCTTTGCCGTGGCAGAACTTCTTATCGACCCAGCCGGTCAGAATCGGAGCCATGATTGCCGTGATGATGACGGCAGTGGCGATCTGCGCATACGCAGTGGGCGCAAGCTCGGCATAGCGCGGGGCGACCTCGGCGACGGCGACCGGCGTGGTCATAGCCGTGCCGGCGATAGTGGAGCAGGCAACGGCCGCCTTGCCGTTACCACCGCACAGGCGCTCGAACGCAAAGGTAATGGGACCGACGATAAAGAGCGTGATGAGGCCCAGCAGGATGCCCGAAATACCGCCGGTGATAAAGCTCGAAAGGCTCATGGACGCACCGAGCTGAAAGCCGATAACGGCAATCGCGGGATTGGCGCCGGGGACCAGCAGGTTCTTGATGAACGGGAAGAGGTTGCCCAGAACCATGCCGATGACAAGCGGCAGGATGGAGCCGACGATGGTGCCGACGGGGATGTTGGCGAGACCCGAGACACCGAGGATGATCATCGTGACGGCGGGGCCGGCCGTAAAGAACAGGATACCGACGGCGCCCTGCTCGGACTCATCGCCGAACTCGCCCATGATGCCCGTATAGAGCGCCATGTTGCAAAACGTGATGCCGCCGATGATAGACACGGAGCTCAAGCCCAGGAAGTTGTCGTTAAAGAAATATGCCACACCCAAGCCAAGGGCCGCCGCAACAACAAGCTTGGGGATCAGTACGACGATGCCGGTCTTGATAGCGCCCGGCGTGGACTTAAAGCTGATGCCGGCACCCACAAAAAGCAGAATTGCGGCGACGATGGTGTTGGAACCACCGCGACAGGCGGCGGTAAAGAAGCCGCCGATCTCGAAGACCTGCGGGCAGAAGGTATTGAGCAAAAGACCGACGATCATCGGGTAGATCATGATGTCACCCGGGATGCGCGGTACTTTGAATTTCTTTTGCTCGTTGGCGGTCGCTTCCTGTGCCATGAAACCCCCATTTCCGCTGACGCAGAACAAAAGCCCACGTCGCGCTTTGCTACAGTAAAGTTTGACCATGGTACCAGAAGAAGCAGGCCGGCTCGGTGAGAAATTCGATTCGTCGACCGGGACGGTAAGCGCGCCCTTTGCTTTTATACAAGACTCAAAACGATATAGAACACGATGCCCGAGACGCAGCACCACACATCGACTTTGTCTTGATTGCCACCGCCACGACGCCGGCAGCCACAATCCAGGGAATCAAGCCCTGCCACAGGCCGGCGTCGAAAGCGCCAGGGCTTATCAAATCGTTAGCAACCAATGCCGCACGGCGCGCCTATCGCAACATAGGTAAGCATCCCCGGCCAGACGGTTTTAACGATTTTGAGCACCATAGCGTTCCTCGTCCCGACAAGATTTCCGAGCCGCATTCAACGACGCGGCAGAATCATCGCCCGGTGGCAACCGAGTTCACCTACAATTGCCACCGGATCGAAAGACACAGCTTTTTAGGAAGTCATTATGACAGCTATCGATCGGGGCCGGGCGACCGCGGCCTTCAAACGCTATACCGATGCTTACGATGCCGCCAATCCACGTATCGCGCTCAAAATCGAGCATACGTACCACGTTGCCGAGGCATGCGATGCCGTGGCGCGCGAGCAGGGCTGGTCGACAGAGGATATTGACCTGGCCTGGCTTTGCGGCCTGTTACACGATATGGGACGCTTTGAACAGTTGCGGCGCTGGAACACCTTTAAAGACGCCGAGAGTATGAGCCACGCAGCGTTGGGCGTCGGGGTCCTCTTTGGCGAGAACCCCGCCGATGCGCCCGCCGTAACGAGCATCCGCGACTTTATCGATGACCCGGCAGAAGATGAGCTCATCCGCGCGAGCATCGCCTATCACAGCGACTTTCGCCTGCCGGCACAACTCGACGAGCGTACACGGCGCTTCTGCGATATCGTGCGCGATGGCGACAAGATCGACATTATGCGCACCATCGCCGACAGCACCGTCGACACTATCCTCAAGGTGGACGAGGACGCATTTCTTGCCAGCCACTTCTCGGCACCGACGCTGGCTGCCTTTGACGAGCGCCGCTGCGTCGCACGCGATGAACGCGACGAGCCCGCAGACTACCTGGTGGGGCTCATCTGCTTTATGTTTGAGCTCGTCTATCCAGCGAGCCGCACGCTGGCGCGCGAGCAGGGCGATATCTACCGCCTGCTCGACGCGCCCTTTGGCATTACGTGCCCCTTTACCGATCCCGCCACGCAAGCGACCTGGGAACGCCTAAAGGACGAGATGCGCTACTGGCTGGCGCGCGCCTAGCGCTCAAGCTGGGCCAGCAGCTCCTCGGCGACCTCGACGGCATCGCCGACAACCTTATACTGGGCAGCACCAAAGATGGGGGCATCCGGGTCCTCGTTGATGGCGATAATGCACTCCGCCCCACCGATGCCGGCAAGATGCTGGATGGCGCCCGAAACACCGATACTCACGAGAAGCTTGGGCGAAACCGATACGCCCGTCTGGCCAATCTGGTGGCGATACTCCAACCAGCCGGCCTCCACGACAGGTCGCGTGCAGCCAAGCTCGGCACCCAGAGCCTCGGCGAGCCTTCGCATCAGCGGCAGGTTTTTCTTGGAACCAATACCGCGACCCACCACGACCAGGCGCTCGGCATCGGCAATTGATGCCTGCTGCCCCCACTCCTCGGCGGGAATCGAGATCTCGACACGAGCCTTAGCATCATCCGCAAGCGATATCTGGGTGATCGTGCCGGAGCGGCCGTAGTCAAAGTCGGGCGCCTTAAAGATGCCGGGACGCACCGTTGCCATCTGAGGACGATGATTGGGGCAGACGATGGTGGCCATCAGGTTGCCGCCAAACGCCGGACGCGTTTGTTGCAGCAGCCCCGTCTCCGTATCCATCGAAAGTACGGTGCAGTCAGCCGTAAGGCCCGTCTGCAAACGCACGGCAACGCCGGGTGCCAATTCGCGGCCAAAGGCGGTCGCACCGTACAGAATGGCCTCGGGCTTGCGCTCTGCCACCAAATCGCAGATCAGCCGGGCGTAAACCTCCGCATCGTTCTGGCGCAGGCGCTCGTCGCGACAGACCAGGACCTCGTCTGCACCGGCGCAAACCAGATGCTCCAGGTCACCGAGAGAGCTCTCGGGGCTCATGCCGACCAATGCCACCAGACGGCAACCACGAGCATCGGCAAGCTCGCGGCCCTTGCCCATGAGCTCATAGGCAACGGGAGTCACCGTATCGTGCTCGTCGGTCTGCACGAATACCCAAATGTCTCGATATGCATCAAGGTCCACCGCGCCAGCGGCCTCGTCACGCTCAATCGAGATGGCGTTGACGGGGCAGGCGTCGACGCACCCACCGCATAGGATGCAGCCGTCGGTTACGCGGGCGCAACGGTTGGGCCGCTCGCCTTCCACTACAATGCCGCCCGAGGCACAGGCGCGAACGCAGCGACCGCAGCCGATACAGGCTTCGCTATCGATAATCAGTCCGCTCATCTATGCCATCCCCTCGATAATCTTGGCAAGTTTTGCCGCCTGCTCGGACGCCGTTCCGTCAACGGTCTCGCACGTTTGGTCGCGGTCGGGCACAAACGATCGCACGACCTGTGTCGGCGAGCCGGCAAGGCCGCAGCGCGCGGGGTCGGCGTTCACGTCGGCAGCGTTGACCACGCGCACGTCCGCCTCCTCGGCCGCACGAATACCGGCAATACTCGGCATGCGCAGTTGGCCAATCTCCTTGGCGGTCGTCATCGCGCACGGCATCTCAAGATAGACCGTCTCCTCGCCGGCATCGCAGCCGTGAACAAGCGCCAGTGAACCACAGGTCGTAAAGCCCGCGCTCTGCACGCAGCTCACGTCGGTCACACAGGGAATCTCAAAGGCACCGGCAAGCTCGGGACCAATCTGGGCCGTATCGCCGTCCACCGCCATCTTGCCGCAGATGAGCAGGTCGAAGTCCTCGTCGAGCGCCTCGATGCCGCACTTGAGGGCATAGGTGGTTGCCAGGGTATCGGCACCTGCAAAGGCGCGGTCGGTCAGCAGCAGTGCGTCATCGGCGCCTCGGGCGATGCAGTCGCGCAATAGCGATTCGGTCGCGGGGATGCCCATCGACACCACCGTTACGCGCACGTCCATGCCAAAGCCGATAAAGTCGTCCTTCAGTGCCAGCGCGCATTCCAAAGCGCTCGCGTCAAAGGGATTAATGACCGCCTGTTTGCCATCGCGCACAATCGTATTGGTCTTGGGGTCCATCTTGACCTCGGTGCTTCCCGGCACCGCCTTGACGCACACCACCATATGGAAATCGCTCATCTTCACGCGCCCCCTTTCTGGACGAGCTCATCCAAGAGCTTCTCCGAGAACAGGTTACCGCGACCCAGCTGCCCGGCAGGATCGAGCTGGAGCTTGAGCCGCGCCGACTCGACCATGGCCTCGTGACCGTACATCGTCTCCAAGAAGCCCGCCTTGATCTTGCCGACACCGTGTTCGGCGGAGACGGCGCCGCCCATAGCCGTGACCTCGGAAGCCCACTGGGCAAAGAGTTCTCCGCCGCGGCGGTGATCCTGCGCATCGCGCGGCAGAATATTCACATGCAGATGGTTGTTACCGATGTGCCCCCAGGCGGCAGATTCAAGCCCGCTTTCGGCCAACGTGCGGCGATAAAGGGCGATGACACCGGCCAAGTGTGCGTTGGGCACCGACATGTCCGAGCCCAGTTTGGTGATGGTGAGATCCGTGCGGCGACGCTCGTCGATGAGCATGTTGACGCTCTCGGGCACCGCATGGCGGAAGAATCGCTGGCACTCGCGATCGGCCTCGGTGCGCGCGACCCATGTCGCATCGTCGCTGCCGCCCGCAAGCTCTAGTACCCACCCCAAGTGATACAGCTCCTCTGTCGCTTGGGCCTCGTCATCGCAGTCGAGCTCCACGTAGACACAGACCTTGGCGTCTTTGTCGAGCGCCGGCAGCGAGGCGAACGCGGTCGACTGCTCACGCTGACGACGCAGGATATCCAGGGCGCCCGCATCAAAATATTCGATGGCAGCCGCGTGGGACAGGACGGGGCGCACAGAATCGGTGAAGGACACGGCCTTGTCTTCGCTGTCAAAGAAGCAGCTCACGCCCCAAACGACCGCAGGCGCCGCCTGCAGGGCAATCTCGAGCTCGGTGATAACGCCGAGTGTGCCACACGCACCGATAAACAGATCGATGGCATCCATATCGTCAGCAACGAAATAGCCCGAAGCATTTTTGGTCTTGGGCATGGTGTAGTCGGGAAGGTCGAGCTCGAGCGTGCGGCCCCGCACCGTAACGAGCGAAAGGCGGCGACCCCGTGCAAAAACCTCGCCACGGTGAAGCTCGAGCAGGTCGCCATCGGTCAGCGCGACATGAAGGCCCGCGACGTGAGGGCGCATGGGGCCGTAAGCGTAGCTACGGGCGCCGGAGGCGTTACATGCCGCCATGCCGCCCAGACAGGCAGATGCCTCGGTGGGATCGGTGGGAAAAAACTGCTCGGGGGCCTCTTGGAACTCCTCGTAGGCCTCAAGCGATGCCTGGTCCCAACCAGCGGTCGGCAGCACCTTCTTGCTCAGCTGCTTGCGCAGCTCCGAGAGCACAATGCCCGGCTCCACGCGCAGCAGAAATTGGCCTTGTTCATCGCGACGAAGGCCCAAGTAGCGATTCATGCGGGAAGTATTGAGAATGTGACCGCCATGAGGCACGGCGCCGGCGGCAAGACCGGTCCGGGCGCCCTGAACCGTCACCGGGACACGCTCGGCATGGAGCTTTTTCAAAATGGCGCACACCTCGTCCTCCGTTGTCGGAAACGAGATGCTCGAGGCCTCGCCCGATGTGCGAGACTCATCGCGGCCATACTCTTCGAACTCGTCGGTGAAGGGTTTGATGGTTGCCGACACGCGAACTCCCCCTTTAGCTAACTACAGTGTTTGCAGGGAGATGTTACCGCATCGTTTCGTCGACGTGTTCGAGACCGTCTCCATAATTGGCGATTTTTACGTTCGTGCAATTCGGCGAGCGGCAAGGTTTCCTCGGCAGACGATGCTTTTGACACATGTCGCTTTACCGCCAGCGACCACGCAATTGTCGCTCGAAAAAAGTTGAAGTAATTTTTACCACCTTTTACCTGCGGAGATGTCAATCCGTCAAGCATTTGGTCAGAAATTGGTCAAGTAGTGACTGATACGGTCGGCATCGACAGCCAAAACCAATGGAAGTTTTGGCCCAAAAGCAGGGAGGTTCCCATGGCATACTACTGGCCCCAGTACGGCGTCGCCATCGAGGTCGACGACGATCCCTATCTCCTGCCTTTCGACGAAGAGGCGTTCCCCGATACGGCGGTATACCACGTCACCACCGATGTTATCTGCGACCCCGAGTCGTTCTCGGCGCTCGCCCATCACATCGCGCGTATCCACAACATCGAGCTCCCTCACGACTTCGACGAGCTCATCTACTCGCGCCGCCTGATGCTTCACATGCTCTTTGGAGCGGACCCGTCCACGTTCGCACGTGTCTACACCACCAAGGACGCCGCATGAGTGCGAAGAAGCCGTCCCGCCTTGCAGGACTGGGGTGTCGCAAGAAACTCGTCGTTGTCTGCCTGGCTATCGTCTGCGCCCTCATCGCCGTAGGGCTATACGCCTGGCAGTCGCAGCCCGTGCCCGAAGCGGGCGCCTCGGTCACGACGGCAGAGGGTAAATCGCGCCAAGAAATCCAGAATGAGCTCGACGCCATCGTCCGCGACAACATGATGACGATCTCGGTCGCGCCGGTCGCACAGTTGCAGGAAGGCGGCAAGTTGCGCGTCAACGTGCAAAACGTCCAAGACAACAAGTTTCCCCAGCGCTTCCGCGTGATCCAAAACGACGAGACCATCTATGAGTCCGGTGTGGTCGAAGCCGACAAGACGGTTGAGACCTGCCCCGCCGGCGATATCCAAGAAGGCGAGGCATATATCGAGATTCAGGCACTCGATGCCAAGACCTACGACACCCACGGCAATCCGACGCGCGTCAAAGTGCGGGTGGCCCAGGCAGAAGGCTAGTGGCCGACGCACACGCAGGGGCAGCACCCTGTCCCCATTCGTCCAACCATCACGGAAACAGTCCGTGACGAGCAGAAAGGATCGATTATGAACACACCCATGAACCTGAGCGGAGCCAGGGCACTCGCCGTGGGCGCAGGACTTGCGCTCGCACTTGCGATGGGCGCCGCGCCAACGGCGGCCATGGCAGAGGTGCGTGTTGGAACCACCGATGTGACGGTGAAGGCCGACATTAGCAATGTTTCGTTTAAGGCGCCAACGGTCATCCCCTTTGCCGCCCAAGCCGACGGAAAGCTTGTAGGACCCTCCGACAAGACGATTACCATCGACAACCTCTCGGCATATGGCATCCACGTCACCAACATGAAGGTCACGGCCAAGAACGACCGGACAATCGTTGCAGACGCAAAGACGGGCTCGGCCCAGAACTCCATCGATTTTAAGGTTGGCCCCGATAAGGCAGAAAAGGATGCCAGCTCGGCGACTCAGACTACAGGCCTCGATCTTTCCAAGGACGTAAGCTTCGACATGAAGTACCAGGGCATTGCCGATGGAACGGACAAAATCAAGCTCAATGTGAGCGGCCACGTCGCCCGCGTCACGCGTGACATCCACCACGCCACCGGCACGGGAGATCAAGTGGCAAGCATCACCTGGACGGTCGAGCCCGGTGCGCACGCCACGTCCTAAGGCGCTTGCACTGGCCGCCATCGTCGGCATCTTAGCGTCCGCACCTGCCATGGCCTTTGCTCAACAAGAGCAAGCGCAGGCGGCCACAGAAGTGACCGTCGACCTTTCGGGCCTTAATCGCGGCAGCCGTCACGAGCCGCTCGCTCAGACGAGCGACACCCGGCAACTCATCGCGGTGGGCGCCGCCACGGTGGGAGCAGGACTGGCGTGCCTTGGCCTGCACATCAAACGCAACCAATAGCCAAGCATAACCGGAGTACGCGGAATAGATAGGAGAACCATGGCACCCAAAAACCTTTTGCCCGTTGCCGCGCTCTGCAGCGCACTGGCGAGCGGTATGCCTCACGCCGCTTGGGCGACGCCCGCCACGGCAAACTCCTTACCGCAAGCTCTGAACCCCGTGACGGATTCGTCGGGTATCGTCGCCTGCCAACGTTTTTCGCTCGCGCACGCCACGATCCGAACCTCGGGATGCCTTCGCCGCAATACGGTCGACGCGATAGTCGTGGATATCAAGCGACCGAACAAGGAGAACGGCCCCCAGACAGGTTATGCCATCTGCACATGGAAATCGGCTGCAGTCGACGCCGATGGCGACCCATGCGACCTCGAGCTGCGCATCGATATTGACTCGGTCGATGACTCGGCGAACGGGGCGAAGGTCGCCTTCGACAGCGCGGCCTATGAAGAAGAAGGAGGAGGTGTATGCCTGGGCTGCGTTCCCTCGAATGTCGATGGCACGCAGCCCATCATCTCCTTTACGGCGTCGCTGCGACTGACCAAGGCGGACACCGAAGCCATCGCAACGGGAGATGTGCCTTTGCTGTTCTACGCTGGCGACGCGGACGACCAAGAGGCTCAAAGCAATGGACAGAAGGGTTCGCTTAACCTCGCGCGCGGATCAGAACCCGCCCCCATCAATATCGATACCCAGGAGCCGGGCGTGCAGCGCATTCTCGCCGATCCGGCGCTGCTCCAAATGACATGGCACGGAGTGGGGTCCGTCGGGATTGCTGCTCCCATATCGAGCGATAATGACAAATCCCCCAAAGACGAGATCGCAGACGCACCGGCGCATGTTGACGATGCAGACGACGCGCCATCAGAAGACAACGCTACGGCTCCTCTCGAGAAGCCAGGCGGCACCGCCACCGAACTAGGCAATCCCCAACCGAAAGACGGCCTGGACTTTGCCGCTCCCCCAGATGTCGACGAAGGCAACTGTTGCATGATGGTCGCGCTCGACCACACGGAAACCGTCGATGCCGCAAGCATTGAGCCAGTCGCTGCCAATGCGCCCCGCCGCAAAAATATCCTCATCGCATTCCCCAATACCATCGAGCTCGTCTTTTTGCCTTCGGGTGAAGTCGTCGCGCCTACGGCACTTACAGCAGTGGGAGCGAGGAGCGCATCGAACGATATCCAAGCTATCTCGGCACTTGATGCCACAACGACCGCCAAGCTACACCTTTATTCCGTTGCAGCAGACGGAACGCGAACCGAAGAATTCGACGGAACCAAGCTTTTGGTTCCGCGTCGCATCGGTATCCAAGAAGACTTCCCCTATCAAATGGAACTTGAAGGGTTCGATCGTGCACGAGATGCCGACATCATTGCCGCAGCCATCGCATCCCCGCAGCACATTATGACGCTGCGCTTCGACTTTAGCCCCGTCCTGTCCTAGACCGCTAACCGCCGCTTGGCTCGGATACTGAGCACTCCCCTCCCCGTTCTGCTACGATTGCCGCGTTGGCATCAATTACAGGAGGGTTCATGCCGGGTTTAGGAACGATCATCAACGTCGCGCTTTTGATCGCGGGCGGTCTGCTGGGCCTCATGGGTGGGCGCTTCATTACGCCCCGCATCCAAGACACGCTCATGAAGGCGTCGGGGTTGTGCGTTCTGTTTATCGGCCTGGGCGGCACCATGCAAAAGATGCTCGTTATCGATGGAGAGACGTTGGCGACCACCGGCACCACCATGCTTATCGTCTCATTTGCCCTCGGTTCGCTCATCGGCGAGGCCATCAACCTGGAGGCCGCCATCGAGAACCTCGGCGAATGGCTCAAGCGCAAAACCGGCAGCGAGGGTGACAACGAGTTCACCAACGCCTTTGTCTCGGCATCGCTCACCGTGTGTATCGGCGCCATGGCCATCGTAGGATCGATTCAGGACGGCCTGCTCGGCGACTGGTCCACGCTTGCCCTGAAGGGCGCGCTGGACTGCATCATCGTCTGCACCATGACGGCCTCGCTTGGCCGCGGCTGCATCTTCTCGGCCCTGCCCGTTGCCGTATTCCAGGGCACGATCACGCTTTTTGCCGGCGCACTCTCCCCCATCATGACCACCGCAGCCCTCGACAGCCTTTCGCTTGTGGGCTCCATGCTCATCTTCTGTGTTGGCGTTAACCTTATTCGACCTCAGACCTTCCGCACGGCCAATATGCTCCCCTCCGTCGTCGTGGCGGTCATCTACGCCCTCTTGTTCTAAATCTATCTACATAGCGGTATCTCGAACACCTGTTTGATGCTGTGTTATGATATGAGGTCACCGACACCATATAGGGAGAGGAGAGGGCGGTGGCCGACCAGGACGTCAAGATGCTCATCGAGCGCATTATGGCCGAGGCCCGGACCCATCAGTCCGCCCGCTTCTCAAACGAAATCTATGCTGACGAGCCGATTCTCAAGACCGGTCGTCAGATGCAGAACTTCCTCCCCGACCAGTACCGCAAGATGCGCGAGATATCACGCTGGCAATGGGATCCCAAAGGCGGCGCGGGACGTTGGCTATCGGAGGCGGAGCTCTTTTACCGCCAAGGCCTGCTGATGGCCGACTTCGAGGACGATTGCCCCTACAACGGCACCTTTAAGTCGTACTTTCCCACCTACAATGCCATGAGCGATCGACAGTTGCGCGGCTACTTTACCTGGCGTGCCCAAGTGCGCCGCGGCAATATCGAGGAGACATCGACCTCGTTTGCTTTTCTTTATCTTTACGAATTGATCTGCGGCATTGGCGTTGATGACCCGCTCGATGGCTTTAGCAAGATCAAGGCCTTTTGGGATGCCTATCGCGCCTCTGAACCCGGCATCGACCGGTTCGCACGCGTGTGGCTGCAGGACTACGCCGTGTTCCATGAGCTCGACCCCAAGCTGCTTCGCGACTCTAAAACCGTCGCATTCGACAACGCCCTCATCGAGCTGCGCCGCGCAGCGCAAGACCTTGTACCCGCACCGGCGCCGTCGGACCTGCCGCCTGCGCGTCGTAAGACCTCCGAGCCCACGCTTCCCCTTCCGCCCAATGAGGCGCATGAGGAGCGGCTCATGGCTGCCATCGACGCACTCTCGACGTACAACCTGAATAACTCACGGCTCGACCGTTCCCACCATCGCGACCTGCGCCACGTGGCATGCGCCGTGTATGTCCGTATGGCGCGCTACTATGACACGCACCGAAAGACCGGCATCGTAGCGAGCTTGTTTGGGGAGGAGACGGCCATGCCCTACACCATGTTTGCCTCGGCCGTGTTCTTTGCGCCCGAGCGCCACGAGGACTGCGAATATCGCCTAGACCCCATTCACATCTACCGCTGCCAGAATGGCTTTTGGGAATGCATGCGGATTCACGGCAGCAGGCAAAAGAGCAGCAAGCTCGGCGAGATGATGCGCGCTTGTGATCAGCGCCTGCGCTTGGCACTGGATCCCGGCCATCCCCTTAAGGAAGAGAAGGTTCCCAAATATCTGGCTAAGATTATCGACGACGAGATCACGGCATGGCTTTCATGGGATGCCGCGCATCAGCCCGTCAAGATCGATATCGACCTGAGCCAGCTGGGGCACATTCGGAGCGCCGCCGCACAAACGCGCGAGGCGCTTTTGATCGACGAGGAGCGCGAGGACGACGCGCTTGCGGATGTCGAGGCGGCAGTTGCCGAACGACGGGAAGCCGAGCCCGTGGCCGACACGATCGCCGAGCCAGTCGCGACGACCATGCAGCAGGACGAGGCTAGCGAGCCGACCATCTCCACCGAGCAGTTTGGCGTCGTAGCCCCGCTCCTCGCACCAGCGCCCACGCCCGCCGACACTGCGTCCGCACTCAATCCTGCAGCAAACGCCTATCTTCGAGCACTACTCGAGCAAAACGCAGCGCAGACGGCATCGGCGGTGGCAAAGTCGGGCAAGAGTGAAGACATGCTCGTCGACAGCATCAACGAAGCGCTCTTTGACCTGGTGGGTGACACCGTAATTGAATTTGGCGCGGCAGGACCGCGCATTATCGAGGACTACGAAGCAGACGTGAGAGGATACTTAGACAATGAGTGATACCGCATCCGCAGCACCCCGCGTGCCCAAGCGCGTCGCCGCCGTCATTCTCAACTCGCTCAAGGGCGGCGTTGTCCCGCGCATCGGCCTTCCCTATATCACCGTGGGGCGAGAGGTCGAGATTCGCGCTCTGCTCACCGACCTGAGCCTCATCGCCGATGGCGGCGCAAGCTTCCGTTTCCTAGTCGGTCGCTACGGCGCCGGCAAGAGCTTTTTGCTCCAGACGATCCGCACGCACGCCATGGGCGAGGGATTCGTCGTGGCCGATGCCGACCTATCCCCTGAGCGCCGTCTGCAGGGCGGCCAGGGACAGGGCCTTGCCACCTACCGTGAGCTCATCCGCAACATATCGACCAAGACGCGCCCTGAGGGCGGTGCGCTCAACCTTATTCTGGATCGCTGGGTCGCCTCGTGTGCCGACGTCGACGAGTCGGCCGTCAATGCCCAACTGGCCCCGCTCGAGGAAATGGTCCACGGCTTCGACTTCACCCGCATGCTCCGCCGCTACCGCGCGGCCGTATCCGAGGACGACGAAGAAGCTATGAGCCGCGTGACCAAATGGATCCGCGGCGAATACCGCACCAAGAGCGAGGCTCGCGCCGAGCTGGGCTCCTCGACCATCATCAGCGATGACGACTGGTACGACTACGTTAAGCTCATTGCGCGCTTTTTGGTCTGCAGCGGCTACAAGGGCATGCTGGTGCTCATCGACGAGCTCGTGAATCTGTATAAGATTCCCAACGCCATCACACGCCAATACAACTACGAGAAGATCCTGACCATGTACAACGACACGCTCCAGGGCAAGGCGCAGTACCTGGGCATGATCATGGGCGGCACGCCAACCTCCATCGAAGACCGCCGCCGTGGCGTGTTCTCCTACGAGGCCCTGCGCAGCCGACTCGCTCAAGGCCGCTATGCACGCGAGGATCTTAAGGACATGCTCGCGCCCATCATCCGCCTGCAGCCACTCACCTACGAGGAGTTGCTGGTGCTGATCGAAAAACTCATGCAGATCCATGCCGGCTACTTTGGCTGGACGCCCACGCTTACCGAGAACGACTTGGTGGACTTCCTCAAGATCGAGTTCGGCCGCGTGGGAGCTGACACGCATCTGACGCCGCGTGAGGTCATTCGCGACTTTATCGAGCTGCTCGACATCCTATGCCAAAACCCCGACGCCAACGTGGCCGAGCTGCTGCAAAGCGTCGGCGCCGACGCGCTGGCGCCGGCAGCCGCAACAGGCGACACCGACACCGCAGGCGGCGACCGCAACTTCGCCGAGTTCACCATCTAACCTGCCAAAAAGGGACAGGTTAATTTTGGCGGGTTTTATCTGGGCAAACGTTGAAGCAGTAATGCAGCAAGCCACTGCCCGCCGCGTTGAGAGATGCGCTTTTGAAAGGAGGCTCCGTGAACGCCTTTGACCGCTACGCTCCGTTTATCCAAGACTTCATCTACTCCCACGATTGGGAGAGTCTGCGCTCCATCCAGGTTGCGGCGGCAGATGCCATCTTCAACACGCAAGACAATGTGCTCCTGACGGCATCCACGGCTTCCGGCAAAACCGAGGCAGCCTTCTTTCCCATCCTGACCGAGTTTTGGGAGAACCCGCCCGCAAGCGTTGGCGCCCTCTATATTGGCCCCCTCAAGGCACTCATCAACGACCAGTTCGTTCGCCTCAACGATCTGTGCGAAGAGGCCGATATCCCCGTCTGGCACTGGCACGGCGATGTCTCGCAGTCGCACAAGGCAAAGCTCATCAAAAAGCCAAGCGGCATCCTACAGATTACGCCCGAATCACTCGAGGCACTCCTGATCCACAAGCACATGGCAATCCCGCGTATGTTCTGCGACCTGCGCTATGTGGTCATCGACGAGGTCCACTCGCTCATGCGCGGTGACCGCGGCGGGCAGACGCTCTGCCTTATCGAGCGTCTTTCGCGCATGGCGGGCGTGCGGCCCCGGCGCATCGGCCTTTCGGCCACCATCGGGGACCCGGAACGCACGGGCGCCTTCCTGTCGCAGGGGACGGGACGCGACTGCGTCATCCCCCGCTTTGAGGAGCCACGCCGCGTGTGGCGTATCTCCATGGAGCACTTCTACAACTCGGGTCCCCAGGCTCGGCAGCGAGGATTCACGAGCACGGGTACGCAGGAAGCTGAGGTGCTCGCATGCGAGCGCATTGAGGCGGCACCACCCACGGCGCTGCCAGCCGGCACCCAAGACATGCGCCATAGCGGACAACTCACACAGGAGGAACGCCGCCAACGCCGCGAGCGGGCACGGGGCAAGGCCGCCCCCAAGGACCGTCGCACTTCCTCAGCCCCCGAGGGCGAAGTCGACATCCCGCAGGCAACCGAGCAGGCGCTTCTCAACCCCACCGACACCGCACCCGACAACGCCGACCCTGGCATGGGCTATATCTTTGAGCACACGCGCGGCCGCAAGTGCCTGGTCTTTGCCAACTCGCGCGAGGAGGCAGAGGCCGTATGCTCCATGCTGCGCAGCTACTGCGAAAACCGGCACGAGCCAGACCGCTTCCTTATCCATCATGGCAACCTCTCGGCATCGCTGCGCGAGACGGCCGAGGAACTCATGCGTGACGAGGAACAGGCGCAGACAACCGTCACCACCTCTACGCTTGAGCTTGGCATCGATATCGGCCGTCTGGAGCGTGCCTTCCAGATCGACGCGCCGTTTACCGTCAGCTCCTTTTTGCAGCGAATGGGCCGCACAGGCCGTCGCGACCTTCCGCCCGAGATGTGGTTTGTCATGCGCGAGGAAGAACCCGAGCCGCGCACGATGATGCCCGAAACGATACCCTGGAAGCTCCTGCAGGGAATCGCACTCGTACAACTCTATCGCGAAGAAAAGTGGGTCGAGCCGCCCGAGCTCGATCGACTCCCCTACAGTCTGCTCTATCACCAGACCATGTCGACCCTCGCCAGCACCGGAGAGCTCACACCGGCCGAACTTGCCCAGCGCGTGCTCACGCTCAGCTATTTCCATCGCATCTCGGCCGATGACTATCGTGTACTGCTGCGTCACCTCATTAAGATCGACCATATCCAGGTCACCGAGGGCGGCGGGCTCATCGTGGGCCTCGCGGGCGAGCGCATCATCAACAACTTTAAGTTCTACGCTGTGTTCCAGGAAAACGAGGAGTTTACCGTTCGCAGCGAGTCGGCCGAGCTGGGCACGATTGTCAACCCGCCACCGCCCGGTGAGCGCATCGCCATCGCCGGACATTGCTGGATTGTCGAAGAAGTGGACTGGAAGCGTCACACCGTCTTTGCCACGCAGGTCAAGGGCCGTGTGCCGGCCTACTTTGGCGACTGCCCCGGTGACATCAACACGCATGTACTCGAGCGTATGCGCAAGGCGCTCAACGAGCACACAGCATATCCGTACCTTATGGGTAACGCACGGGCCCGCTTGGCGCAGGCTCGTCATACGGCCGAGATTTCGGGCGCGGGAACCAAGCCGCTCATCAACCTGGGTGGCGACACCTGGGTGCTCTTCCCCTGGTTGGGCAGCTACGCCTTTTTGGCACTCGAGCGCATGCTCAAGATTAAATGTGCCGCGGAGCTGGGCCTTCGCGGACTCGACCCTTCACGCCCGTACTTTATGCAGTTTAAGATGAAGACCGACGAAGAGACGTTCTTTGAGGTGCTCGCCGCCGAGGCCGAGAAGGACTTCGATCCCATCGAGCTCGTCTATCCCGGCGAGGCGCCTTATTTTGATCGCTACGACGAGTTTGTTCCCGAAGAGCTCGTGCGCAAGGGCTTCGCCGAAGGCGTGCTCGACATAGAGGGCATGAAGCAGCGTGTCCGCAGCTGGCGCGACCACGCCTAAGACCAGTCTTTTTGGGACGGGGAGATTTACTTGTCGTGAAGGACGGTGCCGAGGAACTCAGCGTCGAAGGGCACGGCTTCGGCAAAGGCGTAGTCGCCGTCGCTGGCGATGAGCAGGTAGTTCTCCTCGCCGCCGAACTCCATATCGCCACATGGGACCACCCAGGCGTGGGCGAACACCTCGAGTGCCGTGGCGGCGCAATCGCGCAGGAACGTCACGTCGCTCCCCTCGTTCGCGCTCACGATATTGGCAACGTAGATACCCCCGGGGTTCAGGCTGCCTCGCACCAAACGCAACGCCTCAACCGTCGCCAGCTCGCGTACGGGCTCGGCACCGCCAAAGCAATCACTCACGACCACATCGTAGCGACGATGGCCCACGCTCGTCACACCCAGATACGAGCGAGCCTCAGCGGTAATCACCCGCAAGCGGTCGCCCACCGCGCGCTCCAGCTCGTCCAGGTAGAACCAGCGGCGCGCCAGGCGCGTAATCTCTCCGTCATACTCGATGACGTCCATGCGCAAGCCCGCGTGCGACATCAGGGCGAACTTAGGATAAGCAAACCCGCCGCCGCCCAGCATAAGCATGCGGTCGATACCATGCCCGCAAGCATCACGCATTGCGTCCTCGGCCTCAAACACATCGTCAAATGCGCGATAGTACGCAAAGACCGGCTCCGCCCAACGCTCGCCAACGTAGCTTGCGCTTTGGTAGACGCCGCCTTGCACCAAGACGCGAATCTCATCGTCGCTCTCATTGTGCACGCGTTTCACACGCGCCAACCCATTGCGGGTTCGCGCAACCTGCAGACAGGCAGCACGAACAGTGACAGCAGCCGCACCAAGCGCCGCGGCTCCCAGAGCAACGCCGGCAACGACGCCGGCAGAAACACTCGGCTTGTTCATCTAGAGCTCCTTTTGCAGATAAAGGCCATGGTCATAAAATCCAAGATGGCGATAGTACTCGCGTGTGCCAATCGCGCTAATCACGTTGATGCGCGCATAGCCCGCGTCCCGAGCAATATGGCACGCACGTTCCACCAGCGACCGTCCCAATCCATGGTGCTGGGCCGCCTGGCCTTGATCCCCCACGCGCGCCGCCATGCCATACACGTGTACCTCGCGAATCATCGCCTCGTCCGGCATCGTCGGCAACTCGTCCGCATGTGCGGCAACAAAAGCGCGATCGGGCAGCGACAACCGCAAAAAGCCCGCGATCTTGCCCTGCGGCGTCACCCACTGCAAAAAGCGCTCGCGCGTCACCGGCGTCTCGTACGCCACTTCCTCGTCAAGGGTCAACTCGTCCAGGTCGGCACCCGCCGTGCTGATCTCGCGATAGCGAATCTCACGCACCGTCGCACCATCACCCCGAGCAGCCAGGCGGTTCTCAACGAGCTGGCGCAGGTTGGGCTTCTTGTTGCCCACCATGATGTCGTCGGAGCTAAAGTCGCGGATCATGCGACTGATGCGGCAGAACGCCGGTGTCACCACGATGTCGTCGGCCAGCACATCGAGCAGCTCTTCCTCGGTATAGGGACGCCACTCGCCGCGCTCATAGCAACCCACCAGACGCGAGCCCTCGATGAGCGCACACGGGTAGACCTTGACCTCGTCGGGCATAAAGGCCCCCTCGGTCATAAAGCACTCGTAGTCACGCTTGTCCCCCTCGGGCGTGGCGCCCAGCAAGTTGAGCATAAAATGCGCGTGGATCTTAAAGCCAAACAGGCGTGCAAGCGAAAACGCCCGCTCAATCTGCGCCACCGAAATGCGACGCTCGTTGATATCGAGCAGGTGCTGGTCGAGGCTCTGGATGCCCATCTGGATCTTGGTGCAGCCCAGGCGGCGGATAAGCGTAAGCGCCTGCGGCGTTACAGCATCGGGGCGCGTCTCGATGACGAGCCCCACCACGCGATGCTTCGCCGTCTCGTTGATGCGCTGCTGGCGCTCAAGCTCTTCCATCGTGGCCGTCTGCCACTCGGCGACCTCGCCCCACGGCGTACCAGGGCCGTACAGACGACGCACCGCACGGTTATAGCCGCCCACGGCAGCATCCACACGCCCCTGCTCGCCGGCAACACCTGCTGCAAGCTCGACCTCGTCTGTCGCAATGCCGGCAGCCCGATAGCGCTCGCGGCGCTCTGTTACCACCGGCGGCAGGGCATCAGCGGGAGCGTCATCGAGCAGGCGCCCCGCCTCGGCACGGCTGATGCCCGGACGCGCCAACATGGGGTTGGCCGCCACGCCGGCGACGGCATCGTCATTGAGCGCACGGAAAAGTTCCGACATAAACCACGTCTGATACCCTTGCGGATAGTCGCTCCAGGTGCCACCGAGCACGATGAGCTCTATCTTGTCGGTCGCATGCCCCATCTGCGAAAGCGCCGTCAAACGGGCACTCACCTGCAGATACGGATCGAAGCAATTTTGCTCCGCACGGGCGCACGCCGGCTCGGCGTGCAGATAGCTTTTGGGCATGCGCAGATCGTTGGGGCAAAACAGGCAATCGCCCGAGCATGGCCAGGGCTTGGTGATAACGGTAATGGTCGCCACGCCCGAAGCCGTGCGACGAGGCTTCATCCTCAGCACCTGCAGCAGTTGCCGCTCCAGCTCGGCATCGACATTCCACGCAGCCCACCGGGCCGGCTCCTCACGTTTTACCCGCTGGTAAAACGGCAGCAGACGGCGCTTGGCCAAATCGCGTTTGTCGGCACCCTCACGGCGCGCCTCGGCATGTATCAGTTTGACGAGCGCTTTGTCATCCACGGTCTCGCCGCGACGCAGAGCCTCGAGTATGTTCAAGATAATCTGTTCCATGCCCCCATTGTAAAGGCAAAGGCGCCGGAGCCGATCTCGGCTTCGGCGCCTTCATCAAACAGCGCGTCTATATCTGCGCCTAGGCTTTCGTCTGCCTCACTACTCCGAATCAAACGACATGTCGCCCGAACCGACCTCAAAACGATACGTGGCAGACTTGTCACCGTTATCGAATTCAAGATTCAAAATGGTCTCGCCGTCGTAGCCAAGCGGAAGGAAATCGCTCTCGAAGTCGCCGCTGCCCAAGGTGAGGCTCGCCTTAAAGCCCGTCGAGTTCGGAACCGTCATCTCCACATCGCCCGAGCCCACACTCACGTCCATCGACTTCGCGGGGGCCTGGTAAAGCTCGAACGTCACATCGCCCGACCCGACCTCAGCGCTGAGCGCATCAGTCACGCTGCCCGTAAACTCTACATCTCCCGCACCCAGGAAAAGGTCGAAACCGTCACAGATGACACCGGCAATCTGCAGATTACCCGAGCCCACGTGCGCGTTGACTCCCTTCAGATGTTCGGCAACACGGCGCGGCAGCTCGACCGTAACTGAGCGATCGATTGCCTTACCGTCATCACTTCCAAACTGGGAAACCTTGAGCGTCGAGTCCTCGACGGATGCGATGTTTTGCGTCGCGGCCTTGGAGGCATCCATACCCTCGGCAACGCGCCCCCGCTCGATAACGCGAGCCTTGTTGCCATCAACAACCTTGACGTCCACCGAAGCCGCATTGATATCGAAATCGAGGTAGCGGAACTCATCGGCATCAAAAGTCATGCTCGAAAGCTGCTGAGGCCGAGCGGAATAGTTACCGCCATCCAAGAGATCATCGTCGTCAAACATATCGTCAAAATCAGACAAATTGCCAGATAGAATACCGGTCGTACGCACCATATCGGAATGAGCCAATAGCCGCGAAATGCCAAAGACAAGCCCAATGATGAGCACAAACGCTCCGATGCCAACGCCCAGGCGTACCTTGGATTCATGTGAAAGCTTCATCATTCATCACCCTCTTTGGCAATCGGCTCAGCGGTAGTCGCGGTAGCCACGTCAGCATCAACCGAAGCGGAAACATTCTGAGCCCTAACTGTCACCGGTGCCGGACCAACCTGAATATCCCCACGCGCCCAATCACCATCGAGCGCACGCGCCACCCAGTGATAGATGGGAATCGTGAAGAAGATCAGCGCGGCGAAGGGACCGGCACCAAACAGGAACATCAGCAAAAAGAACAGCAGCCAGCACACGGCCCAATACGGGAACGACTGGAACGGACCCTTCACCGGAGTCGAGCCAACTGCGCTGCCACTCGTCGCCTGCGCCGTAGCGGCATTGGCGGCTTGCGCACTCCAGCTTGCCGCCTGTGCCGCCTTAGCCGCGGCATCACTCGCCTGCGTTGCCGCCTCGGTGGCGCGCGCCGCCGCCTCATGGGTGCGAGCGCGCTCTGCCGCCTCGGCCTCGCGCTGGCGGGCGCGGTCCTCGTTCTCAAACTCGATATCGTCCTCGATCTCGTCGCTCGGATTGAGGAGCTCGTCCAGGCTCACACCGTAGAGCTTGGCGAGCGAGATCAGGTTCTCGGTATCGGGCGAGCTCTCCGCGCGCTCCCATTTACTGACCGCCTGGCGCGACAGCCCCAGCTTTCGCGCCAGCCCTTCTTGGCTAAAACCCTTGCTGCGACGAAGGTCGGCGAGCCGCTGCGCAGTTTCTACATTCATGGTTCCTCCTATGTGATGCCAGCCGTGCCGCCGGACCGTTTTTGTTCTTAAGGCGCCTTGCACAGTTAAAAATCTATCCGCCACCGCCAAAAGCATGCCACCTATTCTAGTGAGATTTTTGACAACCGGCGGTTGCGGGTGCATATGAGCTGCGGAAATGTGTCCAAACAAAGCAATGACCCGTAGCTTGGTTGTCCCCGTTGCGGCGTTAACGGTAGTATGGTCGTACTGTTTATTCCGCACCGCCAACGGAGGGAGTTCCGCGCCGTGAACCGCGATTTCGCCTCATCGCTCATCCAGCTCAACAACACGTTCTATCGCGAGCACTCCGCCTCCTTCTCCGATACGCGACAGGCCCCGTGGCCCGGCTGGGTGCGCACCATGGATATCGCGCTCGGGCAGCTCGACGTCGCCACGATCGAGCATCCCGTCCGCGTCTTCGACCTCGCCTGCGGCAACATGCGATTCGAGAACTTTGCCGCCGGCGGCGCACTTGCCGCCAAGGGCGTCGACGGCGCAAACCCCTCGGCAGATGCCAGCTGTCCGTTTGAGTTCTATGGTGTCGACTCGTGCCAAGACCTGGCCATCGATGCACATGGCCACGCCCTGCGCATTCCCAACCTGCACTTCCAGGAGCTCGACGTGCTCGATGCCCTCATGAAGCTCAACCCCGCCGAGACACCCGACGTGCTTTTCGACGCCCCGCTCGCCGACATCTCGGTCTGCTTTGGCTTTATGCACCACGTGCCGTCGTGCGAGTACCGCGTACGCGTGCTCGACGCCCTGGTGCGTCAGACGCGCCCGGGCGGCATCATCGCCATCAGCTTTTGGGAGTTTATGAACGACGAGCGCATGGCGCGCAAGGCCGTTCGCGCCGAAGCCCGCGCCGAGCTCACCCCGCCGTTTGAGGGCTACGACTCCGCGCAGTTTGAAGCCGGCGACCACCTCATTGGCTGGCAAAACGACCGTCATGCTTACCGCTATTGCCATCACTTTGACGATCAGCAGATCACCGACCTGGTGCGCGGCGTCCGTACGTTCTACAAGAGCGGCGAGGTTCCCGTGCGCGAGCTTGAGCGCTTCCATGCCGACGGTCGCAGCGGAGAGCTCAACCGCTATGTGATTCTCAAGCGTCTGTAGTCATCGACGACTCACCGCCGAGCCGCACCGCAACTTTAGGGCAAACTATGCCCACCCCTTTTTCAACCCATTGACGGAACGCGCAGCTATACGTTCCACACTTATGACCAAGGAGCCTCATGGGAGCCGTCCACGTTCGCACGCCTAAGAACTTTGTGCTCGAGGAGCGCCTGGAGCGCTACGCCGATGCGATTGAGACGAACCCCGAGGCCTATGCCGGAGATTGGCGCGAGGCTTGCGCGCCAGTTGGCAGCAAGCCCTTCGAGCACCTTCACCTGGATCTTGGCTGTGGCAAGGGAACGTACCTTGTAGAGCGCGCAGCCCGCGAGCCAAACACCCTCTTTATCGGTATGGACCAGGAGCCCATCTGCATTGCCTATGCCGCGCAGAAAATCTGCGAGCAGGAGCTGCCCAATGCACTTGTCCTGCCCCGAGGCGCCGCATCGCTGCCGCAGCTGTTCGCCGCAGGCGAGCTGGATGCCATCACCATCAACTTTCCCACGCCGCAGCCCAAGGCCAAGTACGCCATAAAGCGACTCGTCCATGTCGACCATCTGATGCTCTACCGCCCGCTCTTTGCAGCCGACGCCACCGTCACACTGCGAACCGACAGCAAGCCATTGCGCGACTACGCCCTGGGGCAGTTTGCCGCGGCAGGCTACGACACACTTTGGGTAAGCGACGACGTTCGCCGCGACCATCCCGAGCATCCCGAGACCGAGTATGAGTGCCGCACGCGCGAGATGGGCGCCGCCGTCTATGGCATTTGCGCCACGCCCGGCGAGAAGCCTACCGAAGAGCAACTCGTAGCAGGCCGAGCGCAGGAGCAAAGCCTTGCCTGCTACCTGCCCGATAACCTCGATGAGCTCACCTATGTACCCCTGGGCATGGAAGAAGCCGTCGAGAACTTTAAGAACCGCGCCCGCAAGGGCAAGAAGCGCCTACCGCAGGAGTCCTAGGGGCTTCTGATGGTCGCGACGTCGGCAAACAAGCGCGAATAGGCGCCAACGAACGACCCTCGAGCCTAAGTGAGTAGACTTTTTCGCAATGGCCACGCACAACCCGCATAACGAAACTAAAACCGCAGGTAAAGCCCTTGCGCAAAAGCCATGTGCTCGCGATATTGCAAAAAGTCTACTCACTTAGCTGGCAACTGCACCAAACGGCTGGGCAGAACGCCCATTTCCTGCATTTTCTTGCCTGCGAACGCATCGATGCGACGCTACGCCATAATAGTTGGCGGACAATCGCGAGAGAAAGCAAACACATGGCACAGACCACGACAGATACCACCGCCAGCACCGTCTCCGGCGCCGGGGCTGCCAGCTCATTCTCGGGCGGCACGGGAACCGAAGCCGAGTTTGGCTCGCTCGGTGCGCTCTCCCCCACCTGGTGGGAGCCCGAGGATGGCAGTGAGCCCGAACCATGGCTCACGCCTGATCAGGCCTTCGAACGTTTCTTCGAATGGACGAGCGACCGCGGCATTGAGCTGTGGGACCACCAAGAAGAAGCCCTCATGGACTTGGCAGCCGGCGATCACGTCATTTTAGGCACACCGACCGGATCGGGTAAATCGCTCGTCGCGCTGGGCATGCTCTTTATGGGTATGGCGCAGGGTAAGCGCTGTTATTACACGGCCCCCATCAAGGCTCTGGTCAGCGAGAAGTTTTTCGACCTTGTGCAGGTGCTCGGCCGCGATAACGTCGGCATGATCACCGGCGATACGCATATCAACACCAAGGCGCCCGTCATCTGCTGCACGGCAGAGATCCTTGCCAACGACGCACTGCGCGAGGGCGAAGATGCCGATGTTGGCTGCGTCGCCATGGACGAGTTCCACTACTTTGCCGACCCCGATCGCGGTTGGGCTTGGCAGGTGCCGCTGCTCACCCTGCCTCACACGCAGTTTATGCTCATGAGCGCTACGCTCGGCGATGTCACTGCAATCGCCGCCTCTCTCGAAGAGCACACCGGCGCTGCTTGCGACCTGGTTGTCGACGCCCCGCGCCCCGTGCCCCTGAGCTATGACTACGTGACGACCTCGCTCGAGGGCACCGTCGAGCTCGCCATGCGACGCGGAGAGGCCCCACTCTACATCGTGCACTTTAGTCAGGACGCCGCGCTTGCCACGGCACAGTCGCTTGCCAACTTTGGCATCGCTAGCAAAGAGCAGCGCGAGGCCATTAAGGAAGCTGCCAAAGGCACGAGTTTCTCCACCGCCTTCGGCAAGATTCTCAAGCGCCTGCTCGGCTGCGGCGTCGGCGTGCACCATGCTGGCATGTTGCCGCGCTATCGTCTACTGGTCGAGCGCCTGGCACAGCAGGGCCTACTGCCCGTCATTTGCGGCACCGACACACTCGGCGTCGGCATCAACGTGCCCATCCACACCGTGGTCCTCACCGCGCTCACCAAGTTCGACGGCTACAAGATGCGTCGCCTGCGCGCCCGTGAGTTCCATCAGATCGCTGGTCGCGCCGGTCGCTCGGGCTTTGACACCGAGGGTATGGTCATCGCCGAGGCCCCGGAGCACGAGATCGAGAATGCCAAGCTCATGGCCAAGGCGGGCGACGACCCCAAGAAGCTCCGCAAGATTAAAAAGAAGAAGGCCCCCGAGGGCTTTGTCACCTGGAACAAGCAGACCTTCGAGCGTCTGATCGAGACGCAACCCGAGACGCTCAAGCCGCGCCTGCGCATCACGCACTCCATGGTGATCAGCGTGGTCGAGCAGGGCGGCGATGCCCGAGCCCGCGTACACGACCTCATCGAGACAAGCCTGCAGACTCCCGAGGAAAAGGCTAAGCTCGAGGTTCGCGCCGACGAGATCTTCGCCACGCTCATCGATTCCGGCGTCGTCGTTCGCACCGAGGTGCCGCCCGCGCCCGACGCCCCGACTGATGCCGCACCAGACATCGACTATGCGCTGACGGTCGATCTGCCCGAGGACTTCGCACTCGATCAGCCGCTCTCGCCGTTCTTGCTTGCTGCGCTGGAGCTGCTCGATCCCGAGAGCGAGACCTATACCATGGACCTGATCTCAATGGTCGAGGCAACGCTCGAGGATCCCAAACAGGTGCTGCGCGCACAGGAGCGAGCCGCACGCGATCGCGCTATGGCCGAGATGAAGGCCGACGGCATCGAGTATGAGGAGCGCTTGGAGCGCATTCAGGACGTCACGTACGAAAAGCCGCTCGAGGATTTGCTCGATGCCGCTTTTGACAAGTACTGCCAGGAAGTACCGTGGGCAAACGACTACCAGCTCTCTCCCAAGAGCGTCCTGCGCGATATGCTGGAGAGCGCGAGCGATTTTAAGGGCTACATTCAAAAGCTCGGCATCGCCCGCTCCGAGGGCATTTTACTGCGTTACCTGGCAGAGGCTTACCGTTCGCTCGACCGCACCGTACCCATTGAGAAGCGCGACGAGCGCCTGCGCGACATTATCTCGTGGCTGGGATTTGTGGTGCGCTCGGTGGACTCGAGCCTGGTGGACGAGTGGGAAAACGCCGGCAACCCGGCAGCCCTCGACGCCGCGCCGCCGCAGGGCATCGACGAGGTCGTGGCGGACCGCCGCGGCTGCACGCTGTTGGTGCGCAATGCGCTCTTCCGCCGCGTGACCCTTGCCGCTCGCGAGCACGTTCGCGACCTGGGCGAGCTCGACGACGACTGGGGCATGAGCGAGATCCGCTGGCAAAAAGCACTTGACGCTTACCACGAGCAGCACGAGGAAATCCTCACCGACGGAGATGCCCGCAGCGCCGCGATGTTTTCCATCGATGAGAGCGACGAGAAGACCGATCACGTGTGGCACGTGCACCAGATTTTTGCCGACGAGGATGGCGACCACGACTTTGGCATCATGGGCGATGTCGACCTGGATGCCACGCAGGATGGCGGCGAGGTCATCTTCAAAAACTACCGCGTCGGCTTTATCGAGGATCTGCTCGAGGACTAGCCGAACATACTGGAACGAAACGAAGCGGGGCCGTTGGCAATATCGCCAGCGGCCCCGCTTTTGCACTATACGCTATGTCTTACTCGGCATCCTCGACCTCATACGAATCCGCCTCGGCTGGTTCATCACCTGTCTCCGGCGCAGCCTCACGTGCCTCGTCAAAGGCAGCCTTCATGGTCTTGTTGCCCCACGTGAGCTTTCGAATGGTAAGATCGTCGGCCTTCTTGTTGGCTAGGCGCAGATTGTTCTCGGAGGACAGCAACGCCTCCTTGGTTTTCTGCAGATGGCTAATCGTCTTGTCGATCTCATCGATTGCCGTTTGGAACTTGCGGCTCGCGATCTCGTAGTTGCGGCCGAAATCGTTCTTGAACTTCTCCATCTTGGCTTCGAAGTTCGTGACATCGATATTCTGCTGCTTGTACTCCGCCAGTTCCTGCTTATAGCGAAGCGAACCCATGGCGGCGTTGCGCAGCAGCGTAATCATGGGAATGAAGAACTGCGGGCGGATCACATACATCTTCTCGTAGCGATAGCTCACGTCCACGATTCCCGCGTTGTAAAGCTCGCTCTCGGGCTCGAGCAGCGTGCAGAGCACCGCGTACTCACAGCCTTTCTGGCGACGATCGTGATCGAGTTTCTTAAAGAAGTCCTCGTTTTTATGCTTGGTCGCGGTCTCGTCGTTCTCGTTTTTCATTTCGAACATAATCGAAATGACCTCGTTGCCGCTCGCGTCGCACTCGCGGAAGATAAAGTCGCCCTTGGTGCCCTCAGATGCATCGTTATCTTTCTCGAAGTACGCATTGGGAAACGCCGTCATGCGCAGACGGTTAAACTCGGTCTCGCAGTGCTGCTCGAGCGACTCGCCCACCATCTTGGTGGACAGGCGAACCTTCATGTCCTTAAGGCGCTCAATCTCTTCATCCTTGTAGCGAATCAGGTCATCGCTCGCACGCTTGGCCTGCGCAAGCTCGAGCTCGTGTGCCGCCTTGGCTTGCTCCTCGCGAGAATCGCGCACCGCCAGCTCGCTCGTCAGTTTGGCACGCGCCTCATCGCGCTCTCGCTCCGCCGCGGCGACCGCCTCTGACAGGTTCATTTTTGCCATCAGTTCCTGCTCGCGCAGCTGGGCGCGCAGCCCCTCGGCCTCTTGCTCGGACTGAGCCTTTGCGGCGGAAAGCTTCTCCTGTACCGTCGCGCGGTAGTCAGCAAGTGCGCGCTCGGCCTCGCTGCGAGCGGCATCGAGCTCACGCTGCGACTCGGCCACGGCAGCGGCAAGCGCCATCTCCTGGGCCTTGTCCGCCGCAGCAAGCTTGGCCTGCAGCTCGGCAATCTGGGCATCTCGTGCAGCTACATCGTTTTGAGCAGCATTGCGCGCCGCCGACTCGGCAAGCTTGGCTTCGTCATCCTTGCGCCCCAGCTGCGCACGCAAGTTGTCGATTTCGCGCTGGAGCTCGGCGTTCTCCTTCTGAGCGTCGGCACGGGCCTCAACCGCCGCGCGCTGGCTTGCACTCTCGCGCTCTGCGGCAGCGCCCTCGAGCTTGGCACGCAATTCGGCAAGCTCGGCATCACGCTTGGCAACCTCTTGTGCCAGCTCCTGAGCCGCGGCGTTTTTCTGCTCGGCAAGTTGAGCGCTACGCTGAGACTCCACCTCCTGCAGGGCGGCCGTCGAACGAGAGCGCTCAAGCTCCAACGCCTGCTCCCCCTCACGCTGGACCGCCTTCACGCGCTCATCAAGGTCGCGCGAAAACTCGGCATTGCGCACTTGCTTGACGATATCCGCATAGCCGGACGCGTCAACTTTAAAAACTTCGCCACAGTGCGGGCACTTGATCTCATTCATAGCAGCTCCTCGATGGACGCAAATTTCAACCGCCTACACTCTACCGCGCCGCACGGACAAAAAAGGCGCCGCCGCCATAATGGCAACGGCGCCAGAACCACCACAAAGGTGCCTGTTCCCCTTGTGTTGGCTTGGGTCCTTACAGGTCGCGATAGTCGATCAAGCGAAGATCGGGTTGAGACTCGAGCCAAGCGCGCAGCTCAGGATCGATCAGCGCATCGACCTCCTTGGTACGATCAGTCGTAAGCGAGCTGTTCTCGAGGATAAAGCGATCGAGATAGCCCGGGTGACACACAAAGACGACCGTCTCGCCGTCGGACATCTCGCGAACCGTCTGCATGATTGCTTCTTTAGGCTCGTAGCCCGGTTCCATCGAGCGCATCACCATGCGCAGGTCGGTATCTCCGCAATGCACCACCGCCGTGGGGTCGAAGCTTGCCTTTTGCTCCTTAAGGCCCAGCTCCTGGGCAACCGCCGAGATCGCTCGGTTAAGGTTTTTGCTCATGACGGCATGGGCCTCGAAGTAATCGGGCTCACGGCCCACAATCTCGACAAAGCGGTCGTGCTGCGCACGGATCTCGATGCAGGCCTCGTCGAAGTCAATCAGTTCCTCGCCACGCTTAAAGTGCTCGCGGAAGGTACGGCTGCTATGGAACTCGCCGTTCTCGTTGAGCATGCTCGGAATGAGCGCCGGGTCGGCACACGGCTTACCCAGGCACACGTTGGTATGCTGGCCCACCGCAATGCCGGCATCCACCACGAGCGACCAGCCACGTTCGGCCTCGGACATATTTGGCATAAGGCCCGCCGAGCGCGCCAAGCCCTCGTTGACGCTGCGAGCAATCCCTAAGTCAACGGCATACGAATACCCGATATCATCGGCACGAATAAGCAGTTGCTTCATAACGACTCCAATCTATGGGAAAGGGCACTTGGAGCGTAACCAAGTACCCTAAGTAATTATCCTACCTAAACAGATGTCTTAAGCCTTAGCGGCAGCAGCATCTTCCTCGAGCTGCTCCTTGGTAAAGCCAAAGAGGTAGGCGATGGCAGCGGCCGCAACAAATGCGGCGCCACATGCAACGCATCCCCAGACGAGATTAGCGGTTCCGCCGGCAAGAAAACCGGTGACGCACAGAATATTGGACGCTCCCAGAACATACAGCGTCACATTAGTAAGAGCTGCGATCAGGCCACCGATAGCACCGCCGGCAACCATGGCACCCAGACAGCGGGTGTACTTAAAGCCGCAGCCATACAGTGCGGGCTCCGTCACGCCACCGACAATGCCGGAGAGCGAGAAACCAAGCATGGCGCCCTTTTCGTCGGTCTCCTTAAGGCGCAGGAAGGCACCGAAGGCCATGCCCCACGTAGCGAACTGAGCGATACCGGCCGCAACCATAACGCAGGAGTCAGATCCCAGCGTGAGCACCTGCACAATGCCAAGGGTAAGCAGGACCTGGTGCATACCGGTCATAACCAGGAACTCCCAAAGAGCGGCGATAGCCACCAGGGAAGCAACGGTTACGATGCCGCCGGCGTTGCCAAGGCCAAACATAAAATTGCCGACTACGCTGCCCAAGATGGAACCAATCGGAGCCAGAGCGCACAGCGACACGGGAACCATGACGGCCAGGGTGCACACGGGCACAAACACCGTAGAGAGCATGTCGGGAATGATCTTCTTCATGAACTTCTCGACGACCATGAGTACCGGCATGGACAGAACCATGGGGAGCACCGTGGAGGAATAGTTGTTCAGCTGGGCCGGCAGCACGCCGTAGACCATGGTGGTCGTTACGCCCGAATCCGCTGCAGCGTTGACCATCGTCATGAACTCAGGAGCAATGAGCACACCGCCGAGCATCATGCCGAGCGGCTGGCTGCAGCCAAGCTGCTTCGCAGCAGCCCAACCCAAATAAACGGGAAGGAAGTAATAACCGGCGTTGTAAATCCAGTTGTAGAAGAAGTTGTAGATGTCGGAATCGGCAGACCAAATGCCGAGCATGCCGTCACCGCAAACCACGGCGATAGTACGGAACATGGCAGCACCCATGATAATGGGGATCGTCATGACCATGGTTTTGGACAGGTAGTTGAGGGTCTTACTGCCCGCAGTCTTGAGCGTCAGCGGCTCCTTGGCGCCGCCATCGAGGTTCTCGTCAATGGAGCCTTCGCCCTTAACTCCCAGCGCAATGGCGGCGTCGTAGACCTTCGGTACGTTCTGACCGATGATGACCTGATATTGGCCGCCAGACCACTGGGCACCCAGTACGCCCTTGATCTTCTTAACTTCATCGTCATTGGGGATGGACTGATCCTTAAGGTTCAGACGCAGACGGGTCATGCAGTGCGCCGCGTTCGTTACATTGGAGGCGCCGCCGATGGCAGCAAGCACGTCCTCGGCAATCTTCTTGTTATCGACAGCCATGTCGAATCCCTTCTCTTCCAACTAAAAGCCCGTGGGGTTTCACAGCGCCAAGACGCACGATTCTGCTCGCGCCTGCGCAGCACGCGATGCCCGTTGGCAAGAGATTTGATTACATGTGATTCCCGGGTGGATCGACATGAAAAAAGCCCCGCGCACAACCGACAGAGACCCAATGGGGGCCTCGACAGAATCGGTAGTGCCTCTCGGAGCTGCGCCGTGAGTAACACCCAACACACGGCGAGTATATGCGGCAGATGCGTTCTCCGTGACTCAGATTGCCGACGAACGGTAGCAAACAGTCCGCGAACGGTCACTACGACGGAAATAAAACGCCAGAGACCCTATTTATTCAAGCTTGCAGGAGCCACGCGATTCACATGCATGATCAGATAGACGAGCTCTTCTTGGGCCAATGGCTCGCCAAAGGCCTCTTGAATCAGAGCGTCGATACGATGAGCGCAGCGCGATGCCGCAGGATATTGCTCCACGAGCACGTCGTAAAGACCGGAATTCTCGGTGTCAATCGGCTCTTTCTTTGCCACGCGATCGAGCAGATAGCGCACATGGGTGGCAAAGCGAGTAAAGGCAAACGACGAGCGATCGACCGTCACGCCCAACTCTTCTTGAATAATCGCAACCGTCATATCGAGGAGATGCTCCTCGTGCTGTTCTGCAAGCACGCGCCGCTCGCTCGGCTTAATCGCCGCATTGATAATCGACATGGCGATACCCGCGGCCTCACTCTGGGGCATGCGAACGGCAAAAGTTTTCTTAATGCCACGAACAGCCAGCTCGCCCAAGCGGTATTCAATGGGATGCAGCTGCTCCAGATCGCGCTTGAGCGGCAACGACACCACCATATGTTCGCGGGCGCGCTTAATAGCAAACTGGATATGGTCTGCCAGCGTAATGGGCAGATTAGGACTCAATTCGTACGAAAGCTGTCCGGTCGCAATATCTGCCAGCTGAGCAGAAAACTCAAGCACCTCGGGGTCGACCTCGTCGATGAACGCCAGATACTTTGGATCGATGCCGTAAAAGGTACGCGTAATAACGTCAAGATCGACCTCGTGCGGCATGTCGCCAAAACCGATACCACGACCCAACGCGATAAGCTGGCGCCCCGCACCATCTTCGCAGATGGCAGCGTTGTGGTTAATGCGCTGGATAGCCCTCATGGAATCACCGTTCCTGCAAACACACGCCGTGTAGACCATCCACACGGCGCGTTCATTCTACCTGCACTTCTAATTACAGTCCAAAAAAGCCAAGGATTTGATCGCGGCTTACGGGCTTGTAGTCATTGGCGTCGAGGCCCACATCGTAGCGGTAAATGGGGCGTTCGCGGTCGCGGTTGCGCACGTTGGTGCGGTCTCCTCTGCTGTGGATATGCCCGTGTAGCATGATGGCGCCACGCGCCTTACCATTCCAGCTGAGCATGGGGTAATGGCTCATCACCAGACGATGGCCCTTGGCATAGCCGGGAGCAATCTCCAGGTAATCGCGCACGTCTTCCCAAATCTGCGGGGTGTCGGGATCTTCCCAGTCGCCGTCATGGTTACCACGGATGAGCGTTACGTTCTGGCATTCGATGCGTTCGCGCAGGCGCACCGCCTCCGCCAGGGGCAAACGATAAGTAAAGTCACCCAGAATATAGAGACGGTCGTCCGCCGCCACGCACTCATTGACGGCATCGATGACCTTGCGGTTCATCTCCTCGACCGAATCAAACGGCCGATCCATATCGTGCAAGATATTCGTATCGCCCAGGTGCAGGTCGGCGGTAAACCACATCATCGTCTATGTCCTCATTTCGCAACGTGTTCAACTCGTGCTAAGTATACAGACGTAGCGATGCGGCGGTTATCCAAAGAGCCCACCGAACAGTCCGCGGCGGCGCTTGTCTCGCTTTTTCGAAGCGTCACTCTGAGTTTTCTTGTCCTGCCGTTTCCTACGGTCCTGCTCCAACTCATCGTCATCGAGTAGCATATCCCACTCAAACGGATCATCTGTCAGATCGAACAGGTCATCGTCATCAAACATGGCAGCCTCCATTGCCGACTAGCGAGCATCCACCACATAGAGCCCAACGCGCACCTGATGCCACGGGCTGCGTTCGGGGGCAACCTGTTGCACACGGGCCTCAAATACGTCCTCGTGGCCGTAATACATCATCAGGGACAGTGGGCCGACCTCGTTTCCCGGAACGTAGCCAAGTTTGGTCTTGCCATAGTAGATCGCAACTGCCTCGGGGTCATGGGGATTATCGCGCTCGGCACACAGCGTCAGTTTATCGCCCGCTTTAAGATCGCCTAGGACCAAAGCGCCGTCGGCATATTGAAATCCTGCGATGTGAAACGACAGAAGAACACGTGAAGGCTCGTACATAGCAACTCCCCTAACGGCCGGATAAACCGGTGTGTAACCTTATTGAGAAGTCTACGGTCCCGTGCGGACACAAATACATCCTGTCTGCGTCCTTCAATCGTTTGCCTCAACGCTTGCGCGACAGAACGCTTGCAGATAAGATAGGAACACGGATGGCACTCGTTGCCGCGGGTCTTGCCAACTCCGATACACGTTTTCATCGTGAGAAGTGGCCGTCTTCGCTTACGCGGGGGCGGCTATTTCATTCGGCCGATAAACAGACCGAGTTCGATAGCCGCAATCAACAACGCCAATAACGAAATAACATCGCTTACGTTCATACCAAATCCCTTCTAAAGGGAGTTGGCCCATCCGTGCTCCATAACAGTAGTCTAACGCAAAATGCAGGTAATAGGAACACTTGTTCGTATTACCTGCGCCCTTTTCTAATGCACAAACATGCGCACGAACTTGTGCTTCCAGCTTGCGTAGGGCGCATACCGAAACGGCACGTCCAGCCAAGTTGCCTTGTTCACGATACTCTTCTTGTGGCTAAACGTATCGAAGCTCTCGCGTCCATGGTACTGCCCCATACCGCTCGCGCCCATGCCGCCAAAGCCCATATGGCTCGTAGCCAAGTGCATGATCGTGTCGTTGACACAGCCACCGCCAAAGGGCACGTAACGCACGAAGCGCTGCTGAACTGCGCGATCCTGACTAAAGATATACAGGGCCAGCGGCGTCGGACGATCCGTAATAAACGCTTCGGCCTCGTCTAGGCTCTCAAACGTCAGCACCGGCAAGATGGGACCGAAGATCTCCTCCTGCATCACGGCGTCATCGGGGGTCACGCCGTCCAAAATCGTCGGCTCGATCTTCAGCGAAGTCTCCCGCGCGGTGCCTCCAAGCACGACCTTATCGGGATCGATCAGCTCGCGCACGCGCGCAAAATGCTTGGCGTTGACGATATGCCCGTAATCCTCGTTATCGAGCGGATGCTCGCCAAACATACGGCGGACCTCTTCCTTGATGAGGCCCAGCAGCTCGTCGTGCACGCGCGTATCGACCAGCAGGTAGTCGGGCGCCACGCAGGTCTGCCCCACGTTGAGCCATTTGCCAAAGGCGATACGCCGTGCCGCGACCTTCAAGTTTGCCGTCGCATCCACGATGCAGGGGCTCTTGCCGCCCAGCTCAAGCGTCACGGGCGTGAGGTTTTTGCTCGCGAGCTCCATAACGAGCTTGCCGACCGGAACGCTACCGGTAAAGAAGATCTTGTCCCAGCACTCATCGAGCAGCGCTTCGTTTTCGGCGCGCCCGCCCTCGACAACCGTCACCAGGCACGGATCAAATGCCTCTTCACAGATTTGCTTGAGCACCGCGCTCGATGCCGGAGCATAGGCACTCGGCTTGATGACCACGGTATTGCCCGCGGCAAGGGCGCCGGCGAGCGGCTCGAGTGTTAGCAAAAACGGGTAGTTCCACGGAGCCATGATAAGTGTGACGCCATAGGGCACGGCTTGCGTTTTGCACACGCTCACGGCGTTAGCGAGATCGCACGGACGCAGGCGTGGACGACTCCACCGAGCCACGTGAGCGATCTGATGTCGAATCTCGGAAAGCGACGTACCAATCTCGCACATATAGGCCTCGTCATGCGACTTCCCCAAATCGGTCTTGAGCGCATGGGCGATATCGGCCTCGTGGGCCCGCACCGCATCGCGTAAACTCACGAGCGCGCGACGTCGGGCATCAACATCAAACGTAGCGTGCGTTTTAAAGTAAGTGCGCTGATCGCCGACGATGCGCGCAATTTCCTCGGTGTTCATGGCACCCTCCTAGTTCTCGTCCTCAAACATACCACCCGCGACGACCTCGTACATACGCTCGAGCTCCAAGCGGTCCATCAAAAGCGGAACGGGGTACAGCGGATTGGCCTCGGCATCGGCATGCGCCGCCATCTCGGGAATGTCGGAGCGGCGAATGCCCGAGACATATTTGGGGATTCCCAGGATCTCGTTCATGCGGTCGACCCAATCGATAAAGGCCTCGGCCGCAAGACTATCCTGCGCGGTAGCCGGCGCAATGCCCGCCATGCGAGCAAGATCGGCAAGCTTGGGGGCGGCGGCGTCACCATAAGCGCGAAGCATGTGCGGCAGGATGATCGCGTTGGCCAAACCGTGCGGAATTCCGTATCGGCCGCCCAGACTGTGCGCGATGGCATGCACATATCCGACATAGGAGCGGGTAAACGCAACGCCCGCCTTATACGCCGCCGAAAGCATATTGCGACGAGCGCGCATGTCGTCACCATGCTCATAGGCCTCGAGCAAATTGTCGTGGATAAGCTGCACCGCCTGTCGCGCCATCTTGCGCGTATAGGGCGTGGTGCTTCGCCCGATAAAGGCCTCAACGGCATGCGTCAGGGCGTCCATGCCCGTCTGCCCCGTAATGGAAGCGGGCAAGCCGCACGTAAACTCGGGGTCGTGGACTGCAAAACGCGGGATGAGCACAAAGTCGTTAATGGGGTATTTGTAGTGCGTCCCGTCATCGGTAATTACCGCCGCAAGCGTGACTTCGCTTCCCGTACCGGCGGTAGTGGGAACGGCGATGAGCAGCGGCAGGCGACGATGAATCCGCAGCAGGCCGCGCATCTTGTTGATGGGCTTGTTTGGCTGCGCAATGCGTGCGCCCACGCCCTTGGCACAGTCCATGGCCGAGCCACCGCCAAAGCCGATAATGGCCTGGCAGGCGCTCTCTCGATACAGGGACGCCGCTTCTTCCACGTTTGAAACCGTGGGGTTTGCACGCGTTTCGGCATAGACCGTAACGCCAATCCCCCTGGATGCGAGCGCCGTCTCGAGCGGTGCCGTGAGCCCCAGACGGGCAATGCCGGGATCCGTCACGATAAGGACCTTCTGGATCGAGCGCTTTTGAAGCACCGCGGGCACATCCTCGGCATGCTCTAAAATGCGCGGCTCGGTATAGGGCAGGATCGGCAATGCAATGCGAAAAACCGTCTGATATGTTCGGCACCAGGCACGACGGGCTAGATGCATAAAGGAAACTCCTTCATTTGTTGATAGGTCAACATTTGCTCGCCCGATTGTACTCAGCGGCGGTCAAAGACGGCCTGTCAATCGTTAATCAATCAACATCTTCATATCTCAAAATTGTTTTATTAAAAATCATTCCTAATAGGCTTCACATTTGATTGCATTTATGGATAATAGAACTCGTCAAGACGCACGTCCGGAGAGGGCCCTTACGGGACCGGACGAGCGCGCAATCGCCATCGATCGAAAGGATCGAATCATGAAGTTTGTTTGCCCCGTTTGCGGTTATGTGGAAGAGTTCGACGGCGACCAGCTGCCCGAGGATTTTAAGTGCCCCCAGTGCGGCGTTCCCGGTTCTCGTTTCCTGAAGCAGGAGGAGGGCCAGCTCGAGTGGGCCGCCGAGCACGTCGTGGGCGTCGCCAAGATGGAGGGCGTCTCTGAGGACATCGTTGCCGACCTGCGCGCCAACTTTGAGGGCGAGTGCTCCGAGGTCGGTATGTACCTGGCCATGGCTCGCGTCGCTCATCGCGAGGGCTATCCCGAGATCGGCCTGTACTGGGAAAAGGCTGCCCACGAGGAGGCCGAGCATGCCGCCAAGTTCGCCGAGCTCCTGGGCGAGGTCGTGACCGACTCCACCAAGAAGAACCTCGAGATGCGCGTTGAGGCCGAGAACGGCGCCACCGCCGGCAAGACCGATCTTGCCAAGCGTGCCAAGGCCGCCGGCCTCGATGCCATCCACGACACCGTGCACGAGATGGCTCGCGACGAGGCCCGCCACGGCAAGGCTTTCGCCGGCCTGCTCAAGCGCTACTTTGGCTAAGCCAACCGCCTGAGACATAACCTCAAGCTCGATGAGGCCCGGACCGTATTGGTTCGGGCCTTTTTCGTGCCTCACGAACTTGTTAACGCCCTGAAATAGGACCGCCTTCGGCATCGGCTTCTCGTCAAAAACTAAGTGAGTAGACTTTTTGGAACTTGCCGAGCACACCATCCATATTGCTTTATAAAGCCGCAGGTAAATGACTTGTTGCAAAACGGCCTGGTCACCAAAGTTCCAAAAGTCTACTCACTTAGAACCGCAGCCGTCCACGATCGAGCAGTTTTGCGTCTAACGGGCATCTTTCCGTCGATTACTCCCAATTTTGTCCAGTCAACGAATAGTTCAGACCGGAGTAATGTCTCAGCCCTTTGCTCATCTGAGCTTTTATCACGATATTCAGCATCGAGCATCCTGCATACGGCCTTAACGACGGCGCGGAATCTATCCTCATCGGATATCTGTCTGTGTGTCAGGAGAAGTACATCGTAGCCCATGGCCTGAAGGGCCGTCATGCGGTCAGCGTCACGCAAACCATCCCCTGCGCGTCCGTGCGAGGCCTTTCCCTGACATTCAATGGCCACCTGTCGCCTGCCGTCCGGCGAAGAAAGAAGTAGGTCGATATATACACGGGACTTTCCCACAATCGCTCGAGCACTTGTGCTTAGCGTCACTTCGACATTGAGCTCTATGCCGCAAAACCCCTCGCCTCCCAGGACTCGCGGCAGTCCAAGCAACAAATACGCCTCGACCTCAAAAGGCGACGCGGCACCCAATGGAACAAGTTGCGATACCGCCATAAATCTATTGCCGTAACGCATCCCGCAAACATCTGAACAAAAACGGTCAAGGTCTCTACCCAAAACCAAAGCGTCTCGGCGCCATAAATTTGAAGCGATGCCGTCCTCGGACGGGCAGCGCACCCAACCGAACGTTGTCGAAATCGCGCCCGAATCAATTGCACGCGCAAGCTCCGCCTCAAGTGCCACCGGCAGAGCGCACACCGCAAACAAGCCACACATCTCCGCCAATACCAAAAGAAGCTGAAGATCCGTCAGATGCCGCGACATGATGAATGCCGTCAGTAGAGGAGACGTAATCAAAAATCCATGCTCCGTTTCCAGCACGGATTCCCTGGGGAGCTCACCAAGGAACAGCCGCTGCCTAATGCTGGCAGGGCAAGTCCGTTTGTTTCTCGTACGAACCAATGTATACAGCGGAAAACCGAGCGCAACCGCAGCCGTCGGGTTACGGGCGAGATCATATCGCTGCCGATCTTCTTCCGGCCGTGGAAGCGGCGGACACAAAGCGCGGACCTGAGGAGGCAAACGCAAATACCTAAAAGCCGATATGTCACAAAGTAAATCCTTCATAGGCACAGGAAAACACGACTTTCAACCCAGCCTGTCTCGCATTGGGGCGAACGCACCAAAAATGGCACCGAACGGACTGTTAAGTTTTCAACAGCCCTCCCCAACTGGCCAAAAGCTTGCCAAAAGCTGGACGAAGCCCTGTTGAAAACCCCATTTTTTCTTATGCAGAAACTTTGCGCGGCAAGTGAGTAGACTTTTTTGAACATCCCGAGCAGGCCGGTCATCCTGCTTTTCAAAACCGCAGGTAGATAGCTTGTTACAAAACTGCCTGGTCGCCAAAGTTCCAAAGGTCTACTCACTTAGGTTGCAGAGTGCTCCCATTAGCTGCAATTCCAAGGTATTAAGCACTTTTGGACTCAAATCGTCATACTGAACAAGAATTTGACTTGAGTTTTCAGGGACAGATGCGCCATCGGCACACCAATAGCAGTCACTGACATCGACGAACGGGATACCCGAGCGCGTGAGGGCCCGCGCAAAAGAGCTTCCACCCGCTCCGCGCTCTGCAGCCACGGTGCAGTAAAGGCCAGCGTCTGCATGCTCAATCGAGACCTCCCCTGCCGGGAACGCTTTCCGTACAAGCGCCGCCAGGCCATCGCGCGCCTCGCGAGCGCGCACGCGCACGCGGTTCACATGTCGCTCGTAATCACCCGATTCCAGCAAACGCGCCAAGGCAACCTGGTCAACAGAGCTCACCGAAGAGGCGTAAAAACCAAGGTTGTGCCTAAACCGCTCCATCAGCTCATCGGGCAACACCATATACGCCAAACGCAACGCCGATGAAAGGCTCTTCGAAAACGTGTTGGTGTAGATAACCGACTGGGCGGCATCGATTGACGCGAGCGCGGGAATCGGCTTGCCAGCAAGGCGAAACTCACAATCGAAGTCGTCTTCGATGAGATATCGGCCCGGCTGCTCGGCGGCCCAGCTCAGCAGCGCATAGCGACGTGCAATGCTCGTCACAAGGCCGGTCGGATACTGATGGGACGGCATCAGGTGAAGAACGTCGGTCCCGGTTTTCTGCAGAGCGCTCAAATCCACGCCCTCACCATCCAACGGGATATGCCGAACTTTGCAACCCATAGCCTGATAGATGCGCGTCAGGCGCAAATAGCCCGGATCTTCAACGGCATACACCTTGTCGGCTCCAAGCAGCTGAACCAACATGGTATCGAGCAGCTGGGCGCCCGCGCCGATAACAATGTTGTTGGGGTCGACATTCATACCCCTTGTCCCGCGCAGATGATGAGCAATTGCGCGTCGTAGCCGAGCGGTGCCCTGTGCTGGCGCGGGCGAAAAGATTTCGCGCTCGTCTTCGGATGCCAGCGTCGCCCGCAGTGCGCTTTGCCAAAGCCGCGCCGCCTCCAAAGTGGAAGGAGAAAGTGCGTCGAATTGCTCGACCCGTCCATCAACATCATGTGCGTTAAGACCCGCAGGAGCGGAATCTCGATCAAACTCTGTCTCAGCCAAAGGCAAAACCGGTGCATCCGGAAGCTCACAAGCGTAGTAGCCACGACGCGGCTTTGAGCAAATATAGCCCTCGGCAAGTAACTGGCTATATGCATTCTCGATGGTAATGACACTGATTCCCAGATGGCTGGCAAAGGCACGCTTAGACGGAAGATGCTCCCCCGCCGCAATGCGTCCAGCAACGATATCATCTCGAATTTGCTGGTAAACATACTCATAGAGCGATGCTCCGCCGCGTTTTTCCAAATTGTAGTCAAGCATGAGCCTATCACCTGACCTTATTAAGTCATTCAATCTGGTATTAGTCTGACCTTGTCATTATCTCGAAATCTGAGTATTTCGCCATACCCAGCTCCCCGATAGGATGTTCCGTCAAGCAATGCACATGCCAACCAAGGGAGCAACCATGGCAGAACAGACCAGCAAGGCCGATCGCGTCAAACTCAATCGCGAGCTCGCGCAGATGCTCAAGGGCGGCGTCATCATGGACGTCACCACGCCCGAGCAGGCACGCATCGCCGAGGAGGCGGGCGCCTGCGCCGTCATGGCACTCGAGCGCATCCCGGCCGACATCCGTGCCGCAGGCGGCGTCTCGCGCATGAGCGACCCCAAGATGATCAAGGGCATCCAAGAGGCCGTCTCCATCCCCGTCATGGCCAAGTGCCGCATCGGTCACATCGTCGAGGCGCAGGTCCTTCAGGCCATCGATATCGACTACATCGATGAGTCCGAGGTTCTCTCCCCCGCCGACGATGTCTACCACATCGACAAAACCCAGTTTGACGTCCCGTTTGTCTGCGGTGCCCGCGACCTGGGCGAGGCGCTGCGCCGTGTTGCCGAGGGCGCCACGATGATTCGCACCAAGGGCGAGCCGGGCACGGGCGACGTCGTTCAGGCTGTGCGTCACATGCGCAAGATCCAAAATCAGATCCGCGACGTTATTGCCCTTCGCGATGACGAGCTCTTTGAGGCAGCCAAGCAACTGCAGGTTCCGGTCGAGCTGGTGCGCGAGGTCCATGCCACGGGAAAGCTTCCCGTCGTGAACTTTGCCGCCGGCGGCGTAGCGACCCCCGCCGACGCTGCGCTGATGATGCAGCTGGGCGCCGAGGGCGTCTTTGTCGGCTCGGGCATCTTTAAGAGCGGCGACCCGGCCAAGCGCGCCGCCGCCATCGTCAAGGCCGTGGCAAACTTCACCGATGCCAAGCTCATTGCCGAGCTTTCGGAGGACCTGGGCGAGGCCATGGTCGGCATCAACGCCGACGAGATCGAGATCATCATGGAGGAGCGCGGACGCTAGTCCGGCAGAAAGGATCGCACATGAGCGATTATGCAGACCAAACGGTCGCCGTGCTGGCGGTCCAAGGTGCTTTTGCCGAGCACGAGGCGAGGCTGTCCGAGCTGGGCGCACACTGTATTGAGCTGAGGCAGGCGGCTGATTTGAAGCAGGACTTTGACCGTCTGGTACTTCCCGGCGGCGAGTCTACCGTTCAAGGGAAGCTGCTTGATGAGTTGGGCATGCTCGAGGAGCTTCGTGCCCGTATCGCTGAAGGCATGCCCGTCCTGGGCACCTGCGCCGGCCTGATTCTGCTGGCTCACGACCTTGCCGCCCATGACGATAAGGGCACGCCCCGTTTGGCAACCATGGATGTGCTTGTCGAGCGCAATGCCTACGGCAGGCAGCTCGGCAGCTTTCGAACCAAGGGACAGGTAGCCGGCATCGACGGTGAAGTGCCGCTGACGTTTATCCGCGCGCCCCGCATCGTCGAGGTCCACGGCGACGCCAAGGCCTTAGCGAAAGTCGACGGTCGTATTGTCGCCGCCCGTCAGGGCAACCAGCTCGGCGTAACCTTCCACCCCGAGCTCGACGACGATACCCGCCTCCACGAACTGTTCCTACAAATGTAGGCAGAACAGAAACGAGAGTGGATAATCTCCCACTTTGAGCCTGAATGCGAGCCCAAACTGGGAGATTATCCACTCTCATGCTATGTAGTCGTTGGGGACGTTCTTGAATGACTAGTCAAACAAGAACGTCCCCAACGACTATCTTTTAGCAGGTCTGGATCATGGCAATGTCGATGTTTTGGCACCGACAGCGAGCGCCCACCAGAGCGAACAAATTGGCATGAAAAGAGGACGGCATAGACCTTCTGGTCATGCCGTCCTCTTTGAATGACAAGTTGTCGCTCTGGTGGGCGCGCAGCGTCAACTAGTTACGCGGTTTGGTAAAACCGCGTAACCCAACTAGAAGCGGTTGCCGCGGAAGCCGCCGCCGTTGCGGCCGCCACGGTCGCCGCCACGACCGCCGCGGTCGTTACCACGGTTGCCGCCGAAGCCGCCACGGTTGCCACCGCGATCGCCATAGCCACCACGGTTGCCACCAAAGCCGCCGCGACCGCCACGATCGCCGCCACGGTCACCAAAGCCGCCGCGGCCACCGCGATCGCCACCGCGACCGCCGCGGTCGCCGCCACGGCCGCCACGATCGCCAAAGCCACCGCGACCGCCACGGTCGCCGCCACGGCCACCACGGTCGTCACGGCCGCCGCGAGGACCACGGTCCTCGTCCAGACCCATGGCGACGAGCGGAGCGATAACCTTATCAAGGGCAGCCATCAGCTCGGTGGCCTCCTCGTAAGAAAGCTCGGGCAGGAGTTTCTCCTTCTTGTTGGCAAGCTCGACCAGGCCCTCAGCGGCATCCTCGGCAGCGAAGACGACGATCTTGCGCATATCGCCCTCGGCGTCGTCGATGCGGCCGACCAGATCGGCAGCCTCGGCCTCGGCCATCAGGCCGTCGAGCTCACGGAGGCGCATGCCCAACAGGTCGGACATTTCCTTCTGCTCCATCTTGGGCTTGAGGTCAAGAAGCTTGATGGCGCGCTCGATGTTCGCCATGCGCTCGGCCTTGGCCTCCTCCTCCTTGGAAATAGCAAAGCGACGGCTACGCAGCAGGCGGGCGGCCTTCTGCATCTTGTCCATCAGCTCTTCGTCATCGTAATCAACGGCGGCCTCGACAACCTCGGCCTCCTCCTCGGCGGAAACCTCGTCAGCAGCCTCAACCTCGGCAGCTTCGGTCTCCACGGTCTCGACTGCCTCAACCTCGGCAGCCATGGTCTCGTTCTCGGTCTCGTTCATGATCTCTTCGTTCTCGGACATGAGACTCCTTCTTGGCCCTCTCGGGCATCATCGCCCCATTCGCGGGGCCCGTCGCGCACTCTTTGCGCTTTAAACATTCATGCCTCTCGGCAAAACGTCCATTAGTTTATGGTGTCGCCCGCTAATCTAGCTGCAGAATCTATGTGCACACATTAATGCGACATGTGCGACTCGCGGCGAGTGTACACAACCGATACCACAAATCCGACCACGGCAATTACAGCCGCCACACGCACGGCTGCCGCAAATCCAATCGCCTGGGCAACGTCGGTCGCAACGCCAGCGGCGCCGGCAGTCGCCGCAGAACTCGAGAGCAGGCCGATAAACAGCGACGGGCCAAACGATGCGGCAATCATGTTCCACGTGTTGAGCAATGCCGTTCCGTGAGGATGCTCGGCGGCAGGTAGCGTCTCCAAGCCGGCCGTTTGCGAGGGGCTTAGCACCAAACCGACTCCGGCATACACCACAACGGTCAGCGCCACGACGACGCCGATGTCCATGCTTGCCGCCGTCATCGAGATGGCAGTCTGTCCCACGGCAATCAGGGCAAAGCCGACCGGCAGCAGCGGCCATGCGCCGCGGGCGTCCATCACACGTCCGCCCACAATCGAGGTAACGGCGTTGCAGGCAATCGCCGGCAAAATGAGCAAGCCCGCAATAAGTGCGGTCATGCCGTATGCGCCCTCAAAATAGAGCGGCAACAAAACGCTCATCGAGAACGTCGTCATCATCGACACCACCACAAGCAGACACGCAGGCCAAAAACGAACGCTCGCCATGGGACGCACGTTAAGCACCGGATGTTCGAGCTTGAGCTGACGGACCGCAAACAGGCCGAGCAGCACCATGGCGGCGAAGAGCGTCACGATGCCGGCAATCAGATTGGTCGAGAACTCGCCTACGGAATACACGAATGCCGTAATGCCGGCGGCGAGTAAAACAACTGACAGAATATCGAGCGTGGTGTTCGAGCGCTCCCCGACATTCTGAACATGCTTTACGCCCGCCGCAGCGACCACAATGCCGCCCACCAGCGGCACTACGAACACCGCCCTCCAGCCAAACAACGTGCACATAAGACCGCTGATCACGGGTCCAAACGCCGGCCCCAGCGTAATGCAGGCACCGCCCAGGCTCAGATACAGACCGAGCTTCTCGCGCGGAGCGCAAGACAGCACCACGTTCATCATGAGCGGGAACAAGATGCCCGATCCCGCAGCCTGCAAAATACGACTTGGCAGCAAAACGCTAAACGACGGAGCGAACAGGCACAGGACCTCGCCGGCGACCATGCATCCGCATGCGAAAAACAGCAGCTTGCGCGTCGAGAAACGGCCGGACAGGAAGGCCATGATGGCCGTAAAGATCGACGTCACGATCATGTAGCCCGAAACGAGCCACTGCGCCGTGGTGGCACTCACCGAAAAGGCCGCCATAATGTCGTGCAACGCCACATTAATGATGTTCTCGTTAAACGCGGCGACAAAGGCTGCAACATACATTACGACGAGAAGCGCCGAGGCCGTCGACGGTGATTGAGTTTGCTTTTGGGATTTGGTCCCCATGAAATTCCTTCCTCTTAGAACGACAATCGCATCGCCCCAGAGGAACGGTCCAGGGCGAAAATGAGCCCTAGACTTACACCAGACGCCGTACACGACGAATCTGGCAACATGGTCCAACGTCGAAAGATTGTAACGCGGACGCGCAGCTTTCCTTCCGCGCTATTATTAAAAGTCCACGAAAGCATAAGACATGAGGAGCCCGCCATGATTAAGCCCATCATGAAATCCGAGTTCTTTTTGCGCCTGCCTTCCGAAGACGCAGGGCCCGACGACGCCGTGACCGGGCAGGACCTCCTGGATACGCTCCACGAGCATGAGCACGAGTGCGTGGGCCTCGCCGCTAACATGATCGGCGTGCGCAAACGCATCATCTGCGTAAAGGACGGCAGCAAATCGCTGCTTATGTACAACCCTCAAATTCTTGAGCAGGTCAACGCCTATCAGACGAGCGAAGGATGTCTCTCGCTGATCGGCGAGCGTCCCTGTACCCGCTATCGCCGCATTAAGGTTGAGTATTTGGACGAGAACTTCGTCCACCGCATCAAAAACTTCTCGGGCTACACCGCCGAAATCATCCAACACGAAATCGACCACTGCAACGGGATCGTGATCTAGTTCCGCCGATTCAAGAAAGCTCCCTACAGCAAAACAACTGCAGGGAGCTTTTCATAGTACGGAGCTTCTATCCCACTAGCTCTGGCGGTAATGATCGAAGAAGTCGGCGAGGTCTTCGAGCGACTCTTTGAGCACTTCCATGCGCGGCAGGTACACGATGCGGAAGTGGTCGGGCTCGGCCCAGTTAAAGCCGCCGCCGCGCGTGATGAGGATCTTCTTCTCGTGCAGCAGGTCGAGGGCAAACTGCTCGTCATCGGTGATGTTGAACTTCTTCACATCCATCTTGGGGAAGATATAGAACGCCGCGCGCGGCTTGACCACCGAGATGCCATCGATCTTGCTGAGCGCCTCATACACAAAGTTGCGCTGCTCGTAGACACGACCGCCGGGGCGGATGTAGTCGTTAACCGACTGATGGCCGCCGAGCGCCGTCTGGACGATCGACTGAGCCGGCACGTTGGAACACAGGCGCATGTTAGAGAGCATGTTGACGCCCATGATGAAGTCGCTCATGCAGCGCTGGTTGCCCGAAAGCACCATCCAGCCGATGCGATAACCCGCAATCATATGCGACTTGGACAGGCCGCTAAACGTAACGCAGGGCAGATCGGGAGCGAGCGAGGCAATCGAGACGTGCTCGTAGCCGTCCATGCATAGGCGGTCGTAGATCTCATCGGCAAAGATCATGAGCTGGTGCCTGCGCGCAACCTCAACGATGCCCTCGAGCACCTCGCGCGGGTAGACCGAGCCCGTGGGGTTGTTGGGGTTGATGATGACGAGGGCCTTGGTCGCGCTCGTGATCTTGGACTCCATATCCTCCAGATCGGGATACCAATCCGCCTGCTCATCGCACAGATAGTGCACGGGATGACCGCCGGCAAGGGTCGCGCACGCCGTCCAGAGCGGATAGTCGGGGCTGGGGATCAGAATCTCGTCGCCATTGTCGAGCAGCGCGTTCATCGAAAGCTGAATGAGCTCGGACACGCCGTTGCCCGTGTAGATGTGCTCCATCTGAACGTTGGGCAGGCCCTTGATCTGCGAGTACTGCATAATCGCCTTGCGTGCAGAGAACAGACCGCGCGAGTTGGAATAGCCTTCGCAGTCGGGCAGCTGCTGGCGCATGTCCTTGATAACCTCGTCAGGCGTGCGGAAACCGAAGGGCGCCGGGTTGCCGATATTGAGCTTGAGGATGCGCTCGCCCTCGTCCTCCATGCGGGCAGCCTCGTCGACGACGGGACCGCGCACGTCATACAGGACGTTATCAAGCTTGGTGGATTTAGAAAAAGTACGCATGGTGGTGCTCCTTGGAATTTGAGCTGAGGGATGGGGTTCGGGCTTGGAATCGTTGCGAGGCGATGATGCCTCGCCTTGATCGGCGTCACCGGCAAGCAGCCAGGAAACATCGACCTCCAAAATGCGGGCGAGCAGCTCTGCCACATCGCGCCGCGGAATCGTCTTGCCACTCACATATTGGCTCATCTGACTCTTGCCGAGTTTTTTGCCGAGCATCTCCGAAGCGCGGATTACGTCCGACTGGCGAACGTCGCGATCGGACATGGTCTGTCGCAGGCGATCGCTAAACGTCTCTTGGGCCACTAGAACCTCCTTGCTGGCAAAGTTCAATTTATAGAACACAAATTGAACCTGAGTTCAATTTAGGCAGCAGTATAGCGCCGTACCTCATTCGCAAGTTCAATTTCATAAGAAAATGTACCGAACTCCGAGATTTGCCCAAAGCGGACAATGACGTGTACACGTTTAGAGGTATTCAAGGAATCGAACAGCGGCAAGCGAAACGTCGGCGGTGCGGTATATGGCGTTGATCTGCCGATGAGGATGTCCCTCGAGCGGGCGCACGGCAACATCGAACTGGCAGCGGCGCAAGATGAGCGCCGGAAGAATGCTCACGCCCAGGCCGTCCTCGACCATGGCCATAATCGCATAGTCATCCCAGGTCGACAGCTTGGAACGCACCGTCAGCCCCGCCCGACGGAACAGCGGCGTAATCTCGTCGTCGCTACCGCGTTCCAGCAGAATAAACTGCTCGTTGGCCAAATCGGCAAGGGAAACGACCTCCGCGGTGGCAAGCGAGGAGTCCGCTGGCACCACGGCCATCAGCTCGTCTTGCACCAACGACCGCGACGCCATGCCGGCGCCGCGTGGCTCGCGCGGAATAAAGCCCAGGTCGCAGCGGCCTTCCGCCACCCATTGCTCAATCTCGGAGTAATCGCCCATCAGCAACTCATAATCGACATCTGGATAATCGGCACGAAACCGCGCAATCACCGGCGGCAGCACATGGGTCGCCACACTCGAAAACGTACCGATGCAGATTTTGCCGCGCATGAGCCCACGCATCTCGTCCACGCGTCGCTGCAGGCGGCCAAACTCTTCGCATAACGCCTCGACTGCCGGCATGACCTGCCGCCCGTCGGCAGAAAGCACCACGCCCTCGCGGCTGCGATCAAGCACTTTAAAACCCCAGTCGGCCTCAAGATCGCCCACCATGCGGCTCACGCCCGACTGCGAATAGCTCAGCCGCTCTGCGGCGCGTGTAAAACTGCCGGCACGCACCGTCTCGAGCAGCACTTGCATCTTTTGGATATTGGTCTTCACGGCACGTCCCCGCCCTTACATGAGTATTTGTCATGTCATCCATGCATTATATTCGCTTTTCTTCTAAAGCCAGTTCACCCATAGTGAACATGCTCGGATATAGATGGGACGGAAGCGCATGAACAACGGACTGTTTACGTACTTAGCAGCATTGCTATTGTTTGGCTCCAACGGCATCATCGCCGCTGCCATCGCGCTGCCGAGCTCCGATATCGTGCTGCTGCGCACGTTTTTGGGAGCCCTCTCGCTTGTAACCATCCTCGCCATCACCCAACGCCATAAGTTGCAGGCGCCATCTCGCCCCCGCGAAGCCGCAGCCCTCCTCCTCTCGGGAGCCGCGCTGGGCGCCAGCTGGATTTTTCTGTTCCGCGCCTACCAGACGATCGGCGTCGGCGTATCCTCGCTGCTGTACTACTGCGGCCCCATCATTGTCATGGCGCTCTCCCCGCTCATCTTTGGCGAAAAGCTGACCGGCGGCAAAATCGCCGGGTTTATCGCCGTCGCCTGCGGCGCCTTCCTCATCGCGGCCCAAGGCCTCGGCGGCAATATGCCCATCGCGGGCATCGTGTACGGCATCGCCTCGGCCTTCTGCTACGCGTTGATGGTCATTGCCAGCAAGGGAGCGCCACATATCGAAGGTCTCGAGAACTCCACGCTCCAGGTGAGCGCCGCCTTTGTAACCGCGTTGATCCTTACGCTCCTCACGCAAGGTGTCCCCTCGTTCCTCTCCCCCAGCATTGCCGCCGGCATCGATTGGCGCGCCGTTGCCATGCTCGGCATTGTCAACACAGGCATCGGTTGCCTGCTCTACTTTAGCGCCGTCGCCAAACTGCCTGTGCAGACCGTCGCCGTCGTCGGCTACCTTGAGCCGCTTTCGGCCGTCGTGTTCTCGGCCGTCCTTTTGGGCGAAACCATAACACCGGTCCGCCTGATGGGCGCCGCGCTTATCATCGGCGGCGCGATTTTTTGCGAACTCGCCGGCAAACGCGCAGGCGCCAAAGCAGGCATCGCCCAGGCGGCACGTGCTTAAAAGCCCCTCTTCAGTTTCGAAGCAGGGACGCGTCTGCGGTTATCACATTGCAGCAAGCTATTCATCGGATATGCCCCTGCTTTGAAATGCCACCTGCGTACATGAATAATCCCCAGATGGGGATTATTGTCTAAAACACCCCGATGTGCCAAACTGCTCTTATATGTATAAAGATGGCATAAAGGTCTGCTGCCCTTTGCAGGGGCCAGATGTCCAAGGGAGTCCACGTGGCACACAACAAACTGGAGGCAAGCCCCCAAGATCAGCGTGGTCAAGGCGGGCATGGAGCCATTCCCCTCTCCGCTGGCATGCTGCTCGTTACGCTCGGCGTCGTCTACGGCGACATCGGCACGAGCCCCATGTACACCATGAAATCAATCGTCGCCAACAACGGCGGCATCGGTACCGTCAGCGAGGACATGATCTTAGGAGCGCTTTCGCTCGTCATCTGGACCATGACGCTCGTGACCACGGTCAAGTACGTGGTAATCGCCATGAAGGCCGATAACCACAACGAGGGCGGCATCTTCGCCCTGTTTAGCTTGGTGCGCAAAGTGGCGCCGTGGCTGATCCTTCCCGCCATGATCGGCGGCGCGGCGCTGCTCGCCGACGGCATCCTCACCCCCGCCGTCACGGTCACCACGGCCATCGAGGGCTTGCGCACTATCGAGTGGGGCCATGCGCTTTTGGGCGACGGCCAGACCAATGTGATCATCATCACCATCATCATTATCTGCGGCCTGTTTGCCATGCAGCGCGCCGGCACTTCGTCGATCGGCAAGCTGTTCGGCCCGCTCATGACGCTGTGGTTCCTGTTCTTGGCTGGCGCCGGCCTGTTCAACATGCTCGGCAACCTGTCCATCCTACGCGCACTCAACCCCATCCGCGGCATCATGTTCCTGTTCTCGCCCATCAACCACTCGGGCATCATGGTGCTCGGCTTCGTCTTTCTGTCGACGACCGGCGCCGAGGCCCTCTACTCGGATATGGGCCACGTGGGCAAGGCAAACATCTATGCATCCTGGCCGTTTGTTAAGGCGGCCCTTATCCTCAACTATCTGGGTCAAGGAGCTTGGCTGCTCGCCAATAACTCCAACCCCCAGATGCTCGCGATGGATATCGTCAACCCGTTCTATATGATGCTCCCCGAGCCCCTGCGCCCCCTTGCCATCGTGCTTTCGGCCGTAGCGGCCATCATCGCCTCGCAGGCGCTCATCACCGGCTCGTTCTCGCTGGTATCCGAGGCCACGCGTCTCAACCTTATGCCGCATCTGCGCATCCACTACCCCAGCGACACCAAGGGCCAGCTCTATATTCCGCTCGTCAACAACATCATGTGGGTCGGCTGCATCTTCATCGTGCTGCTGTTCCAAAACTCTGAGCGCATGGAAAGCGCCTACGGCCTCGCCATTACCGTGACCATGCTCATGACCACCACGCTTTTGACGAGCTATATCGCTGGCATTCTCAAGCACAAGCTGGGTGCCTGCGGCTTCGCCCTGCTCTTTGGTGCCATTGAGTTGTGCTTCTTCGCCTCGTGCCTCACCATGTTCTTTGACGGCGGTTACGTCATGATCTTCCTGGCCGCACTGCTGTTTGGCCTCATGTACGTGTGGCGCCGCGGCACCGCCATCGAGCGCACGCAGACGATTCTGCTGCCCGTCTCCAAGTACATCGATCAGCTCAACCGCCTGCGTAACGACGAGACCTACCCCGTGCTCGCCGACAATCTGGTGTTCCTCACCAACAGCCCCGACCCGCTCACGCTCGACCGCGACGTGCTCTATTCCATCCTGGACAAGCACCCCAAGCGCGCCAAGGCATATTGGTTCATCAACGTGCACGTTACCGACGAGCCCTATACGCACGAGTATTCCGTCGAGACCTTTGGCACGGACTTTTTGTTCCGCGTGCGCTTGGATCTGGGCTTTAAGGTCAATCAGCGCATCAACGCCTACCTGCGCCAGATCGTTGGCGACCTGATGGCATCGGGTGAGTTGCCGCCGCAGCATCACACCTACTCCATCTACGAGACACGCGGCAACGTGGGCGACTTCCGTTTTTGCATGCTGCGCAAGATGCTTGCCCCCGAAACGGACATCAACCGCAACGACCACCGTGTGATGGCCATCAAGTACGCCGTCCGCCGCGCCTGCGGAAGCCCGGCACGTTGGTATGGTCTCGAGAACTCGGCCATCATCATTGAGTACGTACCGCTCTTTGCCCGCATGCGTCCGGCAGTCAAACTCATTCGCACCCAGGTGCCACTCGAGATCCTGATCGAAGAGGCCGAGGAAATGGAAGTCGACATCTTCTCGGACGACCTGGTCAACGGCAACGAAGCCGGTAAGGACATGAATGTCGATCCCACCGAGCTGCTCGAGAGCGTCGCCGATACGCCCGACCAACAGCAACTCGACGGACTCGAAAGCACCCAGCTCAACGACGCCAACTTCTAACACGCCACCAGCCATTGACGACAACGGTCCCGCATCTCATGGGAGATGCGGGACCGTTTTGCATTGCAGTAAAGCTATCGGCTACGAACGGCGCGGCTCGGGAACCACGAGCCTATCGGGGCTCGCGCCCTCGGCATCCATCAGGCTCACGTAGCGAATCGACGGATCCCCATACATCGCGTAGTAATAATTGCCCGTGCGCGCGCTAAAGCATCCGGTGTAGATAGTCTTCTCGAACTTGCCATCGCCCATCCTGGACGCCCCCTCAATCATCACCACGCCCTCGAGCGAGCGGAACATACGGACGACGTTTTCGGTCTCGCTCTCCTTTTGCGGGTAATTGGCATTGAGGTACGCCGCCTTTACAAAACGGCTCGGCGAATAGCAGTCACCCGGAATACCGCGCATGCCGGCACCCGCGCCATAGGGCTTGAGCTCGGCGCCACGCCATGTCGCCGTCTGCGGAAAATCGCTTGTGGCGGTGATATAGGTGCGGAGGTTTTCCATGTGCCACGGGAAGGTCGGCTGGTTGGCAAGGGTGTCGACCGGATCGTCGTATACATGCAGGCCGTCAGCCATCATCTCGACCACGATGCTGCGCTGGCTGTCGCCGATAATCCAATGGAGCAGCGACACGCCCAGCCCCTCTCCGGCAGATTTGGCGACAATCACCGTGTCGCGCAGCGCGGCCTCGACCTCATCGACCGTCGAGAACGTCGCTGCCACCCACAGGGGAAACTCATAGGCCGCGATATTGGTCTTTCCATCAACCGGCCCCTCGGCATACTCGGCATAACCCGGGAAATTGAGGCCCGCCACGGCGAGGCCCGCATCGTTGCCGCAATCGAAGAACATAGGGTAGTTCTTGTAATCGATGCACATACCGATCACCGCGTGTGCCGCTGTCGCGTCGTCGATAAACGAATACGGAATGTGAAACCCGCGCGGCATCACGCGAACCTGCTGGCCGTAGTCAAAGCTCCAGTCGAGGTTGCGGCCCAGATACATGTGGCCAGAATTATCGGTAAATCGAATACTCGTACACATAGCGCCTCCCAGCTTTACGTTCCTGCTAAGGTTATTGTCTCCAAACAAAAAGGCGCTAAACACAAAAGCCCGGACATGACAACAACGTCACGCCCGGACTATTCAAGCAGGATAAACTTAACCAAGTTAACCCCGCAGGTCGTCTAAGGGGTCAAAGTGCCGCAGATTGCCACGAAAGAGGAGCGAAGCGTACTTAAGGTACGCGAGCGACGATTGAGCGGCAAGGTGCGGTGCTTTGGTCCCCTTAGACCAACTTTCCTAGACAGTGGTCAATCATGTGTTGAATCATTTGCGCCTCGAAGCCCACAAAGTCCTGCTTGCGCTCGCGCATCTTGCCGTCGACGATCACGTCATAAGCGACCTTGCACTTGATATAGCGCGTGGACTTGGTGACCTCCTCGTGCGTCAGGCAGCTCTCCTCCATCTTGCTGGCGCCCAGGCCAAACACCAGACGGGGGTTGTAGAGCACGTGGGGCTCGCCGGCGTCGTCCAGATAGACGCAGACCTTCTTGGTGACGCCAATCTGGTTGGCGGCAAGGCAACCGGCATCGTCGAGCGACTTGATGGTATCGATCAGGTCCTGTGCCACCGACTCGTCCTCGACGGTCGCGACCTCGCAACGCTGGGACAGAATAGCCTCGTCGTGGCAGAGCTCTTTAATCATACGTTCCTCCATAGGGGTCGTTGTAACTGCTTAAGTATACGGTACCCACACATTTTCATACGGAAAATACCACCCGTCCGTTACAAAGCGCCGAACATCAACATGTGAGGAACAGCAAGGTTGTAAAGGCGATATAGTAAGTGAGTTCGTGTCAATCGGCCTAAACTCGGGGCCGAACAAGGAAAGGGTATGCATGGACGAACTATTTCACGTCAGCGAGCGCAAGTCCACAATCGGGACCGAACTTCGCGCTGGACTGACAACGTTCCTGGCGATGGCCTACATCATTGCCGTCAACCCCGCGGTGCTCTCGGGCGCCGGCATCGATGCGGGAGCGCTCGCCTGCGCCACTTGCCTGGGCGCCGGCATCATGACCATCTGCATGGGCATCTTCGCCAACCGCCCGCTCGCTTGCGCTTCGGGCCTGGGCATCAACGCCATGATCGCGGGCATCGCCACCACCATGTGCGGCGGTGACTGGCACGTGGCCATGAGCGTTATCTTCCTCGAGGGTATCGTCATCTTGCTGCTCGTCCTGTGCGGCCTGCGCGAGGCCATTATGGACGCCATCCCCGTGGTCCTGCGCCACGCCATCTCCGTGGGTCTGGGCCTGTTCATCGCCATGATCGGCCTGTGCGACGCCGGTATCATCACCGCTGGTGCCGGTACGCTCGTCGGTCTGGGCGACATCGCCTCCCCCACCTTTATCGTCGGCATCATCTCCATCATCGTGACGGTTGCCCTGGCTTCCCGCAACGTGCCGGGCTCGCTGCTCATCGGCATCATCGTCGCCGTTATCGCCGGTATCCCGCTGGGCGTCACCCACGCCCCCGAGGGCCTCATCGCACCGCTCGACTTCTCGACCTTTGGCGCCCCGTTTGCCAGCACCGCAGACGGCAACATGGCCATCGTGAAGGTTCTGACCGACCCGATGCTGCTCGTCGTTGCCTTCTCGCTGCTCATGAGTGACTTCTTCGACACCATGGGCACCGCGATGGCCGTCGCCAAGCAGGGCGAGTTCTTGACCGAGGACGGCAATGTCGAGGACATCCGTCCCATCCTGGTCGTCGACTCCGTGGCCGCTGCTGCCGGTGGCTTTATGGGCGTCTCCTCCATCACCACCTTCGTCGAGTCCACTTCCGGCGCCGCCGACGGTGGCCGCACGGGCCTCACCTCCGTCACCACCGGCGTGCTGTTCATTCTCGCCGCGTTCTTCTCCCCCATCGTCACCATCGTTTCCAGCGCCGCCACCTGCGGTGCTCTGGTCTACGTCGGCTACCTCATGATGAGCGAGGCCTCCGAGATCGACTGGTCCGACGTGTCGCAGGGTTTCCCGGCGTTCATGATTGTCGCCGGCGTGCCCTTCACCTACTCCATCTCTGCCGGCATTGGCCTGGGCTTTATCGCCTACGTGATCGTCGCGCTCTTTAAGGGCGAGGCCTCCAAGATCAAGCCGCTCATGTGGATCGCAGCCCTTGCCTTCCTCGTCTACTTCTTCGTGGCGTAACGGCATAGCCTGCTAAAGCAAAACAGCAAAGCGCGGAGTCGCAACGAGCGGCTCCGCGCTTTTCTTTTAAAGGCGGGCAGAGCACGGGCGCGCGATGTATTGTTTCCCGAATTTTGGACATTTTGCCCTCCAAACGGCACTACCGCCGGCTACATCCTGCAGATATGCTGGACGTAATCGCATAGGCCCTATGAGGATGGGAGTAACCATGGCCGCCTTGTTCACGACCCCCAAGCGCAATGACAAAACCTCTGGAGCCCATTTTGTCGAGCCCGACGTGCGCCGTCGCACGCTGCTCGCACACGGCAGCTGGCGCCGCGTGACCCGCCGCATCGTCTGCGGCCTGGCCTGCGCGCTCACGGTGAGCTCGCTGCTCATGCCGAGCGTCTCGCTCGCGGCGGAGTGGGTGGACGTCGGCGGCACCCAGTACAATGCCGGCACCGCGGCAGGCGACGAGGCCGGCACCTGGAGCTGGGACGGCGCCGATGACATGAAGCTCAACGGCTATAACGGCGGCGAGATCAAGGCCGCGGGCAAGCTCAACATTGCGTACGAGGGCAAGAACACCGTGAAAACCGAGCCCGATTACACCGGAGCCGCCATCAAAGCGCAGGATGGCACTAACCAGAAAGCGGAGTTGAACATAACGAGCTCGAATAGCACGGATGAGCTCAATGCGACAGCCGAGGCCGATGCAATTAAATCCACAGGCGACCTCTCCATTTCTGGCCCAGGCACCGTGAACACCACAAGCACCACTTCCGACGGAATTGAGGCAAAGGGCGACCTCTCTATCACGGGCTCGGGCACCGTGAATGCAACGGGCAGTACCGAAGGTATCCAATCCAAGGGCAAGACCACCATCGATTCCTCTGGCACAGTGATCGCTAAAGGAGGCGAAGGTTACGGCGTCGCCGCGGGCAATGACATCATCATCAAAGGCGGTGGCAAGGTAGAAGCAAGCTCGATAGAAGAAGCGGCGATTTGGGCTGAAGACGGCATCAACATCTCGGGCGGCAGCCAGGTCAAGGCGAACGCCGAGGGAGATCTTGCCGTCGACGCTGAGGGCAGTCTCGCGATCACGAACGCCTCCCTTGACGCAAGCGGTGTTGAATATGGTGTCTATGCCTACAAGGGCATCACGCTCGATGGCGCAACCGTGACGGTCCGTACAAGCGCGAGTGGCGGCCAGGCCATCGCCCTCATCACCGACGGGGACGACATCGTCATCAAGAATGGTTCCATCGTGGACGCGTTCGCGGAAGGCAAATTCTCGGTTGCAATCTCTACCAGAAACCACCAGCCAAACGTCGCTGGCGGCCACATCTACATCAGCGACTCCGTTGTTAAGGCTATAGCCCGCTATATCGAGACCGGTGGCGATGGCCCCGATCACTACAGCAACGACCAAAGCGGCGCGGTCATCCCTGAGCCTAGGGGTCTGAACATCGGTATCTTCGCCCAGACCTACGAGGGCATCACGCCCGCGAGTATCTCGATCGTCCGCAGCAAGCTCACGGCCGAGGGAGACACGGCGGCAATCTTCGCTCTTGCCATAAGCGAGGATGGCAAGGCGATTGGCACCATCGAGATCGAAGGCGCTCCCATCCAGACGCCCGCAGGCGGCAAGATCATTAACTATCGCTACGAAGAAGAGTACGGCCCCAGCATCTCCTACGAGGCAGGTCAAACCATCGGCACGGGCGACGCCACGATCGACTCCCCCTACGATGCAGCCGTCGCCAAGAGCACGGTCATCGTGCCTCCCGAGGAGACCAAACCCGAGGAGAAGCCCGGCGAGACCAAGCCCGAGGGCTCCAAGTCCGAGGGCACGAAGACAACCAAGACCGTTGCAGTTGCAGCCACGGGAGCCAAGATCGCCGGCAAACTCGCGGCAACCGGCGACGCCTCGAGCGCAGCCATCGTGGCAGCCACCCTTGCGGGAACAGCCGCCATCGCCGCAGGCGCCGTGGTGAGCCGCAAGCGTTCATAGACGCCTTTGGCCTTTAACGCACGGGACGGCACCCACAGAAGTGCTAGCCTGCACACCGTTTAGCAACGCCACCGTCGAGCTCCCCTCCGGCGGTGGCGTCTTCCTGTTTGTGCTCACGCGGTGCGTATGCGATTATTCTTAATGCAGCCCAACCTATATGTGCCAGCGTGCGACAATTGGGACCGTCGATATCACAACGCTGAGAGAAGCAGGCCATGGAAGCGCATCGAAAGCAGATAACCGTCTATTCGAATCATGCGGAAAGCGTACCTGTCATCTACCTCCCCGTAGTCATGGGCGACGGCAGCGAGGTCTACAACCGTTGTCTTGAGCTCGGCTGCCCGCCATTCACCCTCGTCGCCATTGGCGGGCTCGATTGGAATCGCGAGCTGAGCCCCTGGGCATGCGACGGGACCGTACGCGATGCCGAACCTTTCGGTGGGCAGGCGTCCGGATTTCTCGATGAACTGCTGAACCGGATAATCCTAAAGGTCGAATTATCGCTCCCACTGCCGCCCACCTGGCGCGGCATTGCCGGCTACTCGCTCGCGGGCCTCTTCGCGCTCTGGTCCCTCTGGCAAACCGACGCCTTTGACCGCATCGCGAGCGCATCGGGGTCGCTATGGTTTCCCGACTATGTCGATCGCGCCAGCACGGCGCCATTTGCCGGCAGCCCACAAGCTGTCTATCTGTCACTCGGCAAAAAAGAAACCAAGACGCCCAACCGCATGATGAGACACGTACTCGACGACACGCGCGCAATGGAAGAGCTACTCATCGAGCGCGGCATCCCAACAACGATGGAACTCAACCCCGGCAATCACTTTGCCCAAACCGATCTACGAATGGCGCGTGGCATACGCTGGATACTGACGCATTAAAAATGGCGCCCACGCGTACGCACGGGCGCCATTTTTTGATTTAGCTGAACACAACTTCTACTCGACAGTCTCCTCGAGTTCAGAAACGGCAAACTCAAAGTCGTTGCCGGGCAGAATTGCGTTGAGCACGATGCCAACCAGCGAGCCCACGGCAAGACCGGAAAGCGAAATCGTCACGCCGCCCAGCTCCAGCACGATGGCACCGGCAGTGCTGTAAGCAATGCCGAGTGAAAGCACGAGCACCAGAGCGGCCACAAGCACGTTGCGGTTGTTCTGGAAATCGACCTGGTTCTCGATGAGGTTGCGGACGCCCACAGTGCTGATCATGCCGTAAAGCACGAGCGACACGCCGCCGATAACGCATGCCGGCATGGCGGCAATCACGGCAGCGAACTTGGGGCAGAACGAAAGCACGATAGCGCAGCACGCGGCAATGCGAATCACGCGCGGATCGAACACGCGCGTCAGGGCAAGCACGCCGGTGTTCTCACCATACGTGGTGTTGGCCGGAGCGCCAAAGAGCGAAGCCAGAATCGTGGCAAGACCATCACCGAGCAGCGTGCGGTGCAGACCGGGATCGGCAATGTAGTTGCGCTCGCAGGTGGAGCCAATAGCGGAAATATCACCGATATGCTCGATCATAGTTGCAAAGGCCAGCGGCATGATGGTGATGATGGCCGTCGTGGCGAGGCCGCTATCAAACTGCGGACCAAAGAGCGCAAACACGGTGTTGTTCCACACGATGGGAAGACCGACCCACGGCGCGGCTGCGACACCAGAGAAATCGACCTCACCCAACGCGGCCGCAACGGCATAGCTCACCACGACGCCCAGCAGGATCGGCACGATTTTGACCATGCCGCGGCCCCAGATGTTGCAGATGACGATCACTGCAACAGCGATAACGGCGACAAGCCAATTGGTCTGGCAGTTGGCAATGGCGGAGCTTGCCAGGATCAGACCGATCGAAATGACGATAGGGCCAGTCACCACCGGTGGGAAGAAGCGCATGACGCGCTTGGCGCCAAAGGCGCGGAACAGGGCCGCCAGCACCGGATAGAGCAGACCGGCGCAGGCTACGCCCAGGCAGGCGTAGGGCAAAAGCTCGGTCTCGCCGTTGGGCGCGATGGCGGCATAACCTGCGATAAAGGCAAACGACGACCCCAGGAATGCCGGCACCTTACCGCGCGACAGGAAGTGGAACAGCAGCGTGCCCAAGCCGGCAAACAAAAGCGTCGCCGAAACCGAGAGACCGGTGAGCACGGGCACCAGCACGGTGGCGCCAAACATGGCAAACAGGTGCTGTAGGCCGAGCAGGAACATGCGCGGGCGGCCGAGCGACGATGCGTCGTAGATGGCATCGGCGGCAACGGGCGTCGAAGGCTGGGACATGTGAGTCCTTTCGAATGGAAGGGCGATCGGGCATATCGGATAACCTGCCCGAACGATACGATCCGAACCATTGTACGCGATACGCCATGTCTCGCACGCGCCGTCACCTGCGAACGCTACTGCTACTTCCAGACACGCTCGGCAATACGCTTGACCAGCGCGATCTTCGCCCATTGCTCGTCCTCGGTCAGCTTGTTGCCAATCTCACAGCTGGCAAAGCCGCACTGGGGCGACAGATACAGGTTCTCGAGCGGAACATACTTTGCAGCCTCGTGAATACGCTCGACGATGGCATCCTCGTCCTCAAGCTCAGCGGCCTTGGTGGTCACCAGGCCCAACACGACCTTCTTGCCGGGAGCAACGTACTTGAGCGGCTCAAAGCCACCGGCGCGCGGCGTATCGAACTCCAGGTAAAATGCGTCGACATCCTCGCGTGCGAACAGGTACGGCGCGATGGGGTCATAGCCGCCCTCGAAGGCATAGGTAGAGTGGTAGTTACCACGGCACACGTGCGTGTTAATGACCAGGTCGTCGGGCTTGCCCTCGATGGCGGCGTTGTTGAGCGCCACGCCCAGCTCGCTTACCTTTTGCAGGTCGACCGGGCTCATGCCGGTTTTGGCGACAAAATCGGTATCGCAGTAGATGCCCCAGGTGCAGTCATCAAACTGGATGTTGCGGCAGCCTGCTGCGTACAGGTCGGCGATCACCGTGCGATAAGCGGCTGCAATGGCATCGGCAAGCTCCTCATCGGTCTTATAGACAGCGCGCAGGCTCTCCTGCTGGCCGTCGCAGCGATCGAGCGTGACCTCAGAGAACGTCTGGATCGGTGCTGGAATGGTTTGGCGCGCGACCTGACCCTCGCCCTCGAGCGCCTTAACAAACTTGAAGTGCTCGACGAAGGGGTGATTCTCGCCGCTGATAGGGCCGGTCACCACGGCGGTATCAGCCGTAGTCTCCTCGTCGTGGAACATATAGCCCGTACGCGAGGTACGGCGTACAATGCCGTTGAGCCCCCACATAAAGTCGAGGTGCCAGTAGCTGCGGCGGAACTCGCCATCGGTGATAACCTGCAGGCCGGCAGCCTTCTGCTTGGCCACTAAGTCGTGGATGGCCTCGTCCTCGACGGCCTTAAGGCCGGAAGCGTCGAGTTTACCCGCGACATAGGCGGCACGGGCGTCCTTTACAGCCTGCGGACGAAGAAAGCTGCCGACGATATCGGCGCGAAACGGCGCGTTCGGTTGAATCGAAGTGCTCATAGATATCTCCCTTTGCATTGGTTGCTTTACTGGGACAGAGTATGAGCGCTCATATGGCCATCGTAAAATATATGTTTATAACAGTTTGATATAGATGCTTCCTATATCAGTTGGGACTGCCATAAAGAGATTTGACCTGTACAGGACGCAGCAGTCTAGATGTGCTGACGAATCGCGTCGATATAAGCTTGGCCGTAGCGCGTGAGCGTCGTATTTTTGCGCGTAATGATGCCGATCTCCATGTACTCGTCTACATCAAGCGGAATGGAGATAATACCGGGGCCGTTAAGTTCATGGCTGATCACGCCCGAACACACCGTGTAGCCGTTAAGGCCCATGGCCAGATTGAACAACGTCGCACGGTCGCGCACGCGGATATTCTTGCGGCGCTCAAAGGTCGAGGTCAGTTCCTCGGAATAGTAAAACGAGTTGTAGCTGCCCTGCTCGTAGGACAAAAACGGATAGTCCTCGAGATCTTCGAGCGTCACGCTGGCGCGGTCCGCCAGTGGATGGTCGGCGCATACAAAGACATGCGGCGCGGCGCAGAAGAGTCCCTCGAATACGAGCTCGTTGGCGGCGAGCATGCGCTCGATGACCTCGCGATTGTGCTCCGATAGATACAGGATGCCGAGCTCGCTTTTCATATGCGCGACGTCCTCGATAATCTCGTGAGTCTGTTCCTCGCGCAGGGTAAAGTCGTAGCGCGCGGCATCGAACTCACGGATCACATCGACAAACGCATTAACGGCAAAGGAATAATGCTGGCAGCTCACACTAAAGTGCGGCACCTGCTCGGACGCGCCCTTGTACTTGCCCTCGAGCAGGTCGGCCTGGTCGAGCACCTGGCGCGCGTAGCCCAAGAAGGTCTCGCCTTCCTCGGACACAATGACGCCCTTGTTGGTGCGCTCAAAGATATGCACACCCATCTCGTTTTCGAGATCGCGGATCGATGCGGTAATCGAAGGCTGCGACACAAAGAGCCGGCGCGAGGCCTCGGTGATGCTGCCGCATTCGGCAACTTTGACGACATACCTGAGCTGCTGAAGCTTCATAGCTTTCTCCCTAGACGTTCGTGACGTCGAAACCCGTCGCATCCATCTGACGCATAAACGGCGGCATCTCCCCCGTCGCGGCGCAGGCGGCAATCTGATGCAGAGCCCCGGCAACCGCATCGTCTGCCGCAGCGCCGATATGCCAGCGCGCGGCAGCCGTGACGGCCTCGTTGGCATTGGCGACTGCAACGGAGTTGGGAACGGCACCGATCATGGGCAGATCGTTATCGGAATCGCCAAATACGGCCACCTCATCAGGCGTCAGACCCAGGGCACGCGCCAGCTCCAAGGCGGCGCAGCCCTTGTCCCAACCGGCCGGGAGAATATCGAATAGGCGCACACGGTTGTTGGGAAACACAAGCGAGAGCTCCGGCACCTCGGCGGCAACGCGCTCGCGTAGCTCCACGAGCTCCTCACGTGAACGGGCACTCCAAATATTCGCCTTAAACACCGGCGCATCATCGACGACGGGACGGCACGGGGCCTCTTCGCCTTTGAGCCACGCGTTGCCGCCCGACTCCATGGCGCGACGCACGCGCTCGGGATCGCTCGTCGCGCAGTAGGCATCGTTACCCCAAAAGTCATCACCCAGGCCGTAGAGCTTCAGATACGTATCGTCGGTCTCCTGCTCTAAGTAGTCAGCCAAGCGCATAAGGGCGGCGTTGTCGGTCGCATGCGAGGCTACCGCCTCGCCGTCCACAAACATGACCTGGCCGTTACAGAACGCGCCGGTCGAGAAGCACTCGGCGCGATTGCGGAACATCCAGCCCATCGCGGACGGCTGACGACCCGAAACCGGGCCAAAGTGCAGACCCGCCGCCTGCATGGCATGAATACCCTCGATGGCGTAGTCGCTGGCGCCGTCATGCCCGGCCGGAATCAGCGTATCGTCCATATCGGTCAGTACAAGTTTAATCATAAGACCCCCATTCGTATCGTTCCTACCTATTGTAACGACCTGCCAAAATAAACCTGTCCCTTATTGGCAGGTGCGCTAGTATAGGGAACAGCAGATTCGATGCGGGAGTGCCGGCGGTGCAAGCCACAAGGCTGAGAGGGCATGGGGCCCAATCCTTTGAACCTGTCAGTTAATGCTGGCGTAGGGAGCATGCCGCCTTTACAGGGGCGCTGTCTATGCACAGCGCCCCTTTTCTATGCCAAGGAGTCATGTGCAGTGATTGATTCGGAACAGCTTAAGCAAAATGTGGTCAAGGCCGTGGATGAGATTCGCGCCACCAATCCGATGGCCGGCTCCATCACCAACACGGTGACGATCGACTTTGTCGCCAACGCGCAGCTCGCCGTGGGCGGTTCGGCCGCCATGGTCTATCTGCCCGACGAGGGCGAGGCGCTCGTTGCCGGCGGCGGTGCCATCTATCTCAACATGGGCACGCTCTTCCCCATCTACGAACAGACGATTCCCCGCGCGGCCAAGGCGGCACACGACGCCGGCAAGCCCTGGGTGCTCGATCCGGTGGGTCTGGGCATCGGTAGCCTGCGCACCCAGTTGGTAAACGAGCTCAAGCAGTGCAAGCCCGCCATCGTGCGTGGCAACGCCTCCGAGATCATCGCGCTCGCCGGTCTGTGGGGTCTTGAGGGCGAGGCGGCTGATCTGAGCCGCGTACGCGGTGTCGATACCACCGACACGGTAGATGCCGCCCGCGATGCCGCCGTGGCGCTCGCTCGCTACACCGGCGGTGCCGTAGTGGTCTCGGGCGAAGTCGACCTGATTACCGACGGCACGACGGTGGCCAAGTCCCACGGCGGCAGCCCGCTCATGTCCAAGATTACCGGCTGCGGCTGCTCGCAGGGCGGTGTGCTGGCCGTGTACGCCTGCGCTACCGATCCGTTTACGGCAGCCATCTGCGGCACCGCCGTCTACAACGTTGCCGGCACGCGTGCCGCCGCTGTCGCCGATGCCCCGGCAAGCTTTAAGGTCGCCTTTATCGACGAGCTCTACCGCGCGACCGCCCAAGACATCGCCGATAACCAACTCGAGCTCGAGGAGGCATAAACCATGTCCGAGCCCGCAACCAATACCGGCATGAACACACTCGTCGCCGTGGCCATCGCCCCATGCGGCACCGGCGATGAGCTGTCCGCCGAGGTCGCCGAGGTCGTGCGTGTTATTCGCGAGAGCGGCCTTCCCAACCGCACCACCTCGATGTTCACCGAAATCGAGGGCGACTGGGACGAGGTCATGCAGGTCGTGCGCGACGCAACCTTTGTGTTGGCGAGCAAGGGCGTCCGCACCGAAGTCGTGCTCAAAGCCGATATTCGACCTGGATTTACTGACACTATGACCGGCAAGCTCGAGCGCATGGAAGCACAAATCAAAAAGCAGGAGGAAGCACGATGAGCATCCGCGACAACCTTGATATCTCGGCCTATCTGGTACTCGGCCCCGAAAACACGCTGGGGCGTCCCGTGGGCGATGTGGTGGCCCAGGCGCTCGACGCAGGCTTTACCTGCATCCAGGTGCGCTCCAAGGTGGCAAGCGCCCGCGAGATCATCGCACTGACCGGCGACGCCGCGCAGGCAATCGCACAGGCCGGCAAGACCGGTCAGGTCGCCCTGCTGATCGACGACCGCCTGGACTGCGTACTCGCCGCGCGTGAGCAGGGCATTGCTGTCGACGGCGTGCACGTCGGCCAGAGCGATATTCCCGTCGAGGTCTGCCGCAAACTTTTGGGCCCCGATGCCATCGTGGGCCTTTCGGCCCGCTGCGAGGAGATGCTCGAGTACGTCAAGACCGCCGACATGAGCCTGGTCGACTACCTGGGCATCGGCCCGCTCCACGAAACCGAGACCAAGCGCGACTGCGGACGCGCAGCCGATGGCTCCATCATCACCAAAAGTTTTGAGGATCTGGCCGCACTCCACGCGGCAAGCCCCGTGCCCATCGTGGTGGGCGGCGGCGTCAAGACGGCCGACCTGCCACAGCTTAAGGCCACCGGCGTCGACGGCTTCTTTGTGGTGAGCGCCGTCTGCAGTGCCGACGACCCCTACGCCGCGGCCAAGGAGCTTGTCGACACCTGGCAGCAGGCATAGACATAAGCCGAGCAGCTGATCCGCAGCCTCATATCTTCAGCAATGGAAAGCGCATCCCAGTTTGGACCTCCATTCCGGGATGCGCTTTCCGCCGAGTCCACGGCAGTTTGCCCTACCCCGCCAGATACGCTTCCAACGCCGGCAAAGTCGCCTCCGCATCGTGGCGGCCGACCTGGTAGATGCGCTCGAGCTCATCCGGTTCGCGGCACAGCGACGGCACCTTCACCGATTCGCTCGGCCGCACCACATAGATTTCGCCGGCAGCCTCGCGACGCGCCAGGTCATCGAGCGTGGCATTGTAGACCTCATGCCGATGCTCAAGCGCTGCGACAAACTCCGGGTAGTGACGGAACACGCGCCGCAGCATGGGCATCACACTGTTGGGCTGCTTCACAAAGCCCGCCGGCTGTGTGAGCACCACGATATTGCGGTCATACCCCTGCGCAAACAACCAAGCGCTGGGAATGGAATCAGCCACGCCGCCATCCAGGTACTTACGGCCCTCAATGGCAACAGGGCGCGTCGCCACAGGAATCGCCGACGATGCCCGGATCCACTCGATATCCCTCTCGTCGCCATAGGGCAGGTCGTGGTAGACGGCCTTGCCCGTCTCGATATCGGTACACACGCACGTAAACCGCATGGGGCAGGCACGATATGTCTCCAGGTCGATGGGATCGCGCTCGATAGGCACCTCGTGATAAGCAAAGTCGGCATTGAACATATCGCCGGTTCGCAGCCAGCTGGTCACGCTCGCATAGCGCTTGTCGGCGCAATAGGCCTTGTTGTAGCGAATGGCGCGGCCGATCTGGCGCGATTTAAAGTTGTAGCCAAACGCCGCGCCCGCCGAGACGCCCACCATATGGTCGCAGGTCAAACCGTGCTCCATCCAAACGTCGAGCACGCCCGCCGTATACATACCGCGGTAGCCGCCCCCCTCGAGCGCCAGCCCCACCGTGCGCGTCATATTTGGCTGTGCCATGCGACCATCTCCGTTCCTGCGTTTTAAAACGGGACAAGTATACCCGTCAACATATATCGTCCCAGTCGCATTTTTATCGAACATCGCATCATCGCGCTACCGCTTGTCGAATGATAGCCGCCCACAGCATGTGCACCCATATCCCCGCACTCGAGGAAAGCGGCTTTATGGTGACGCTCGACAAGCACATTTGGCAGATTGCACCCATCGACGGCGATCATGGCCGCAGCACGCAAATCATTTCATCAATGCTCGAGATGGCGCATTCGCTCCATCTGCCCGTCGTGGTCGAAGGCGTCGAGACAAATGAGCAGGCGAACGTGCTACGGCAAATGGGCGCCCGCGACGCTCAAGGCTTCCTCTACTACCGCCCCATGCCAGCGAAGGATTTTGAGGCATTGCTCGATGGTGGCAATAACAACTGATACGCTCGCGCGCAAAACACCACCGCCGAAGGGGGAATTTGCCTCCATTAGTTAACTTATATCCCCAATTCAAACCGAATTGGGGATATGATACAAACCGCTGTTCCGCCCAAGGAGGTTATCCATCATGAACGAATCATATCGCCTGGGCGAGCAATCGATTATTGCCTATCTTCAGCGACTTGCGAATGGCATCTCGACCGCCGAACTCGATGTTGCCGCGCTGCCTGCTGGGCTACGCGCCGTTGGCGAGCAACTGCAAAAGACGCACGCCATCCTGCAGCAAGAGCGCCGGCTGCTTGAGAGCAACGCCTATATCGATCCGCTCACCAACTTGGGCAACCGCAACGGATTCGACCGTCACGTCGAGCAACTCTGGCGCAAAGGCGACCCCTTCACCTGCGCCTATATTGACATCGACCATCTCAAGCATTGCAATGATAGGTTTGGCCACGCCGAAGGCAATCGCTATATTCTGAGCATCTGCCGCACGCTCTCCGAAACCATGGAACACGATGAGATGCTGTTCCGTATCGGTGGAGACGAGTTTGTGCTCATCTCGCTCTCCGCAAACGAGACTGAACTCGAGCAGCGCTTGGAGCAGGTACGTACCGGGCTGATCGAGGCGAGCTCAGGCGGCAAGGCGCCCATGATCGGCAGCTTTAGCTTTGGCTGCTCGCGCGTCGACCCGCTTGCCGGCGACACGCGTCGCCAGATGACGATGGATGCCGATCGCAAGATGTATCGCTATAAGCTCATGCATCGTGTGCAGCAACTGAAAGGCGATGACGCACCGCAACGCCCAATCGTCGATCAGCTTCCCTGCAACGACCGGGTGTTCCAAGCGATCTCCATGAGCTCCGAGACGCGCTATCCGTTCATCCTTAACCTCGATACGGGAGAATCGCAATGGTCGGTTAACGCCGTGCGCGATTTTGACCTGCCCTCCCAGCACCCTTTTAACTCACTCGACATGTGGCTCGCCCGCGTTCATCCCGAGGACCGCGACAACGTACGCGCCGAGCTCGACATGGTGATAAACAGCACGTGGCACTTCCACTACATGCAGTATCGCGTAATGGATGCCACCGGAGCGTACGTGCTTTGCGACTGCACGGGCTACCGCTTGGACGGCACCGATACCGAGCCCAGCATGTATGTAGGCATTATCGTCAACCGAAGCTTGGCAGATACGACTGATTCTGTGACCGGCCTGGGCGATATTCACGCCCTGGTCAACGCCATTGGCGAAATGCGTCGCGTGGCGCGCAGGGCTGGTTTGATCGCCATTAAAATCGACGATATCGCTCAGGTCAATGCCCGCTTTGGCTTTGATGCGGGCGACCGCGTTTTGGCAGAAAGCGCCGCCTGCCTCATGGAATGCTCGCGCGGCAAGGGTCGCCTGTTCCGCTCGACGGGGCCGGCATTCGCGGCGCTTTTCGACGACTTTGATCCCGAAGAGACCGACGCGATCGCAGAAGAAATCGAGCGGTTCCTGGGTTCTCCCGTGCTCATCGGCTCGCTTGAATATCAGCCACCCATTCGTGTGGCGACGCTTCATCTGGACAGCGTTGATCGACAGCCCGTTTCCATTTTGAACGAGCTCAAAGCGTTGCTTAAAGAGGCGCCGCAAGTACCGGGCACCAAGCTGGACTAGCGTTGTGGGGCGCGATGTGAAACACGAGCCGTTTCACTTCGCGCCCCACGCCATCTACCCTCTCGTGCGATAATCCTCCGCAGAAGTCACCGACAGCAGAGGGAGTTTGTGATGAAGGTTCTTTTGGTCAATGGCAGCCCCAAGGCAAACGGCAACACCGCCCGCGCACTCGCCGAAGTCGCCGAGCAGCTCAATGCCGAAGGCATTGATACCGAGGTGTTTCAGCTGGGCGCCAAGCCCATTCGCGACTGCATCGGCTGCGGTCAGTGCGGCAAGCTTGGCGGACGCTGCACCTTTGACGACGACGTGGTCAACGAGCTGATCGCTGCCGCCGAACAGGCCGACGGCTTTGTCTTTGGCTCGCCCGTCTACTACGCGCACCCCAGCGGCCGCATCCTTTCGGCCCTCGATCGCGCCTTCTATGCAGGCGGGCATGCCTTTGAGCACAAACCCGGCGCCGCAGTCGCCGTCGCCCGTCGCGGCGGTACGTCGACCACCTTCGATGTGCTCAACAAGTACTTCACCATTAAGCAAATGCCCGTGGTTGCTTCCACCTACTGGAACAACGTGTTTGGCCGCGTGCCCGGCGACGCCGATGGGGACGCCGAGGGCCTTGCCACCATGCGAAACATCGGCAAGAACATGGCCTGGCTCCTGCGCTGCATCGAGGCAGGTCAGGCCGCCGGTATCAACGCGCCCGAAGCCGATCGCGCAACGACCAACTTCATTCGATAGAGCGGCGGGGCCATGAATATTCAAATCTTCGGGGCTAAGAAGTCGTTCGATACCAAGAAAGCGCAGCGCTTCTTCAAAGAGCGCCGCATTAAGGTGCAGTTTATCGACCTTAAGGAAAAGGAGATGAGCAAGGGCGAGCTTACGAGCGTAATGCAAGCGGTCGGCGGCATCGACAAGCTGCTCAACCCCAAGGCCAAGGACGAGGAGACGCTCGCGCTCATCCAGCACCTCACCCCCAGTCAGCGCTTCGATAAACTGCTCGAGAATCAGCAGGTCTTGGCCGAGCCCATCGTGCGCAACGGCAAAAAGGCCACCGTCGGCTATTGCCCTGATGTATGGGGAGCCTGGGAGTAGCCTGTGTTATTTGCCGGCGCGTGGGTATAAGAGCGAACGTTTGGCATAAGATTTAACTGTAAGCCATGTCTAACAAAGGAGGGCACATGCCCAACAAACCCGTGAAGATCATCATGCTTACCGGATACCTCGGTGCCGGCAAGACCACGCTGCTCAACCACATCCTCGCTAACGACGGCGGCATCCGCGCCGCCGTGATCGTCAACGACATCGGCGAGATCAACGTCGACGCCAGCCTTATCGCCGACGGCGGTCTTTCCGAGACCGACGACCTCATCCCGCTCACCAACGGCTGCATCTGCTGCACGCTTTCGGACGACCTGGCCAACCAGCTGCAGGGCATCGCCGATTCGGGCGACTTCGACTACATCATCATCGAGGCCTCGGGCATTTGCGAGCCCATCCCCATCGCCTACACCATCTCGAGCTTCTGCGACGAGGCCAAGGTGGGCGGTCAGCCCAAGCTTGCGCTCGACAACATCGTGGCTGTGGTCGACTGCGCCCGCATGTACGACGAGTTCAACGGCGGTCGCGACCTGCTGGCCGAGGATATCGACGAGGACGACATCGAAAGCCTGCTCATCCAGCAGATCGAGTTCTGTTCCACGCTGATTCTCAACAAGACCGATACCGTGAGCCCTGAGCAGATCGCCGAGCTCAAGGCCATCGTGCGCAGCCTGCAGAAGGACGCTGTGATTGTCGAGGCTCAAAACGGCGAGGTCCCCATGGAGGAGCTGCTCGATACCGACCGCTTCGACTTTATGCGCGCCTACAACTCCGCCGCCTGGATCGAGGCCATGGAGCATCCCGAGGAGCACGACGACCCCGAAGTGCTCGAGTACGACATCGAGACCTTTGTGTACTCGCGCCGCAAGCCATTTGACCTGCAGAAGTTCACCAATTTTGTTGAGCAGGAGTGGCCCGACGAGGTCATTCGCGTCAAGGGCCCGCTGTGGCAGACCGGCAATCCGGACATGTGCTACATGTTTGAGCAGGCCGGCCACCAGATGCGCCTAATGGAGAACGGTCTGTTCGTTGACTCCGCGCCCGAGGGCGAGAAGCAGAAGATCATCGACGAGAATCCCGAGATCATGCAGATTTGGGACGACGAGACGGGCGACCGTATGACGAGCCTGTGCATCATCGGCCGTCACATGGACAAGGATGCGCTCATCGCCTCCCTCGATGCCTGCCTGACCGACTGGCACCGTGCCTAGGTTTATCCAAGCGGGCATTTTTCCGCCTACATAACCGCCAAACCACCACGAAGGTACCCTTCGTGGTGGTTTTTCGTTCTGAGCCAAGGAGATTCATGTTCAACATCGTGCTGTATGCGCCCGAGATTCCGGCCAATACGGGCAATATCGGCCGCACCTGCGTGGTTGCCGGCGCCCGCCTGCATCTGGTAGAGCCGCTGGGGTTTTCGCTCGATGACAAGACGGTGCGTCGCGCCGGACTGGGCTACTGGCAAAACTTGGACGTGACGACCTATGCCGGCTGGGAGGATTTCCTTGCGCGCAACGGCCTCTCCCCTGCCGACGAACGTCTGCATCTGCTGACCAAAAAGGCACGCCGCACCTATGCGCAGAGCACCTACCGCGATGGCGACTACTTGGTCTTTGGCAGCGAGAGCTCGGGCATTCCCGAGCCACTGCTTGCCGCGGCGCCCGAGCGCTGCGAGCGCATCCCGATGCTGCGCGATTGTGACTCACTCGACAACGCCGAGGCCTGGGAAGCCCACGAGGAATCGCTGGGACATACCGAGGACAGCCATGAGGCCATCCTTCGGCAGGATATCTGCGGCAACTTCGTCAATCCGGACGACTACCGCATCAACGCACTCAACCTCTCCAACAGCGCCGCCATCGTCCTCTACGAGGCCCTGCGCCAAACAGGCTTTCCGGGAATGTGACAAAGGAACTGCCCCTTTGTCACATTCGGTTATAGGTAGCGACCGGTAATGCTTGTGGGGCAGGCCGCGATGTCGCCAGGCGTGCCAGCGCAGACGATTTGCCCGCCCGCATCGCCACCGCCCGGGCCCATGTCGATCACATAATCGGCGTTACGGATGAGGTCGAGGTCGTGCTCGATCACGATAACCGTGGCGCCCTTAGCAACGAGGCCATCAAACACACTCAGCAACACCTGGACATCGAGCGGATGCAGGCCGATCGTGGGCTCGTCAAATACGAATATGGCATCATCCTGCACGCGGCCCATCTCGCTCGCAAGCTTAAGACGCTGAGCCTCGCCGCCCGATAGCGCCGGCGTGGGCTCACCGAGTGTGAGATAGCCCAAGCCAAGGTCGTGCAAGGTCTGCAAGCGCGCCTGAACCTTCTTGAGTCCCACCGTGGCGTCGATAGCCTCGTCCACATTCATGTCCATGAGCTGCGGCAACGTAAGCAAGCTCCCGTCCTTGCCCTCACGATGGATACGCGAAGCCGTGTCCGCATAACGCGAACCGCGACATGCCGGGCAGACGATCTCGACGTCGGGCAAAAACTGCACATCGAGCGATATCGAGCCCGTGCCATCGCACGTAGGGCAGCGCAAGGCGCCGGTGTTGTAGCTAAAGGCACCCGCCTTGTAGCCGGCTGCCTTGGCCTCGGGCGTGCGGGCGAAGGCACGACGCAGCTCGTCATGGATGTCGGCATAGGTTGCGACCGTCGAGCGCACGTTGGCGCCGATGGGCGTGGCGTCAATCAGGTTTGCGCGGGCAATACCCTCGGCATCGACCCAACGCACGTGTCTTGGCAGACGCTCGCCAGCTGCCTGTGCCTTAAGTGCCGGGATGAGTGTCTCGAGCACCAACGTCGTCTTGCCCGAGCCCGAAACGCCCGTCACCGCGACGAGACGGCCGCGCGGGATATCGACTTCGAGCGGTTTTACGGTATGAATGGCATCGGTTGCCATGCGGATATGTCCCTGGTCGAACATTTCCTCGTCAGTCACCTGCGGACGCATGCGCTTGGACTCTGCGCGCAAAAACGGGGCGATGCGGCTGCCCCGCGATTGTTCGACCTCGTCCACCGTACCTGCAGCGATCACGTTACCGCCACCTGCTCCGGCAACGGGGCCCATCTCGACCAGATAGTCAGCTTCCGCCAGTACGCGCGTATCGTGGTCGACAACAACCACGGTGTTGCCGTCGCCTACCAGGTCGCGCATCACGCCAACCAGGCCGTCGACATTTGCCGGATGCAAGCCGATCGAGGGCTCGTCCAGCACATAAAGCACGCCCGTCGATCGATTGCGTACCACGCGGGCGAGCTGCACACGCTGGCGCTCACCCGTGGAGAGCGTGGCACCGGCGCGGTCGAGTGAAAGGTAATCGAGACCCAGGTCGACCAGACGACGAGCCGTGCTCAAAAACGAATCGCAGATATCCGTCGCCATGGGCTGCATCTCGGCCGGCAAGGATGCGGGCACCCCGCGCACCCACTCAATCGCCTCGCCCAGCGTCATGGCCGCGGCCTGCGCCAGATTGATACCGCGCACCTGGGGCTGGCGCGCGGCCTCGGAGAGACGCGTGCCGCCACAGTCACGGCATGGCCCCTCGCGCAAAAAGCGCGCAACGCGTTTGAGGCCCTTATCGTCCTTAACCTTGGCAAGCGCATTCTCAACGGTATAGACGGCGTTGTAATAGGTAAAGTCGAGCGGCGTGGCGCCCTCGCCGTTTTTGGGAACGTAGAGAATGTGCTTTTTAACCGCCGGACCATGGAACACGATGTCGCGCTCTAGAGGCGTGAGCTGGTTAAACGGCACGTCGGTGCGCACACCCATCTCACCGGCAACTTGCTTCATCAGGTCCCACATGAGCGTGCCCCAAGGAAGCACCGCACCTTCGTTGATGGTCTTGGACTCATCGGGCACCAGACTCGCCTCGTCCACCTCGCGCATGACACCGGTGCCGCCGCAGGTAGGGCACGCACCACCACTATTGAAAGCCAAATCCTCGGCGCTCGGCGCGTAGAACTCGCGACCACATGCGGAGCACGTGAGCGACAGGCCAGCGGCAACGTTAAGGCTCGGCTCCACGCGCGCCCCGCAGTGCGGGCACACGTGATGGGCGCAACGGCTAAAGAGCAGACGCAGGCTATTGTTGAGCTCGGTCATGGTGCCAAAGGTCGAGCGCACACCTGGCACGCTGGGGCGTTGATGCAACGCGAGCGCCGCCGGCACATGCAGTACCTCGTCTACCTGGGCATGCTCAGCCTGCGTCAGGCGACGACGAGTATAGGTGCTGAGCGCCTCCAGGTAACGACGCGAGCCCTCGGCATAGAGGACGCCCAACGCCAGCGAACTCTTGCCCGAACCCGACACGCCGGCAATGCCCACGAGCCTTCCCAGCGGGATATCGATATCGACGTCCTTGAGGTTGTGTACGCGCGCGCCGCGCACCTCGATAGCCTGCGGGCTCATCTTCTGTTCCGTCACCTTTATCACCCTACTCGTGCCATAAAATGCGGTCGCGGATATACTCGCCCAGCATGGGCACGGTAAACCGGACGAGGCCGTATCCGGCAGCCTCGATGACGCGCTCGCGAATCAGGCTTGCGCGATATTTACTCGCCCAGCTCTGGGTACGATCACAGCGCTCAATGATATCCGCCATGCGCGTCGGTTTACCCTCATCAGCAGCCATAGCCTCGATAAAGAGGCGTTGCGGACTGCGCAGCCCGTAATACAGGGGCGCGTCAACCGCTTCGTAGAACTCGGAGACGGCATCCGCATGACCATCCTCGACATCGCGCTCTTCAATGGCCTGCGAGCCACGCCGGACAGCAGACCGCCACATGTAATAGCCCACCAGCTGAACCATGTAGGGATGCCCCATGCTCTTGCGCGCCGCAAGGTCCGCCGTCTCCGCGTCAACGTAAAGACCAGCGTCTTTGACCGTCCGGACATATGAATCGCGCACCTTGGGCAAAGATATCGCCCCCAGCGTACGCTGCTGGGCACGCCGCAAAAACGTCACGCTCGGCTCTTCGAGCAGGTCGTCAACCATACTGGGTAAGCCGGCGAACACCAGCGCAAGACCGCGCTGGTCGCTATCGGGCAAGCCCGTGGCATCCTGGTCTCCGAGCACCTGCTGATAGAGAACGGCAAGAGCCGCCAGTTCCTCGATAGACGCCGATTGCGCCTCGTCAATCGCAAACAGGATGCCCTTGCCTGGACCGAGCTTCTTAAGGCGCTTGTTGACCAGCCCTCGCAACGTCTCGCCCTTTGCCCGCGCCGCCTCGACCGACATCCGACCAAACGACGGACCGAACTCCATTGACGTCACAACGGGTTTATTCGAGCGAAGCGCGTCGGCCAAGCGGTCGCATAAGCCAAGCGAAGCGGAATCGGAGACAACCGCCCATCCGCGCTCGCTGGCCAGACGTTGCAGCTCCCGCAGGAGAACCGTCTTGCCGCAGCCGCGGTTTCCCGTAATGAGCATGAGCCTACCCGGCGCTCCGGCGCCATTATCGAGCCCTTCCTCGAAATCTTCGATGACCGACTCGCGACCGACGAGTATCGGAGGCCGCTTGCCAGCCGTGGGCTTAAAGGGATTTGGATTCATGTCGGCCTCCTCGGATTGGCAAACCCTGGTAATAGTTATACCAACTTATACCGAGTTATACCAACAGCAGGTGACAAAAGGGCCGCCCTTCTATCACCTATGGCCGAAAAACTCGGCGTCTGCTGCTCGCCAGGGGCGGAAGGTAGCGGGATCGACCTTTACGTGCGCCGCGGCGGGTACGTCGTACCATTTGACCGTGTAACCGGCGCCGTGAGAGCAAAAGACCGAATCGGGCGTGTTGGGCAGATCGGCCTCTGGCTCATAGGCGGCAGCCTCGATTACGCGCTCGGCATCATGGCAAGCCGCATAGCCGGCGAACTCCAGGTACAGATGTCCGCGACCGCTCGTGTAGGCAGCCACCTCCAACGCGTAATCCTGCACCTCGGATACCGGTACGCGACCCACAAGCTTCGCCCGGTCGCCCGCCATCGTCGGCGGCTCGTACTCGGCACCCATGCGCGTGGCATCCGAGTGCGCCCGGCCCACGCACTCCCCCGGCACCTCGAGCTCAAAGTGGTACCACGGCTCCAATAGTACCGCCGCGCCGGCCTCACGTGCCTGCATGAGTCCCTGGCGAATCGCACGGTACGTAGCCTGGCGAAAATCGCCGCCCTCGGTGTGTTTGGCATGCGCGCGGCCACCTGTGAGTGTAATGCGCACATCGGTGATGGGCGAGCCGGTCAGCACGCCCAAGTGGTCGCGCTCCATGGCGTTGGTGAGTGCCAGACGCTGCCAGTTAAGATCGAGCTCGTCGGTCGAGGTCACGGTGCCAAACTGCACGCCCGAACCCGCTGGCAACGGCTCCAGGCGCAGATGCACCTCGGCATAGTGGCGCAGCGGCTCAAAGTGGCCCACGCCCTCGACCGGCTGCGAAATAGTCTCCTTATAGAGAATGCCGCCAGACTCAAACGAAACCGAAAGGCCAAAGCGATCTGCCAACACCCGCTGCACGACCTCGAGTTGCACGGCGCCCATCAACTGCAAATGAATCTGCTCAAGATGCGTATTCCAGCTTACGCCGAGCATGGGATCTTCGTCCGCCAGCTCAGTCAGCGCTTTGAACACCGTATGGACGTCATGTTCGTCCGGAAGCACCGTATAGGTGAGGACCGGAGCGATGATGGGCGCATCGCACGCGGACTCCGCGCCCAGGGCGTCCCCTGGGCGAACGTGCGCAAGACCCGTCACGGCACAAATACCGCCAGCAGCAACTTCTTGGGCAAGCTCATACTTTTCGCCGTTATAGATGCGCACCTGATCGGCCTTCTGTTCCCACGCCTCGGCACCGGAACGTCCGTCAATCATCTGCTTGGCATGCAGCGTGCCGCCGGTCACTTTAACCCATGCCAAGCGCTCGCCGCGATCTCCGCGGCTCACGCGGTAGACGCGCGCGGCAAACTCCGGGCGCCATGCCTGTTCGCGCATCAGCGCACATATGCCATCCAGCAGCTCGTCCACGCCTTGGTCCTTGAGCGCCGAGCCGGCAAAACAGGGAAAGAGCTTGCGCTCGGCAACCATGCGTGACAGCGTCGCGACGGAAAGCTCACCCACCTCTAGAAACTCCTCGAGCGCCGCCTCGTCCAACGCAGCAGCGTCCTCCTGAACGGCCCCACCCACCAGCAGTTCGTTGGCATCCAGGCACCCCTCAGAAAGACGCTGCCCAAGTTGTGCCAGCAAAACATCGCGGCCGGGATTCTCCAAATCGATTTTGTTGATATAGATGAACGTCGGAATGTCATAGCGCGCAAGCAGACGCCACAGGGTTTCGGTATGCCCTTGCACGCCGTCGTTGGCGCCCACAACCAAAATCGCGTAGTCGAGTGCGCGCAGCGTGCGCTCCGCCTCGGCAGAAAAATCGACATGCCCCGGCGCATCCACGAGCATGACGCGGGTATCGCCATGCTCGAGCACGGCCTGCGACGAGAAGATCGTGATGCCACGCTCGCGCTCGATCGCGTTCGTGTCCAGATGTGAATCGCCATCGTCCACGCGGCCGCGCTTGCGAATGCGACCCGCGTTGAACAGCATGGCCTCGGCTAGCGTGGTCTTGCCTGCATCGACATGCGCCAAGATTCCAACGACCGCTTGCTTCGACATGGCTCTCCTCTTATTACGAGCCCATCGCACGCGGCAACGGGCGTTCACGCTTCACACTGGATGATACAATGTACGGGCCGGCGGGCGAAGCGGGCCCTATCCCCCGACCGAGCTCATCGCCCTGCGTTGCCGCGCGGCGATTTTCGTAGGTTCGCGCCTTGCGAAAGCCGGCTTGCAAAACAGCGTAGCGAACGAAAATAGCCCCACCCGGGGCCATTTTCGTTCGTGCAAATTGTTGATACGCGTCCCCGCTCTTATGCCTCGCGCAGCCAGTCAAACGCAACACGCGGTGTACCGTCGGACACATACACGATGCCGGCGCGCTCAAACCCCGCCTTGAGGCTCGCGCCCTGCATGGGCAGGTTGTCCTGATGCGTGTCGATGCGCAGGTGATCGGCACGCTCCTTGGCAAAGGCAAACATCGCAGCCGCGATACCGTGCACGGTGCCGTCGGATGCCACACGGTGCAGCACGGCGTACGGAGTGTCGCTACGCCATTGACCGTCCTCAATTACGTCATAGCACTCGTCCGGGCCCGGTAAAAAGGCAAACGTCGCCACCACGCGGCCGTCGACTTCACACACATAGCTGCCACCGGCAGCGATATCGGCAGCCAGCTGCTCGGCAGAAGGCGTGCCCTCGGGCCACTGCGTGGCGTTGCCATGCGCGCGCATAAAGGCGCGGGCCGCGTCATAGACAGCCATGACGGCGGGAATGTCGGTATCGAGGGTTTTTCTGATCATCACGCGGCGGCCTCACGTTTATTGGTATCACTTTGATTGAGCAATGATACCAACGTTTGGAGAGGGGCGCGAAGCAGATGGGGAGCAAAAAGCGAGCCGCTTGGTCAAAAGCCAAAAGCGAGTTTTTAGGCGCTGCCACGGGCGGCGATATGAGTGACCTGTTTGCGCGCGAAGACGAGCGCCGCGACGCCCTGGACGCCGAGCGCGATGAGGCCTGGCGCTACAAGTCGTGCGAGCGCAAAAACCGTTACGACACGCGCGCCGAGGCCGAGGCTGTTATGGCCGAATGTGAAAACCGCGGGCGGCGTGGCTTGGCCTGCTACAAATGCGAATACTGCGGCGGCTGGCATTTGACGTCGCACCCTTGGAAATAGACCCCACATTGGCACGGCACTGACGGAGCGCCAGCCATCGCACACAAGCTACGGGCGCGGCGGCACCAAAACATCGTAGCGAACGGCCTTGCCCGCAAGTTGATAGCTCGGCTTAACGCCGGCAAGCAGCGGGCCCTTTACCGGCCGCTTGATAACGACCTTGCGCGGATGCACAGCAAGCGCCGCCTCGACCAGCGATTCCTCGTCGGCGCATGGCTGCTCCAGATGATGTAGGAGCTGGAACTTCTTTTTGACCGCTGCACTCTTGGTGCGCTCGGGAAACATGGGATCCAGGTACACCACGTCGGGTGCTGCGAGCTCGCCCTGCTCGACCAGCTCGACGGTTTGACGAAGGCCCGCAATGCTGTCCTCGCCCGCATGTAAGCACATGCGTGCCACGGCAGCCGCAAGCGCCGGATCATCCGCCGCGCGCTCCAAAGCATCCTGAAGGAGCGCCGCGATCACGCAGTCCTGCTCATACAGATCGACGGTAAAGCCCGCGGCCGCCAACAGCAGCGAATCCTCGCCAAAGCCTGCCGTAGCGTCAATTGCCCATGGTCGCTCGATGCCCTTTGTGCGCGCAGCCTTTACCAACAGCTCTTGCTGCAGACGGCCCTGCTTGAGTCGCGGCAGCATGCGGCCAAAATCGGCGCGCAGCTCCATCGTGCCGTCGGTGAGCGTGAGGCCCTCGGGCTTCCCGATCAGCTCAAGCCCCGCGGCCCGAGCAACAGATAAGGGATCGACGACGCCCATGGACACTCCTTAACAAGCAAAACGAATACGCAGGGCACCGTTTATGTCGGCACCCAACCGTCCGCTATTGTCCCACATGCGACATGGCCCACAGCATCCCAATGCAAAGCACCGCCATCAATCCCGTGCACACAGCAGCGATCACGGAATCACCCATGCGCCTTCCCAACGACCGCGGCTCACGCACTTGCCCTGCTCCGTACATCATGGCTCCTCCTTGAGACCAGCTCCTTGTTACAGCCTCATCATCTCAGCGCCGCACATGAGCCGCCATCGATTTGGCTTACGTCCAGCTTTCCTTTTTGAAAGGTTGGACCGTACAGGCAAGAGACGCTTTCAAACGCATGCATCGCCCCGTTGAACTACAATGTGCTTCACGATATGTGCCACAACCTGGGTGCGACTGATTCTCCGCGCCCGCATCGAAAGGACCAGCCATGAGCAACGCCTGCAAATTACTCAAAATCCTATCGTTCTTCTTCTTTGTCGTCGGCATTCTAAGCGCAGGCATGGGTGCTACAGCGCTCTTTGCGGGCAGCGCGGCAGGCGATATCACGGGTACCATGATCGTTTCTTGCATCGTCGTCATCGTATTGGGCGTCGTCGAAATTGTGACCGCCGTCTTTGGCATCCGCGCGGCAAATAATCCCGCCAAGGCTGGCGTTGTCTGGATTTGGTCCATCGTCTGCCTAGCATGTTCGGTCATCAGCCTGCTTCTCTCCCTGCCCCTCTTGGGTGGGACCGGCTCAAGCATCCCCGATTTTAGCGGCCTGATTGTCAGCATTATCTACTTTGTAGTCGCCAACCGCGTCAAGAAAGAGGGCATGGACCGTTTGAGCTAAACCGCATCCGTGTCAATCGCTCAGCGACTCTGGTATATACGCCAATAAAAAGGGCCGATCGCGTAGCAACGCGGTCGGCCCTTTACGTTTGCCCAGATAGAACCTACCAAAATAAACCTGTTCCTATTTGGCAGGTTGTTAGCTGTGGCGGTACTCGGCGATGATGAAGTCGATGGCGGTTTGAAGGGTGTCCAGATTTGCCAGGCGCTCTCTGTCGGCGGGGCGCGTGCGGTAGTAGTACGGCGTCATCTGGAACACCGCCTCGATGTCGGCCTGGGTCTGGAGCGTAATGTTCGCAGACACCCGCTGCGTTCCGACCAACTCGAGCTCGGTAGTCTTCGGCAGTTTCTCGTCATTGAGATATGGCGTGTCGTAGAGCACTTCCTTAAGCCCAAACAGATGACGGGCACCCGGCACCACGGTGTAAAGCGAGCCCTCGGGCGCCAGCACGCGGGCAAACTCGCGCTCGTTAAAGGGGGCAAAGAGCTCGGTCACCATATCGAAGGCGCCATCAGCCACGGGGATGTCCTTCATGTTGGCCACGAAATAGGTCGCATCGCCGCGCTTGGCGGCAAGGCGCACCATCTCTTTGCCAAGGTCGAAACCATAAGCATCCACGCCCGGCACCTCGCCCATGGCACTCGTGTAATAGCCCTCGCCGCAGCAAATATCGAGCAAGGTCAGCTGCTTGCCCGTAGACGCCCCGTGCTCTGCCGCCCGCTCGTGCACCAGCTCGACCATCGCATCGCGCAACGGCGCGTAGTATCCACGGTTCAGAAAGTCACGACGGCTGCGTGCCTGCGACTTGGGATCACCCATGGAGTCGCCGCTCTTGGATGAGCGCAGCAGATATAGATAGCCCTCGCGCGCACGGTCAAACCGGTGTCCGCCCGCGCATGCAACACCACGCTCGTCATCCACCAGTGGCTCATGGCAAACGGGACACAACAACATGGCAACTCCTTAGCGCGAACAACACAACGCCCACCATTGTCGCACGCCTTCCCCACCTAGTCATTGGGGACGTTCTTGAATGACTAGTCGTTTAAGAACGTCCCCAATGACTAGTCGATTAGGAGTATCATCATCTGCGCAAATAAGCACGAAAGAGCATATTAGAGATTGAGAGCATATGGCTGACACCGTATCTAAGCACATTGACATGACCACCGGCTCGCTGTGGCGCAATATTCCCCTGTTCGCCTTCCCCGTGGCCGCCACGAGCATCCTGGAGCAGCTGTCGAACCTCATCGCCACGGTCATCATCGGCAACTTCTCGGGCGACCAGGGAACCCTCGCCATGGCGGCGGTCGGCTCCAATGTTCCGCTTACCAGTCTTATGCTCAACCTGTTTATTGGCATGTCGCTTGGCTCCAACGTGGTCATCGCCAACGCTATCGGCCGCAACGATCAGAACATGGTCAAGCGCGCCGTCCATACCTCGATTTTAATGGCGCTCGTGGGCTTTGTCGTCATCGCGCTGGGCGAGATCTTTGCCGAGCCCATGCTCGCCGCGCTCAACGTTCCCGCCGAGACCATGCCGCTCGCCTCACTCTACCTACGCGTCTTTTTGCTCAGCATGCCCTCGATTTTGCTCTACAACTTTGAGGCCGCGATCTTCCGCTCCGTCGGCATCACCCGCATGCCGCTGCAGGCGCTTGCCGTGTCCACCGTCCTCAACATTGGCCTGGACCTCATCTTTGTCCCAATACTCCACTGGGGCGTCGCGGGCGTCGCCATCGCCACCGCCATCGCCTACACCGTCAGCGCCGCTACGCTCTTTATCCGCCTGCTCAAGACCGACTCCGTCGTCCGCGTCACCCTACGCGACCTAGCTATCGACCCCGTCGCCCTCAAGCGCATCGTCAAGATCGGCCTGCCCGCCGGCATCCAAAGCGCCGTCTTTGCTGTCGCCAACATCATCATCCAGTCTGCCATCAACAGCTTGGGCACCGAGGTCATGGCGGCATCGAGCGCCGCCATGAGCCTGGAGTACGTGTGCTACAACCTGCTCAACAGCTTTAGCCAGGCTTGCACTACCTTTGTGGGACAAAATCACGGCGCCCGCCAGATCGACCGCTGCACCAAGACGCTCAAGGTCTGCCTGGTCGAAGGTGGTATCGTTGCACTCACCACGATCATCGTTATTGTCGGCCTGGGACGCGAGATCTTGTCGCTCTTTAACAGCGATCCCAACATCGTCTCGATCGGCTATATCCGCGTGTGTTCGATCTTCCCGGCGTACGCCTTTAGTATGTTCTACGAAAACATGTCAGGCTACCTGCGCGGCTTTGGTATCTCGCTCACGCCCGCCCTCATCACCATGATCTGCGTCTGCGGCATCCGCTTCTATTGGGTGTTCTGCGTGTTCCCGCATTTCCGCACCTTTGCGAACATCATGATGGTCTACCCCATCAGCCTGGGCACCACGGCGTTCTTTATGGTCGTGGCGGTACTACTTTGCCACCCGGCACGCACCTATCGCGCCACCCAAGCCAAAGCGACAGCCCGCTAAACACCGCACTCAACGCCACGCCAGTCATTAATTGACAATATGAGAGCTCATATAGTCGATAAAGCGCCTCGTGGCGATGGGCATGGTGTCCCAGCTGCGCCAAGCGGCCACCACGTCGCGCGAGGGGGCATGCACGATGGGACGTACGCGAATATCGGCACGCATGCCCTCGACGGTACGGCGATATAGCATACTCACGCCTAGGCCCTCCTCGACCATCGCCATGATGGTGTAGTCGTCGGTCACCTCACTCGTCACATGCGGCGACAGCCCATGCGCCGCAAATGCATCGAGCACCAGACTCTGTTCGCCCTCATCCAGCAGCACAAACGGCTCGGACGCCAGATCGGCGAGCGTCACCTTTTCCTTTGCCGTCAGCGGATGCGCGGCCGGCAACAATGCTACCAACTCGTCGTGATAGACCACGCGCTTCTCGAGCCCCGCGGTAAAACCGCGTGCCGTAAAGCAAAAATCAACCACGCCATCGTGCACCCACTGGGCGTTGCGCGTGTAATCGCCCTGCTTAAGGGTAAAGTGTACCCCCGGGTGCAGGGCCCCAAAGTCGCGGATCACGCGCGGCAACACGGTTCGACTCACGTTGGTAAACGTCGCAATACGAATATCAGTCGACGAAAGCCCCAGCAGCTCCTGACGCTTGCCCTCGAGCTCGGCCTCGGCAGTCACGATCTGGCGCAGGTACGGCAGATATTGCTTACCGTCGCGCGTAAGCGAAACGCCCTGCTTTCCGCGCTCGATAATCGTGGTGCCCAGCTCGCGCTCGAGTGCCTTGACGGCCTGGCTCACCGCACTTTGCGTATAGCCCAGCTCGTCCGCCGCGCCCTTAAGACTGCCGCAATCGACCACCATACATACAATCTGATACCGCGATGCCATCGTGCCTCCACATCGATGTAGCTGTAAAACGTTTTGCCAGGACTTTTCCCGCTAACATTAGCATTTCTTAATCATACTGAAGATACATTCGCTTTACTACATCCACATCTGGGAGCAGAATCCTTTTTGCGAAACCGTTCTGTAACAAAAGGAGTCCCATGGATCGCAAAAAAGCAATCGCGCTCTCATTTTCTGTTCCCGTCGCATGGGGCTTTTCGTACCCCCTCATGAAGATCGGCATGGACAGCATGAACGCCACGAGCATCGTTGCGCTGCGCTGCATCATCGCCTTTGCGGCCTGTCTGCTGCTCTTCCACAAGCACGCGTTTCGCATCAACCGCGACCTTATGGTTCGCGCCGCCATCATCGGTGCCATCATGGCAACCGAGCTCACGTGCATGTGCCTGGGCTCCAGCCTCACCTCCGCCTCCACCGCCGGCTTTTTGCAGAGCCTGACAGTCGTAATCGTGCCGTTTGCCAACGCAGCCCTGCTGCGTCGCGCCCCCGAGCGCAAGGTGCTCGTCGGCACCGCCATCGTCACCTGCGGTATGTTGCTGCTCTCGGGCGCCGATTTCACCAGCCTGAACCCGGGCGCGCTCATCATGCTGCTCTCCGCCTTTGTCTATGCCGGCCATATCATTGTGGCGAAGCGCTTTGTCGAAGAAGTCGATCCGTTGGCTCTGGGCGTTTGGCAGCTGGGCTTCGGCGGCTTATTCTCGGGCATTGCCGCATGCGTCTTTGGCGGTTTCACGCTTCCCGGCACGCCGGGCGAGGTCGTAGTCGTCGTCGCACTCGCACTCATCTGCTCTGCCTATGGCTTTATCACCCAAACGCTCGTGCAGCCCCACGTGCCCGCTGAGACCACCGGCTTCGCCTTCTCGCTCGAGCCGGTCTGCTCCGCCGTCTTTTCGTTCTTCTTGGTCGGCGAGGTCCTGAGCCCCATCGCCTTCTTTGGCGCCGCTCTCATCCTCACCGGCGTCATAGTGGCAACCGTGCAGCTTCCGCGACTTCATGCGCACGTTCACGACCACGCCCACATGGCAGGAACGCCCGAGCAAGTCTCGTAGACCCCACTCTTCATACAGCCGTGGCATAAAGGCAACCGGTGCGCCTTTACAATAGATGCCAACAGAGCATCTGCCATAAAGGAGCCCCATGGACACCGCAACCCGCGACCGCAACATAGCAACTTGGTTGGGCGATGCGCCGCAGCCGGTACGTGACACTACGAACCAGCTGCTCGAGCGCATCGCCCTTTTGCGTGCCGAGCAGACCATCTACCCGGCACAAGACGACATCCTCAATGCCCTCGCCTACACGCCGGCCGACCAGGTCAAGGTTGTCATCTTGGGTCAAGACCCCTATCACGGACCCAACCAGGCCATGGGGCTGTCGTTCTCGGTCCCCGCGACGCAAACCAAGCTGCCGCCGAGCCTGCGCAACATCTACAAGGAACTCAAAGCCGATCTGGGTTGCTCCATTCCCGCCACGGGAGACCTGACGCCATGGGCGCAGCAGGGCGTCCTGCTCCTCAACACTACGCTCACCGTGCGCGAGCATGCCGCGAACTCGCACGCCAAACTGGGCTGGAGCACGCTCACCGACTACGTTATCGAACGCTGCTGCCAGCTGCCCCAACCGGTAGTCTTTTTGGCATGGGGCCGCTTTGCCCAACAGATGGTCGAAGGCAAGCTCGTCGCAACTGGCGCGGGCAAGGCAACCGACAAGTTCTGCCTGGCCTCTACACACCCCTCGCCGCTTTCGGCCAACCGTGCCACGGCAGAACTCCCCGCTTTTATGGGGTCGCGCCCCTTCTCCGCTGCCAATTGGCTACTCGAACAGCACGGCTCGACCCCCGTCAACTGGACTTGCCTCGGCTAAAAATCGATGCATCAAAAACGCGCCCGACGGCTTTCCATCGGGCGCGTTTCCTACTCGGGCCAAATAAATTGCGTGCGGCCGGCCTCGCCGCCATCGATCAGCAGGCTCTGCCCGGTCATAAACCGGTTGGTCACGCCCACAAAGTAGATCCACTCGGCGATCTCTTGGGCGGTGGCCCAGCGTTTAAGCGGCGTGAGCTCCATAATCTGGTTCCACAGGTGCTCGTCTTCCATCACGCAACGGTTGAGCGGCGTGATAACGCCGCCCGGGTCCACACTGTTGGCGATGGCCTGCGGTGCCAGGCGGTTTGCAAGGTTCTTGGTGTAGGCGATAACGCCGCCCTTGCTGGCGGCATAGGCGGGAAACTCCGATCCCGTATGTCCGCTCGCCGACCCCACATTGACCACGGATTTGATAGCCGGCGCCGGCTTGGCGGCAAGCCCCTCCCCCACAAAGGCGTAGCGCTCGGTCACATTGATGGTGCCACACAGGTTAGCGGCGATGTCGTCGGCCGAATCCTGCGTACCGGCAACGTTCACGATTACCTGGGGTTCAAGGTCGCCTGGAAACGAGTCCGGCTCGCGGACATCAACGATCAGATGACGGTAGCGCTCGTGTTCGATCGCCGCCGGCAAAAGATCAAAGCCCACGACCTCGTGGCCCTCGTCCAAAAAGCGCTGCACGCACGCGGCTCCGATACCGCCCGAAGCGCCCGTGATCAAAACCCGCATACTTGCTCCTTAGGCGGTTGCGTGGCGCTCGAGGTACTCGGAGCCCACATTCTCGCGCTCCCAGCCGCGCACGACCTTGTAGCCCACGGGGCTCAGGAAGACCTCGCACAGCAGCTCGGCGACAGCGCCGGTCAGCGAGCACATAAGGACTTGCACCCAGGTCCAACCAAAGAACGTGTGGCTCACCACAATGGCAAAGACCAGGTTGTCGATAAACTGGCCAACACCTGTGGACACATAGGAGCGGAAGGCGAAGCTCGCAAAGTTATTCTTTTTGAGCATACGGCCGAGCGACTGGTTGAGCGTGGAGTTAACCACGGCAGAAACGAGCATTGCCAGCGAAGAGCCCAGCACCACGTACCAGGTGCCGCCGATGGTGGCGTTAAGGGCAGTGTTGACCTCGATCATACCCGTGTCGTAGTAAGCACCCCACATGCCGGGCGTGAGCGAGCATGCCCAAAAGCACAGGCTCACGGCAAGGTTGACCAGCAGCGCGAGGATAGAGATTTTGATGGATGCCTTGGCGCCAAAGCGCTTGCAGATCATATCCTGGCACAAAAACGAGACCCAGCTCACCACAAAGCCGCAGTCGAGTGCCAGATACGGCAGGCTGATAAGCTCTTTGTTGGCCAGCAGGTTCATCATGATGACGCTCACGAAAAACAGCGAAACCGTTGCCGCGGGAATGCTCCGCAACAGGACCTTGTAGTCCTCCATGACCTTCTTGATCATTATGTACTCCTTTGGTTTTAGGTTTAACGAGCAGGATATCGGACCCGAACTGCTCGGACGCCCCGGTCTTGAGACGACGGTGGGTATGATAGCCGCTCACACGGCATCAGGCAAGCAAGCGGCGCGGCAGCCCCGCAGGGCCACCACGCCGATGCGCTAAAACGCTACGTTGCCAAACTCCGACAGGATAAGGTCGGGGTTGTGGTCGGTTGCCCAGTCCACGTTCCACGGGCTCGTGAACAGCAGCAGCTTGCCGCCGCGCATGTCCTCGACGCGCAGCGTATCGCGCGTGAGCGAAAGGCCCGGGATATCGATGGTGTCGGGGTCGTTCTGGATCCAGCGGATGTCCGTATAGGGCAGCGGCTGGCGACGAACCTCAACACGGTACTCGGCCTTGAGACGGCGCTCGAGTACCTCAAACTGCAACACGCCGACCACGCCCACAATAACGCTCTCCATGCCGGCACCCAGCTCGCGGAAGATCTGGATGGCGCCCTCCTGGGCAAGCTCCTCCATACCCTTGACGAACTGCTTGCGCTTGAGCGTATCGACCTGCGTAATGCGAGCGAACATCTCGGGGGCAAACGTCGGGATCTGCGGATACTGCACGTGGCGCTTGCCGGAGCACACGGTGTCGCCGATGCTAAAGATACCCGGATCGAACAGGCCCACGATATCGCCCGCGTACGCCTCGTCCACGATGGCGCGGTCATCGGCCATCATCGACGTGCCCGTGGCAAGTTTAAGCTTGCGGTTGCCCTGCACGTGGAAGGCGTCCATGCCGCGCTCGAACTTGCCCGAGCAAATGCGCACAAAGGCGATGCGGTCGCGGTGGTTCTTGTCCATGTTGGCCTGGATCTTAAACACAAAGCCGCTAAAGTCGTCGCGGCAGGGATCGACCGGTTCGCTGGTGAGCGTATCGGTATAAGCACGCGGCGTCGGGGCCAGACGCAGGAACTCCTTGAGGAAGGGCTCCACGCCGAAGTTGGTGAGCGCCGAGCCAAAGAACGCCGGGCTCAGCTTGCCGCAGGCCACGGCATCCAAGTCGAGCTCGTCGCCGGCACCATCGAGCAGCTCGATGTCATCCATCAGGTTCTTATGGTTCTCCTCGCCGATGAGCTCATCCATGGCAGGGTCGCCCAGCTCGGCCTCGACCTCGGCGACCTTCTTGGTGGCGTTGGCGTGACCGTCGCCCTCAAAGGCGATAACGCGACGGGTCTGACGGTCGAACACGCCGCGGAAGTTGCGGCCACTGCCGATCGGCCAGTTCATGGGATACGTATTGATACCCAGGACGTTCTCGATCTCTTCCATGAGCTCAAACGGATCGCGAGCCTCGTGGTCGAGCTTGTTCACAAAGGTGAAGATGGGAATGTGGCGCAGCGTACAGACCTTAAAGAGCTTTTTGGTCTGGGCCTCGACGCCCTTGGCGCCGTCGATGACCATGACCGCGGCGTCGGCGGCCATAAGGGTACGGTAGGTATCCTCCGAGAAGTCCTGGTGGCCGGGGGTATCGAGGATGTTGACGCAGGCGCCGTTGTAGGTGAACTGCAGCACCGAGGAGGTAACGGAGATACCGCGCTCCTTCTCGATGTCCATCCAGTCCGAGACGGCATGCTTGGCCGAGCTCTTGCCCTTGACCGAGCCGGCGGTCTGGATGCTGCCGGTATAGAGCAGCAGCTTCTCGGTAAGCGTGGTCTTACCGGCGTCCGGGTGGCTGATGATCGCGAATGTGCGGCGCGACGAGATTTCATCCGACAGGCTTGCCATGCGGATCCTTTCTTGCATTAAGTGCATTACGTCGATGTAACCGTACTATTGTAGCCGCGAAATCTCGGCATAGGGCACCTATCAGGACAAATTCATCAGTTGGGGCCTAGGGTAGCAGTCGATGGCGACACTCCGCAGCAGTTTGTCTCGATCTGTAACATCTAGACGGTTTTTGAACCTCTTCCTGTTACAGATTTAGACAAACAGGTGGACGTCCCAGAAAGATCTAAATCTGTAACATCTAGCAGCCAAAATCTTCTCCAGATGTTACAGATTGAGATGAATGAACGAGCGGACAATCCCTATTTGCCTCTTGCATAACTGTGCATAGTGTATATATACTGTGCTTACCGGTTATATACACGTGTAGCCCATCAGCTAAGGAGCCGCTGTGGACATCATCCTATCCAATTCGAGCGACAAGCCCATCTACGAGCAGATAACCTCGCAGGTCAAAGCCCAGATCCTTTCGGGAACGCTCGCTGCGGGAGCCAAACTCCCCAGCATCCGTGCACTCGCGAGCGACCTTGGCGTGAGCGTCATCACCACCAAGCGCGCCTACGCCGACCTGGAGCAGCTCGGTTTTATCTGCACCGTGCAGGGCAAGGGCTGTTTTGTCGCCGAGGGCAACCAGGAGCTCTTGCGCGAAAACCAGCTCTGCCATATCGAAGAGCTACTTGCGAAAGCGGCAAGCCAAGCCGAAACCCTGGGCGTCACACGCGACAAGCTGCACGAGACGCTCGACCTGGTAGCCCCCGAAACCATGCAGTAGCCATCTGCAAGAAAGGCTATACCATGCAGAACTTGCTAGAACTCAAAGGCATCTCACGCCGTGTGAGCAACCGTTTTTCGCTGCGTGATGTCACGCTTGCCGTGGAGCCTGGCCAGATCGTCGGCTTTGTTGGTGCCAACGGTGCCGGCAAAACAACGACGATTCGAGCTGCTCTCGGGCTTGTAAAGCTCGATGCCGGCGAAGTGCACCTGTTTGGGCAGCACTGTGGCGCCGACGCGCCCGATGAAACGCAGCGTTGCCTGCGCACTCGTGTCGGCCTCGTGCTGGACACATGCCCCTTCCCTTCCACACTCAAGGTGACCGAAGTTGAGGCACTCGTAAGCCCGGCATACCCCACCTGGAGCCACGACACCTTCTCCAGCCTCATCGACCGATTTGGCCTCGATCCCAAGGCAAAGGTCAAGGACCTCTCCCGCGGCATGGGCATGAAGCTGCAGCTTGCCTGCGCGCTCAGCCACAAGGCCAAACTGCTCGTTTTGGACGAAGCCACCGCGGGCCTCGATCCCATGGCACGCGAGGAGCTGCTTGATGAGCTGCTTGCCTTTGTCGCCGACGGCCAGCACAGCGTGCTGCTCTCGAGCCACATTACATCCGACCTCGATCGCGCCGCTGATCGCGTCATCTGCATCGATAATGGCTCGATTATTTTTGACCTGCCGCGCGAGGATATTACCGACCGCGCTGGCATCGCCCACTGTACCCAAGCACAGGCCGCCGAGCTTATGGCTTGCGTCGAAGGCGCCCGTGCCGCCCGCCATGCCTACAGCGTGGACGTGCTCGTGCCCAACCGTCGCGATACGCTCGAGGCCTTCCCCGAGATTCCCTGCGATCGGGCAACCATTGATGACTATCTTCGCCTCATGCTGAAAGGAGCTTCGAAATGAAACGCGCCTTTATGTCCGAGCTCGCCATCGCTCGCTCGCTTATCCCGAGCATTGCGGGCGTCGGCTTGTTCATCTTCGTCGTGTTGACCCTCGCCAACGCATCGGACGGTGACTCTGGCATGAGTGCTGGCGCCTGCGCGGTCAGTGCCATGTCGCCTATCATGGTCATGAACTCACTGGCTGGTTTCGACAATCAAAACGGTTGGGAGCGCTACCGGGCAACGCTGCCCTTCTCGCGCAAAGACATCATCTGCGCACGCTACCTGAGCGTTATTGTCTTCTCCGCCGTCATGGCATGTGCAGCTACGCTTTTGAGTATCGTCGCCATCCCGCTCTTCAACGGCACGGGCATTCCTTCGACAGGACAAACCGTCTTTGAGATCGCTATAGCCTCGGCAGCATCGATGCTCATCTCCCTCATGATGGTGTTTTTGGCACAGCCGCTGTTCTTCCGATTTGGACACATGGAGGCGCTGCGCCTATCCGTCGGCCTGTTTGCCCTGCTCTGGTGCCTTGCCATTGCCACGTTGAGCTCCTCCAACCCCATCAGCAACTGGCTCATGTCGATTGCCGGAACGAATCCCGATCCCGCCGTCCTTGGCTGTCTGTGTGCAGGCATCACCGCACTTGCCCTCGCGCTATGTGCAATCAGCTACACCGTCAGCACCAAGGTTTATCGAACACGCGACCTGTAATCGACAGCTAAAAAAGCCTAGGTGGTACCCCGCTTATTTTTTCAATGAAACAAGGCGGCATAGCGTCACCACCGCCCCCCACAGCAGGCCGTCTAGTTCTTGGCAACCAAAAAGACACCGTCAGCATATCGAAGGTGAATACTTTTCCGAGAAGTGAACGAGTAAAAACAGCGCCCTGTAGCATCGACATTTTTAAGGACTCAATTCCTGCGGTTTTGTCTAAGAATCCTGCAGTTTTGTTCGAAAAAAGTGTGCATGTTCCAGGGGTCCAGATTTACTCGTTCACTTCGCGGAAAACCATTCACCTTCGATTCGAGCCTTAACCAAATGCCCTCTCGAACTATGGTCCCTGTCTCACCACAGCGATATCAAAGCTTCATGGCGGGACGGTATCATCGGACGCACGCCGTAAATCTGGCGCGGTCGTTCTTGGGGAGGCATTTCGCCCGTGTCGTGGGTCGTCGCAGCATTTGCGTCAGCACTCTTTGCCGGCATCACATCCATCTTGGCCAAATGCGGCATCAAGCAGACCGACTCCGATGTCGCGACGGCCATTCGCACCTGCGTGGTGCTCGTTTTCGCCTGGGCAATGGCGGGCATTTCTGGATCCATTGGAACCATCGGCAGCATCGAACCCAGATCCTGGCTCTTTCTCGTCCTCTCGGGACTCGCTACCGGTGCTTCGTGGATCTGTTACTTTAAGGCGTTGGGCATCGGAGACGTCAATAAGGTCGTACCGGTCGACAAGATGAGCACCGTACTCGCCGCACTGATCGCCATCGTACTTTTTGGCGAGACGAGCAACCTTGCGGTTAAGCTCGTGGGAACCGCTGTCATCACCCTCGGCACGTTTTTAATGATCGAGAAGAAGCAGCCTGCCGGACCCGAGCAGCAGCAAGACCGGACCTGGCTCGCTTACGCCCTCGGCGCCGCCGTGTTCGCGGCGCTCACGTCCATCCTTGCCAAGGCTGGCATCGAAGGCGTCGAATCCAACCTGGCCACGGCAATCCGTACCTGTGTGGTACTGGTTATGGCATGGGCAATCGTGGCAGCTAAAGGCAAGATGGGCCAAGCCGTGCACGTAGACCGCTACGAACTCGTATTTCTCGCGACATCGGGCATTGCGACTGGCGCATCGTGGCTGCTATGCTACTACGCCATCGCCACAGGCCAGGTGAGCGTCGTGGTGCAGATCGACAAACTATCGATTGTCGTATCGGTACTATTTGCGCGCTTGGCATTCAACGAAAAACTCTCACGGCGCAGCGCCATCGGTCTCGCCCTCATCGTACTGGGCACCGCCGCGCTCGCAGTTTGGAAGTAGCGCGGCCAGCAGCTACATCCTCACACCTGGCTTAGGATGCCTGTACTGACCGTGGGATGCTGTGCGCTTACCGTGCGAGATGGCAAATTTGGGACAACAGTGCAGGCAACGAAGGCAGGCTGCGCACTCCGGCTTTGTCCAGACGGGAAGGCCGTCGCGCATCTCAATCGCCGCCATGGGGCAGCGCTTAGCGCAGAGGCTACACCCGACGCAGCGGCTAGCATCGACGGCAAACTTGCTCGTCTGCTGCATACGCGGCAGCCCAAACGCATGATACGCGCACGATGCAAACAGGGGCACGCGATGGCGCATCATGTTGCCCGTGCGGCGTGCCCGCACCGCCTCGATCACGGCATCAATCTGCGCCTCGGCAGCTCTATTGATACCCTCAACCTTTTGAGGGTCAGACAGGTCGAAAACAGGCGTCCAGGTATCGGGCATCTTGACGCTCATCGCCGCATCTAACTCGAGCCCACGCTCGTGTAGCAGATCGCGGGCGAACTTGGCCGATTGCCCGGTCGTCGAACCATATGTCGAGACATAGAACGTATAGGGGCGCTCGCCGCCCTTTGTGCCGGCAGCAACCGATAGGTCGACAGTCTTCAAAAACTCGATCATCGGTGTCGGCAGACCCCAGGCATACACCGGAGCAACAAATCCCAGCTGGCAGGGGCCTTCCGTCGCAACAAGGCGAAGGGCTTCGGCATCAAAGCGCTCAATCGACATAACTTTGTCGCTTGTCGCCGCTGCAATGCGACGCGCCACATGCTCGCTGTTCCCTGTCGCGCTAAAGTACAGGATCATCTCGTGCCCCTCTGGAGTTGACTCGCGATTAACCGTGCTACTTGCGCAGCGGCTTGGGCAGCGGAATGCCGGCGGCGATAACGGCGGCGATGATCATGCAGACGATACCCTTGAGCGGGAAGCACATGAGCAGCAGGCCCACGACCATGACCGGCTGACGCATGACCGCACCCATCGTCGATGCCGTGCAGACGGCGACGCAAAAGACCGGATCGGCGCCGGTGAGGATGGCCAGTCCGTAGCCCAGGCTTACGCCCGAGAAGATAACCGGGAAGAAGTGACCGCCGCGCCAACCAAGGTTGATGAGGGCGGGGGTCAGCATGGCCTTGACCAGACCGGTCGCGATAAGCACGCCGGCGGGAATGGTCAAGTAGGTTTCCATGAGCACGTCGGCCTGGGTCTCGCCGGCAAACATGGTGTAGGGCAGGACCGTGCCGCAGATGGCGAGCGCCAGACCGGCTAGCATGGCCTTGACGACAGGACGCTCCCCTATTGCATGGGCAAGCGCTTCGCTCGCGTGCTCAGAGACAAAGTACAGCCAGCCGCAGATTGTTCCGATCAACGACAGAGGGACGAGCCAGGTAAGCTCTAGGTTGCCCACCTCGGCGGACTCGAACCTGGGCATGCCCATGCCGCCGCCCACAAGCTGGCCAAGCAGCAGGTAGGCACCCAGACCGCCGGCAATCGCAATACCGTAGACCACCGTCTTTTGCGCCTTGGGCAGCTTGATGGTGATCTCGCCGGACGCGGAGCCCTCGTCGCCGTCGGCACTACCGGCAAGCGGCGCCACAAAGCCAAAGACGGGCGCAGTAAAGAGCGCCGTCAGGGCAGCCTGGGTACCCAGCAGCGTGAGCTCCCTAAACTCGGCGCCAAAGCGACGCATACGGTCGCCGACCCAGCTGCACAGACCCGCGATAACGCCGGTCAGGCCGGCCTCCGGTCCAATGCTTCCGCCAAACAGCAGCGGCAGCAATGCCGCGAGCGAAAGCTTGCCCAGGTTGTCGTACGGGTAGCGCCCGTCTTGCTTAACCTTAGCCATCACCTGGTTGAGGTCATCGGTCTTGGTGCCTGTCATCTTTTCGTACAGACCGATTAACAGGCCGCCCAGCAGGCAGACAAAAAACGGGTACGGCAAAAAGCCAAACGGGCCGCTGGCAAGCTCGGGCGAAGAGACGCCCAGCGCGTGCGGAATCTCGGTCCATAGATAGTCGATACCGTGCTCCATCGCAAAAAAGAACAGCCAGACCGCGGCACCTGCGAACGCACCGGTCACGGCAACGCTAAGTAAAAACAGCGCGCGGTTTTTGGGTTTGGCAAGGTTATCCATCGGGTCCTCCCGCGGTCAAAGTCGACATAGTTACGTTTTATTGTAGAGTGAGCGTTGCCCGAACGAGCCAACCGTCTGCGCCGCGAACGGCACCATTGGGAGCCATAGTGGGGCAAGCTCAAGACTTATCCGTTGATAATCGAGGCAATCTCGCGCAAATCGTCGGCAAAGTAGATACCTTGCTGGCGCTGCGGGCTCGATAGGCCCTTATCAATCATGTGCCCGAGCAGCGCCTTGAGGTCGTTGTAGTAACCGTCCAGGTTATACAGGATGCACGGAGCACTCAGGTGCCCCAACGACACAGCGGACATGACCTCGGCAATCTCCTCGAGCGTGCCCGTCCCGCCGGGAAAGGCGATGAACACATCGCCGAGCTCAATCATCTTGGCTTTGCGCTCGGCCATATCGCTCGTCACGATAAGGTCGTCGATGCCGTCATGTTGAAACTCGGCCTCGATAAAAAAGCTCGGCTCAACACCCGTCACGTGTCCGCCGGCATCGAGCACGCTATCGGCGAGCGCGCCCATCAGGCCCGATTTGGACCCGCCGTATACCAGCGCGTGTCCGTTGGCGCCAATCCAGTTGCCCAGCTCCTGTACCGCGGGCAGAAATGCCGGGTCATTGCCAGTGTTGGCACCCAGGTACACGGTGATGTTCATATTTGTCCCCCTGTTGTGGCGCACGACGTTCGTCTTAGCGCTGGCGTCGACGATACTCGCGCACGCGGCGTGACAGATCGGCGAGCTCGTCACGATCGAGCTCTTCCAAATGCTCAAGATCGTCCATAAAACGAGCCATGGTGTCCTTTTGACGCATCTTGATAAGCGTATTGCAGTAGTTCACCGCCACGCCCGTGAGCATGGCGATGTAGAAGATGCTGATGACGCTCAAGACGACGGTAATAGCGCGGGCAACCGGTGTCTCGGCCGGGATGTCGCCAAAGCCGATCGTCGAGACCGTCTCAAAGCTAAACCAGAGCCCATCGCCAAACGTGAGGGTCGTAGGCTCGGACAACCAGACGGCCGTCGAGCACAGCAGGTAAAAGACGAGGAACAGCTCCGTAATGCGCACGAAGCCCGCCTGGCGTAACACGTCAGCAAGCGTCTTGAGCTTTTTCATCGCGACCCCTTTTCCCAGACGCCCAATCACGTTCGCTCGGTATTGTCCCACGCCTCCCCCGCAAACGGAACTAGTCATTGGGGACGTTCTTAAATGACTAGTCAAACAAGAACGTCCCCGATGACTAGTCGTTTAAGAACGTCCCCAATGACTGCCGGGCGGGAGCGTTTAGCGGTGCAGCTGCCGACTGGGCGGGCTGAGCTGGTATCCTTATGCGGTAATGTCTCGATTCGTTAGGATTGCATGTGAGAGCTGCCACTGTCCTTCGTTCAGTTATATGTCGCACCCTGGCCATTGTGCTCGCCGCGCTTGCCGTGCTGAGTTCTATCGCGCCTGTCCAGGCTTTTGCCGCTGACTCTAGCCAGCCAGTCAAGACGGTCCGCGTTGGTTGGCTCGTCAACAACGAGGGCTTCCAGGACGGCACCCCCGGCGAGCGTCTCTCGGGATGGGGTTACGAGTACCTCCAGACCCTGTCGTACTACACGCCCGGCTGGCGGTACGAATACATCTCCGGCACCTTCACCGAGCTTATGGACATGCTCGAGGCAGGCGAAATCGACCTCATGCCCAACATCTCCTACTCCGAGGAACGCGCCCAAAAGCTGCTCTTTTCCTCGAACCCCGAGGGCACCGAGCGCTACTACATCTACGCCAAGCCCGATCGCGACGATCTGGCCAAGGGTGACCCCCAAGCGCTCCAGGGTCTCACTATCGGTTGCAACTCCGGCGTCATGCAAACCTTCGTTGGCCAGCAGTGGCTCGCCAACGAAGGCATTACCTGCACCTATAAAGAAATCGACACTGGCAGTGCCCTCTTTGACGCGCTCGCAAACAACGAGGTCGATGCCATCATCATGAACGACACGACCTCGTCGCCCAGCGCCTCCCCCATGTTCTACATTGGTTCGAGCGACTACTATTTTGCCGTCCCCAAAAGCCGCCCCGACCTGATGGACGACATCAATGCCGCCATGTCGGCAATCGCCCGCGTCAACCCACGCTATATCGACGAAGTCAAATCTAACTACTCGGCCCAAAGCAGCGGTTCATCATCGCTCAACGGCCCCGAACGTTCCTGGCTCAAAGCAAATGGCAACACCATCACGCTCGGCTACATTACGGGCAAACTCCCCTACTGCAACGAAGACGAAAACGGCGAAATGGAAGGCTCGCTCGCATCGCTTGCGACGACGCTGCACGATTAATTTGGCATTACGGTCAAAACCGTCCCCTTTGATAGCTACAAGATGATGTCAAAGGCCCTGTCAAAGGGAAGCATAGACGTTGCGCTGCCGGTATACCGAGATTACTGGTTTGCCGAGCAATCAGGCGTTGTGCAGTCGGTATCGTTGGGGACCGTGTCCCTCACCGCCATCCACACCGACGGCAATCTGAACAAAGACCTTCAGAACATCGCCTGCACCAAATCATCGTTTGTCAACCAAAATGTACTTGAAAGTCTGTTCCCCACAGCGACCGTGACCGAATACCAATCCGACGATGAAGCGTTCGACGCCCTCAGGAAGGGAACGGCGCACTGCATCGTCGCTCCCAGCTCACGCATAAAAACCATCGGCGATCGTCATGATCTCGAAGGCTACGAGACGGTCGAGCTCCCTGACACCTGTGAGCTCTCGTGCTGGATTTCGCGCGGAAAGCCCGAGCTGCTGGGAATCATCAACAAGGGCATCATCAATGCCGGAGAATCGCTCTCCGCAAGCAATTACTCCTCCACGTCGTACACGGCCCAGGAATCAAACACGCTTCAATTCCTTTATCGCAACCGTGCCGCCGTTGCAGCTACCCTCATCGGTATGTTGTCGGTCGGCATCGTCCTGCTCATCTGGGCGCTCGCACGCGCTCGAACCGAGCGCAAAAAAGCCGATGCTGCCAACGCCGCTAAGACGGCATTCCTCACGCGCATGAGCCACGACATCCGAACGCCGCTCAACGGTATCCTGGGCCTTATCGAGATCGAGGAATTGAAGGAAGGCGATATCCAGGTCGCCCGCGAGAGCCGTGCCAAGGCGCGCGTTGCCGCCAATCACCTGCTCTCGCTGATCAACGACATCCTCGAGATGGGCAAAATCGAAGACCGCAAGCTAACACTGGAGCATACGCCTTTTAACCTCAAAGAGCTCTGTGACAATACGCTGGTGCTGTGCAAGCTCCGCGCGTCCAGTAACGGCATCACCATGCAGGACAATAGTCTGCCGTACGCCACGGGGCCATACATGATCGGCAGTCCCACCCATATCCGACAGATCATGATCAACCTGTTAGACAACAGCATTAAGTACAACAAGCACGGCGGCTCCGTCACCTTTAGTTCAAAGACCAAGCCACTCGATAACGGGCGCGCGCTCTTTTGCTTTAGCGTTTCGGATACCGGCATTGGCATGACTCCCAAGTTTTTAAAGCATATCTATGAGCCGTTTGCCCAAGAAGGCGACGATGCGCGCAGCAGGTTCCAAGGAACCGGCATGGGCATGCCAATCGTCAAGTCGCTTATTGAACTGATGGGCGGTACGATTGAGATTTCGAGTGAGGTTGACGTGGGAAGTACGTTCAACGTCCAGATTCCGCTCGATATCGACAAGAACCCTCAGACGCGGGCAGATACGGTCGAGAGGGCGCTCGACTGCTCGCTCGCCGACATGAACGTGCTGCTCGCCGAAGACAACGAATTGAATGCCGAGATTGCCCAGGCGCTGCTCGAAAGCGAAGGCATTGTCGTAACTCGCGCCGCCGATGGCAACGAAGCGGTCGACCTATACGTTGGCCGTCCCGCCGGCAGCTTCGATGCGATTCTGATGGACATCATGATGCCGGGAATGGATGGTTACGAGGCGACCCGCGCGATTCGTCTGAGCGAGAAGATCGATGCAGCCGATATCCCCATCATCGCGCTCACCGCCAATGCCTTTGCCGAGGACGCCAAGGCGGCACACGACGCCGGTATGAACGCCCATCTGTCCAAACCGCTCGACTTTAACAAGCTCAAAAACATGCTCGCCCGCATCAAGAAAAACGGATCCGTTTCGCTATAGTTTGTGCTCAACCACCACGCACGACCAGAAAGGAAGCCAACGATGTTTAGGCCCTTACGTCGAAAGAAGCGCGCCATCACCGACGAAGAAGCGCGCGAACTGCTCGCTACCTGCAAGCGCGGCGTCTTTGCCGTCAACGGCGACGATGGCTACCCGTACGCCATTCCCGTCAACTACTTCTTTGACGCCGAGCACGACAAGATTTATTTCCATGGCGCCAAGGCCGGCCACAAGGTCGACGCACTCAAGCGCGATGACAAGGTCTGCTTTACCGTTTACGGCAACGAGTGGTACCAGGACGATGACTGGGCTCCCTACGTTATGAGCACCGTGGTCTTTGGCCGCTGTCGCCTGGCGAATGACACCCCCGCGTTTATCGAGGACAAAGTCCGCCAGCTCGCGCTTAAGTACTACCCTTCTGCCGAAGAAGTCGAGGAGGAAATCGCCAAAGACATCAAGGGCGTCCAACTCTACGAGATTTCGATTGAGCATCTTTGCGGCAAGCAGATTCAGGAAAAATAAACCTCCGCAGCAGGTCTGCGCCCAATGGTTACAGATGCCTTACCACACGGGGCCTTCCAGCCGACTTGGCAGAAGACCCCGCATGCAGTGCTCACTTACCGTGCATTAAAAACGTAGCGGTCCAGGCGGTCGCACGCTTCCCTTACGCGCGAAAGCGGCAGCGCCAGATTCACGCGAATGTGGCAGGGCCCGTGGAACGGGCGGCCGTCCTGATATCCCACGCCTACGCGCGCCCCCTCGTCGAGCAGCCACTGAATATCGCGGCCATGCTCGCGGCACCACTCGGTGCAGTCCAGAAACACCATGTACGTGCCCTGCGGACGCGAATAGGACACGCCCTCAAAATGCTCGTCCACGTAATTGCAGAAGTACTCGATATTGCCGGCAAGCACCTGGTTGAGCTCGTCCACCCACTCGTAGCCCTGCGGCTGGTAGGCACCGATAAGCGCATGCATAGAGAGGACGTTCATCTCGTTGTAGTGGGTCTTGTCGGACACGGCGCACACGCGGTCGCGCAGCGTCTCGTTATAGATGATGTGGTAGCTGCCGACCAGGCCCGCCAGGTTGAACGTCTTGCTGGGCGCATAGAGGGCAACCGTGCGCATGCGGGCGTCCTCGCTTACCGACTGCGTCGGAATATGCTTGTGTCCCGGCAGGATGATATCGGACCAAATCTCGTCCGAGATCACCACGCAATCGTGCTGGCGGTAGATGTCCATGGCGCGCTCGATCTCGTCACGCTCCCATACGCGGCCGCAGGGATTGTGCGGTGAGCAGAACACCGCGGCATGGATGTGGTTTTGGGCGAGTTTGCACTCCATGTCCTCAAAGTCCATGCGCCACACGCCCTGGTCGTCGAGTTTAAGCGGGCTGTGGACAATGCGATAGCCCGCAGCTTCGATGGACTTGGTAAAACCAATGTAGGTGGGGCTATGGACCAGCACTGCATCGCCCGGCTGGACATACGCGCGCAGCGTCGACACGACACCGCCCAGCACGCCGTTTTCGTAGCCGATATGTTCAGGGCGCAGGCCCTCGACGCCATTGCGGCGGCTCTGCCATTCGATGATGCGGTCGAAGTACTCGGCGCGCGGGTTAAAGTAGCCAAACATGGGATGCTGAGCGCGCTGAATGATGTGCTCCTGGACCGTGGGCACCGTGGCGAAATTCATGTCGGCCACCCACATGGGAATGCGGTCGAAGCCCTCGTCGGGTGCGTTCGGAGCCATGCCGGGGATCTCGCCCCAAGAGTCAACGGCGATGGAGTCCATGCCGTGGCGGTCGATAAGCGAGCTAAAGTCGTATTTCATGCTGAACTCCCGTGCAAAGTGATTGTTTTGGTAGGCGTTATTGTCCACCAGCACGGGCGATTTTGGCATGGGGTTTGGCGCTTAATTTGACGGGTGCGGACGAATGGCTGGTTAGTCTTGCGCGTCGTTGACGGCGACCACGGTTAGCTGGGTTTTATCGACCGTAAAAGATATGTCAAGCCCGGCGAAGGCCAGATGATAGACGCGGTTTGGCTCGTGCTTGCTGCCCGCGCGGCGCGGATCTTGGCGAAGAACCTCGACCAGACCGGGGAGCTTTGCGGGCGGGACCATGTCTTGAAGAGCCTGCGGGAACTCAACATCGAGCTCTTGCCACGGAGCATCCTCAATCCAGCCGCCCGTTGCATCCGGGTGACAGTCCGCAAACGGAATGTAGGGCTTAATGTCGTAGATGGGCGTGCCGTCGCGCAGGTCGGCCCCCAGCGCATGAATGATGGGGCCATCATCGGTGAACTCGACACGATCGAGCTTGACGCAGGTGAGACCGATGGGATTAGGGCGAAACGGACTGCGCGTGGCAAACACGCCCACGCGCTCGGCTCCACCCAAACGCGGCGGGCGCACGGTTTTCGACCACTTGACGTTGGTGCCGGACCTGTCCTGCGACTTGGCATCGGCAGCTATGTCCTTAGCCGTGCCGCCGGGCGTTCCGTTTTCGAAGCGCCACAGCAGCCATAAGTGAGAGAAGGAATCCAGGCCCTCAACTGCTGCGTTGGAGGCAAATTCCGGTTCAAAGACGATGCGTCCCTGCAGATGGGGTGCCAAAAAGCTGTTGCGCGGAATGCCGAACTTCTGCGGCAGGTCGGTATGTATGTGTGCAATAGGTTCCATGCCGGCCATTGTACGGCATGGAGGCGTGGGGCGTTGCGCGCAATTCTTCGCCGCGGTTTCCCGTCGTGCAACCAACGGTTGCTTGGAAGGGTGCCTGCTGCCGCGTATGCTTAAGCCATCAACCAGCAGAAAGGAGCCGCTATGGCCTTTGCAGAAAAGCTCATTGCTGTCCGTCGCGCCCATCACCTTACCCAAGAGCAGCTTGCCGCTAAGCTCTTCGTCACACGCCAGGCCATCAGCCGCTGGGAGCGCGGCGAGGTCACCCCGGGCATCGACATGATGAAGCTCATCGCCGCCGTAACCGGAGAACCGCTGTCCCACCTGCTCGAAATGCCCGAGCACTATTGCCAGAGCTGCGGCATGATACTCACGCCCGACGACTGCGGCACCGATGCCACGGGCACCGCGACCAATCATTACTGCAAGTGGTGCTACGACCACGGCAAGTACACCTACGAGACCACCATGGAGGCAATGATTGAGGATTGTGCCCCGCGCCTGGCACAAAACACCGGTATGTCGCTCGACGAAGCTGTCTCGCTCATGGGCGCCGTCCTGCCGCAACTGGAGCGCTGGCGCACCGTGCAGGAAAACGAGGAGCGCTACGGCGCCGAAGCGCGGGCGCGCTATGGCGATGAGGCCATCGATGCGGCAAACGAAACGCTGCTGGACATGGACCCCGAGACATGGAACGACATGAAGGAACTTGAACGCGCTGTTCTGGGCCAGCTTTCGATTGCCATGGGCATTGGCGACCCAGAGAGCAACGAGGCTCGTAAGCTTGTCGCGATGCATCGTCGCTGGATTGCTCTCAACTGGGGATGCGAGCCCCAAGACGAGGCGTACCTGGGCCTCGCCCACGGCTATCTTGCCGACCAGCGCTTTGTTGACTACTACGACAAGCCCTGCGGCACCGGAGCCACGGCGTTTCTGGTGCAGGCCATCGAGTCGTCGTTGACGCGCGCATAGACCGCGGCAGCTTTGGGTATTTCAATCAAAACCTCAACCGATTGGAGACCTATGGCTACTGATCACGAGCTCGCTCTGTACGTTATGACCGGCTGCCCGTATTGCATAAAGGTCAAGCGCTTTTTGGCCGATAACGGCGTGACCATCCCTGAGCGCAACATCTCGACCGACCCCGATGCCGAGCAGACGCTCATCGCCGTCGGCGGAAAACGCCAGGTTCCCTGCCTGTTCATCGACGGCAAGCCGCTCTACGAATCGAGTGACATCATCACGTGGGTACAGGAGAACCTGCTCTAGTGCAGCATAGTCATCGGGGACGTTCTTAAATGACTAGTCGTTAAAGAACGTCCCCGACGACTAACTAGCCGTGGAAGCGGGCTATGGGTGCAAGTGGCTGCTCGCGAAAGACGCGCTCGACGGCGGCGCGGTATTCGTCAACCTTTTTGGTCTTGCGCACGATCTTGTGGACGGTAGCGGGATCAGCGAAAGCGCACTTGGCGTAGAACCACCACTCCTTCATGCGGAAGACCGCATTGCCGCCAATCTCTTCTGCATATGCCGCAAACAGCGTGTCGTGGAAGCGCTGCAGCTCAGCAGCCGTTGCAGCTGGGCCGCCCTTGACCATGCGAGCCAGCGCGGGGTTCGCGAGCAGGCCACGCCCCAACATCACATGGCGCGTGCCGGGATAGGCCTCCACCAGCGCGTCCATATCCTCAAGATCAAAAATGTCACCGTTATAGGCGACCGGAAACGGCGCGCGCTCCAGCGTTTCGCCATAGAACTCCTTGCGCGGCGTGCCCGTATAGCGGTCCTTTTGCACGCGCGGGTGCACGATCAGCTCTGCCAACGGTATGCGGCAATACAGATCGAGCACGCGCTCATACTCGTCATCGCTCTCCAGCCCCAGCCTGGTCTTGACCGATACCGGCAACGGCGAGCGTTCGCACACGTCGCTCAAGAACACCTCAAGTTCGTCGAGATTACGCAAGAAACCCGAGCCCTTGCCCTTGGCGACAACCGTCCCCGAGGGGCAACCCAAGTTGAGATTGACCTCGCGATAGCCCATGTCGGCGAGCACCTGTGCCGCCCACACAAACTCGTCCGCGTTCTTGGACATCAGCTGAGGCACTACGTTAAGCCCCTGGTTATTGGCAGGATCGATCTCCTTAAACGCCTTGCCGCCAAAGCGGTTGCCCACCCGCGGCGGCGGCAAAAACGGCGTGTAATAGCAATCGAGTGCGCCGAAGCACTCCGCATGCACGCGACGGAACACATGCCCGGTAATCCCCTCCATGGGGGCCAACGATAGAATCATCAACATCTACTCTCAGATCAATGCGGCAAAGGGACTGCCCCTTTGTCACATGCATTATGCCTTGTCCTTGAGGCGGCCCACAAGGCGGAGGCGGTTACTTGACGCCAACCAGCCAACCAGTCGTCGCTGTGCAACGAAGGTGAATGGCGCCCACGATCAAGCGAGCACCAACAGCACGCTGTTGACCGCCATGTATGAACAACAGACATCCTCCACTCATCTATACTCAAGAGCGTGTGCGCATCGCCCCCGAAAAACGATGAGAGTCGAGGCCCCATGCAGCAGCTCACCGAGCAAGAAAAGAAACGCATCCAGCGGTACTGCACATACCCCAAAATCGCAGCGACCGCACTCGTCATGTCGTTCGTAGCATGCCTATTGATGTTGCCGCTCCAAATGATCAACGATATCGCGTTCCATCAAAAGGAATTCCAACCCGCGGGCATATATACCGCCATCGCACTCACCGCAATCGAACTCGCCATCTTTTGCTATTGCGCTCTTGCGCCGCGCTTTGGAATGCAGGGCAAACAGTGGAAGGAGCTGCAGGGCAGGCTTGCGGTGGCCCAGACCAACAAAGACCGCTCCGCGGAGGTCGCCGGTGTGCTCGCCACGCAAGCTGCCGGCCACCTGCTCAAGAACAGTGATAACGATCTCGCGCGCAACCTGGGCGGCGCCGCGGAGGTCGCCGGCGCCGTAGGGGCAGTCGCCACGGCGGCAGACGTGCTGGCCGAAACCTCGAGCAATGCCGAGGCCATGGCGGCCGCATACGGCGTTGTGATTCCGAGCGCCAAGAAACAGATTATCGTGCTCATCGCAGTGCCCGCCATTGTGCTGCTTGGCGTCTACATCCCGCAGTTTGTCCAGGGAAATAACGAGCTTCAGGCAAGAAAGGCTGCAGCCGCCGAGCAGCTCGCCATCGCGCAAGATGCCTTGGAGCCCGTGTGCGAACGCGTCGCGGCAGACGACCCATACGAGTCGTATCACGACTACGGCTACCGCGTTATCGGCTATCTGCGCGACAATGACCTTGGCGCTCAAGCTGCCTATGTCTACCTTTCTTTTGATGCAGACGGCATGCTCACGGACGTCGATTACGTCAGTCAGATCGACCCCGAGGCAAGCCTCGCAGACAACCTCGCCCGCGCCGAGCAGGATATCGCGACGCTCTGCGCCCCGCTCAACGGGTTGGACATTTCCGTTGCCACACCGGGCCTCCTCACGCCATGCAGCCTGTCGGATGAATTTAAACAGACATTTTTAGCTGGCTCCCTATATGAAGAAATCAGCATCAAGACGGAGGACGAATCTATCAAGTCGTACTACACCTTTGACACCGAGGCCGCAGAAGAATTCGACGAATACACCCATCCGGAAATTAGGCTCATGCTCTCTGCAAAGAAGAACTAAAGGCTTTCGATCTAATTGCCGCTCGCGAACATCGTCTATATCTCGAGGTCTAATACTTTTCCGAGAAGTGAACGACCGTTTTTGGGCCCCTGAAGCATCGACATTTTCTGGCGCCAAAACCGCAGGATTTGACTGGCAAAACCGCAGGAAATTGCATCACAAAAGCGCCGATGCTTCGGGGGTCTATTTTCACTCGTTCACTTCTCGGAAAAGTATTAGACCTCGAATTCACAAGCCGCTCAATGCGACAAAGGACCGTTCCTTTGCCACGCTATTCGGAGCGCAGGGCCTCCACGGGGTCCTTTTTGGACGCGCTGCGAGCGGGCAGCAGGCCGGCAACGACCGTTAGCAACACAGAAATCGCAATGAGCACCAGCGCATCCTGCACGGGCAGGCTCATCAGATTGGGCACCTGTTTGGCAGCAAGCGCCCAGGCATTAACCGGGAAGCTCACGGCCACCACGACGACAATGGCAAAGACACCGGCGATAAGCCCCTCAATAAAGGTCTCGGCATTGAATACGTTGGCCACGTTGCGCTTCGACGCGCCGATCGCGCGCAGGATGCCAATCTCCTTTTTGCGCTCCAGCACGCTGATGTAGGTGATGATGCCGATCATGATGGAACTCACCACCAGGCTGATACTCACGAATGCGATGAGCACCAAGCTGATGGTGTTCACGATGTCGGTCACCGAACCCATGATGATGCCCATGTAGTCGGTGTACGAAATTGCCCGATCATCATGGCCAGCGGCTTTGACCTGCTTGTTGTACGCATCGATGTGATCGAGTACGCGCTCCTTGGCCTCAAAGTCGCGCGGGAAAATCTTGACCGAGATGGGGTCGGCCTCGTCCGCATAGCCCAGTGTGGTCAGATTGTTATCGTAGGTGAGCTTCGACGCCTTGGCATAGCTCATCATGAGCGAGCTCAGGTCCTCGGCGTCCATGTTGAAGTGAATGGCATGAGCAAAGGCACTCGCATCCACGCGCATGGCGCTCGCCAGGCTAGCAAAACTCGACGACATCCGCGTCGCCATCTGGCCCATGAGCCCTGCTGCGCCTGCCTTGAGCTGAGCTGACACCGTCGCCGCAATCTGATCGCTGATCGACTTCATCACCTGATCCATAGCCTGTTGCAGATACGGAGCCAGCTGCTTTTGCACATAGTCGGTCATCGCCTGTTGCAGGCGCTCGGCCAGGGCATCGCCGCCGAACGCTTTGAGCTGGGCCAGGATTTGCTGGGCTGCCGTATCATTCTCAAGATATGCCGAGAATGCGGCAGCAAGCTTTGACGCATCTTTAAGGTCTTCGGGTGACAGCGCCCTAAACTGATCAGACTGCAAAAAGCCCTCAAACAGCTGGTTGGCAAGCGTTCCCACCTGCTGCATTTGCTCGGGCGTGAGTTCCAGACCGTCAAAGATGTCCGAGAAATCCGGGGCCGGCGCTTTGGCCATGATGTCGCTGAAGTCGATGTCCCTCCCAACGTCCGAAAGGTCAATGTCCAGCCCGGACAAATCGATACCAGAAAGGTCCATACCGCTGGCTGCACCCGAGAGTGCAGATGTATCGAACGAAAACGCACTCTTCAGCGCCACCTCGTCCACACTGAACATGCTGCCCAGATCCACGCCCTGCTTGGCCTCGCCTTGCAGTTCGTCGAAGGTTTTGCCCGTAAAGACATCCGTCTCGGGGTGGGCAAGCTGCTCTTGCACAATCTGCGAATCGGCGGCGCGCTCCATAAGCTGGTGAGTCAGCGCATGTGTATAGGCAATGCCCGGAGACAACGCGCTCGCATTGGCCGTCTCGTTGGGTCGTACCACGCCCACAATGTGCACGTCGATACCGTCGGCAACCTTGGTGGCCATAAAGTCGGCGTCACCAGACATGTCGGTCCACATGCCAGTCTCTTCGTTTTTACGATAGGCATCGGCCGGCGACAACACCTTAAACGTCGTGGACAGCGCATCGTCGTAGGTAAAGTCGGTGCCGGACTCGGGCGTCTCAATCTTGCCGTCAGCCGTCATAGCACTGTTAACCAGGTCGTTGAGCTCATCGATATCCAGCGCACCGATGCTATAGAGCGTGTAGTCGCCCACCGTACCGCGGCTCGAAAGCACCATCACGGCTTCGTTGGCGGACGTGGGCCAATGACCGGCGACGACATCGTACTGGCTGTCGAGCAGGCTCTGGTCGTCAATCATCTCGTTAAAGACCGAGGTTCCCATGGATTCCATGCTCACCGTTGCCGCCGAGCTCGCGCCGCCGCTCATGGCCTCGATCATGGCATTAGGCACCAGCCGGACAGGCCTCTCGTCTCCCTTGCCCGCGCGATAGACAACCGGCGTTACGCCATAGCCGTACTGAATGGCGTTAACTTCTTTATCGATGCCGTCGCCACCGGCATCAAGCCATGCCTTGAAGCTCGTCATGTCGTTGGACTTAACGCTCGCAAACATATCCTTTACGGCCGTAACCACGGGAATCTTATCGGTTCCCTGAGCCTTGCCGTCGGTGCCGTCGTCGGATAAATCCTCGCCGTTGGACGCCTCATCATCCACAGCCCCCTGTCCGCCCATCATGGACGACAGGTCGTAGTCCTGCTTGGAGATCGTAAGCGGGTAACTCGAGAGCGTATCCTCCTCGACCTTTTTGATGTAGTTGTTCACGCCATTGGAGAGCGCCAAGATCGCCGCGATACCGATAATGCCAATCGACCCCGCAAAGGCCGTCATGGCCGTACGGCCTTTTTTGGTCATAAGGTTTCGGGCAGAAAGCCCCAGCGCCGTCACAAAGCTCATCGAGGTTTTGCGCGTAGGCTTGGCCTCGCGGCGCGTGGCGTCAGCGACATCGAAAGGATCGGAATCGTCGGTGATCTTGCCATCCGCCAGATTGACGATGCGCGTGGCGTATTGGTATGCCAACTCGGGATTGTGCGTGACCATGATGACCAGGCGGTCGCGTGCAACATCCTTGAGCAAGTCCATGACCTGCACGGACGTTGTAGAATCCAAGGCGCCGGTCGGCTCGTCTGCCAGCACGATCTCGGGGTCGTTGATCAGGGCACGGGCAATCGCCACGCGCTGCATCTGTCCACCCGAAAGCTGGCTCGGGCGCTTGTTAACATGCTCGCCCAGGCCGACTTTCTCCAACGCCTCGCGCGCACGCTGGCGGCGTTCGGCATGTCCCACGCCCGTAAGCGTGAGCGCCAGCTCCACGTTTTCCAAAATGGTCTGATGCGGAATGAGGTTATAGCTCTGGAACACAAAGCCGATGCGGTTGTTGCGGTAGGCATCCCAATCGCGATCGTGAAAGTCCTTGGTCGATATGCCGTCGATCAGCAAGTCACCGGAATCGAAATGATCGAGCCCACCGATAACGTTGAGCATCGTGGTTTTACCCGACCCCGAAGGTCCCAGAATGGCCACGAACTCGTTATCGCGAAAAGACAGGCTTACGTTGTCGAGCGCCACCTGCGTAAACGACTGCGTAACGTACCTTTTGCAAATACCTTTGAGCTCCAACATGGACGGCAACCTCTCCCACGCGGGCGCACTTGCCCGCTCTCCCCCGCCGTTCGTACTCGACGCGTTTGTCCTACTCTATCCCCATTTTTGCCGGAGCCAGAGAGGAATGTAACGAAGCGCGCCAAAAAACGAACGGGACGGCGCCCAAAAGAAGAGGTCCCGAGCGGGACCTCTATATGGTGAAGCTTGTCTTGAAAGGCAGCGGACCACTCCGCACAGCGACACACGATCCTCGCGATGCTTTACGCGTTTTTTACTGCTCGCTATTCGCAATCGCCTGGTCGATAAGCTTGTCGAGCGCTGCGCGCTGCTCGGCGGAGCTAATGGCTCCCACGATTGGATCCCCTACGATGTTGCCATTCTGATCGATGACATACGTTGTCGGGAACGAGAACAAATTTGACGTAAACTTACCGGCCTCGCTATCCGACTTGAACCAGATGTTCTTATATGTCACGCCCTTCTTGCTCAGCACGTCCTTGGCATCTGCGATCTCGCCCTTGTTGCCATCGAGCGTAAAGGAATTGACGCCCACGACCTGGCCGCCCTTCTTGGCAAGCTCCTTATTCAGTTTCTCAAGATCGCCCAGCTCGCCCACGCACGGCTTGCAAGTAGTGAACCAGAAGTTCATGACGGTGACCTTGTTCTTAGAGAACAGCTCGTCGCTGTTCACGTCGTTGCCATCCAGGTCCTTGCCCGTAAAGCTGGGGAACTTCGTCGCCTCGCTCGAAGCATTGGCACCAGCCGTCATGCCAGCGGTCGAAGCGTCGACGCTCTCGCCTGCACTCGGCGTGCTTCCACAGCCGGGGAACTCCTTCTCCAGGCTCTCGAGCTTGTCCTCGATCTCCTTAATCTGCTGTGCACCGGCCTTGAGCGTCTTGAGCTCATCCGCCGTGAACTCATCCTTGGCGCCGTCGATGGTCTTGAGCAGGAAATCGCCGTAATTGCTGCCGTCCTCAATCATTGCCGAGTCTTTATTTGCCGCATTGAATACCTTTTCCCACAGCGCGTTATCACTCGAAAAGATCTCGTTCTCCTTCTGCATGAGCTTCGCATACAGCTCGGCGGCCTCGTCGGCATTGGCCGGCTTCTGCGCAGTGAGTTCTGCGATCTTAGGATCGGAGCTCGCAGATTCGCTCGCATTGCCGCCAGGTGCCGAGCACGCCACAAGACACAAGGCCAGCACCGGCACCATAAACAGGGCCGCAATCTTAGAAAGCTTCATAGTCGTTCCTCCGTTTTGTCGAAGCTTGTTTACTTTTTATCGGCGGTCAAGGGGAGCTTTTCCGCCGACACATCCAGGCCATAGCGATAGCTAATGGCATCGACGGGACAGGCCCCGATGCACTTTCCGCACCGGATACATTCGGCATGATTGGGTGCGCGGACTACATCAACGTCCATCTGACAAACCTTTGAGCACTTGCCGCACGAGACACATTTGCATGCGTCAACCCGAATCCCCAGTAGGGACACCCTATTCATAAGCGCATAGAATGCACCGAGTGGACAAATCCATTTGCAGAAGGGGCGGCAGAACAAAACACTCAGCACTACCACGGCAATGAGAACGGCAAGTTTCCAAGTAAAGAGCTGTCCCAACGCAGATCGAATGCCGGCATTGGCAATGGCCAGCGGAATGGCGCCCTCGAGCACACCCTGCGGACAGATGTACTTACAAAAGAACGGGTCGCCCATGCCCACGTCGTTAACCACCAAGACGGGTAGCAGCACCACGGCAAACAGCAACACGACGTACTTGATGTACGTGAGCGGCTTGAGCTTTTTTGTCGAAAGCTTTTTGCCGGGAATCTTATGAAGCAGCTCCTGCAGCCAGCCAAACGGGCACAGAAAGCCGCATACAAAGCGTCCCAGCAGCACGCCGAGCAAAATGAGCGTACCGGTAACATAGTAAGAAAAGTTGAACTTGGATGAACCTACTACCGACTGGAACGACCCGATGGGGCACGCACCCGATGCCGCGGGGCACGAATAGCAGTTAAGCCCGGGTACGCAGACTGTTTTTCCCGCGCCCTGATAGATGCCGCCTTTGGCAAAGTTCGGCAGGTGAATGTTGGTGACGAGCGTCGCCGCCGCCTGAATGAATCCGCGAAATCGAGCCAAAACATGCGACGCAGTGTTTTCTCTTTTATCCAATTCCGATACACTCCAAGCACAGCCTAATCGCTTTGGCCAGCACGGCATCCGCCTCGCCACGCATAACGCCAAAGCACACCATGGCAATTCCGACGATCAACAAAGCGACCTGTACCACGGGTTTTACCGCTTTGAACAACCTGACCACTCCTTTCGTTACGCGACCATTGGACCATATCGGCTATAAAATCCGTGTTAAGCGCGATTTGGAATGTGCAAGGAGACCGTTATGCGTATTTTGATCATCGAGGACGAGCAGGCGCTGTGTGACGCAATCGCGCGCAGCTTGCGAAACTTGGCGTACAGCGTCGACTGCTGCCACGACGGGCAGGAGGCGCTCGACCTGCTGGGCGTCGAAGTCTTTGACCTCGTGGTACTCGACCTCAACCTTCCCCGCATCGACGGCATGACCGTACTCAGGGAACTTAGGAAAACTGACTGCGAGACTAAGGTACTGATTCTGTCCGCACGTGGCGAAGTATCAGATAAAGTCGCCGGACTCGATGCCGGCGCCAACGATTACCTCACCAAGCCGTTTCATCTGGACGAGCTTGCGGCAAGGATCCGCAGCCTTACCCTAAGACGCTTTACACAAAGCGACGTAGTTTTAACCTGCGGAAAGCTCAGCTTTGACACCAAGGCGCGCATCGCTTCCGTGGACAGCGAGGCTTTATCTCTTACGCGCAAGGAAACGGGAATCTTGGAATACCTGATGCTTAATCAGGGGCGTCCGGTAAGTCAAGAGGAGCTTATCGAGCACGTTTGGGATAGCAGCGTAAACAGCTTTAGCAACGCAACCCGCGTTCATATCTCGTCACTCCGCAAAAAGCTACGCAGCGCTTTGGGATACGACCCGATTCGCAATCGGATTGGAGAGGGCTACGTTATGGAGGATAGCGAATGAAAAGGCTTTCGCTGCAATGGCGCATAACGATTATGACGGCGCTGCTCACGTGTGCGGCATGCGTGCTGACGAACTGCCTGGTCGGCTATACGGGCATGCGCTACATGGATGCCATCGGCAGTAACATCTCGGCCTTTAACGCAACCGGCGAAGATTCGCCCCAGGCGTTCGACCCAACGAAAGCGACCCCCGATGACAAGGTCACGATCGTCGTAAACGACGCGCAGGAGTCTTTTGGCACGACAACCTGGTACATCACGGCTGGAGTCACACTCCTTGGCGGCGTGTTGGCATACTTTGTGAGCGGCCGTGCACTCAAACCGCTACGGGCTTTTGCAGCCCAGGTTGAACGCGTGCAGCCTGACAACCTAAGCGAAATCAGACTCAGTGAAGATGTGCCCACCGAGCTACAACGATGTAGCGCCTCTTTCAACGACATGATCGCCCGTCTTGGCGAAGGGTTCTCTGCACAGCGTCAGTTTACCGGTAACGCCGCACACGAGCTGCGCACCCCGCTCGCCCTTATGCAAGCACAGATTGAACTATTCATCTCCGAGCACTCCGGTTTACGACCCGAAACAGCCGAGCTGCTCGGCCTGCTACAAGAACAAACCGAGCGCATGTCGCGGATGACCAAGGTATTGCTCGAGATGAGTGAGCTCCGCAGCGTTCCTTGCGATGACGATGTGGAACTCGGTCCCCTGTCCGAAGAGGTCCTCACCGACCTTGCGCCACTTGCCGAAAATAAGGACGTAACCCTCGATTGCGCCGGAGACGCTTTGGCAATCGGAAGTGATACGCTCCTCTATCGGTTGGTGTTTAATCTGGTCGAAAACGCCATCCGTTACAGCCGCCCCGGCTCAACTGTCAACGTCTCCATCAGCGACAGCGACAACCATGTGCTCCTGCGAGTCAAAGATGAGGGACCGGGAATACCCAAGCAGTACCGAGAAAGCATCTTCCAGCCGTTCTTTCGTCTAGACAAATCCCGCAGCAGGGCATACGGCGGCGCAGGACTCGGACTAGCGCTCGTTTGGGAGATTGCAGCGCTTCACGGTGGCACGGTAGAGGTCGAAACAAGTTCCGAGAACGGGACCACCATGCTCGTAAGCCTTCCAAAACGATCCGCAGCGTTAACCGAACAGTAAAACGAAAGGGGTCCCGAGCAACAGGGGTACAATTGTTGCATTGTTGCCACCTGATGGGAGATGGAAGATGGACTGCGATGGCTACCCGCGCATTCCCATGCCGTTGATGTGCACTGCCTTTGTGCCGGGGCAGATTGACGCTGCGGTTACAAGCATTTCCGACCCCGATTCACGCACCATCGCCACGGCAGAAGCGCTGTACTTTCGCGGACAGGCCACCCTCGCTGCCAAGACGACACGCCCCTATCTTGACGCCACCGACCCCGCACTGCGCTATTCCGCATGCCTTATCTGCGGATATGCCAGTCTATCGCTCAACCGTATCGCCGATGCCCGCCGTTGCCTTGCAGGCATCCTCGATACGCCAACTGACGAGGAATCGTCCGCCGTCCACGCCACGCATATCCTGTTCGCCTCCGCTGCGAGCGTCCTGCTGCACTTGCCTTCCCCGCATTCCGCCGAAGAGTTTTATCCGCTTGCGGCGCATCTGCCCGAAGGCCTGCGCCTGTTCGCCAGCTACGTGATGGCGCATGCCCTGTACCTACGCGGCGAATATGGCCGCAGCCTGGGCATGGCGGAAAACGCCCTGATCATGAAACAGGGGAGTTATCCCATCTCGGAGCTGTTCCTGCACCTGTCGGCTTCCATGGCATGCATGAGCCTCAAAGACGTCGACGCCGCAAAGGCACACTTCGGAACCGCTTGGGACATTGCGCGTCCCGACGGCCTTATCGAGCTCATCGGCGAGCACCACGGCCTTTTGCAGGGGCTCATCGAGGCGTGCCTAAAAACGCAATACCCTGACGACTTCGCGCGCATCATCGAGATCACGTATCGATTCAGCTACGGTTGGCGGCGCATCCACAACCCCGATTCGGGCGAGGACGTGGCCGACGATCTAACGACCACGGAGTTCACCATGGCCATGCTCGCCTGCCGTGGGTGGACCAACGCCGAAATCGCACGCCATATGGGCGTGTCGCCGGGCACCGTTAAAAACCGCCTATCCGGCGTATACGCAAAGCTTGGCATCGGCACACGCGCCGAGCTGGTCGCGCATATGTTGCGTTAGCAACCGGGCTGCCAAGCGCACCGAACGCGTTCCGGAACCCGGCGCTTCGCTCAATCAATTTGGACATTTTGACCCTTGAACGGCACTACCGCCACGTGGCGCCTTCTCGCAAAATTGGATTATTTCCACCGATACCTGCGGGATGGGAGCCAAAGATGCTTGATCGCCGTTCGTTACTTGTTGCCGGAGCGTCCTCGCTGGCAGGCATCATGCTGCCTCGCGTGCCGGGAAGCAAAAATGCATTCCTGCTGCCGTTCGCCCCCACCGAGGCATACGCCGACGAAGATGATCCCTTCAAGGTCTTGGTGCTCTCGCGCACCATGTTCGGTGTGGTCGTGGTCGACGTCGCCAACAAGAATATGCCCATCAAGGGAGCCCAGGTCACGCTCGCGTCGCGTTATGCCGCGGGCAAGCAGCTCGCCGCCACGACCGATGACGAAGGCACCGCCATCTTTGAGATCGCCTCGCTTTCGGAAGGCTACGTAGACGAGGCAACGCTCCTTGACGCGTACGACTTTAACGGCGGCATCTCCATTAGCATGGCGGGCTACCGCGATGTCGAGATTCCCCTCGCGCGTGTCCAAGGCGGCACCGCCATTACCGCACCCACACGTCCGCTTTCCGACGGCGAGCCGTACTTTCGCCAGCTCACATTCGACGAATGGGACATCCAGTACGCCGACGCCACGTTTATGGCAATGCCAGCGGACGAAGCAGCAAACGACCAACCCGACACGCACGCCTTTACCGTGCAGGCACATCTGCCGCAGGGTGGACAGGCAACGCTGCACATCAACAAGGTAATGCCTGCCGCGGGCAGCTCACCCGAAACCGTCACGCAAATTGGCCAAGTCAAGGCCAGTGCATCGGGCGCGGATAATCTTGCGACGTTCACGCTCGAAGACACGTTCCTCGATGCAGCGTCAAACCTTCTGGAAGAAGGGTGCAAGCTGCGCTTTGCGCTCGACTACCAGGGCAAAACCTACACGCTCTCATCCCCCATGGCCGTTGTCACCGCGCCGGCCGCAAAGGCGGAATCGGGCTCGACCACTATCGTCCCCACTACCATGGACCAAGAGGTCACTCCGTTTGATTTCCCAGCGGCGTTTCCCGGCATCGGCGGCAATAAGTTCACGTGCTGGATGCCCTCGTTCCCCATTTTGTTCGATTTCTCTTTTGCCGGGTACGTGCTGTTTGGCGGAGGATACAAACCGGTCGGCTACATGAACGATTCGGGCAACCCTGATCCGGAATACTGGAAGAAATCGCCGCGCGAGTCGGGCGCCAAGCAGGCAAACCGCTACCTCGACGAGATGAAGGGGAAGTGGAATCAGTACAAGAGTATGAGTGCCGGTTCGGGAACCGATCCAAGAAATACCAAGCTCCTTCGCCACCATTGCACGCCGCTGTTCACGATGGATATCGCCACACAGCTGTATGGCTCGCTCGCCTACGATTGGGTGGGCAAAACCTGGGGCAACAACAACGATCCCGCATACGGCAATATTAAGGCTCTCTTCCAGGTAAGAACCGACCTCAATTGGACCGAGCAGTTTACCCTAGGACCGGTGCCGTTTTTCCTAAACGTCAACCCCTGGGTGCTGGCGAAGCTGGCGCTCGCCGTGGGCGCCCACACGCACGGTAGCGGCGCGGCGTTTTTCAAAAACATATCGCTCGACTATTCAAACACCTCGGGCTCGTTCACCATCCAGATCGGGCTTGCCGTCACCTTTGGCGCCGGCGTTGCAGGCGTCGCTTCGTCCGCCGTGCGCGGCGCCGCATCCCTCACGCTGTTCATTGGGTACGAGAAGGCAGATGGACACCAGCTTCCGCGACTGCGCGTAGGTGCAGACGTCGATGTCGATGTGATACTCCAGTTCGTGATGTTCAAGTGGACCACCAAGGCTTGGTCGGGGTCGTGGCCCACACTCCTCGATTCGTGGAATATGTCGGTGAACAACGGCGACCAGTATGTACTCCAGCGCTCTGAGCTCGCATTGGGTGGAGATACGCCCTATACACTAGATGCCTGCTTCGGCTCAGCCGGCAACGCCGAGGCGGGCGGCGTTCCGCAATTTATCGCATCGGCCACCATTGTCACCAACGCCGAGCTGCTCGCGCGCGCCGAGGTTAAAGCCACTGCAAGGAATGTCGCGCCTACCGTACGCGATTGGGACCGGTCGGTCACGCGCATTGAGCTCGAGGCGGATGCAGAAAGCGACGACACGGGACAGATCGAGCATTTCGTCCACGCACTGATAGAGAACGACGAAAACGCCGCGCCGATGTACGAGTACACCTATATCGGCCAGGCGACGAACGCCGTTGCAGACCCCAACGCCAACTCTGCCGGCGTGTCGGAGGACGAGCGTGGCGGCATCAAACCCTCGAGCGACAACGTGCTGTTTGCTGGCGTGCTCAGCGAAGCTCACATGAAGCTGGCAATGATTGCCGGCGTAGAATGCCTGTTCCGTATCGCCTCGGTGCGCTACGGCGACAATGGTCGCTCGCGCCTGGTGGTGCACACAAAGGCAAACGGCACGTGGTCCGCTCCCACGCCCGTGGACTTTCCCCTTGGGTTTGGCGAGAATGACGTGGAGCGCGACAGCGTATACGATTACGACTTCGACGTGGTGGAATATACGGATGGAAGAGAAAACCAGGACGCTTACGTGCTGCTGGTCTCGGGCGAGCGCCCCGACGGCGACAACACCCTTTTCGATACGGCAAGCACAGCCGGCATACTGTCCGTTGTGCGCCTGCGCATAAGCAACGACGGAGTTCGCGTGATGTCGCACACGTCGTGGCGCAGCATCTCGCGCGGCCGCCTTCAGGAGGATGGCCACCATTGTCTGCAGTGTCCACGCATCACGGTGGGCAAGACGCTGGTCGACGGGCGTCTGTCGGGCGCTTACCTCCACCGCCGCGGGACCACCGCAGAAAAGGCGCTCGGCAGCGAGGCTGAGGTTGCGCTGGAGTGCTTTACCCTATGGTCGGACGTTTCGGGCGACAGCCTGACGTTCCGCCAAGTTCTCCGCTTTCCGCAAGCACCGTCGAGTATCGAGCTGGGTGAGCCCGAGAATATCATCAACGGCAAAATGGTGGTGCCCGTTGCATACGAGACCGCAGACGGTTGCGGCTGCGCATCGTATGCCGTGATCGGCCAGTCCATCGCGGGCTGGGGCGTTATGTCGCCAGATGCCACAGTACCCCACGCGGTGCCGTGGCCGCAGCACACGGGCTTTTTGGCAACTGTCAACGAGCAGCTGCAGCATGTTACGTGGACGCGAGGCGCATCGGCATTTGCAACGCAGCCCGTGGGTGCCGCAGGCTGTGGCCCGGCATCGTTTAGCGTAAGCAACAACGGCAGGTGCGTGCTCTATGTAGAGAACACCGATGGCAAGGTGGGACAAACCTACGACGAAGAAGGCAACCCGGTTGCAGTGATGGGCAAGCACTTCCGCATCTTCGCCAGCACCTTGGCGGGCGATCTGTTCACGGAGCCGTTTGTGATGTGCGAGCTGGACCATCCCGTCGATCAGATAACGACGTTTTTGACGTCGGGAGGCATGCTCTCCGCACTCGCCACGCACATTGTGAGCGCGGAGAAGAGCGAGGCAGAGCTGCACGGCATCGAAGTGCCCTTGGTGGCGTGTGCCACTCCGACGGGCGCGGTCGCTACCTCGGGCGCGGTGGTGCCCGGAGCAGCAGGCGAATCCTTCATGGTCACGGTGCGAAACGACGGCAACACCCTGCTGACCGCCGGCACGATCGATCTGTACCGAGAGGGCTCCAGCCAGCCGTTCTCCAGCGCATTCATCGGATTCGGAGCGAACGCGCGCATGGCTTCGATCTACGATCCAGAGCTTGCCGAGGACGCTTCGGCCAACGATATGGCACACGTGAAGTACGCGCTCGAGACGCTGGGCGCACGTTTTGCAACGCACCCGCTGGTAGCCGACAACGGCAACGCCGTGCTGGCACCGGGTTGCACGGCACAGTTCCGTATGAGCTTCGCCATCCCCGAGAGTTGGAGCGACGAAGTGGGCAAACGCGTAACGCTGTATGCGAAGGCGCGTAATCTGGTGGCGCTCGATCCCGTAACGCTCGAGGAAATTCGACCGGGCGCGAACTCGGCGCTGGGTGCCGTACTGCACGAGCTTCATGTGCCCGACGCGTCATGCGAACGCTCAGAAGTTCAGGTCGGCGTATGCGACAGCGCGGACGCCACAGGGCTTCACGACGCCCCGATGACGGCGGACGGCGATGGTGGCTCAAGTGGCGGCGGTACTGACGAGGGCGGCGGCTCCGGCGGAAGCAGCTCCGGCAGTGGCAAGGACCACGGCAATAACAAGCGCTCCGGAAAAGCGGGCGCGCTTGCGGGCACGGGCGATGCCAACGCTCCCCTCACGGCAGCCGCTGCAGCACTCGCCGCGGCTGGTGCCGGCCTTGTCGCCTACAGCGCCCGCCGCACGGCGCTCGAGCGTAGCGGCAGCGATGAAGCCGCGTCTGATACGCCCCACTAACCCCCGGATAACGCAGCCCGGCCCCATTGTCTGGACGCTATCTAGATTGGAAAACTCGCGGCCGACACTTGGATTTCGCGATGCGCCAATACTGAAAGCAAGCATCAGCCGAGAAGTGCGCCAACCCAGAAATGTTGCGCAACAACATTGGTTCTCCGGGCGATAAGATTTGCACGTCAGGAAAAACCAGACGAAGGGAGAACAAAATGTTCTGTCCCAACTGCGGGGTCAGAAACCCCGACGAGGCAAAGTTCTGCTTCGGTTGTGGAAAGCCACTCCCCGCTCAAGGGGGGGACAACGCCAGAACCCGTAACGACCTCTGGCGCACCGGGCGCTAAGCCCGCAGGCAAGCTCGGAAACAAGACACCCAAGCCAGCCATCATCGGCGGCATCGTTGCGGCGGTCCTGATCGTGGCCACTGCCGTGGTCGTTCTGCTGCCCAAGGGACCACAGGTCAAAAGCTGCCTCAATGACTATTCGTGGGAGGAAATCGCCCAGATTTCCAAGCTTATCTCCAAGAAGGGAGACCAGAACGGAGCCATAGGGATCGCCAAGAAGTACCACCTCTGCACGGCGGACGGAAAGCTCGACGGAACTCAGACCAAAGACGTCACGCTCTCCGATGGAACACAGACCAAGGTCATGATCATGGGGTTCAACCATGACGACAAGTCCGACGGCTCTGGCAAGGCGGGCATCACGTTCATCTTCGCCGATGACATCGCCAAGAAAAACATGTTCGAGAGGGCCGACCTCGATAACCTATTCCAGAAGATTCAGGACGACGGCTCTGCCAGCATAAGTTGGGAGAATGCCTCCTTGCGCTCTTGGCTCAGCGACTCTTTCTCGAACGAGCTCCCTTCGGACCTGCGCGAGCAGATTGTCTCCGTGGACAAGGCTGACGCAGTGATGCCTTGGGTGTCATATACGATCGATTCCTACTACGGCGGTGGCATCGGCGCAGAGCTCAATGACGATCCTGACCTAATGACGACCACAACGACCTCAGACAAGCTGTGGGTTCCAAGCTTTGTCGAGCTCGCCCCCCTCAGCGATTACTTGATGTCAAACTGGACATATCTGTTGCAAGAAGGCTCTCAATACCAGCTATTCAACGACGCCGGAGTAACGGCAGACACTCCAAATCGTATCCTCGGAACATATGACTCGCAAGACGGGGGCTGCTGGTGGCTCCGGTCTTGGTCAACTTATGGCGATCGCTTCGGAGGAAAAGAGGCTGACGACATGCTAAATCCCTGCTTTAGGTGCACCGACTCCAATGGGGATGGTGAGGCAGTGGCCTGCGAGTCGAAGTGCCAACCCTATTCTTACAGCATCCATGACGGCGAGCCGTTTGTCGGTGTTAGGCCTGCCTTCTGCATCTAGACAAACTCGCATCTGAACAAAGCCGCGAGCGCCCCTCGGCACCGGTTGCCGAGGGGCGCTTACCTTTTCGTCTATTCCAGTCCGTCGAACTCAATCGCGGATAGCCCCTGGTTGAACATCAGGTCGTCCCGCTTGGCTGCGTTGTCCCGCACATTATTAGATATCGTCAGTGGAGTCGAGTTCTGCCTCGAGCTTGGCACGGCGTCTTTTCGCCGTGAAAAACGTTGCGCACAGGGCAGCAAACGTAGCCGCGAAAATCGTCGCACCGCAGAACACGCCCGTGGCCAGGTTCGCCAACCAAAAGACGCTTTCGAGCGGTACGATCTGCGCCTCAGCGATACAGCGCATTGCGGCAATAACAAGCGCGAACGCGGCGCCGCTAAGACCGCTGAGAAGCAGGAAATATCCAACAGGAAGATGCTCGGTTTGCCCAAAACGATTGGTATCGACATAGCCCTTCCGCGTTTGCAGTCCTGCGCAAATCAACATCACGAGAACGAGCCACAAATACATGGCTGCCTCGAACGGCGTTGCAAAGCCATGCGGCATTTCACTGGCGTCGCTGTGAACCCACGCAACCTGTCGAGCTATAAACTGGTAGAAAAATATCATCAACATGCCAAACGAAAGCAGCACGAAACCAATCTTGTAGATCTTCGCGCTCTCAGCCTCCAGGCGCTCATCCTTTGGGCCGGCATATTCACGCCACTTTTGCACGAGTTTTAAATCTTCAAATTTCATAGCGAACTCCTAAAGAGCGTTAGGGTCGACGTCGATCCCGTCTTCCCAAAACAGATCGTTCAACGTAACGCGTAGCGCTTTGCAGATCGCCACGCACAAATTGAGCGTGGGGTTGTAGCCGCCCGCCTCGATCAGGCCGATGGTCTGGCGCGTAACGCCCACGGCCTCGGCCAAGTCAGCTTGCGAAAGGCCAACCGCCGCGCGCGCCGCCTTCATGCGTAGGTTCTTTTTGCCCGGCATGGAGTTCCTTTCATAGTAATGGACAGATATCCGTTGCAACATGACAGAAATATATTGCATATATCAGACAATGTCAACTATATCTGTCATTATGAAAACCATATTCGTCATCGTCGCTATGCGGACATTACAACTTCGGTTCACTATTCAAACTTACTCGGACAGAACCGACTCGGTTTTGTCCGAGTAAACGAATCTCCATCGAACTCCGAACGATTGTTCGATGGATTTCGTGTTGGTTGGAATCGCCTGTGGACTGGGCTATGCTACCTTGACTATCTACATGACTTAAACGCAGCAAAGGAGCACCGAGAGAGCGAGTATGGCAAAAAACACCGCAAACTATGGTAACGACAGTATCCGCCAGCTCAAGGACGAGGAACGCGTACGCCTGCGCCCCGCCGTCATCTTTGGCTCGGACGGGCTCGACGGTTGCGCGCATGCCGCCTTCGAGATCCTGTCCAACGCCGTTGACGAGGCGCGCCAGGGCTACGGCAAGCTCATCACCCTTACAGCCTTTCGCGATGGCTCTATCCAGGTAGAGGACAATGGCCGTGGCTGCCCGCTCGACTGGAACCCTTCCGAGAAGCGCTTTAACTGGGAGCTCGTCTTCTGCGAGCTCTACGCCGGTGGCAAGTATAACAACAACCAGGGCGGCGACTACGACTTCTCGCTCGGCACCAACGGCCTGGGCTCCTGCGCGACCCAGTACGCCTCCGAGTACATGGACGTCACGGTTTGGCGCGATGGCAACAAGTACTCCCTGCACTTTAAGAAGGGCAAGGTCGTCGGTGCCAAAAAGAAGGCACTCGAGATTGAGCCCAGCGACGAGAACCGCACCGGCACCACCATCAAGTGGCGCCCCGATCTTGAGGTCTTTACCTCGATTAGCATTCCCCACGATTGGTATCGCGAAACCATGCGCCGTCAGGCCGTGGTCAACGCTAACGTGACCTTCCGCCTGCGTATCGAGGGCGACGATGGCGAGTTTTCCGAAGAGGATTTTTGCTATCCCAAGGGCATCGAGGACTACGTGCTCGAGAAGGTCGGTACCGACTACCTTACCGAGCCCTTCTTTATCGAGGCCGACCGTCGCGGTCGCGATCGCGAGGACCTGCCCGATTACAACGTAAAAATCACCGCGTGCATATGCTTCTCGCGCACCTTCATGATGCAGGAGTACTACCACAACTCATCGTGGCTCGAGAACGGCGGCTCACCCGAGAAGGCTGCCCGTAGCGCTCTGACCAGCGCCATCGATGCCTACATCAAGCAACAAGGCAAGTACAACAAAAACGAGAGCGGCATTAAGTGGCAGGACGTCCAGGACTGTCTGGTGCTGGTGACCAACTGCTTCTCCACCCAGACGTCCTACGAAAACCAGACCAAGAAGGCCATCAATAACCGCTTTATCCAGCAGGCCATGACGGCCTTCTTTAAGGAGCGCCTCTCGACCTACCTGATCGAGAACAAAGACGCCGCCAACAAGATCATGGAACAGGTGCTCATCAACAAGCGCTCGCGCGAGAACGCCGAGAAGACGCGTCAGAGCATCAAGACCAACCTGCAGCAGAAGACCGACATGGCCAACCGTGTGCAGAAGTTCATCGACTGCCGCTCCAAGGACAAGAGCCGCCGCGAGATCTACATCGTAGAGGGCGACTCGGCAGCAGGCGCCATTCGCACCTCGCGCGATGCCGAGTTCCAGGGTGTCATGCCCGTCCGAGGCAAGATCCTCAACTGCCTGAAGGAGGACTATCCGCGCATCTTTAAGTCCGACATCATCATGGACCTTATGCGCGTGCTGGGCTGCGGTGTGGAGATCAAGGACAAGCGTATCAAGAATCTTGGCGCCTTCGACCTGGACAACCTCAACTGGAACAAGGTCATCATCTGTACGGACGCCGACGTCGACGGTTATCACATCCGCACGCTCGTGCTCACCATGCTCTATCGCCTGGTGCCAACGCTTATCGACGAGGGCTACGTGTATATCGCCGAGTCGCCGCTCTACGAGATCAACTGCAAAGAGAAGACCTACTTTGCCTACACCGAGCTCGAGAAGAACGGCATCCTCAAGGAGATCGGCGACCAGAAGTGCTCCATCAACCGCTCCAAGGGTCTTGGTGAGAACGATCCGGACATGATGTGGCTCACTACCATGAACCCCGAGACGCGGCGCCTGATCAAGGTGGAGCCCGAGGACGTCACCAGGATGGAAACTATGTTCAACCTGTTGCTGGGCAACGACGAGGCAGGCCGCAAGCGCCATATCTCCGAGCACGGCAAGGAATACCTGGACCAGCTGGACCTGCAGTAGCAGCAAATCGATAACGACGGCCCATAAGAAGTTCAAGAGGATATCGTGGCAAAGAAGAAGACGAAGAACCAGCCAAAGAAAAAGCAGGTTAACGCCGAGAACGTCATCGGCCTGCACTCCGAGGTCACCGACCAGCCGATCACGCAGACGCTCGAGGTCAACTACATGCCCTACGCCATGAGCGTCAACGTCTCGCGCGCGTTCCCCGAGATCGACGGCTTTAAGCCCTCGCACCGCAAGCTGCTCTACACCATGTACAAGATGGGTCTGCTCAAGGGCGAGCGCCAGAAGAGCGCCAACATTGTGGGCCAGACCATGAAGCTCAACCCTCACGGCGATGCCGCGATCTACGAGACGATGGTGCGTCTGGCGACGGGCAACGAAGCGCTGCTCGCCCCCTTCGTGGAGTCGAAGGGCAACTTTGGTAAGTATTATTCGGGCGATCTGAGCTACGCCGCCTCGCGTTATACCGAGGCCAAGCTCTCCCCCATCAGCGCCGAGATCTTCAAGGACATCGACAAGGACCCGGTCGACTTCGTCGACAGCTACGACGGCGCCATGAAGGAGCCGCGCCTGCTGCCCACCACGTTCCCCAATATCCTCGTCTCGGCCAACAAGGGCATCGGCGTCGCCATGGCGTCCGACATCTGCGGCTTCAACCTCAACGAGGTCTGCACCGCCACGATGCACTACCTGCAGGACCCTGACTGCGACCTGCTCGAGTACATGCCCATGCCCGACTTCTCGACCGGCGGCGAGATCATCTACCGCCGCGAGGAAATGGAAAAGATTATCGAGACCGGACTGGGTAGCTTCCAGATTCGCTCCCGCTGGCGTTGGATTCCCGAAGAGCGCATCATCGAGGTCTACGAGATCCCCTACACCACCAAGACCGATGTCATCATCGAACGCATCGTCAAGCTCTCCAAGGAGGGCAAGGTCAAGGAGATCGCAGACATCCGCGACGAAACCGACCTCTCGGGCTTGCGCATCGCTATCGACCTTAAGCGCGGCGTCGACCCCGACAAGCTCATGGCCAAGCTCTATCGCTCGACCACGCTGCAGGATTCGTTCTCGTGCAACTTCAACGTGCTGGTCGATGGTTACCCTCGCGTTATGGGCGTGCGCCAGATCCTGCACGAGTGGGTCAGGTGGCGTATTGAGTCCACACGTCGCCGCATTAACTTTGACCTGGGCAAAAAGTCCGAGCGCCTGCACCTGCTGCACGGCCTTGAGGCAATCTTGCTCGACATCGACAAGGCCATCGCCATCATCCGCGGCACCAAGCTCGAAGCCGAGGTCGTGCCCAACCTTATGAAGGGTTTCGACATCGACGAGACCCAGGCCGAGTTTGTTGCCGAACTTAAGCTCCGCAACATCAACGAGGAGTACATCCTCAACCGCACCAAGGACATCGCCAAGCTTGAGGGCGAGATTGCCGAGCTTGAGGAAATCCTCTCCAGCGAGGACAACATTAAGAAGGTCATCAGCGACGAGCTGGCGGCGGTCAACAAGAAGTATGTGATGCCGCGCCGCACGGGTAGGATCGAGCCCCATGAGGTTATCGAGGTAAGCTTGGAGCCCGAGGTCGAGGAGTACCCGGTCACCATCATGCTCTCGCGCGATGGCTACCTTAAGAAGATGACGGACCGCGTGCTCAAGAAGGCCACTACGCTCAAGTACAAGGACGGCGATAAGCCCTTTATCGAGTTCCCGTCCTCCAACACGCACGAGCTGCTCGTGTTTACCAACAAGAGCCAGGTGTACAAGTGCAAGGTTGCCGCGTTTGAGGACACCAAGTCGGCCCAGCTGGGCTCGTACCTGCCGACCGATCTTGAGATGGAACCCGACGAGAGTGTCATCTGGGTCATCGACCCCGAGGACTACAAGGCCGACGTGTTGTTCGTCTTTGAGAACGGCCGCGTGGTGCGCGTCGCGCTTTCTGGATACGTCACCAAGACCAACCGCAAGCGCCTTAAGAACGCCATCTACGGCGGCAGCAAGCTGCTGTATGCCCAGGTGCTCAAGGAGGACCGCAACATCGCGCTGGTCTCGAGCGACTACCGCCTGATGAACTTCAACACGTCGCTGCTCAAGACCAAGACGACTACCAACACGCAGGGTGTCCAGGCCTTTACGGCCAAGAAGGGCCGCTCGGTCACCACCGTCGGCACAACCGAAGAGATCCTTGGCGCCGGCGTCTCGGCCGAGAAGTTCACCGCGCAGAGTCTGCCCTCCGCCGGTGCCCTCATGAAAGAAAACGACATGCCGAGTCTGTTTGACTAGGACGACGGCAGAACCGCCATAGTTTTACAAAGCAGCGGGGCCCGGAGCGCAGCAATATCGCGCCCCGGGCCCCGCTCGTTGCGGAGGTCATCCTCGGAAATGTCGACGATACGGGGGCTTCCCGCACCGTCCTAAGCCGTTAGCAAAACTCGCAAAAGTTAGCAAAAGTTGCAAAAATTAGCAAAACTTGCAAAGGAGCCACCACGGAGTACAGCAAATGGCTCCGCCATGCCAGGCATGCTCGAAGATATTATCGAGCGAACCAAAGAAGCGGCAGATAGCTACCTTTCACAGTCTCACGCGCGCATGAACGGCGTTCAAATTGGTCCAGTGGGCATCGATTGGACATATGTTCAAGAAGCCCAGGGCAACTGGCGCACGTGCATGAATGGCATCTTCAGGCAACTCGAGAAGCATGGCATCGGGCTTCTCATCACCATCGATGAAGTCACCGTCGATCTCGAAGAAATGCTTCAATTTGCCTCTGTTTACCAGCACTTTGTACGCGAAGGTAAAAAAGTTGCCCTACTCATGGCAGGACTGCCCTACAAGGTATCGGCGTTGCTGCGTAACGATTCCGTCTCGTTCCTCAGGCGTTCCCAATATCATCAGTTGGGACGAATTACTGACGTTGAAATTGCAAACGCATTCCGCAAAACCGTTGAGGCCGGAGGCCGCTCAATCACGCCAGAAGCGCTCGAGGATGCCGTGAAGGCCGTCGACGGATTTCCCTATATGATGCAGCTCGTCGGATATCGCACATGGGATGTTTCGGAGAACTCGCCCAAAATCAGTGCACCTGATGTACAGCAGGGTTCTCTGCTTGCCCGCATGGAGCTGCGCGATCGAATTCTCGAAACGACCTATCGAGAGCTTTCCGATAAAGACATTGAGTTTTTGCTCGCGATGCTGCCCGATTCTGGCCCCAGCAGGGTCTCGGAGATAGCCAAACGCATGGGCGTCGCCAGCAACTACACAAGCCAATACAAACGCCGCCTCCTGGAGGACGGCGTCATTGGAGAGCGCGGGCGTGGTCTCGTTGGCTTTGACATTCCCGCGTTCAGGGAATTCTTGAACGAGAAGGCGTTTTAGCACGCCGGAATTGTCCGCGGAAGCATCAACGCATGGCAATCAGCATTCCTCTTGGTAAGGATAGCAAGCATTTTCCACCAACACCGATTGCCATGCGTTCTTCTTGTCCTTAGGCGAGCTTGCGAGCGAGCTCTCGCACCTCTTCCAACTTGGGCGAGGAGGCCATGCTGTCGCGCTCGGTCATGCCGCTAATGGTGACAATGCCCTGGTCCTCCCACTTGCAGTACGCGCATGTGGCCCTATACATAGCAATCGCCGCATCATAGACGCCCTCGCTGTGGCTATCGAGCAAAAGGGCCGTCTTGGTGAACGGGAAGCCTGTAGCACCGAAGGCGTACAGGCGGTCGATGGCGGCCTTCTCCTGCGCAGTGATATCAAACCAGTAGATAGGCGAAGCGAAGACAACCATATCGGCGCCTTTCAGCGACTCGATCACGTCGGCCATGTCATCCTTCTGCACGCAAGTGCCCTCATGGGCGAAGCAATACTGACACCCCAGGCAACCAGCGATTTTCTTGCTGGCAACACGGACGACCTCGACCGTATTGCCGCCCTCACGCGCGGTCTCGGCAAACGCCTCGACCATGGTGTCGGTATTGGCGCCCTTGCGCGGGCTACCACTCAATACAACGATATTCATAAGAATCTCCCTCCTTCATGCCGCAGGCGCGCGGCATATTTTTTGTTTTAACCAAAACAGATGGAGCTATGCAGTCGCCTCGTTTCAGCTACTTCCACTTAGTAATAGGAGCCACTGGTCAAAAGCCTGTCAACATCAAAACAAGTTTTCAGTCTATCGATTCTACGTGAGGCAATGGTCCCCATTTGATGCCCGCACTGTTTGCGCACTAGGGAGCAAAAGAATCTGGCCGCCGCTCAAATAAGATCACCGCCATCTTGCATAAACGACGCCATGTTAAGGTGCCTGACGCCATCCCTCTCCTGCAATAGAGGATCAAGCGTGAACAAGTAGCGCGGATACCCATCCCTGATGTGGCCGAACGGCCTGTACTCGCGCTCCTCGACGCCTCTGTCGGCAATCGACATAGAGACCTGGATGTAGGCGTAAGCATTGCGCCTACGAGCGATGAAGTCACACTCGAGCTTCCCAATACGGCCCACAGAAAGCTCGTACCCGCGCGATGCAAGATAGAGGTAGAGCACGTTCTCCAACGCCGGCCCGTAGTTAATCCTCGCATCCGTGTTCATGGCGAAATAGAAGCCGGGATCAGCCAGGTAGTACTTCTCTTCGCGGATAAGCGATCGCCGAGACTTGAGATCGAACCTCGAGCAGCGATAAAGGATCTTCGCGTCAACAAGAATCTGGATATACCGATTGAGCGTTTCGCGCTTGATGGGAATCTTCTCGACATCATTGAAGTACGCAAGGAGGTTCTTCAGGTTCGTCGGCGCACCAAAGTTGTTGATGAGATACGTCTGGACGGCATCGAAAACCGAGACATTCTTAATCTTGTTCGAATGTTTGACGTCCTTTTCAAAGATCTCATGAATAACACTCTTGATATAGGTGCGCTTTTCATCCTCGCCCTCATACTCCAACGCTTTGGGAAATCCTCCAAGGGTCAGGTACTCGGTAAACTCTCCTACGAGAACGTCATTGACAGGCTTGCCGAGAAAACGCTTCATATCGATATATTCCGCAAAGTCGAGTGGGAACACTTCGAACTCGATATAGCGACCCGTCAGCTTTGTAACAAGCTGCCCAGAAAGCAGATATGAATTCGAACCGGTAATGAAAATGGACCAACCGCCATCTGTCCGGTAGCCGTTGATGAGCAGCTCGAATTCCTCTACGTTCTGAATCTCATCGATGAAGAGGTACTTCGTCTCCTCAGTGTCTGCTGAGGTCGACATGTCAATCAGATTTTCGAGCTCATCGGTCGTCTTGACCTTCCTGTTCTCCCGTGAGTCGAGGTCGATATAGATGATGTGGTCGCTCGCTACACCGGATTCCACAAGTTCGCCTGCGATTGATTGCATGAGGCAGGATTTACCACACCTGCGAACACCGGTGATTACCTTGATCATCCCGTCATCGTGGTAGAAACCACGCATTTGCTTCAGATACTTTTCACGTCGGTATATACGCAAGATGCACCCCCTTTTTTTTAGTGTCAATTTTATCAGTTATGGGGGTACTTTTTTACATTTTATAAAAAAGCGTACCGATAACTTATTCTCACTTAGTTTCGGAAGTCGAGCAGGCGGTCGCGGTAGTACCCGTACTGCGCCCGGCGTGCCTCGATCTCGGCAGGGATACCGTCGGTGAGCGATTTCGTTAGGGTGTCGAAGCGGTCGAGGATGTCGACGACCTTCTGCTGGGTGCCGATGGATGGGGCGGGAATCTCGACCCTCGATAAGTCCACAGGCGCGGCTTCGATTACCTTTTTCGGTTTAGCGTATTGCTCTTCAGATCATCGTGGTGTGCTCGTAGCCGCGCTCCACGAGGAGCCGCTCGGCAACGTCGAGAATCTTCTCGACCGTCTCCTCCGGGTACTTATTGCGTGCCACGGGCACCTCCGTCCTTGTTATCGCGATAAACATACCATGAGTGGCGTACAGGTCGAGAAGGGCTGGCGCCAAAAGAGCCCAACGGCCGTTACGGCTTCGTTAGAA
>CAUEMA010000003.1 GCA_959018755.1 uncultured Collinsella sp. | reverse complement strand
GGGGCTGGCGGGCGACGCCGTCGCCGTCGGTCACGCCCTGGAGCGTCTCGTTGCCATCTGCGAACACACCGCCGTTGGCGACGTAGAGAACATCCTTCTCATTGTTAGCAAGCTCTGCCCACTGAGCGAAGAACGTAACGTGCTGACCGCCACCCGGGATGGGCTTGGTGAAGTCGACAGGCTCGGTGCCAGCAGCATCGTAAGTCCAACCAGTAAAGGTGTAGCCCTCGCGGGTCGGGGCCAGGGGCTGGCGGGCGACGCCGTCGCTGTCAGTGACACCCTCCATGGTCTCATTGCCATCGGCAAAAGCGCCACCATTGGCAACATAGAGAACCGTCTTCTCGTTGTTCTGCTTCCACTGAGCATAAACAGTCGCGTGACCGCTGCCCGCAACGATAGCCTTCGTGAAGTCGACGGGGTCATTTCCGTCGCGATCGTACGACCAACCAAGGAAGTCATAGCCCTCGCGGGTAGGCTGAAGCGGCAGGCGTGCGATACCGTCGGTATCGGTTACGCCCTGCATAGTATCGTTACCGTCGAAGAACGTACCGCCGTTGGCGACGTAGAGGATTTCGACAGTCTTGTCCTGCTTCGCGGGCGTCCAAGCGGCGAAAAGGGTCACATTCTTGCCGCCACCGACAATCGGCTGGTTGAAGTCAACCGGGTCGGTTCCATTGCTGTGATAATACCAACCGGCAAACACATAGCCGTCACGCGTGGGGGCAAGCGGCTGGCGAGCAATACCATTGCTGTCAGTCTGGCCCTGCATAACATTGTTGCCGTCGGCGAACTGGCCGCCATTGGCAGCGTAGGTCACATTAAGCACCTTCGAGGGAGCCTCAGTCCACTTGGCGAACAGCATGAAGTGATCCGAGCCGCCCTGGAGAGGCTGAGAGAAATCGACTACCTGATCGGTTCCGGCATAAACCCAGCCAGCAAACACATAGCCGTCACGCACTGGTGCAGCCGAAGGAGTGACCTCGCCGTTCTCGTTCGTGTAGTTATTTTGCCAATCGCTTCCGTCCGCAAAAGTACCGCCGTTGGCATAGTAGTCGACTCGCTTGCCAGTAGCGGCAGCAGCGGTCGCCTCCCCGTTTGTACCCTGGGCAGTCTCCGCCGCGATAGCAGCAACCGGCGTGGAGCTGAGCACCATACTCAAGCTCAGACCGGCTGTGATAGCAGCGTTAAGCTTCCTATTCATGTGTTCGTCCTTTCCCGACTTGCTTCTTCGCGACCACTTCGCAGAAGAAGACCTTTGAGTTGTATCATCTATTCAAGCCGAAAAAAACTCAAAAGGTTGCGCAACCAAGCTATATCTAAGGTTTGAGACTTTTTTGCAAAAAAGTTTGCAAAAAGCTATTGCACCACCCGTACGCTGGGGCAAAGGTCTGTCAGCGGGCACTCGTCGCACTTGGGTTTGCGGGCGTCGCAGATCTCGCGGCCAAAGGTGATCCACTGGTGGTTGACCGACTCCCAATACTCGTGCGGCAAAATCTTGAGCAGATCTTGCTCGGTCTTGAGCGGCTCTTTGGCATGCGTCTTGGGACTCAGCATCAGGCGGTGCGCGATGCGGTTGACATGCGTATCCACCGCGATGCCTTCCACGATGCCGTACCCCACGTTGAGCACGATGTTCGCTGTCTTGCGCCCCACGCCCGGCAGCTTGACGAGTTCCTTCATGTCGGCCGGCACCTCGCCGCCGTAGTCGGCAACGATCATCTGCGCGGCCTCCACGGCATGCTTGGCCTTACTCTTATAAAAGCCGAGTGACTTAATGGTGTCCGCCACGTCGGTCACGCTTGCCCCGGCCATGGCCTCGGGCGTGGGCCACTGGGCAAACAGTTGGGGCGTCACCTTGTTGACCTGCGCGTCGGTCGTCTGCGCCGAGAGCAGTACCGCGATGAGCAGCCTAAAGGGATTCTCGTGGTCCAAGAAGCACTCGACCGGGCCATAGCGACGGTTAAGGCGCTCGCACACCTCGATGGCGCGCTCGCGTTTGGCGGCATTGGTCTCGCGTGGCATAACGACTCCTCGCTTCAGCGGCATAACAAACCTATGGGCACGATTGTCCCACGTATGGGGGCTTTAAGCCTCCAAAAATGCGCCGGTCTGGCGGCCCCACAGGCTTGCGTACTCGCCGCCCGCCTCGACAAGCTGCGCATTCGTACCGTCCTCGACAATCTCGCCGTCCGCCAGCACCACGATGCGGTCGAGCGCCGCCACGGTGGACAGGCGATGCGCCACCACAATGGAGGTGCGGCCGCGCATCAGGTTCTCGAGCGCCTCCTGCACCAGAGCCTCGGACTCACTGTCCAGGGCAGAGGTTGCCTCGTCGAGCACCAGAATCGGCGCGTCAGTGAGGATGGCACGGGCGATGGCCACGCGCTGGCGTTGGCCGCCCGAAAGCTTAACGCCGCGCTCGCCCACCATGGTGTCAAAGCCACGGGGCAGGCGGTCGATAAACTCCAGGGCATTGGCCAGGCGCGCTGCCTCGCGAATCTGTTCGTCGGTAGCGTCGGGACGACCGTAGGCGATATTTTCGCGAATAGAGCGGTGGAACAGCAGCGCCTCCTGCGGCACGTAGGCAACCTGACGGCGCAGGCTCTGCTGCGCGCAACGTGAGACGTCCTGGCCATCCACGAGCACGCGGCCGCCCTGCACGTCGTCCAGGCGCAGCAACAGCTTGGTGAGCGTCGTCTTGCCCGAGCCCGATTTGCCCACCAGGCCCACGCGCTGGCCCGCCGCCACATGAAGCGTCAGGTCGCTGAACACGCTCTCGCCCGCAGCAGCATCGCGGTACGCAAAGCTCAAGTGCTCAAAATCAATCACGCCCTCGCCCACCTTGAGCTCGGGGGCGTTCTCGTCGTCTGCCACCAGACGCGGCTCGTCCAGCACGCGCGTCATCTCGGCGGCGTCGCCCAGCGCGCGATTGATGCGCTGCATCATGGAGCTCATGTAGTTCAGACGCATGGTGAGGTTATACGTGTAGGTAAAGATCATGACGAGCGCGCCGGCCGAAATGCCAAACCACGCGTTGCCGCCCGCCACGAACACACTCACCACGGCCATGGTAATGACGATAAGGCCTGAGGTCGTAAAGTTGCGTTGCATCATGGCGTGCATCGATACCGTTTCGGCATCGCGCGCGGCACGGTCGGCGGTATCGAACAGGTCGCGCTCAAAGTCCTCGCGCCCGCAGGTCTTGACGGCCAGGATATTCGTGACCGCGTCGGACAGCACGCCCGACAGCTTGTTCTGCGCGGCGGACGTCGCGGCCGAAAGCGGCATGATGCGCTTGTACATAAGCCAGACAAACGCAATGTAGACGACCATGATGCCCACCAGGATCACGGTAAATGCGGGCACCACCGGAGCGAGCGCCGCTACCGTGCAGATAACCGAGGTGATAGTGGGGATGAGCGAATACACCGTCACGTCCACCAGACCCGTGTAGCCGCTCATAAAACGGCTCGTTTGGCTCACAAGCGATCCGCCAAATCGGCTGGTGTGGAATGTCATGGATTGATTGGAGAGCGTGTCGAAGCACAAGCGCGCCAGGTGATAGTTGCCCGCGATCTCGAGCTTGTAGACGGTGTAGTCCTGCAGCTTGGAGAGAATCTGGCCTACCAGGTTAACGAGCACGAGCGCCAGAATGTAGGGGCCAAAGACCTCAAGCACCTGGTCACCTGCCACGGGGCCGGCCTGGACGCGGTCGACGATAAGGGCCATCACGTAGGTGTTGGCAAACGTAAGCAAAAAGATGTAGCCCGCCGACGAGAACACCGAGAGAAAGACGATCAGCGGCTGCGTGCGTGTGACGTCCCAAAAACGCTGCAGCGTGCGGCGCACGGTGGAGCGTTTGAGCGGACTGGTGCTTCTCTGAGACATGGGCTTCCTTTCGCGTCTGATAGGGCGAAACGCCATTGTTGCACACTAAAGTGCACTTCAGGCAAGCACGATGCGAAAAGCGCCCGCGCAGTGCTTGCGCAGGCGCCCCGCCGTCAGATGCAACTAGTCCTCGTCTTTTTGGCCCGCGAGTAAGCCTGCGGACTCCAAGCCCAAAATCGCGTCGGCCTCCCGCGCGTCTTCCAACGCGTCGATATCCTTGAGCTTGCGTTCCATAACGTTGGTGCGCGTGGTGATAATGCCCTCGACCGTCTTGCCCGCGGTCTCGATCTGCTGCTGTGCGCGACGCAGCGCCGCCTGATAGCGCGGCAGCTCAGCCTTGACGGCGGAAAGTACGCGCAGTACGTCATCGGTGCGTTTTTGCAGCCTAAACGTCTGATAGCTCATCTGCAGGCTGTTGAGGATGGCGGCCATGGTGCTGGGGCCGGCAACGTTGACATGATAGTCGCGGCCCAGGGTCTCGATAAGCCCGGGGCGACTGACGACCTCGGCGTACAGACCCTCAAACGGCACGAACAGAATGCCAAAGTTGGTCGTCGCGGGCACGCTCAGGTACTTCTCGCAAATGTCCTTTGCCTCGCGTTTCACCATCATATCGAGCGTCTTGCGCGCTGCGGCAACGGCCTCCGCGTCGCCCGACTCCTGGGCGTCGAGCAGATGCTCGTACGCATCGCCCGGGAATTTGGAGTCAATCGGCAGCAGCACGGGATCGCCCTCGTCTACCGGCAGCTTGACGGCAAACTCAACGCGCTCCGAGGCGCCGGGCTTGGTGGCGACGTTTTCCAGATACTGGTCGGGCGTAAGGATGTCCGCCAGGATTGCACCCAGCTGCACCTCGCCCAAAATGCCACGCGCTTTTACATTGCCCAGTACGCGCTTAAGGTCGCCCACGCCGGTGGCGATTGACTGCATGTCGCCCAAACCCTTGTACACAGCCTCGAGCTGGTCGCTCACCTGCTTAAACGATGCCGACAGGCGATCGTTGAGCGTACGGGAGAGTTTCTCGTCCACCGTCGCGCGCATCTGATCGAGCTGCACGTTGTTGTCCTTGCGGATGGCGCCCAGCTGGGCATCGACCGTCTCGCGCACCTTGTCCAGGCGGTGCTCGATACCCTCGCGGTTGGCGCCGAGCTGTTGGGCCGTCTCGCGGCGCAGGTCATCCATACGGTCGCCGGCCTGCGAGAACTCGCGCGCAATGGTCAGGTAGCGCTGTTGCCCTACGGCCGCATCGGTCGTCTGCTGCTGCGCGATGGCATTTGCTGTGCGGCGGGTTTCTGCCAACGCGACGTTCAGGGTGTCGAGCGCGTTATTGGCCTGCTCGAGCGCAGCCAGCATCTCTGTTCCGCTATCGCCACGCTCCCGCAGCTCGGCGCGAAGGCCCTTGAGCTGCAGGGCACAAGCCACAGCAACCCCCACCGCCACCAAGGCAATCACAACAAGCACGATATCAATAGCAGACATAGACTCCGTCCAACAAACCCAATCGATCATCAATCAAAACCGCGATCAATCTTACCCCGCCACACGCACCGGGCGTCACATGGCAATCGGACAAATGGATTTTGGGCCACAGTACTAAAACGCTAACTCTCCCAGCCGGCGCGGATGGTTGCTACGACATCGCTTAGGCGCTGGCCGAGAACCGCCAAGTGCTCAAGCACCTCGCTGGGCGAGGCGCCGTTGAGAATGCACGTGAGGGCATATGAGGCCAAGAAGATTGCCGCGAGCCCCAACGGAATCAGCACGATCATCGCCAGCGTACGCAGGCGCTGGGCCCAGCGACGGCGACGCGCACGACGCTTGTCGAACGCAAGCTCCTGCGCATATGAATCTTGCTGTACGGAATAGGCTCCTGGGTCCACCTCATCCGCAGACGATACCGCGGGCGCGGCGTTTTGCACAGGAGGCTGGACGGCCGCCCCTTGCATTTGCATCTCCATAAGCCGTTGCTGTTGGCGCAACATGCGCTCGGCTTGTTGCTGCGGGGTCTCAAGAAACAGATCCATGCTGGCCTCCAAAATCGGAGCATTCGACGCTTACGACCAGCATCCCGCACCGCCAAGGCCACGGCAACGCAATCGCCGGCAATAGTCACAAAGTTTCTTTTGCCCAAAAGCTGTCGAAAAGCTCAACAACTCCCCTACCAGCACTTTCTCTGAGCTTTTTTATCGAATGATCTTTTGCCCTTCCGCCCTTACGCCAACCGACCAAAACCTAACCAAAAGCTTGACGGAAATTGTGAAGACCGGGACCCCACACAAAAACGTGCCGCCCCAAAAGGGGCGGCACACAAACTTCTAATCAGCTTTTCAGTAACGAGCACGCGACGACCCGAAGCGGGCCGGGAGGGCCGGACTACCTTCCCTCAACGCGACCCTGCGAAGCCGTGAGCGAGGAGGGAAGGTAGTCCGGCCCTCCCGGCCCAGCTCACGCTAGCACCACGCGCTAGTAGTTCACCACCTGCTCCTCAAAGTACGCCTTCGGGTGGTTGCACACCGGGCACACCTCGGGCGCCTCGGCACCAACATGCAGGTGCCCGCAGTTCAGGCACTTCCACACCTTTACGCCCTCGCGCTCAAACACCTCGCCCGATTCAATGCGCTCGACGAGCTTGTTGTAGCGCTCCTCGTGAGCCTTCTCCACGGCGCCGACACCACGGAACTTCTCGGCGATCTCGGCAAAGCCCTCCTCCTCGGCGGTCTTGGCAAACTCGTCATACATCGTGGTCCACTCGTAGTTCTCGCCCGCGGCGGCGTCGCGTAGGTTGTCCAGAGTGCCCGGAACGGCGCCGTCATGCAGATACTTAAACCACAGCTTGGCATGCTCGGACTCGTTGCCCGCCGTCTCGGCAAAGATATTCGAGATCTGAACGTAGCCGTCCTTTTTGGCCTTGGATGCATAGTAGCGATACTTGGTGTGTGCCTGGGACTCACCGGCAAAAGCAGTCTCGAGGTTCTTCTTGGTCTGAGAGTTCTCAAAATCCATAGGTGTACTTCCCTTCAACGCATGCCGCCCATAGGCTTTGAGCGGCCTTATCTTTAGGATGCCCCCCATGCCGAGAATTTAAACCTTATAATCCTGTTCTTCAGATTCGAGCGAGCTATACACTCAACCAACGATCACCCTCGGAGCGGCAAAAGCCCTCGCGCTCCAAATCGGCAAGAATGCTTGCGACCAGCTCGCGCTCGACCGGCTCTCGGCCTGCTGCCGTCTCCATCTCGTTAACGCCTGCAACGGCTTCATCGAGCGTAATGCCTGCCGGCTGCCCATCGCGCGCTGCCAGCAGCGTGCGCACAATGTGGGCGCGCTTTTGGCGACGCGAGCCCTCAAACTTGGACTGCCGACTATAGTTCGCCGATCGCCTGGACGGATTGGGCAGCGTCTTTTTAAGATACGCGCCGTAATCCAGCAACGCGTAATACCACGCGCGCGGCGTGTCGGCATCGTCTTGAGGCGCGGCAAAGGGCGCAATCTCATCTGCCACCGCACCAGGGGCCGCCGGACAGGCGGCTTGAATCAGCGGCACCAGCTCGCGATCGGGAACGGCCGGCACATCGGGAAAGAAATGGTGCAAAAAGACCGTGCGCACGTTGGTCTCCAGATACACACCCGGAAGATCAAACGCAAACGACCGGATACCCTGCGCCGTTGCCGGGCCAATACCTGGCAGAGCGACCAAGTCGCGCGTCTCACGCGGAAACTCCCCATCCCAGTCCTCTGCAACGCGCTGAGCGGCCTTGTGGAGCGCCAGAGCGCGTCGGTTGTAGCCCATGCCCTGCCAAGCATCTAAAACATCGGAAGGCGCGGCCTGAGCGAGCGCCTGGACGGTCGGAAAACGATCGAGCCACGCCGGCATGCGCGTCTCCACGCGCGGAACCTGTGTCTGCTGCAGCATGACCTCGGAGAGCCAGATGATATATGGGTCGCGCGTGCGGCGCCACGGAAGGTCGCGATAACGCAGGACCCCTTCCGAACGAATCATCGAACGAAAGGGGTCCTGAATCATGGCAATGCTCCTTATGCGGCGCTATTCCTCCCGGCAGGCGCACGCACAGGTGGCGTACTCGGGAAACGCATCGCGATCGGCGAACTTGGGATCGACAGCCGGGAACTGGCGATGGGCGACGATGTCGCCGAGCGAAACGGAATCGAGGTAGTCGCGCATCAACGCCTGGGCTCCGGCCCACAGGGGATGATAGCAGCACGTGCCCATGCGCGCACAGTCACCATCGGGCGCGGTGCAATCGTTCATAACCATAGGGCCCTGAACAGCCTCGACGACCTGGCGGATGGTGACATCGTCCGGACTGACCTTGAGACGCATTCCACCGTGGACGCCACGCAGGCTCTCCACAATACCGGCCTGGACCAAACCGTGTTGGATCGAACGGGCAAACGAATACGGGACATTGACCTCTTCGGCAGCGGTGCGAACAGAAAGCAAACGCTCCGGATCCTCGGTAAGCATCGCCAGCATACGAAGGGCGTAATCAGTCTTCCTCGATATGTCCATTTTTCCCCTTTCAAGGAATACGAACAGCTCGAACGAGCTCCGGGGCCGAGCTTGTGTCGAGACGCTAAATGACCGCTAGGACATCCAAATGATAAATAGGATATCCACTGAGTGCCGCGCTTGGAGCGAAATGCATCAGATGCGGCCTACAGTGCAATTTAGTATAACCTAACCCCCTGTCTCGTTGAACAGGTGTTGCGCAACAAAGCTGCTGTTTAGACAGATATACTTATTGGATTTTACTTGCGTTCCCGAAGGTGCGGGGATTCTGGGCGAAGATGCGCCAGGGCGATCGTTCTATCGAAACAAAGTGCATCAAACGCAAAAAGCCACGTCCGAAGACGTGGCTTTAATTGCGTTGGCGGGAAGTACGGGGCTCGAACCCGCGACCTCCGACGTGACAGGCCGGCGCTCTAACCAAACTGAGCTAACTCCCCAGGCAGGCGTTCGCGTTTGTTTCCGCTCGCGTGCGCTGCGGGGATTAGTATACACAGAAGTCTGTCCGGCACGCAACAACTTTTTTGAAAAAATTTTTCGGTCCCTCCGGGAGGGTCTCCGGGGCTGAGGGCGGGGGTTAAGTTTGCTGCTCTACAGTCCTGCGCAAGACGGAAAGCACATTAAGTGCTTTCCTTTGCGTGCGGAACTCGCGACAAACTTAACCCCCGCCCTCAGCCCCGGAGACCCTCCCTGCCGTCACATTATTCAACCAGTTTTGCGGGCGTGCGCCGCTGCGCGGCTAGCCCGCGTGCTCCTCGGCGGGGTTGGTCTGATGGATCTTGTTGAACTTTGACCTTTGGCTCATAAAAAACGGGAGATGCGATCTGCATCCCCCGTTTTTGTTGCGGTTACTCTAGGTCAATAAACTTGGTGCTTATGATTTGGCCGTCGTTGACGAGCATTCTGGCCATAGTGGGACCTCGGGTACCTCTGGGGTAGCTGGCGCTGCCCGGGTTGAGGACCAAGCAACGGCCCACTTGGGCTTCTTTGGTTACGTGGGTGTGGCCGTTGATGGCTACGTCTACGGATCCCACCGGGAGGTCTTCGCGGTAGTGGGCTACAGCGAATTTGAGGCCTTCGTAGGTAAAGAGCGCCAGGCGATCCACATCGGGGCCGTAGTCGCGGTAATAATCGTTGTTGCCCAGTACGGCCCGCACAGGGGCGATGGTGCATAGATGCTCGTAGTCCATCTCCGACGTAAGGTCGCCGGCATGGATAATCAAATCCGCACCTTTAAGCTCGTCTAAGAGCGCGGGCGAAAGATAGCCGTGGGTGTCCGAGATGATGTCGATACGCTTGGCGCTTGCACTGTTCATGGGATCCCTTCCGCAAAAACGATTTGGCAGATACATACAAAAAGGCCCCACGGCTCCGCAGACGATAGGTCCACAGGGCCGCGGGGCCAGTGTGCTAGAGACTCAGAGCCTTCTTGAGCGGCACGACGCGGCGGCGCGAAACCGGCACGCGTTCGTCGACGCCCGTAATGCCCAGCTGGATGGCGCCCGAGGGCACCGTCTCAACGTCGGTAACGCACGCCAAGTTGACGATATAGCGGCGGTGAACACGGAAGAAGCCAAAGTCGCAGAGCTTGGCCTCAAACTGCGCCAGCGAGGTCGTCGACAAAAAGCGATCATCGACGGTATAGATGCAGGAGTAATCGTCCTTGGCCATGATAAAGCGAATGTCGTCCACGGGAATGAGCACCTTGCGGCCGCCCTTTTCCACCGGGATACGCTCGATGGTCACCTTGCTGTCCGTAACCGGCTTAGCGCGTTGCATGACCTTCTCGATCGCGCGATCCAAGCGAGCTTCCTCGACCGGCTTCATCAGATAATCGACAGCATCCACGTCGAATGCCTCGACCGCATGGTCGCTATACGCAGTCACAAACACGATCGCCGGCGGATTTTTGAGCTTATGCAGCGCCTCGGCAAGTTGCAGGCCCGAGGCACCGGGCATCGAGATATCGAGAAACACGACATCCACGCGACTTTCCATAAGCATCTCGATGGCGGAGCGGACGCTCGACGCCTCCGTGATCGTGCCGATCTTGCCCGTTTGCTCGAGCAAGAAGCGAAGCTCCGAGCGAGCCGGCGCCTCATCATCCACAATCATCGCACGCAGCATAGGGATAAAACCTTTCGTCAACTAACTACGCCGGGCATCCGTCGCATGACGTTGAGCCCGTAGCCTTTTATTTTACTCTTGAATGTCAAAGATGCTCTCTGACAAATCAAGATGAAGAAGCACTTTGGTGCCCTTGCCCGGCGCCGATTCGACACGCGTATAGGAGTGTGGCCCATAAAAGCGATGGATGCGCTCCGAGATATTGTGCATGGCCACACCGGCGCCGCCGCCCTGGGGAGAGCTGGCGTCGGGACGGGCAGAGCGCTCGTCAAACAGTCTGGCGGCGGTACCCTCATCCATGCCCACGCCGTTATCAGCAACGGCAATCAAGATTGCATCCTCGCCGTCTTGGTGAACGGTCACGTCGATCCTCAGGGCGCCGTCATCGCCCATACCATGACGCACGGCGTTCTCGACAATCGGCTGAATCACGAACGCCGGCACCAGCGTATCTTCCACGTCCTCGGACACATCGAACGTTGCAAGCACGCGGTCCTCGCCAAAGCGGGCCTTCTCAAAGGTAAGGTAGCGCTTGGTCTGTGCGACCTCGCGCGAGACCGGAATAAGCGATCCCGAGTTGTCGAGCGTGGCGCGATAGAACGATGAGAACTCACGAAGCAGTTCGCGGGCCCGCAACGGGTCGGTGCGCGTAAACGATGCAATGGTGTTCAGCGTGTTGAACAGGAAGTGCGGGTTAATCTGTGCCTGCAGCGCACGCACCTCGGCGCGCGCCGTGAGTTCCTTTTGCACCTCGAGCTCGTGGATGGCGAGCTGCGTGGACAAGATCTCGGCAAAGCCCGAGGCAAGCGCGTACTGAGTACGGTCGACGGCGCGCGGGGTCTTGTAGTAGAACTTGAGCGTGCCGACGGTACGATCGCCCACCTTGATGGGAGCGATAATGCCGGCGGGGACTTGGTTGTGCGAGCCGTCCGAACCCACGACATCCACCATACGGTTGAACGACTGCACGATGCCATGTTCGATAACGTAGCGCGTTGCAAGCGTGTGGATGGGAGAATCTGGCAATAGTTTTTCTTCAAACTCGCCCGCGCAGGCAAGCACGTTTTCCTCGTCGGTGATGGCCACCGTCATGGCGCGCGTCTCGGGCAAAATGCGCTGGCACACCAAACGCGCCGACTCCTGCGTCAGACCGCCCTTAATGTCCTCGAGCATGGCCGAGGCCACCGAGAGCGTCTCTTCGGTGTACTGCGAGCGCACCGAATCGGGATTGAGCGTCAAAAAGATAAAGATGCACAGAAAGATGCACAGCAGCGCGCAGGCAATCACCGTGGCGATCGGCTCGATGCCGGTCACCAGGGCAAAAATAAAGTACATCAGCACGCAAATGGCGCAGGCAACGGCAATGATGCGAAAGATTGATAATGAACTATCGCGCTGGGCGCGGCGGTCGATCATTCGGCCCCCTCCAGGATACTGATCAGTTGTGCGTCACGCCAAAGCCCGTCCATGATCTTGGGCCAAAAGCTCTGGAAACGCAGGTAGCTTGCGGCGTTTTGGCGCGCGTAGGTCTTTGCCTCGTCAATACCGTGACGCCAAATGCGAAGGTAGCCCTCGTGCTCGCGGGTAAACATGCTGCGGACCATGGCGGTCTTGCGCACGCGGTCGTCGAGCTCGCGCGAAATCCACGGGCCCGGGTAGGGCATGAGCGATGCCGCCGTAACGGGAATGAGCTCCTTTTGATGCGCGGCAAATGTCAACTTGGCCCGTTCGTAGTACCAACGGTATACATCCTGCATAAAGCGCGGCGAGCGCTTTTCGGACTCTGGAGGCAGATGACGCACGGTCCACTCGTTATCGAACCACACGTCGTAGCCAAACATGCGCATGTTAAAGAGGTAATCCAGATCCTCGCCACGGGTGATAAACGGATCAAAGGCCACACGCGTAAAGGCGCGGGCGTGCAGGGCCATCAGGCCGCCGCACACGTAGTTGGAGCGCGAGATGCGGGTGCCCGAGAGCGCCTTTTTCATCCAACGGTTGAACTCGATGCGCTTGGTCCACCAACGATGGCAGATGCCCACCTTGTCCGTGGGCGCCAGCGGGGATCCGTCGCGATCGTAGAAATAGCCGCTCTTGACCAAGATCGGCAGGCCCTGACGCGTCTGCTGACCCAGCGCGTAGGTCGCGCGCTTCATAAAGTCGGCATCGATGACAGTCTCATCGTCATCCAAAAAGATAACCGCGTCATGCCCCAGCACAGCGGCACAGGCCAGCCCCATGTTGCGGATGGCGCCGTAGCCTCGCAGACTCACGCACTCGCCCGAACCCTTGGGCGCGATCTGAGCAACCCGGTCTGCGATGCGCGAGGCCTGGGTGTTGGTGACAACGGTGACCTTGAGCGTGGGATGCGCGTCGACAATCTCGTGCACGCGCAGCGACACATCGGCTGTGGCAGAAACGGGACAGACCACCAAAAGGATGATGCGCGGGATGTCGCGCACCTGTTCAAGCGAGGCCAGGCAGCGGTCGAGTTCGGGATTGTCGGCGTTGAGTCGTGTCGAATGGTCATAGGTGCCAGGGGCGTTTGCGCGAGCGTCATCGCCCGCCCAATACGTTGGAATCACGACCGTGGCGTTCATGCCTTACCCTCCCTGCAACACAAAAACGGGACGCCGCCAAACACAGGCGACGCCCCGCGACCTAGCTGACTCCATCATACCCACTTGGGCTAATCATTGTTCGAAAGTCAGAATGTTTATTGCGGATAGCCCCAAAAGAGTATCGCGGCGGACGCAATTACCGGCAAGTTCCTATGCGGCCTGCTCTGCCGTTTGAGACATGCGGGACAGACGGACCAGCAGCGCAAAGCCCACCACCAGCAGCACGCCGATAGACAGGACGCCCAGCGAGGGGTTGCCGGTCAGCGAGGTGACGACCGACACCAAGAAGGTGCCCATAACACTTGCATAGCGGCCAAAGATATCAAAGAAGCCGTAGTACTCGTTGGACTTTTCCTTGGGAATAATACGGCCAAAGTAGCTGCGGCTGAGCGCCTGCACGCCGCCCTGGAACAGGCCGACCAAAATGGCAAGCACCCAGAACTCAAAGGCGGTCTTGAGGAAGAACGCGGCAAAGAGCACGATGCCCATATAGGCGGCGACTGCCACCAAGATCATGTTGAGCGTGCCCACGCGGCCGGCGAGCTTGCCGTAGATGATGGCGGACGGGAAAGCCACAAACTGCGTGACGAGCAGCGCCAGGACCAACTGGGTCGAATCGATGCCCAAGGCCGATCCGTAGCTGGTTGCCATGGAGATGACCGTGTGCACGCCATCGATATAGAAGAAGAACGCGATCATGTAGACCAGCACGGTCTTGTTGTGGGCGATCTCGCGCATGGTGTGTCCGACCTCGGAGAACACGCCGCCCACAATGTGGCCGATGGTGTCTTCGGGCTTGCGCTCGCGACCGTATTTTTGCTTATAGGTGCGGATGAGCGGCAAGGTAAAGATGAGCCACCAGGCGCCGGTGATAATAAACGACAGGCGCGTGGCCAACATGGTGGGGACGCCAAGGGCCGGACCGCCCATAATGAGCGCCAGGCAGATGATGAACGGCACGGTGGAACCGATGTAGCCCCAAGCGAAGCCCGAACTCGACACGGCGTCCATGCGCTCATCGGTGGTGACATCGGGCAACATGGCGTCGTAGAACGTCATAGACGAGTTGAGGCCGATGGTGCACAGCACATAGACGGTCAAAAACGCCATGGCGGACATCGGGATAGCCTGTGCAAAGCAAAGCACGAGACCCGTCAGGAAGAAGCCCAAGAAGAACTTGATCTTGTTGCCGGCGTAATCGGCAAGCGCGCCCAGAATGGGCATGAGCATGGCGATGACCAGCGAGGCGATCGTCTGCGCATTGCCCCAGGCGACCACCAGGTCGGCCGAGGAAGCGCCGGTATTGATGGCGTTAAAGTAAATGGGCACCACCGAGGTATTGAGCAGCACGAGGGCCGAGTTTCCCACATCGTACATGACCCAGTTACGCTCGAGCTTGGTGTATTTCATGGACAGGGACCCTTCGTATTCGCCCGATATGCAGTTAATTCATCGTACCCCAATTGTCCAGAAGCACCGGTAAGGATTCGGCAAAGGGGCACGCATGGGCCCTATTCCTCGCGGTCGAACTCCTCATCGACATTGAGCACGCGACCGCTGTAGTTGACGTGACTGGTCACGGCCTCCATGTCGCCGGTCTCGATAAAACGCGCGACCGTACACTCGTAATCGACCAGCGCGCGATCAAAGACCTCGGGGAAACTCTCATTCGAGACCTTATCGGTAAAGGGATTCTTCCATGTCAGATGGCCCAGGTTACCGGTGCGCTCGGGCAGCTCCGTCGTCACGCGATGGGCAAGGCCGTCGAGCAGCGAGTAGTCGTGCACCAAGCCCTCAACCAACGAGATCGCACGCGTCTTTACGGAGCCGGCCGGCTCAATCGCGCGGTAAAGTCGCTGCATATTGGCAACGGCGGCACCGTATTCCCCCGCCGGAATGTCAATACCGTACACGCGTCCGGCAACATAGCTCATCAGCACGCCGGCAACGCGATTGATACGGTCGGTGGTGACGATCTCGCCCGCCGGCGGGTAATCGTCGACCGTAGCGCCATCGCGTTTAAGCTGCAGCATCAGTACATCCAGGTCGCTCTCGATCACGGCATGGACCTGACTGCTCGAATCCTCAAGCTCTGAATCGGACTCCACGATGCCAAACTGTTGCTCATAGACAAAGGGGTGGGCGTTGCGGTCGAGCACGTAATGAGACAGCAGGCCCAGCGCAAAGGCGCGACCCAAGCTGGCGTCGCGCGGCAACAGATGCGACACGCCGTCGCGCAGGCACGCGAACTGGCGAGACATACGCGACCGATGCATGACCTGCGCCAGCAGCGTGCAGTCGGAAACACGCGGTGTCAGAATGTGAAAGAAAAACGGGTCGGGGCCTTGGTTGCCCAAGATAAAGGCAATGCGCTCTTCATCGGACGCGATGACGCCCTGCGGAAGACGGTCGATGCTTTCCTCGCCAAACAGATGATGGGTGATAAGCGCGGGCATAATGATCCTTTCGATTTCATTCGATGCCACCCATTATGCCCACCGCGCGCCCATGCCAAACCTGCGATGGTAAACGACGGCACGCAGACCGTCTACGCAAGCCCCAAGTGTGCTTTAACCTCGGCAGCGCGACGGCGGGACACGGGCACCGTCGAGGTTACGCGATCGAGCCTGAGCTCCATAAGACCCGTGGAACCGATCTCGACATTGTGCACGTCTTCCAAATTGACCAGATAGCTGCGATGAACGCGAATAAAGCCCTCGGAGACCAAGCGACGCTCGAGCGAAGAGATCGACTCATTGATCAGGTACGTTCCCTCGGCGCAGATGGCGTTGCAAAAATCGGCGCGCGCCTCAAAGTAGCAGACGTCTGCGGCGGGAATGAACACCTTTTTGCCCCCGCGGTCCACCGTCAGACGCAAAGGCTGGCGCGGAGCGTGGATAACACGACGGACACCCAAGGCTGCCTCGATCTTGTCGAGTGCCTTTGACAGGCGTGCGTCCTCGACCGGCTTGACGACATAATCGACGGCATCGAGGTTATAGGCATCGGCCGCATACTCGGCAAACGCCGTCACAAACACAACCACCGGCGGCGTCTTTAGGTTCTGCAGCGTCTCGGCAAGCTCAATTCCCGAGCGACCGGGCATGGTAATGTCTAAAAACAGCACGTCGGGCTTGTTCGACAGAATCGACTCCACGGCTTCGGTGACATTGCCCGCCTCGGCAATCTGGCCCACACGCGTATCCTTTTCCAACAGATAGCGTAGCTCAGCCCTAATGGGAGGTTCGTCATCAACCACCAAGATGTTCCAGCCTTCGGACATATGTGCTTCCCCTCTTTTTCTCTCAATCCAACCGCGTGCTACGCCGTCAACGGCGCCGGCTCATGCGGCTCGCCGTTCAGCTCGACGATGACCTGCGTTCCCACGCCCCCCTGGGACTTCACGCGCATGCCGGAATCTTCTCCGTAAAAGAAATGGATGCGCTGAAGCACGTTGAAGAGCGCCAGGCCGCAACCTCGCTTGACGGAGCCGTCGGCGGTAATGCTCTCGGGCTCCTCCAGGCGATGTTGCTCAAACAGATGTGCGCAGACCTCTTCGCTCATACCGATGCCATCGTCCTCGACGATGATCTCCAAACCGTCATCGGTCTCGAAAGCCCTAACATGAATAGAAAGCGGCTCGGTCTCGCGCTGCGCGTGCTTGATGCAGTTTTCGAGCAACGGCTGCAAGATAAACGGCGGCACCATGCAATCGCGCACCTCAAAGTCGATATCGACCGAGACGCGCAGACGGCCGTCGCCATAACGAGCCTGCATAAGATTGATATAGCGAGTGCCCTGTTCCACCTCGTGCTCGAGCGTGGTGAGCGTATCGGAATCAGAAAGCGTCTGACGATAGTAGTTGGAGAAGTCGATCAGCAGCGACCTGGCCTTGTCGGGCTCGGTTCGAACGAGCGACACGATGGTGCTGATGGTGTTAAACAGAAAATGAGGATCGACCTGCGATTGCAAGGCACGCAGCTCCACGCGGGCCGTAAGCTCGTCCTGGCGCTCGAGCTCAAAGCTCGCAAGCTGCGTGGAAATGAGGTCGGCAAAGCCCGAGGCAAGCGCCGTCTGGCGCATATCGATGCTGCTCAGACGGGGATAATACAGCTCGAGCGTGCCCACGCAATGCCCGCGCACGGTAAGCGGTGCGACAATACCGGCGCGCAGGCGCGGAAAGTAGCCACCCGTCTCGGTCGAGGCATCGCGCGAGAACACGCTTTGCTCACCGCTGTTGATCACGTTGAGCGTAGTCCGCAGTACCACCGGGGTGCCCGCGGGGCATTTTGCCGAGTCCTCGCCCCAGCTTGCCAACACCTGCTTGCCGTCGGTAAAGCAGATGGCAGAGGCGATAGTTTCGGACAGGATGATCTTAGAGGCGCCCAGGGCAGCTTCGGGCGTAAGGCCGCGCGACGTGTAGGCGAATATTTTTGATGCGATGGCGAGCGTGCGGTCGGTTGCGCTCGATGTGAGGTCGTCGGGAACGACAAAGACGTACGAGAAGAAGAAGCACAGCATGACCAAGCCGGCAATGACGACAACGGCCGGAACGGGATTGGGATTATCGGTTAGATCCCAGATGAGCAGCAGGATAAGCAGCGGAACGACAATACCGAGCAAGATGGCTTGAACCACATGCTGAGCGGTACGAAAGACCTTGGTAGAGTTGTAGCTCTTGCCCAGAATCAGCCTATTGAGATCCACCGTCATCCCCTTCTTACTGACGCACCCCATAGCAATAAAGAGGGCCGCAAGCGACCCTCTCCATTGCATTATGCAATCAAATACTGTGTTTTACATCCAGCCATCGATGAACGGTAGCTTAGGCGCTGTACTTGTTTGCCTCGCCGAAGCTGCCGGCTTCGACAATCCAGCCGTCCTTCATGATGACGTCCATGTTGTCGGTGTTGAGCACGTGGATGTCGGCGGCGACGTCACCATTGACGACCAGCAGGTCGGCGCACTTGCCAGCCTCGATGGAACCGGTCTCGTCCTCGATGTGGCACATCTTGGCACCGTTGAGGGTGGCGCAGGTGATGGTCTCGACCGGGGTGAAGCCGATCTTGTCGACGAACTCGTACATCTCCTCGATGGAGCAGGTGCCGTACGGGGTGACGAAGGAGAAGGAGTCGGAGCCGATCGTCATGACGACGCCGCGCTTCTTGGCCTCGCGCAGGCAGTCGTAGTTGCGCTGCAGTTCCTTCTCGACCAGGGTGCCCTCGTACTTGTCGTGCAGCTCGGGGACGTAGACGGGCGGATAGGTGGCGTACCAAGTGGGCAGGAAGGCGATCGTCGGGGTGAAGAAGGTGCCCTGCTCGGCCATGAGGTCCATGGTGCGCTCATCGATATCGAAGCCGTGGATCAGCTGCTCGCAGCCAAAGCGGACGGAATCGTAGGCAGCGGCGTGGTTGTTGTAGCAGTGGCTCCACACGGGGATGCCGACCATCTTGGCCTCTTCGACCACGGCCTGGATCTCCTCGGAGCAGTAGTGCTGGTCGCGACCGGAGTCCCAGCGCCAGATGCCGCCACCGGTAGCCCAGATCTTGATGGCATCGGGATTCTCGCGCAGGCGACGACGGACAGCCTTGCGCAGATCCCAAGGACCGTCGACCTGGTCGCCCCAGGGGTGCGATTCCTTGTTGAGCTCCTGGGTGCAGTGATGGGAGTCGCCGTGGCCGGCAACGCGGCAGAAGCCAAGGCCGGTAGCCAGAACGCGCGGGCCCTTGAAGACGCCCTTGTCGATGCAGTCGCGAATCTGGATGCCAAAGCGGCCGATCTCGCAGACGGTGGTGAGGCCGTGGGTGAGGCAGTCATAGGCCTGCTTGACGGCGACGGCCTGCTTCTCGAGGAGCGGCTGCATGACCCAGTCGGTGTCATCGTCGGTCAGGTTGCCCGAGAAGTGCAGGTGGGTGTCGATCAGGCCGGGAAGGACGGTCTTGCCGGCAGCGTCGATGACCTCAACGCCCTCGGGAAGGTCCTGCATGACGCCGGCATACTCGATCTTGCCGTTGTCGTCGACGAGAACGAGGGAGTTCTCGACCGGCTCGGCGCCGGTACCGTCGATGAGCTTGCCGCCAACGATTGCATACTTAGTGGACATGGTTCCTCCTTATGGATCCATATAGTGGGCGAGGCTGTGTTGGGTTAAGGCCTCACAAAGCTACCCAAGTGGTGCCGGGTTCGGTGCGCGGAAGAGAGGGTCCCGCGCACCTGATCCGCCCCGGCTAGGCGTTACTTTTTGCGGGAATTGGTGAAGGCCATGAGGGCCAGGCCAACAGCCAGCCAGCCGATCACGATGCTCCACTCCACCATGTTGAGGGAGGCGGGAGAGAACGGGATCACGAGCAGGCCGATGATGACGGCGCAGGCGGCGATGGCGAGGCAGATGCCAAACTTGCCGCCGGGTACCTCGTAGGGACGAGGCAGGTCGGGCTCGGTGAAGCGCATGCGCAGGCAAGCGAGGGCGACCATACCGCAGGAGAAGATGAAGGCGAGAGCCGACACGTTGGTCAGAGGGATGAGCATGTTCTTGCCCAGGAACGGACCGACGACGGTGATGACGCCCAGAACGACGCAGGCGAGCTTGGGAGCGCCGGAGTTGGGATCGACCTCGGCGAACTTCTCGGGCAGCTGACCTTTGCGGCCCATGGCGAGCATGATGCGGCTCGTGGCGCCGTAGAAGGAGTTCATCGGGCCCATGGGTCCAAGCGTGGCGATGACGAGCATGGCCAGGTACAGGAGCATGTTGATGCCCTTGAGGCAGGCAAGCGCGGGAACCGGGCTCTTAACAAACTCATGCCAGTCGAGGATGGTGCCGAACGAGTAGATGCAGACCATGTAGAAGCCGCCGGCGGCCAGCAGAGCCAAGGAGATGATCTTGCCGAACTTGTTCCAGTTGAGGCCCTCGGCTGCTTCCTCAGCCTGCTGAGGAATGGTGTCGAAGCCGGCGTAGAAGAACGGGGTCAGAACCAGGACCGAAACGATGCCTGCGAACAGGCTGGTGCCCTCGGTAGCGGGCTTGCCGCCGCCAGCACCGGTGACCTGGGAGAACACGGGCATGGCGTTGTCCGGCGAGCCGGTGAACAGCGAGACGCCCATGGCGAGTAGCATGCCGCAGAGCAGGGCCTTGGTCAGGAAGGCCTGCAGCTTGGCGGCCGAGCTGGCACCGCGGAAGTTGAGGAAGATGACGTAGGTTGCAAAGCCGAGCGCGATCAGCGTCGGGAACAGGTAAACGTCGGCGCCCAGGATGGTGTAGAGCTTGACGGCGCGCAGCCACTCAAGGCCGGGCAGGCTGCCGAACATCTCGGACACGAGGGTCGAGATGGCGATGGCCTCCCACGGGCACAGGATGCCGTTGCCCAGGGCCAGGAGCCAGCCGGTGATGTAGCTCATCGTACGGCCAAAGCTACGATCGACATACTCGACGATGCCGCCCGAAATTGGGATAGCAGCCGTGAGCTCACCAAAAACAGCTCCGACGGGCACGAGGAAGATTGCGCCCAAGAGGAATGCAATCATAGCGGGAACGGGACCGCCGCCCACGACCATCCAGTCGCCGACCTGCAGAACCCAACCGGTACCGATGATGGCACCGAAACCGATGGTGAAGAAGTTCCAGAGCGAAAGCGTTTTCTTCATGCCGCCGTTGTCCTCGACTGCAACTTCTGCGTTCTTGTCCGCCATTGTTCCCCTCCTTTCCTTTTTGACGCCCCCTGGCGTCACCCCTTGCGCGGCCTGTTCGACCGCGCGCTTTTATTTCGTGGCTTTAAGATACGGCCTCGGCGCCACGCTGCCGCTTATGGCTCGACCGAAGGCAGAACTGCAAAACGAGCGGCGCCGTTTTTGGGACGAACGGCGGGAGACGTCATTCGTCCTGGACGCTTTCATCTTGTCTGCTTTTGGATACCTGTTGCCGTGACGCTTGGCGCGCGGCGCGGCAACGTTCATACCATTTGTCAGGCTTTTGGCGCACATACCCATGTGTCGTGCATCTTTTTATGTAGGATAGACAAGTTACACACGAGGCAAGGTGATTCGAATGGCATACGGATACAATGACGGCGACCAACGGCCACAAAGCGTGCGCCTTGCCGGCCGCACCACGCCAACGCCCAGAAGCACCTCCGACAACGGCAACCAGCAGCGCCCCCAAGAGCAGCCCGGGGCTTCATCTCGGCAACAAAGCCGTACCGTGCAGCAGTCAGACCGCGTGAGTACGAGCGCACGCCAACGCCAGACCGACACATCACAGCCGCGCCGCTACGATCGCCGTAAGACCGACTACTACGTTAAACGCTCCTTTTCGCGACCTCAACGCGATCGCGGCAATTCCGCCCCTCACCCCGCGTCGCATACCACAAGCCACGTGCTTCCGGCCCGCCGCCTACGCCTTGCGCTTTGCTCCATTGCCGCCTGCCTCGTCTTTGTGTTTTTGGGATCCTGTATCTCCCACGGATCAGCCGGTCTTGAGCCCACTGCCGAGGACAAGCTGCTTAAAGCTCCCGTCGCGCCCGGTTACTCCTTTGCGTTCTCGACCCCACGCTCGCAATGGCAGGCCGGTACCATGCCCCACATCTACCAAATTGACCCCGCATGGTCGGAGCTGTCCTATGCCGGTGGCACTATCCGCGAAAACGCTTGCGGTCCCACTTGCCTCACCATGGTCTATATCTTTAAGACCGGCCACACCGATAAGACGCCGGTCGATATATGCGCGCTGGCCGAAGCCGGCAACTACGCCCCCACTGGTGCCACCGAGTGGTCGTTTATGACAGGCGGTGCGTGGCAGCTGGGACTCAACGGAACACAGCTCTATAACGATCGTGAATCGATTACCCAAGCACTTCACTCGGGTGCGCCCGTTATCGCCGCAGTGCGCCCCGGTACGTTTACCAACGTAGGCCACTACATCGTGCTCTACGGCATCGACAATGCCAATCAGATTGGCGTCTACGACCCCAACTCGGCCAGCCGCAGCGCCCGTCGCTGGGGCGTCGTAGAAGTCCTCAACGAAGTCGAAGCCATGTGGGCCTACTACTAGTCATTGGGCACTCATTGGGGACAGACTTAAATGAGTGGGCGTTGGGGACAGTCTTACGCACTCATTGGGGACAGACTTAAATGAGTGGTCGTTGGGGACAGTCTTACGGACGCCGGCCGAGAGCAGACGAAAAGGGCCATCCCGAACTGCTTGGAACTGCCAGCACGGAAAGCGCATCCTGCTTTGGGGCCCAATAGCGGGATGCACTTTCCGTTAGCGGCCCGTTTGGGAAACTAGGGACCGCTTTTCGACAAAAATCCGGGATGCATTTTCCGATTGAGGGCCTCAAGGAAACCGCACCCCATGTTGGACGCTCATTCTGGGATGTGCTTTCCGCAGTTGATCGATGCGGCCTTTAAGGACTGTCCCAAGCTGCCGGCAGGAAAGGAACGTCCCCAAGTGCCGGGTTTCCGCAGTCTGCAATGCTCCTCATGAACAGCCGCCTCAATAGCAAAAGCCCCCGCAGCCGAAGCGGACCGCGGGGGCAACAGACCTGCAAGAGTTAACTCAAGTCCTCGCCATTTGATGCAATGACCTTTTGGTACCAGCAGAAGCTGTCCTTTCGGTAGCGATCGAACGTGCCTTTGCCCGTATCATCGGCATCGACATAAACAAAGCCATAGCGCTTCTTCATCTGCCCCGTCGAGGCCGACACCAAATCGATACAGCCCCACGGCGTGTATCCCATCAGGTCAACACCGTCCTCGACAATTGCATCGCGCAGCGCAAGAATATGCCTGCGCAGGTAATCAATATGATACGCATCGTGGACTTTGCCGTCTTCCAGCGCATCGAGTCCGCCCACACCGTTCTCGGCGATAAAGAGCGGAAGATGGTAACGATCGTGGTAGCCGGCAAGCGTCACGCGCAAACCCAGCGCATCGATCTGCCACTTCCAGGCAGTCTCTTTATCCTTGAGGTACGGATTGCGCAGCGTCGGGAACACGTTGCCCTCCGCCTTCTCGGCGATCACCTGATCATCGGCGCACACCAAGCGCGAGCAATAGTACGAGAACGAGATGAAGTCGACCGTATGCTCTGCCAGATACTCCGTATCGCCCGGCTCAAAGGGCACGTGAACACCCTCTTTCTCGAGCGCACGCAGCTTCCAAGTAGGATAGGCGCCCGCAGCCATCACGTCAGTGTAGAAGTAGCGGCCGCGGTCCTCCTCATACGCAAGCCATACGTCCTCGGGCGCACAACGGTACGGATAGGTCGCACCGGCAGCGATCATGCAACCCACCTTGTTTGCGGGATCGATCTTGTGCAGGATCTCGACAGCGCGAGCGCTCGCCATAAACATATGGTGCGAGAACGCCGCGGTCACGGCTGCACGGTCACGCTCATCCTCGAGCGTGACGCCCGCGTTGAGATAGGACAGCGCCACGCTGTTGATCTCGTTGAAGGTGAGCCAATAACGCACGAGGCCCTGGTACGCACGTCCGACGGTCTCGACGTAGTGCGCATACCGCTCGATCATCTCTCGGCTTTGCCATCCACCATAACGCTCGACCAGAGCCAACGGATAGTCGTAGTGCGACAGCGTCACGAGCGGCTCGATTCCGTGCTCGCGCAGCGCCTCGAATACCTGACGGTAAAACTCCAAGCCCTCACCGTTGGGCTCGGCCTCCATCCCTGTGGGAAAAATACGGCTCCAACAAATTGAAAGACGCAGGCACTTAAAGCCCATCTCGGCAAAGAGCTCGACGTCCTCGCGCCAATGATGGAAGAAGTCGTTGCCCCAGCGGCATGGATACAGCCTGTCCGGATCATCCACGGGCTTTTGCCTGCCAAACATCACATCCCAGCGGTCGGGACCCTGTGGAATCAGGTCGGAGTGCGACATACCGCGGCCGCCCTCGTTCCAACCCCCTTCGGCCTGGTTGGCAGCGAGCGCGCCGCCCCACAAAAAGCCCTCGGGCATACCGGCAGCAGACGTTCTGTCAAAGTAACCCATGCTACTCAGCATCCTTGGCAGAAGCTGCCGCGGCGTTCTCCTGCTCCTGTGCCAGGAGCAGGTTGTCGTACACCTTAAAGAACGGGTACCAGACCACAGCCATGACCACGATCAAAACGATCGTAAATACCCAGATGCGCGGGTCGAGGCACTGGATAAAGCCCTGAACGAAGATGGGGAACGTGCCGCTCACCAAGATGTAGAAGTTAGAGACAAGACCCAGTGAGATTGCACCCCAATACAGCAGGGCCGAAATCATACCGCCCAGCACGAACGGAACCATGAGGATCGGGTTGAAGATGATGGGTGCGCCAAAGATCGCGGGCTCGGAGATACGGAAGAAGCTCGGCACGATCGATGCCTTGCCAAATGCCTTGAGCTGCTGCGACTTTGCCCTAAACGCGCAGAGCGCCACAAAAGAGAACGTATTGCCCGTGCCGCCGATGAGGTTGATGACCATCGACATGAATACCGGGTGGAACTCAAGCGGCTGCCCAGCAGCGTAGAGCGAGGCGTTGGCAGCAAAGGCGGCAAGCGTGACCGGGGCGGTGATGGGCATCACGATCATGTTGCCGTGGACGCCAAAGCACCAAAACAGCAGCGTCATGAAGCAGATAAGCAGTGCGCCGGGCACAGAGTCAACTGCGACGGAAAGCGGGGCAGCGAGCAGCTTCTCGATAACCGAGGGGATGGACAGCGTGGGATCGATCATCTGGATCAGCAGGTTGCCACCAAAGAAGATGAGGATGTTGGCGAGCATAGGCACGATGGCGCCAAAGGTTTCGGACAAAAACGGCGGCACGCCATCGGGCATCTTGATGGTGATGCCCTTGGTCTGGCAGAAGCGCGTGACCTCGACGGAGACCAGGGCAACGATGATGGCGGTAAACAGGCCCTGCGCACCCAGATAGGTGCAGGGGACCGCCTGGAGCACGGACTCATCAGCAAGCTGGTAGTAGGACGACGGCGCCGCGGCGATCAGGAACATCACCAGCGAGGTCATACCGGCGTTAAGCTTGGGCATCTTGTAGGTGCCCGCCAGGTTATAGGCGATTGCGAACGTCACGATCACCGACAGTATGCCCATCGTCATGTTGAACGGGATGAGCAGCGTGAGCTTATTGGCCGTGGCAAAATCGAGCCAAGGGCCAAAGACGGACCAGAACCCGCCCCGCGCCACCAGGTCGGCCGTGACCGGCGGGTTGGCGATGATCATAAAGACGGCAGAGACCAAGATGAAGCTGATCGCGCTCATAAAGCCCTTTTGCATGGAGGCAAAGTGGCGCTCGGCGCCGCAGAAATTGGCAATAGGGGTCAGTTTTTCCTGAAGCAGGGTCATGAACTTTTCCATAGTCGCCTCCTAGCCCAACAGCGACTGGGCGAGTGCCAGCACGTTGGCGGCGTTGCCCATGCCGTAGTCCTGTGCGGGGATGACCGCGGTCGGCTTACCGCTCCCCTGCTTGACGGTGTTGAGCTGGTAGGACACCTGCGGCCCCAAGAGCAGCACGTCATAATCGGCGCAGGTCTCCTGATACTCGCCGATACCCACCGCATCGATATCGAGCTCGATGCCGTTTTGCTCCGCGTATTTCTCGAGTTTCTTCATCAGAATGCTTGTAGACAGGCCAGCTGCGCAAACAAGAAGGATCTTCATAAGGGATTCCCTTCGCATTGATTGGTTGGATAGTCGCCGCACGCCGTTAGGCGTTCTTGGCTGCAGTGCGCTCATACAGGCAGATCAGCTCCTGCACGAGCTCCTGAGCAAGCATGGAGCACATGAGGTGGTCCTGAGCATGGACCAGCAACACATCCACCGACAGATGCTCGCCCGCCGCCTCGGTCGAAAGCAGCTGCGTTTGGATGTGGTGAGCTTTGATTCCCGCATCCTTTGACTGCTTCATGAGTTTGGCGGCAGCGTCAAAATCCCCCGCCTTTGCCTTTTCAAGGGCTTCGAAGGCAAGGCTGCGCGCCTCTCCCGCTGCAGCGACCAGCTGAAACGAAACCATCTCGGTTCCCTGATCGTCCATAACGGTCTCCTCTCCCGTGATGTTTGGTTTGTACTTGAATATTCGAAACGCCTATCTCCCACCCGCAATCCTCGAGGTTTATTGCAGGCAGGCAGGGTTTTCGACAAAAGAAGCCTTAAGCCGTATGCGCTTGCACAAGCGCCATCAGCTCATGCCAGGACCGGCGCTCGCGTAAGCGCTCGACCCCCTGGCGGTCCATAAAGATCTCAGCGAGCAGCGAGCTCAAGATCCGCGCCTCATCGCCGCCCGACCGGGCAAACGACACCATAAAGACGATATCGACCTCATGGCCGTATTCGTCCCAAAGAATGGGATGTTCGAGCAGGCCCACGGTAACAAAGGCCTCGGCGCTCAAAGGATGCATCCCATGGGGCATGGCCACCCCATTGCCAAACGAGGTGGCACTCGCGCTCTCGCGCTCGGCAACCTCTTGGGCAAACTGGGCATCGACACGGCCGCTCTCGACGGCGCGCTCGGAGAGATATCGGAGAACGGCCTGCTTCGACGACGCCTCAACGCGGTTGAAGAACAGGGCACGGCTAAAGAAAGCGCTCAGGGAGTCCGATTGCGCAGCGTCATCACTCAGCACCTTGCGGATAGCGTTGACATCGCTCGTCTCCAAGAAGAAATCGGCCTCGCGGACGGGCACGGGCAACTTGACGTTGAGCGGCACCGTTGTGAACACGTAGTCGATGTGCGAAAAGTCGAGCGTTCCCACGCGGGCGACGTCGCATGTCTCAATCGACTCGATATACATACCAAACTGCTTGCGGTACTGGTGCTCGAGCATACGGGCGCTTCCCGCTCCCGAGGCGCACACGATCAGGATGCGTTTGCGACGCGGCTGGTCGGCTTGCTGCTCGAGGGCCAGGGCAAATGCCATGGCGATGTAGCCGAGCTCTTCATCAGAGGGCTGGCTGCCAAAATGACGCTCGAGTACCTGCGAGGTGCCAGCTGCCATCGAATAGGCCAACGGAAACCTCGTCTTGATATCGGGCAGCATGGGGTTATCCATATGCATGTGATATTCAAGGCGATAGCCCAGAGGGCCGATATGCCGAGCAAGGTTCATGCGAAGTTCAAGATCGCCGCTAAAGTCAAACCTAAACTCATCGTTGACCGCACGTACCATCTCGGAAGCAATCTCCCACATCTCATCTGAGATAACGGCAGAGCCCTTCTCGGGCACGCCCGTGCCCCTGCCGAGCAAATGGATTGCGATAAAGGCAACCTCTTCTCGGGGCATGCTCACGCCCAGGGCATCCTTGATGTTTGCGGCAATCTGGAAAGCCGCGGCGTATTCGCGCGTTCCCTCCAGTTTTTGAACGTCCGATTCTGCAGCTGGGACATAGCAGCCCTGCTCGATGCGGCCAAGAGCGATGTAAAGATGCATGATGAGATTGCGGGATGCCAGCGAGCTCACCGTGACGGGCGAGACCGTCAGGGCATCGTCCACACATGCGGCGATGGCCCGCAGGCGCTCGGCGAGCTTTGCATCGTCGGTGTCGGGCAACACGGGCCTCACCAGCGAGGCGAGGCACAGGCGCCGTTGCGACTCCCCGCCCGCAACGCGGATTCCGTAGCGTGGGCGCTTTTCGAGCGTTAAGTCAAATTGGGCGAGTTTCTGCTCTACCAGACGCATGTCATTGGACAGAGTTCGCGCCGAAACGTAGAGTAAATCCGCATACTCCTCAATCGTCACCCACTGGGACCGCATGAGGAGGTCGTTAAGAAGGAAGGACACACGGCCGTCGCGCGTATCAGGAATGCCCGGATGAGCCAGAGCCGCACCGTCTAGCAAGCGAGCAAGCTCATCTGCACGTGCAACATCGATACGATACTGCCCCTTGCTGCCAACGATGCGTGCAACCCCTGCAAGGTTGTCGTTTGCGCGATGGATATAGTTTCTCACGGCGCGTTCGCTTACCTCGAGACGCTTGGCAAGTACCGCGACAGCGACAGGCTGAGCGTCCTCGATCATATTTACAAGCTGCTTGACGCGAGCATCCATGTCCTCCTCCTTTCCCTGCGTCTAGTCTAACGCGGTAAAGAATGACACTCCACGTCGCGCTCGTTCCGCCAACTCGGAACAGGTTGCGGGGAGTCCAGCTGAGCTATGGAGAGCCTGGGGAGAGGGCCCGAAGGCAATGCGTCGGTGTGGGATGCGCCTTCCCAGCCATTGGGCAGTCATTGGGGACAGGCTTAAATGAGTAGTCGTTGGGGACGTTCTTGTTTGACTAGTCGTTTAAGAACGTCCCCAATGACTATTAAGGACTGTCCCAAGCTGCCGGCAGGAAAGGACCGTCCCCAAGTGCCGGGTTTGTCCCCAATGACTAGGTGAATAGCAAAAGCCCCGCAGTCGGAGCGGACTGCGGGGCTCATGAAGAGAGGTAGTTTGTGGGCGCTTTGCCTGGCGCCCACGAGAGAGGCAACGGAGTAGAGACTACTCGTGGATGCGGGTACCGGAGAGGCCGGCCATGGTCTCGGCGGCCTTGTCCAGGGCGCCGATGATGCAGGTGCGGCCCTTGCGGGAACGGGCGAACTTGATGGCGGCGCGGACCTTGGGCTCCATGGAACCCTTGCCGAACTGGCCCTCGTCGGCCAGGCGCTCGGCCTCGTCGGCGGTGAGGTCCTCGAGCTCCTCCTGGTTGGGCTTGCCGAAGTTGATGGCGACATGCTCGACGGCGGTCAGCAGGAACAGGACGTCGGCGTCGCAGTCCTCGGCCAGCAGCTCGCCGCCCAGGTCCTTGTCGATGACGGCGGGAACGCCCTTGTAGCAGCCCTTGTTCTCGTAGTCGCGGACGACGGGGATGCCGCCGCCACCGCAGGCGATGACGATGAACTCGTTGTCGAGCAGGTTGAGGATGGAGTCAGCCTCGACGATCTTCTTGGGATCGGGGGAAGCGACGACGCGACGCCAGCCGCGGCCGGAATCCTCGACGAAGACCTTGGAGGGATCCTCGGCCATGAACTCCTTGGCCTGCTCCTCGGTGTAGAAGGGGCCGATCGGCTTAGTCGGGTTCTTGAACGCGGGATCGTCGGGATCGCACTCGATCTGGGTGACGACGGTGGCGGCGTGCCAACGCTTATAGCGCTTGTGCATCTCGCGGCCGATGCCCTGCTGCAGGTGATAACCAATGTAGCCCTGGGACATGGCGCCGCACTCGGGCAGCGGCATCTCGGGGGTGCCGATGGCGTCGTGGGCGGCGGCGAAGGCGTTCTGGATCATGCCGACCTGCGGGCCGTTGCCGTGGGTGATGATGATCTCGTTGCCCTGCTCGATGAGGCCGAGGAGCGCGTGGGCGGTGTTGCTCACGGCCTCGATCTGCTCGACGGGGTTGTTGCCGAGGGCGTTGCCGCCAAGGGCGACGACAATACGATCGGGCTTACCAAGAGGCTTAGACATTGCTGGAATCCTTTCTGTAAAAGGCCTACAACCCATTAATAACCCGCGTCCGTGCAATACGCGAGTTTATTAAGGTTTATATTCTCTTTATCGCTCATTTTATTCATTTTGAAAATAGTTGAACGGTGAACGGTCGTTTTTATCCGCTCAGCGTACAGAACCCCAGCTCAAGCATATCTACGTCATTTACGTGCAACTTTATTTTAATAGAGCAGGGATTAGACCAGATTATGCAAACTATATCTTTGCTAAACATAAAACAGTCAGCGCAAAGTCTTACTCGCACTATACGAGATTCTATGCACTTATTGGACGAGTATGCAGCCCTGCAATAACATGGCGTTTTTCATCCAACTTAAGGAATATAGATGAGCCCCGAAAAGGCAGCCAGCCCCAAAGCACGGGGATAGAAGGCAGCAACGGCCACGCCCCCATCCACCCCCAAAGTGGCGCGAGGTTTCGCGGCAAAGCCGCGAAACAGCGACCGGGACAAAAGGCCCCCACAACCACGTCCTTCATCCGCCCACACAATCCGAGGACGTAGTCGTAGCAGGATCTGAGGGCTGACCTTCGCGGACACTCCGCAGGACGAAAGAACCCCCGCCGCACGTAGTGCGCAGCGGGGGTTCTTTCATGTCCGAGGACGTCCGCGAAGGTCAGCCCTCAGATCCTGCGGTGAGAGACCTAGGCCTCGTTGTACACCGTCTTGAGCTTCAGCAGGTGAGCGTAGCGGTCCATAGCGGCCTGCTCGTTCTCCTTGAAGAGCTCCTCGGCGCGCTCGGGGAAGGAACGCGTCAGCGAAGCGTAACGGGCCTCGTTCATCAGGAACTCCTGATAGCCGCCCGCGGGCTCCTTGGAATCGAGCGAGAACTTCTTGCCGGCAGCAGCCTCGGGGTTGAAGCGGAAGAGGTTCCAGTAACCGCACTCGACAGCCTTCTTCATCTCGGCCTGGCAGTTCTGCATGCCGCCCTTCTTGATGGAGTGCATCTCGCAGGGGCTGTAGCCGATGATGAGGGACGGGCCGTCGTAGGCCTCGGCCTCGTGAATGGCCTTGAGGGTCTGAGCCGGGTTGGCGCCCATGGCGACCTGCGCCACGTAGACGTAGCCGTAGCTCATGGCAATCTCGGCCAGGGACTTCTTCTTGGTCACCTTACCGGCAGCGGCGAACTGAGCGACCTGGCCCAGGTTCGAGGCCTTGGAGGCCTGACCACCGGTGTTGGAGTAAACCTCGGTGTCAAAGACGAAGACGTTGACGTTGTGGCCGGAAGCCAGGACGTGGTCCAAGCCACCGAAGCCGATGTCGTAGGCCCAGCCGTCGCCGCCGAAGATCCAGAAGGACTTCTTGGTGAGGTAAGCCTTGTCGGCGAGGATCGCCTTGGAAGCGTCACAGCCGCACTTCTCGAGCTCGGCAACGTAGGCAGCGGCAGCGGTCTTGGAGGCCTCGGCGTCGTTGACGGAGTCGATCCAAGCCTGACCGGCAGCCTTGAGCTCATCGGACGGGCCATCGGCAGCGATGATGTCCTGGGTAGCGGCGATCAGCTTCTTCTGGACGGCCTCGTAACCGACGGCCATGCCCAGACCGTGCTCGGCATTGTCCTCGAACAGGGAGTTATTCCACGCCGGGCCGTGACCGTCCTTGTCCTTGCAGTAAGGAGCGGTGGCAGCGGGGTTGCCCCAAATGGAGGAGCAGCCGGTGGCGTTGGAGATGAACATGCGGTCGCCGGCGACCTGGGTCACCAGACGTGCATAGGCGGTCTCGGCACAGCCGGCGCAGGAGCCCGAGAACTCCAGGTAGGGCTGCTTAAACTGGCTGCCCTTGACGTTGGCCGCGATGAGCTCCTTCTTCTCGGAGACGTTCTCGACCATGTAGTCCCAAACGGGCTGCTGGTCCATCTCCTGCTCGGTGGGAACCATCTCGAGGGCGCCCTTGGGGCAAACCTTGACGCAGTTGGTGCAGCCCATGCAGTCGAGCGGGGACACGGCCATGGTGAACTTCATGCCCTTGGCCTTGGGGCCCATGGCGTCGAGCGTGCGGGTAGCCTCGGGCGCGGCGGCAGCCTCGTCCTCGGTCATCGCGAACGGACGGATGGTGGCATGCGGGCACACATAGGCGCACTGGTTGCACTGGATGCACTTGGTCTCGTCCCAGTGAGGAACGACCACGGCGACGCCGCGCTTCTCGTATGCGGAGGCGCCCAGCTCAAACTGGCCGTCGGCGCAACCGACGAAGGCGGAAACGGGCAGGCTGTCGCCGTCCATGCGATCGATGGGCTCGAGCAGGTTCTTGACCTGCTGGGCGATGGCGGACTTGGTCTCCTCGGAGAGCTCGACGGGAGCGGCGTCCTCGGCGGTAGCCCAGTCGGCCGGAACCTCGAACTTACGAAAAGCGGTAGCGCCGGCATCGATGGCCTTGTGGTTGGCGTCGACGATAGCCTGGCCCTTCTTCATGTAAGACTTGGTAGCCGCGTCCTTCATGTACTGCAGGGCGTCCTCGGCGGGCAGAACCTTGGCCAGCGCGAAGAAGGCAGACTGGAGCACCGTGTTGGTGCGCTTGCCCATGCCGACCTTGGCCGCCAAGTCGATAGCGTCGATCAGGTAGACGTTGACGTTGTTGTTCGCGATGTAGCGCTTGGCCACGGCGGGCATGTGCTCGGCGAACTCCTCGTCGCTCCACTGGCAGTTGACCAGGAAGGTGCCGCCCGGCTTGACGTCGCGGACCATCTTGAAGCCCTTAACGATGTAGCTGGGGTTATGGCAGGCGACAAAGTCGGCCTTGGTCACGTAGTACGGCGAACGGATCGGAGAATCACCAAAGCGCAGGTGCGAGACGGTGACGCCGCCGGTCTTCTTGGAGTCGTACTGGAAGTAGGCCTGGACGTACTTGTCGGTGTGGTCGCCGATGATCTTGATCGAGTTCTTGTTGGCGCCGACGGTACCGTCGCCACCCAGACCCCAGAACTTGCACTCGATGGTGCCGGGAGCTGCGGTGTTGGGCGCATCCTCGGCCTCGGGCAGGCTCAGGTTGGTCACGTCATCGACAATGCCGATGGTGAACTCGCGCTTGGGCTCGTCCTTCTTGAGCTCCTCGAAGACAGCGAACGCGGACGCGGGAGGCGTGTCCTTGCTGCCCAGGCCATAACGGCCGCCGACGACCTTGATGCCCGTCTTGCCGGCCTCGTAGAGAGCGGAGACGACGTCCTGGTAGAGCGGCTCGCCGATGGAACCCGGCTCCTTGGTGCGGTCCATGACGGCAATCTTCTTGACGGTCTCGGGGAGAACGTCGACAAAGTGCTTGATGGAGAACGGACGGAACAGGCGAACCTTGACCAGGCCGACCTTCTCGCCGTGAGCGTTGAGGTAGTCGATGACTTCCTCGAGCACGTCGCAGAAGGAGCCCATGCACACGACGACGCGATCGGCATCGGGAGCGCCGTAGTAGTTGAACAGGCCGTAATCGGTGCCGAGCTTCTCGTTGATCTTCTTCATGTAGCCCTCGACGACGGCGGGAAGCTCGTCGTAGACCTTGTTGCAGGCCTCGCGGTTCTGGAAGAAGATGTCGCCGTTCTCGTGGCTACCGCGGGTGTGCGGGTGCTCAGGGTTGAGCGCGTGGTCGCGGAAAGCCTGGACAGCGTCCATGTCGCACATCTCGGCCAGATCCTTGTAGTCCCACATGGCGACCTTCTGGATCTCGTGGCTGGTGCGGAAGCCGTCGAAGAAGTTAAGGAACGGAGTCTTGCCCTCGATGGCGGCAAGGTGGGCCACCGGCGAGAGGTCCATGACCTCCTGGACGTTGCCCTCGGCGAGCATGGCGAAGCCGGTCTGACGGCAGGCCATGACGTCGGAGTGATCGCCAAAAATGTTCAGGGCGTGGGAAGCGACGCAACGCGCGGAGACGTGGAAGACGCCCGGGAGCTGCTCGCCCGCGATCTTGTACATGTTCGGGATCATCAGGAGCAGGCCCTGAGAAGCCGTGTAGGTGGTGGTCAGAGCACCGGCGCCCAGCGAACCGTGAACGGTACCGGCTGCACCTGCCTCGGACTCCATCTCGACGACCTTGACCGGGGTGCCGAAGATGTTCTTGCGACCCTGGGCCGCCCACTGGTCGACATGGTCGGCCATCGGGCTGGACGGCGTAATGGGATAGATTCCCGCTACCTCGGTGTACGCATACGAAACATATGCGGCCGCCTCGTTGCCGTCCATAGACTTAAACTTACGCGCCATATACCCCTCTCCTCTCATATAGGTATACAGGCCCCGGCGATCGCCGGGATGTTGGCGTGATGGGATTTACGCTGTTGCTTCCAATCATCTGGCAGGCAGGCTCAGCAGCAGGTACGTGGCGTGGAGAGAAGACATGCCAAGGCGAGGAGCAGCTGATGCGCCCCACAGACCCGACCGCCCGTCTTGCACATGACCGAGCGCCGCAAAGGCCGCATGCCGGATGCTCCCGGGCACGCCCCGGCGATGGGAAGCGCCCGCAACGGAAATCCGCATGCGGGTTTATTGTACCCCGCCGTCAAGTGTAATTTCGGCAAATATAGGCGGGCGGTAAAGGTTTACCTCGGGTGACTGCCAAGGGCCAAAATGGCCCCTCCATCCCTGGGCGACCGGCTCTGGTGCGCCAAGGAGTGTCCCCAAGTGCCGGCAGAAAAGGAACGTCCCTAACTGCCGGCTAGAGGGCACCAAAGAGGATGGCGTAGGTAGTGGATTCGCCGAGTTTGAGCTCGTCGCCGGGGTTGAGCTGGGCGGAGCGGCCGGGCTCTACTTGAATACACACACTCGTGGCCCCGTTTACCACCACGGTGCCGTTAGTGGACGACAGGTCCTCGACAAACCATGCGCCAGACTCGTCGCACCAGATATGGGCATGGCGGGCCGAGACGTCGTCGGTGATGCCGCCCTCCCCCGTTGCCAGCGCGCCGATCTCAACGCCTTCCTCACTCGGCTGAATCCAGCGCGGGACGCTCACCACGTAGCCGTTTTGCACGCACAGCAGTCCCAGCGGATGCGCCGGCGCGACCTCGTGCTCGCCCGCGACCGAAGATGTGCTCAGCGAGCGCGGCGTCGACGTGTCGCCGCCACGGGTCGCATGAGCGCGGCGGCTCGCCCGACTTGGAACTAAGGCGGGCGTGAGAGCAAACGGCATAGGGAACGAATCTTGCGGATGTACTCCTCGACGTCAGGCAGGTAAGCCCCACGAAGTCACCGGGGAGGCCCAAGCGGCCCGGCACCACTTCCAGATTCTGACCAGGGCGAGTCGTTCGCCGGTGGCCGAAGGCTCGCTCCCACCCAAAAGGGGAGATTCGCGTTGTTCCCCAATCGCTCTCGCATCTTTCATTTTGCTCGAGGTGGGCTATAAAAACTTTCCTGGTGAAAGGCGGCGATTGGTTTCCTTTCTTTCTAGAGGAGCGCGCCTGTAATCTGTTTTCATCCTAAATCAAGTTAAGATCGGACCTTCCAGAGGCAAGTCGACTCAAACTGCGAGGCTCCATGTTGGAATAAAGAGCGCTGTCGAAGTGCCAACAACACAAAGCTTGCCAGTCTCAAATAGAACCTTTTGGGAGTCCGATTGGGCCGCACACCGAATCCCCGCTGGTGGTTTTTTATAGCTGCGCAACAATAAACAAGGTTAGTGCCAGTCCAGCATGAAATTGAGGAACGTATGCATTTTTTCTCAGTAAGTGATCGTCGTTACTGCTTCGATGAGGTCACTCGCAATTGCTTTCAGGTTGACCAAGCATCAGAAGATGCGCTTCGCATATTTGAAGCATCGGGAAGAACGGTCAACTCGAAGTTGCTAACAAAGTCACTTGCTGCGAAAGGCTACGACCAAACGACCATAGCAGAACTTGAAGACGACATTGATGAGTATCAACGATTGTCTGAGCGGACTTTCTTAACAAAAGACACGCCTCGAAAACTTAGATCCATCGAACTCCACGTTTCACATGCATGCAACCTTGGTTGTAGTTACTGTTTTGCCGGTAAAGGAGATTATGGAACGTCTCCTCTGCTGATGACAGACGAGATAGCCTTCAAGGCGGTCGACTACCTCGTCGCAAGTTCATCGGAAAACGAAACGCTTGCGATCGTCTTTTTTGGTGGGGAACCCATGATTAACGAGCCGCTGATATGGAAAACGGTCGACTATTCAAAAAGAATATACCCCAATAGAAACTTTACCTATTCTATTACGACCAACGGAACGCTTTTGAATGACACTGCTGTGAATTCTTTCAAGGAGCACGGGTTTTCTGTTCTGATTAGTCTCGATGGTACAGGATGCAAGCACGATGCATCGCGCCCGTACAAGACGGGAGGCGGCTCTTTCTCCGATATCGACAAAAACGTTCGTCGTTTTTCCGAGTCGTTCCCCTTCGGCGCAAGAGCGACCTTAACAAATAATAACTGTAACCTTGTTGAAGACTATCTTCAGTTTAAAGAGATGGGCTTCAGAAGGATTTACTTCTCGCCCGTGAGCTCATTCGATGAGAATATCAAACTCGACGAACACTCATTAAACAAAATCAGGGCGGGCCTAATAGATTTGGCGGATCAATATCTCAAACAGATTGATCAAGGGGAAAAGCCCTTGTTTAGAACATTGAAAACTGCAGTTGATTTGATTATGAGCAACAGGATCGCCTTTGTCGGATGCGGGGCTGGCAGGCGTTTTATTTCCGTGACTCCCGAAGGGGACGTATACCCCTGTCACAGGTTTGTCGGGATGATGCGATTCAAAATGGGCAACATCGTCACCGGAATTGACGAAACTAGGTATATTGAAAACTGGAGTCAGGGTGTCGAAAAAAGAATTGACTGTACGGACTGTTGGGCTCGGTCTTTCTGTGGTGGGGGCTGTAGCTGGGAGGCTGCAGACGAGCACGGCTACTTGCCCAAGAGTCTACACCCTGCATCATGTGAATATAGAAAAATGTGCTACGAGATGGCTTTTGACCTTATTTCCCGCCACTCATCTTCGCAGGAGAAAAATCAACGAGAAGCTACTGTATCGGAATAAGCGGTTCAGCGCATTGCTGTCACCATTGTGGAGGTGTTCGTTCTTCTGATTACCGTCTGCGAAGCTTATTGCTACATTCGCCGAAACCATTCTAGAAATATGGTGAACTAGACATCTTGGTTTGTTATACACAATATTGAGGTTTTTCTGCACTCAAAGGGAGGTAGTCGTGAAGCATATTCATCCGATTAATCCAGGAAGTGGCGACGAGGCAGGCGTGAAGCCGATGTCTTTTGACTGCCTCTTGGGCATTACTGACATCTGTACTGTTTATGATAAAGCAGATGGCTGTGGTGCATACGATTACTGCGACTATGACATGGATGGCGGCAGCATCTGCGTTGTAGATCACTGTGGCATTGATCAAACGTAGTCTCTAATTGGATTAAGGTGAGGAGCTGTTATGAAGCATATCCATCCTGTTGGTTCAAATGAACATCCTCCCGTTGAGCCTTGTTGTCTTGGAGTTGATATATGCAATTTTTACGACATCGCCGAGTGCCCTGTTGCGGATTGGTGCTATGTCGATAAAGAATCAAGCTGTGTTTTGCCAGCAGATTGGTGCGATCCAGTTGACGAGTAGTTTTGTGGCTAGGAACTATTTGGTCCAATTCAGAATAAGATGGGAACAAATACCAAAATCTCGTGTCTGGGAGGAGTTATGCCATTATTGCAAGGTCTCGTTGGATTAGCCTTTATACTTGCGTTATATCTGGCACCTTTTTTAATTCTATTCTTCATTATCCGACTCTTTCTTCGGAGAAAATAGGAGTGTCACGCAAACATTAGCGTAGCTTTCTTCCAATATGAGCCGACCATTGGCAAGTGGAATAAGAAGCCCGACCGTTCGCCACATGAAAGTGATCGGACGGGCTTCTCTATTTAACCCGGGCCGCCACCCATAGCGGCTTTCCAAGCGTATTCTCAGTGCAAAGCAATCGTCAGTTTAATCCTATGCGCTGATACCGCATTTCATTTGTTCGGCTCGAATTCTACGGCCTGGCAACCCTCGCACTCTCCGGCAAATGGATTGAACGCGAAGGCAGAGATGATGTGTGCGTGGACATCGAGGCTGCTGTAGGCAACATACTGGGACATGGACCCCCGCTGCGCGTGGTATGCGGCCCGGCATATTCATTGCCGTCCAACCCCGTGTAGTTGCAGCAAAGGGTGGAACCTCAATGCTCAGCTCATGTTGTCCGTGGGACACGAGAATCGTAAGTACACTTTGGTGCGATTCTCACGCTGATACTGAGCCACCTGGAATAAGATACGTCGCGACAACACTTCGCTTCACCTCTGTCTCGACAAGATGACGTAGACTAAAGTTTCCTTTAGTAAGAGAACGAGAACTATATCTGAAAGCGTTGCGATGGCGTGAAGGCACCGAGTCCGAACCGCCTGAATGCTACGTGCATCTGCATCGCCTTTTTGTTATCTCTGCCAGTTGGGTAGCACTACACTTGTCATCATTTACCCTGGTACATGCTGCCTAAATCCACTACCCCTTCTACCGCGCCGACCATCTCGTCATCGTGAGAGACAACGATGATCAGCTGGCTTTGCTTGTTGCGCTTAACATAGGCCGCAAGCTCGGCGCGGCTTACAGCGTCTAACCCAGTCGTGGGCTCGTCGAGTACCAAAACTGACGACTTGCGTGAAATCGCCGACCATAAGTACACTCGGCGCAGCTCACCGCCCGAAAGCGCGGAGCAACGTTTCCCGAGCAACTCCTTCACGCTGTTTTCCAGCGAAAGTAGGCCATCTACACCCCGGTGATAGGAAGAAAAGGGCGTGTCGAAATACTCTAACAGCTCTTTCACCGTTTCGTCCGGCGCGAAGCACGACTGTGGGCAGCACGATATCTCTCTCGCACGTATGTAATCCAAGTCGCATTCTTCGATTGGCACGCCGTTGTATTTTACTTTGCCTTTCGATGAGTATAGCCCGAGCATCAAGTAAAGAAGTGACGTCTTGCCTCTTCCGTTTTCCCCAACTATGCAATATGTACCAGGACCGGAAAACTTGAAAGAAAACCCGCCGAGGACCTCTCGGACAGATCCGTCTGGAAGGGCAACCGAGAATTCCAAATCAGATACCGAAATGTCATTTATTTCATCGAGTTTAGCTAAATCGGTCCGATTCCACCCCAATCTCTCCTTTTCTCTCGTCGCGATAGCCGTCCTATCCCATGATGCTTTGGCATCTTGATAGGATTTGAACAATGACATCATACTTTTCAAAGTCTTAAAGAGAACCGCGAAGTATGTACCGATGATAGTGTACTCGCCTATTGACATAGTTCCGTTAATGATTCGTACTCCGGAAACAACAAGTATCACCGCTTGAAACAACGCTGCGAAAAGACCATCGAGCGATGTCAGAGAATATGATAGCTTTCCGGAGCGCAAAACTTTGGGAAAATAGCTCTTAAACCCAGCGTCGAGCGCTTGTTCGCTCTTGCCGTACGAAGATGTCAGTTGAATGTTGAGAATCTGATTAAGCTGCGATGCAATTGCGGCGTAAAAGGCGCTGTCCGCCTCTTTCTTCTCATACGTGACCCTATACAAAAGTTTCCTCAACCCAGTAATTACACAGAAATACACGATGAGGAGAATGATGGAAAACACCGCGAGAGTTGAATCAATTGACCATATGATAAGCAATACGATGGGAATGGCTACAATGGACAGCGGCGCACTGATAAAATTCGCCAAAACGAAGGATGAGACCACGCTGGAGTCGGAAATAATCCGTTGCGTTGTATAGGCTGGATCGATGGTCCGACTCACCAAGTAATCGTCTCTTTCAAAACGCAAGACGGCCTCCCTGAGAAGATCAAAGGAAAGTCTCGTGGTTATGCGAATGGAAAGTGTTCCTGCAAAATAAGTAAAGAGGGTGGAGAAAACTCCTATTGACGCAACCAGGAGCGCGAAGAGTACGGCGTCTCTTTCGCTGCGGTTACCGAGAAGAAAATCTAAGAATTTCCCGTTCACGTATGGCATGGCATAGGAGAGAGCGGTTCCAATCACCGTGATAGCAATGAAGACGAAAGCCCCTTTTGCTCTGATGAACCTCGAGAGAACGCATCGAATCAAGGAAGGCCCCAATCTACCCGCCACAAAACATCAATCACTGATACCTTACACCTCAACACAACAGGAGCGAAGATTTGCCAATGAGACTGCTTTAAGATTGCCTTGGGCCAATACGATCTCAAGCTCTTCCTACAAGAGAGTCGGAATCGGACATCTCCTCCGACGAACCTGGCAATCGGGCGGTTGAAATATCTTTTTCAACCGCCCGATTGCCACAATAGATTTGAGCATCCGCCCACAAACGTCCGCGTTTTATACCCATCAAATCCTTTGCCTTTTGTCGTCTAGACTAGAAAAATCGCTCGAAATAACGCAACCGGCCTGCTCGCTTGAAGAAACCTAAGCCCGTAACGTAGATGTGCAAACTTCCGAAACGCCTTGCGCGGCATAGTGCGTATAAACTTCGTCAACCGCCTCAGAAATATCTGAGTATCGCGCCGGGTCAAAAGCATACGATGTCGCAGCTATACCCTGCACCCATTCGGAACGCGGATTAATTGAATAGCCACACAGCATCATCATACATGCATCTAGACCTGATTTCCCAAGTATCCGACGTATTGATGAGAGCATCGCGGGTCGCCCCTGCACCATCGTCGTCACCCCTATTAACAGTATTTACCGTTTTTCTCTAAATGCGTATCGCCACCCTTAAGAATACGAAGTGTTTTATCCAGACCCGATTGTCCTCCATCTCAAACGAAGGGATAAGGAATCTCATCCGGAATCGGCAGTAACGGAGGATTCACAACGACAAGCGAAAAACATGAGTCATCTCTCAGAGGGGAGTAAAGGCTCCCCTCAAGCACCCTAGTTTCGTCATCCAAAGAGTTGATGGCAGTGTTTTTCTTACAAAGGTCGACAACAAAAGGGTTGATTTCTACAGATGTTACATCCATGCCACAGTTGGTAAGTATCAGGCCCTGTATTCTGGGGCCAGAACACAAATCGAGAGCCTTCCGTGCGCTCTGCGGTGTAAGGCGCCAATCTCAGCAAATCTGTCCCACAATACTGCGCTGAAGAACAAGACGGAACCCCTGAGCCAAACTCCCCTATACCTTATTAAGGCTAAGACAGGCAAGTTCACGCACCCGGCATATTCCAGAATAACATCCTATTGTTTTAGATGCTCTACAAGCATGAACAGCCGCGAATCGGAAAGATCTTCTAGTTTCGCCCCGACTGACCGCCAAGGGCCAAAATGGCCCCTCCATCCCCGGGCGACTGGCTCTGGCGCGCCAAGGAGTGTCCCCAAGTACCGGCAGGAAAGGAACGTCCCTAACTGCCGGCTAGAGGGCGCCGAGCAGGATGGCGTAGGTGGTGGATTCGCCGAGTTTGAGCTCGTCGCCGGGGTTGAGCTGGGCGGAGCGGCCGGGCTCTACTTGAATGCAGACGCGCGTGGCCCCGTTTACCACCACGGTTCCGTTGGTGGACGACAAGTCCTCGACGTGCCAGATATTTTGAGTATCGCACCAGATATGGGCATGGCGGGCCGAGACATCGTCGCCGACGTCGGTAATATCGCCCTCACCAGTGGCCAGCGCGCCAATCTCAACACCCTGCTCACTCGGCTGAATCCAGCGCGGGGCGCTCACGACAAAACTGTTTTGTACGCGCAGCAAGCCCAAGGGGTGCGCCGGGGCGGGTTCGCGTTCGCCCGCGGTCATCGACATGCCAAGCGAACGCGGCGTGGATGTTCCTCCGCCACAGGTCGCGTGCGCGTAGTCGATGGCATAGTTCACCGAGGACCGCACATCCGCCGAACAGCCGACGGCGACAAACAGCACCAGCACGGCCTCGGCGCGCTCGGCAGGCATGAGTTCTGCCGCCTGGGACAGGCGATCGAGCGCGTTGCGATAGAGATTCGTGTCCTGGTGGCACTCTTCGAGCGCGCGTACCATCGGTTCACCTGCAGGACCGCACACCATATTGATCACAGCCGTGGAGTCCATGGGATTGCGCTGGCGCAGAGCCAGTTGTGACATAATACGCGCAGCCGAGGTACCGTATTCGGCAAAGTAGCGCTGCTGAAGCGTGCCGACCGGCGCGCGAACGATGAAGCGGGAAACCCAAGAGCGATCGACGGCTCGGCTCTGCGGGCTGCGGCCGTCGGCGAGCGGACGGGACGAAAGCACCAAGCCGCACAGCTCGATATGGCTCAGATGCGCCGCGCGCTTAAAGATGTCAAACATGGCCCCGCATGGGGTGAGCTCAACTTGAGATGCCATGACCTAGGCCTCCTTGGTCGTAGAAATAGAATCGGACGATACTTCGACAGGTCCGCCAAAAGTACGGGCAGCTGCGGCTCCACCGGCAAGCGGAGTCGCCATCTGGGCTTTTGTGCGTCGCGGTGCCGAAACGGGAAGTTCAAAGGCAAAGCCCATCGCAAGCAAAAACCACGTAAGCGTATAGGTTGCAACCAGAGCGGCAACAAGGCCGCCCATCACGGCGCGTTGGGAAAATACGCTACATGCAGCCACAACCAGCACCGGAACCTCGCAGGCAGAAAGCGCAAGCACACCCTGCAGGAAGCCCGAGCGCCGATCGCGCGCAAGTGCCCCCGCGGCAACGCCGGCTATGCCTGGCAGCGCCAACGCCAGTGCGGCAATAATACCCGGTAGCGACCCAGACCACACGAGCGATCCCAAAGTCGCCGTCACGCGAGCGCCCGACGCCAGCAGCGCGGCCGAAACCACGACCACAGCCCAAACCACGCCACAGACGACTGTCGCGCCGACCATCAGCGCGCGACGAACCGCGCGGCCAGACGCATCCATGGGGCACGGCGTGAGCGGCTCGCCGCGGAGCGAACGACCGACATTTTGCGCATAGTGGTCACAAAACGCCGAGAGCGCCGCCTCGACCGCCGCCGGCTCGGGACGATCTTTTTGATGGCTGGACAGACAGGCCATCACCACGTCGAACAGCTGGGCATCGACAAACGCCAGCGCATCGCGTAGCTCTTCGGAATCCGGCTCAAGCCCTAGCTGCTGGGCCTGCTCGGCCGCGGCGAGCGCCACATCGGGCTCACGACGAAGCAGCTGAGTCAAATCACAACCGGGCGCATGGGCACCAATGGGATAGTCGGGCCGCGTGTCCATCTTGAGACGGTAGGGGCTCGCGATGTCGCGCGTCTTTTTGCGCGAACCCGAGGTGCCCGAAGTGCTCGGCGCGGCTTCGTATGGCGCGACGCCGGCAATGAGCTCGTAAACCGTGCTTGCCGCGGCATAGACGTCAATCGCCGGCGACATACGCAAAGCGCGCAGATCGGGAATATCGTCGGTGAGCATCTCGGGTGGGGCATAGGCAACCGTCGCGCGACGCAGCGTGGCATAGCGCTCCGTAAACGACGCCTTGCCGCCGGTACCGGCCACGGCCGACGCAGGCTCGAGCGCCAGCGACGAGCCAAAGTCGATCAGGCACAGGTCAAAGGTGCCCTCGGCAAGCTGCCGGTCAAGCGGTAGACGCGCCGTACGCACCATAATATTAGCGGGCGAGATATCGCGATGGACAAAGCCCTCACCCACCAGGCTCATACGGCAGAGCAGATCGAACAGGTCGCGACCCAGACGCGCCGCCACAAGCGGCGACAGGCGTCCGGCATCGTCCACGGCGAGTCGCGAACGCAAGCGGGCAAGCGTCTCGCCCTCGACCCATTCCATGACAATTGCAGGCACACCGTCGACCTCGCCCCAGCCATAGAGGCGGGGAAAGCCCTTAAGACCCGAAAGGGCGCGATGGCATTCGTATTCCTCCCGAAACGCCGCCTTGAACTTGGCGACCAGCGCCTCGTGAGCTGCATCGTCGTCAAACTCATCGCGCGTCGGCAAGATGAGCTGCTTGAGTGCCACGGCCTCGCCTTGGGCGTTGACGGCACGCGTCACGCGGCCGATACCGCCACGGCGCATGGTGGCTTCGTCGGCAAACAGCATCGTAAAACGACGCAGATAGGCAGGCAGTTCGTCCTGACCGAGCGCAATGGCCGGCTCAAACCCGTCGACACGCGCCAGGCGCAGGCCGACCATGGAATCGCGACCGAGCGATTGTGATGTGGTGGATGCAAGATCGGTCATCATAGGGCAAGCGCCGCCACGTTATTGTTGAAGTTACCGAGTGCGACGTCATCATCGCCGTAATGGCCGACCCATTGACATAGGTTGGTGTAACAGCCCCACAGATTGGCATACTGCTGATACCACTTTGACCGGGGCGAGAATGTCTGACGACCGAACTCGGCTCGAATGACAAACATCTCCCCGACCAGGCTGTCGCACGGCCTGGGATCTCCCGTAGAGTTATAGGTCGAGACCACGTCATTGGCACGAGAAACGTAGCCGTCGAGCATGTTGTACTTGGTCACAAGCCAACTGTGAATGCTCTCTTCCTCAGCAGCGGAAAGGCCACCGGAGTTTGCATCGTTGTCAGTGTTGCCGCCCGTCGAGCCGCCATTTCCAGACCCTCCGGTAGAGGAGCCCGACCCAGAGCCGCCGCTCGAACTCGACGAATTCGAGCCGGAGCCAGAAGTATCCGAGCTACCGGGCTTTCCGGACTGCTGGGCGTCCTGCTCCTTCTGCTGCTCGACCTTATTCACCGTTGCCGCCACGCTATTGTTGGACAACCGATCGATGATCTTGGTGTTGGTGAGCACGATGGTTTTGCCATTGGCAAGCGTGACTTCGTTGTCCGGGGCCTCGGCGCCGTCCGCATCGTCGGTGCCAAACACAATATGCGCGACCACACTTGCCCAAGCATATCCAGTCGTGGTACCCAGATCACTTTTGACCTCATGCCCCACGCGCGGTTCGCGTGCGGTATGCGCCTGCATCATGGACGGCACGGTCATGCCATAGGCAGAAACGCCAGCCATGACCAGCACCAGCGAGCACGACAGCAGCACGTACGCCCGCGGCGCCAAGCCCAGTCGGCGTCGCATGCGCACCGCGGCGCCGCGCTTTGTCTGAGTGCCACCGGGCCGCATGCGTTCTCCTCCAAGAAAAACACGCCGCTCAGAAGCGGCGCATTCATTCAAATCCATATTTGAGTGTATCAGCGAACCTAAAAGGTTGCGCAACGAATGGGCAAATTAAGGATGCGAGCGGAAGCATCCATGCGATAAGCGGATACGAAGCATCTTTGTTGCACAACAAACTCACAGTCGCACGGGGAAATTATGACTACCCCGTGCATCGCGAGGAAAACATACGGCAGGAGCAGGCTCGCCACCTAAATCGCGCGACGGGCCTCGATGGCGCGGCCAAGCGTAAGCTCGTCGGCATACTCCAGGTCGCCGCCCACGGGAAGGCCGCTTGCCAGACGCGACACCTCGACGCCCAACGGCTTGATGGTACGGGCCAGATAGCTCGCCGTGGTCTCGCCCTCGATGTTGGGGTTGGTGGCGATGATGACCTCATGGATATCCTCGTGGCCCAGACGCGCCAGCAGCTCGCGGATGTGCAGCTGCTCAGGGCCAATCTTGTCCATGGGGCTGATCACGCCGCCCAGCACATGGTACAGGCCGTGGTAGCTGCCCGTGCGCTCGATCGCCTGGACGTCGCGCGGCTCGCCCACCACGCAAATACGAGTGGTATCGCGCATCGGGTCCTGGCAGATGGAGCACTCGTCGGCCGTGGCGTAGTTAAAGCAACGGCTGCAAAAGTGGACCTCCTGCTTGACCTCCAGGATGGCCTCGGCCAGGCGGCGGGCCTCCTCGGCATCGGCCTCGAGCAGGTAATAGGCGATGCGCTGGGCCGACTTGGGACCAATGCCCGGCAGACGACCCAGTTCATCGAGCAGTTTTTGCAGACTGTGATTCGCACTCATATATATGCGTGTCTTAGAACGGCATGCCCGGGATGTTGAGGCCGCCGGTGATGGCGCCCATCTGCTTGTTGGCGAGCTCGTTGACGCCGCGGACGGCCTCGTTGACGGCAGCCATGATCATGTCCTGCAGCATATCGACGTCCTCGGGATCGAGGGCATCGGGGTCAATAGTGAGGTTGACGAGCTCCATCTCGCCGTTAACGGTCACCTTGACCATGCCGCCGCCGGCAGAGGCGTCGACGGTCTGGGACTTGAGGTTCTCCTGCGCGGCGGCAAGCTGCTCCTGCATCTTGCGAGCCTGCTTCATCATCTGCTGCATGTTCATACCGGCCATGATGGCTCCTTTACGTGCGGCCGCGCGACAAGCTGCAAGGGCAGCCGGAGCACGGCAGGACTTTCAAACTCAAAAATCGTACCACGGCGCGGGGCAAGCAAGCGGGGCGGACACACTACCTCAGTCGATATACATGTCCTGGAGCGTGATGCGCCCCCAAGATTATGCAAGGTCGAATTATGCAAGGTTGCATAATATCGCACACTCAATCTAGTAGAGCCGAATCCGGCATTTCATGTGCGCCACTAAATAGCTAAATGCCGAACCGCTGCTCGAGGCGGCGCACATGGCGGCAGGGTATAATTTGATTGTCATAGATAGCAATTTGGAGGTGCCCCATGAATGTCCCCGACGCGCTCCAAAACATCCGCTCAAAACACCCCGTCGCATATGTGGTTCTCTATCTCTTTGTCGGCTGGGCATTGCTGGTTGTCATCACCCATGCTATAGCCTTTGGAGCAGAACTGCTGATAGCCAACTCGGACCAGCCCACCGTCAAATGGGAAGCGACCGATGAGTGCACCGACGGAACCCGAACCGTTTACTACAACAGCCCGTCCCTCTACCAAGAGTTCAAGGTCAAGATAAAGGACTTCAAGATTGTCGATGCCGAACCGGGCTCTTTATCGACAATCGGAGCAACCGTCAACGCCGAGCAAGTCGAATACACGGACAGCCATGCGACGTATCGTATCGACCTCAGCATCCTAGGCCGACCGTCATGCACTTGTCTGCTCGAATGCGATATACGCGGCACCACGTTGCACATGTCCGAAATACAGATGCGCCCGGACAAAGAGACCTCTTCTTGAGCAGCATACCCGCCCGCACGGTTACTCCACCGGTTTGAAGATGGTGGCCTGCCCGAAGACGCTGCGGATGAGGTCTTTGGCCTCGTCCTCGGTCTGCGGGATGCTCGGGGCTGCGCCCTGGTGGCCGAAGGGGCTGCCCGCGCCGGGGTTGGACTCCCGGGGAGCTGCAGGAGCGTCCTCCTCTTTGGCGGCAGCCGCAGCGGGCCTGGGCGCGGACGCCGCGGCAGGCACGTCGAACGGAGGAAGATCGTCCCCGCTCGCATCGCCGGCAAAGCCGCCGACCATGGCGTCGTCGTAGGGCACCTGCTCGGATTCCCACGGCGCGGACTGCGCGACAGGCTGAGCCTTGGGGGCAGCCGAGCGCTCGGGCGCACGGGGTGCGGGCTCGGTCGGGAGCTTACCCGTGGCAGGAGCACCGGCGGGGTTGTCGGAGCGTAGCCAGGGGGCTTTGCCCAGGTCAGACGACTTGGGCGCGGGCGAGACGGGCTTGGGCGCGGGTGTCGGAGCAGCCGGTTTGGGCGCCGCGGGCTTAGGCGCCAACGGGGTCGATGCCGTTACCGGTGCCGCTTGCTGCTGCGGCGCGCTGGCGCTCGAGGATACAGGGGCCGCCGAGGACACGGGTTGCGGGTCCGCAGATGCCGCAGCCCGTGCAGATGGAGAATGCTCCTCATGTTGAGGAGCCGGCGTGCCACCCCCATCCAGGACATAGTCGACGGTACGACGACCGAAGACCGCGCAGACCGTCGGTAGGACCACCGACTGCGTATCAGCGCGACCGAGCATCTTAATGGCAAAAGTCGAACCCGCGGGGAACGAGACCGTGAGCTTGGAGCCGTCGTCGGCCGTGGCGCGGGCGTTGAGCAAAAGCCCTGCGTAGGAAGCCTGACGCGCCTTGACACGCTCGACAACCTCGGCCCATTTGCGCTGCAGCTCTCCGGCATCCTCGACCGCGGGCGTCTCGGCGGCACCGGCGGCGGCAACCTGGGCGGCGTTGTTGGACTGGGGCTTAGGTGCCGGAGCGGTGGCAGGCGCGGGGGCCGCAACGGGCTGAGGCGTCGGAGCCGGCGCAGGCTGAGGTGCAGGCGCTGCAGGCTTGGAAGCTGACATGGACGCAGAACGGGGCGCAGGCTGAGCCGTCGGAGCGGCAGCACCACGGTCCCAAGGCATACCGCCCTGGCGCGCGGACGTAACAGCGGGGGCAGCGGATGCCGCCGGGGCGGCAGCGCGGGCGCCCGAAATGAGCGTCGGCTGTTGGGCAGCAGCGGGTACGGATGCTGCAGGCGCGGCGGCCTGAGCAGCAGCCACGCTCGCCGGCACGGCGGCGTTGGCAACCATGGCCTCCAGGCGTGCCACGCGCTCGGCCAATGCCTCAATCGTTAAATCAGCCTCGGGACGAGCCAGACGCGTGCAGGCAATCTCGAGCACCAGGCGCACGTCGCTCGCGCCCCTCATCTCCAGTGCGGCATCGTCGAGCACTGTCAGCACACGAGCCAGGCGGTCGGCAGGATGCTCGCCAAAGGCAGCGGCCTCGGCAGCAAGCGCCTCGGCCTGCTCGGAGCCGCCCTCAAACAACTCGGCACGGGCACCGGCAACGCAGGCAACATACACGTCGCGCACGTGCGCCACCAGGTCGCGCGTCAGTTCCAGCAGATCGTTACCTTCCTCGACCTGCGCGCGAATAAGCCCATACAGCTCGGCAACATCGCGATCGGCAATGGCGCGGGAAAACTCGCCCAGAATCTGGTCCGAAACCTCGCCTAAAAGCGAGCGGGCGTCGTCCGCATGCACAGAACCGTTGCCAAAGACGCTCAGCTGCTCCAGCGTGGACAACGCGTCGCGCATGCCGCCCTTTGCATGGCGCGCCACGATAGCCAGCGCCTCGTCGTCGTAATCGAAGCCCTCCTGCTCGCACACGTATGCCAGGCGATGCTCGATATCCTCGTTGCCGATACGGTGGAAATCGAAGCGCTGGCAGCGCGAGAGGATGGTCTCCAGAATCTTTTGCGGGTCGGTGGTGCACAGCACAAAGATCACGTGCGCCGGCGGCTCCTCAAGCGTCTTGAGCAGCGCGTTGAACGCCGCCGTCGTGAGCATGTGGACCTCGTCGATGATATAGATCTTGTACTTGCCGCGCACCGGGGCAAAGTTGACGGAGTTGATGATCTCCTCGCGCACATTGTCCACGCCCGTGCGGGAGGCGGCATCGAGCTCGTAGACATCGGGGTGGTTACCCTCGGCAATGAGCTCGCACTCCTCGCAAGTACCGTCGGGCATGCAGCCGCTTGCACCCTCGGCGCGCGCCGCCTCGGCATTGCGGCACAGCAGCGCCTTGGCCAGAATGCGCGCCATGGTGGTCTTGCCCGTGCCGCGCGGTCCGCAGAACAGGTACGCGTGGGACAGGCGCCCCTCGGTGATGGCGTGCTCGAGCGTCGAGACGATATGCTGCTGGCCCACCACGGAGTCAAAGGTGAGCGGGCGATACTTTCGGTACAACGATTCCATGGGTGCTCCCCCGGGTATACTGAGATTTGTTGCCGCGACGGCCATGCGGTCGCACGGCATACTGCATTCATAATAACCCGTACGGCGAGCCCGCCGCGATAGGAGTCTAAAGAGCATGGCAGACGCAGAGAGCAACCTCGTTCCCTCCGAAGCAGCCGACCAGGTCGAGGTCGCGCTCGAGGAGCAGGCCGCGGCCGACGACGGCATCCTGTACCTCAACGAGTACCAGTACGAAAACGACCTGGTCACCGACTTTGCGCGCCTGGTCGCCTCGCCCAGGCGCCGTGGCTCCCTGTACGTCGCCGCCGCGATTGCCGCGCTCATCGGCGTCGGCATGTTGGTGGCCGGCGGCAGCTGGATCAAGTTCGGCGTCGTGCTGATCGTGTTCGGCGCCTTTTTGGCCTGGTGGAGCAAGAACCTGCACCACACGCTAGCCCGCGACTTTATCGACGCCGTCGAGGCCGACGAGTCCATGGGTGGCCGCTATCGCCGCGTCGCCGCCAACGAGGACGGCCTGATGGTTTGGGGCAAGAGCGGCAAGTCGCAGTTCTTCCCGTTTGACAAGCTCGACCACGTACTCGACGGCGAGCGCATCTTTGTGGCCATGTTCGCCGACCAGGGCGTGACGATCCCCAAGGACACCTTCGTCCGTGGCGATGCCGAACAGTTTGGCTCCTTCCTCAAGGCCCGTATCAACAAAAAACTCCGCATCGAGACCAAGAAGAAGAAAATGAAGGCCGAGAAGGCCGCCGCCGAGGCCAAACAGGGCGACAAGCCCCAGGAGACCAAGGGCAAGCAGCGCAAGCAGAAGAAGAACAAGAAGAAGCGCTAAGGGCAAGCCAGACAGGCAGCCTCGCATCCCCTTATCCTCGCCATCCGCCCGAGCGTGCTACACTAGCAGCATCTATGCCACCGCGAACGGCTCGGCTCCGCGCCCGCCGCTCGCAAACGAACTTTAAACGCACGAGGGTTGGCCATGCCGCTTTTCTCGCAACATACCGCCCGGTTCTCGCCGGACGTTCCTTTGGAGGGCACCAGCTCTCGCGAGCTGCTCAAGCGGTACCAGCCGCTCGAGACACTTGCGACCGGCGGTTTTGGCTCCATCGAGATCTGCCGCGACACGCACCTGCGCCGCCGCGTCGCCATTAAGCGTATCCCCCTTATCAACGGTGCCGGCATGCCCGCCAGCGACATCATGGATGTCCTGCGCGAGGCGCACACCGCCGCCATGCTTCAACATCCCAATATCGTGCAGGTCATCGACTTTACGCACGACACAGCCTATGCCTACCTGGTTATGGAATATGTCGATGGCATGTCGCTGGCCGAATTTTTGCATCGCGTGGACGGCCACTCACTTACCTTTGACGAGGCCGCGGCCATTGCCGATGCCCTGGGCCAGGCGCTCACCTTCGCCCATAGTAATGGCGTACTCCACCTGGACATTAAGCCCGCCAACGTGCTCATCGACCACTCGGGCAATGTAAAGCTCACCGACTTTGGCATGGCGCGGCTGTCGTCCGCCGGTGGCTTTGGCGGCTCGCGCGGCGGCACCATCGGCTACATGCCGCCCGAGCAGCTCGATATCGAGACCGGCACGGTCGATGAGCGCGCCGATGTCTTTGCCCTCGCCTGTGTGATCTACGAGAGCCTGTGCGGCAGCGCCCCCTTTATGGCGGCTACGCCCGCCGACTCGCTCGACCGCATCATCGGCGGCGCCACCTATCCCAGCGAGCTGATACCACACTTCCCCCCGGGAGCCGAGGCCGCGCTCATGAGCGCGCTCTCCCCCATGCCGCAGGACCGCCCCAACAGCATCGAGGCATTTTGCGACCAGCTCCTTGCCGGTCTGGGCAGCGTGCGCGAAGGCCGTCGCAGCCTGGAGCAAATGGTTGGCGAGCTTTCGGATGACGAGCAGGAGCTCGACGATATCGAGCCGTCGCACTACGAGGACGACGCCATCGAGGTCGACCCCGCACTCGGCTGGGCGGGCACGCGCTGGAGCCATGCGCGCGACTACACCATGCGCACTATCTCGGCGCTAACGTGCGGCACCTTTAGCTTTTTGTTGATGCAAACGGCCGGGGTCGCGGCGCTTCCCGGCCTGGTCATTGCGGCTATCGCGATCGGAGCGGCGGCTGGCCTGGCCCCCCAGATCGGCTCGGCCATCTCGGCTGTGGGCTTTTTGGTGCTCATGGCCAACGCCACCATGCAGGCACAGGGCATCCTGTCGATGCTGCCCGTCGCGGTGATCTTTGCCGCCGCCATGTCCGGTTGGTGGATCGCCTGGGGTCGTACCGAGGCTGCCGCGAGCGCCGCGCTCACCTGTGCACTCGCGCTTGGCTGTCTGACCGGCAATACCTTCCTGGCAGCTGGGGTCGCCGCCGGCGTCGCGTCATTTTGGCTCGGCCCGGCAAGCGCCGCCGCGGCAACGGGCATGGGCGCGCTTTTTGCCCGTCTGGCCACGGTCGCGCTTTCAGCCGGAGGCGTGCTGGGGCTCGGTAACGTTGCCGCAGCGCTGGGAGACCCGCTCCTTTGGGCTGCCTTTGTGCTGGTCGCGGCAACTGCCGCGGCGTCATCTGCGCTGCTCAATGCCCATGCCAAGCGTGCCGATCAGGGCTCAAACCTTGCCGCAATCGCCGCCATCGCTGTCACCGGCATCGGCTGCGCAGCGGCGTCCTGTCTTGCACACCATATGGAAATTGCCAGCCTTGCAGCCGCGGTCGTCGCCAAGGCGGCGGTTGCGGGAACCCTATCCTCTATAATCGTTGGGATATGCCTATATTTGCTCGGATACCAAAGAACCTATACGGAGAGTGATCTTTCGTGAACTTCCTGAACATCTTCGAGGACCACGTGGCCGGCATCTTCGGTGCCACCCGTGCCCCGTTCTCCTTTAAGAAGCTTGCTAAGCAGGCCGCTCGCGACATGGAGGATCAGACTCTGGTGATTAACGGCGTCAACACGGCGCCGGCACTCTATACCATCCTTATCGCCGCCGACGACGATCCCATGCTCGCCCCGTTCTACCCCGAGCTTTCGCGCGAGGTCCGCGAGTTTGTGAAGGCGCAGGCCGAAAAGCGCCGCTATGTCTTTGTCGGCGAGCCCCTCGTGCGCTTTATGATCGATCCGCAGCTGCGCGCCGGCAAGTTCTCGGTCTTTGCCGAGAACGTCGATGCCCCCACGCTCGGCCGCTTGTACGAAGAAGAGCGCGCCTATCAAAACGGCCTGGGCCAGAACAACTCCGCGGCAAGCCGTGCCGCCAGCGCCCCGCGCGCCGGCCAGCAGCAGTTTGCTGCCCCGCAGCAGCAGCGCCCCGCCGCCATGCCCCAGCAACAGCCGACGCCTCGCGCCGCCGCTCCCGACCCGCTTGCCGTGGCAGACCCCTTCGCGCCTAGCGTCCCCGACCCCGCCGCAGCACCCATCCCGGTGCCGCAGACCGTCTCGCGCGACGCGCTTGCCGGCATGGGCGGAGCCGCCGCGACCGGTGCCGCCGTGGGCCTAGGCGCCGCAGCCGGCATCGCCTCCAACATGGCGAGCACTCACGCCCCGCAGCGCCCGCTCGCCCAGCTCGTCGACGTCGTGAGCGGCGAGAGCCATAGCATCACCTCCGCACAGGTGACCATCGGTCGCGAGCGCTCAGTTTCCGACATTGCCCTGCGCGACCCCAACGTGTCGCGCCGCCACGCCCAGCTCACCTTTACGGGCTCGGATTGGTCGATCGAGGACCTCAATTCCACCAACGGCACGCTCGTCAACAACCGCCGCATTACGCGCTGCCCACTGCGCAACGGCGATCTGCTGACGTTTGGCCTGAGTACCTTTGAATTTAGGGAATAGTCGCTTATGAACATCGATATCGTCCTTTTTGCAGGCCGCATCGTCTTGGTCGCCCTGCTCTATATCTTCCTGTTCGCCGTCATGAAGACCGGCGTGGGACTTGTGCGCGGGCAGCGCCGCGACTCGGCTATCTGGACGATTGATGTGGACAAGGGTCCGCGCGGTATCCGCGGCATCCACGTAGACATGCTCGGCCCCGTCATCGTCGGTCGCTCGCCATCTTCGGACATCTGCATCAACGAACCGTTCGTCTCGGCCTCGCATGCGCGCTTTTCGCTGCAGGGCCCGGCGCTCATCATCGAGGACCTCAACTCGCTTAACGGCACGCTCGTCAACGGCCGCCAGCTCGTGGAGCCCGCGACGCTGCGTGAGGGCGACGAAGTCCAGATTGGCGACGTGGTCATGAAGGTGAACCGTCGATGATCGACGAGGAGAACAAGTCCGCAAACATGCCCGAGACGTCGGCTGCCCCCGCAGCCGCGCCGGCTCATGCCGCCCCGGCGGGCCCTGCGCCCGTGGAGCCCGAGGACACTGTGTTCTCCCTGCCTCTTTCGCATGTGACGCAAGAATATCCGACATTGACCGACGACGAGGATGTCGAGGACAACGCTGACGGCGGCACCGCCCCCATCGGTGTGCACGCCGCTGCCGAGCAGCCCGCGGTCCCGCAAGACACGCCCGCACCGGCTCACTTTGCCGAACCCGTCGCCACGGCGATTACCGAGAGCTCCGCGGTGTTTGCGGCTCCCGAGCCCGCGGCACCGGTGTTTCCCGTAGCGCCGGTACCCGCCGCAGCGCCCGAGCCCGCATCTGCACCGGAGTCCGCGGCGGCTCCCTCCCCCGCGGCCGCATCGGCACCCGAGGCCATGCAGTCTGTGGCCGAAGACGTGCCCGCAGCAACGACGGAGGATGTCTCCCAGCCCCACGGCACGCCCGCGCACTTCGCGACGCCCGAGCCCGCAGCCGTCGCCCCGCAAGACGACGAGCCTGTCTACCGCACAACCGAAGAGCCCACCACGCCTAACGTTGACGACCCGAGCAACGATGCCGACACCGTCTCGCCCGGCGATACGGCCGAGATTGACGTTGCCGCCGTGGAGGCCAAACTTAAGGACCCCGGCTCGACCATGAGTTTTGAGCCGCTGACCGACGAGCGCATCGAGACCGACTCGACCTACGACGCCGGCACGACCACGCAGCTCATGTGGGGCGCCCGCTCCGATGTCGGCTGCGTGCGCCCGCATAACGAAGACTCCTATCTGGTGCAATCGCCGCTCTTTTGCGTATGCGACGGCATGGGCGGCCATGCCGCCGGCGAGGTAGCCTCCTCCATCGCCGTCGAGACCATTGCCAAGACAGCGCCGCAGGCAGCCGACGCCGCACGACTGGCGGCAGCCGTCGAAGCGGCAAACGCCGCGGTGATCGAAGCCGCGCTCAACGGGCTTGGCAAGCCCGGTATGGGCTGCACGGCAACCTGCGCCTATATCGAAAACGACATGCTCGCTATCGCCCACGTGGGCGACTCGCGCGCCTATCTGCTCCACGAGGGCACGCTCATCCGCGTGACCCGCGACCACTCCTATGTGGAGGAGCTCGTGGACGCCGGCGAGATTACGGCAGACGAGGCGCGCGTCCACCCCAACCGCTCGGTCATCACCCGCGCCCTGGGCTCGGATCCCGCCATGTATGCCGACCACTTTACCCTGCATGTCGAGGAAGGCGACCGCCTGATCCTGTGCTCGGACGGCCTTTCGAGCATGATTCCCGATAGCGATATCGAAAACATCGCCACACAGTCCTCGACCGCGCAGATTTGCGTCGACAACCTTGTTGACGCGGCACTGGTCGCCGGTGGGCACGACAACGTCACCGTGGTCGTCGTTGACCTGGTCGACGATGGCGTCATGCGCGAGGCAAAGCGCGTCCGCCGCCGCAACATCACCATTGCCGCCGTCTTGGGCATCGCTTTTGTGCTGGCGGCAGCCATCTGGGCCTACACGGGTATCACCAGCTCGTACTACCTGGGCACCTACAAGGACACCGTCGCGGTCTACCGGGGCATTCCCGGCAAGCCGCTCGGCCTTAAGCTGCACTGGCTCGAGAGCACGACCACCATCGAGCTGTCCGACCTGCCCGAAGACACGCAAAATCGCCTGAAGGCGGGTATTCAGCAGACGAGCATCGACGATGCGCAGGACACTATCTCCAAGTACCGCCATCAGATCGACGAGGAGCAGACCCGTCAGGTGATCGACGCGCAAACAATTCGCAATAACACCGACCAGAGTTCGACCTCCGAATCGGATTCCGAGAAAACCGCCGAACAGTCCGCCGAGGCCGAAGCCTCCGATAAGAATTAGAAAGGGAGTGCCGCTTATGAGTCGCCGCAACACCGAACTGCTTTTGCTCATCGCCTCGGCGTTCCCCGTCATCCTGCTGTATGCGATGTACGTGCTCACCGCAGGCGCCGCCATCTCGTTTGAAACACTTGCCGTTCCGATCGGTCTCTTTGCCGCCTTCGCCGCGGCGCATATCGCCGTGCGCATTCTGGCACCCGGCGCCGACCCGGCCATCCTGCCCATCGTCTTTGTGCTTTCGGGCATTGGCATCACGTTTGTGACGCGCTTGGCGCCCACGCTCGCCATCTCGCAGCTCGTCATCCTGTTTATCTCGGTGGCGTTGATGGTAGGTACGCTTGCGCTGGTCAAAAACCTCGACGTGGTCATGCGCTACAAGTACACCTTTGGCATCATCGGCATCATCTTGCTGATGCTGCCCATCTTTATCGGCACCACGATCTCGGGCTCCAAACTGTGGATTCGCATCGCCGGCTTTACCATTCAGCCCGGCGAGTTCGCCAAGGTCTTTATCGTGCTGTTCCTAGCCGGTTACCTGGCCGAAAACCGCGAACTGCTCTCTATCTCCAACCGCAAGATCTTGGGTCTTAAGATTCCGCGTCTGCGCCTGCTGCTGCCGCTGTTCGCAGTCTGGGGCGTATGCCTGCTCGTCGTTGTCTTCGAACGTGACCTGGGCTCGGCCTTGCTGTTCTACACCATCTTCTTGCTGATGCTCTACGTTGCCACGGGTCGTTTCTCGTATGTCGTCATCGGCCTTGCGCTCTTGGCCGTGGGGGCCGTGGGCGCCTACAAGTTCCTGTCGCACGTCCAGGTGCGTTTCCAGATCTGGGCCGATCCCTTTAAGGACGCGCAGGGTCAGGGCTACCAGATTGTCCAGTCCCTCTTCTCGCTGGCCGACGGCGGCCTTGTTGGCGTCGGCATTGGCAACGGTATGGCCAATAACATCCCCGTCGTCGAGTCCGACTTTATCTTCTCGGCTATCGGCGAGGAGATGGGCCTTTTGGGCGGCGGCGCCGTTCTTATCCTGTTTATGCTCTTTGCCGTACGCGGCCTGACCACGGCGGCCCGTGCCAAGTCCGACCTTGCCGCCTTTAGCGCCACCGGTCTTACGGCCGCTATCAGCTTCCAGACCTTCTTAATCGTTGGCGGCGTTACCCGCCTGATCCCGCTGACCGGCGTCACTCTGCCCTTTATGAGCCAGGGCGGCTCCTCGCTGCTGGCAAGCTTTATCATCGTCGCGCTTTTGCTGCGCGCCGGTGACGAGGCAACCGGTCGCGAGGCCGAGCTTACCGGCACCGGCACCATGGCCGCCATCACTGACGACCAGGTCGCCTCGGCGTCCTCCCCGGCCGGCACGCGCTTCGCCACTTCATCTTCGTACGCCCGTGGCAGCCACTCCGCCGCCTCGCGCATGCGCCGCCGCCTGCTCGACACGCCCGAATCCGGCGTGCTCGGCCGCGTGGCGCTCGCCAATCGACTGACCCGCGCCGTGTTCGCCTTTACGGCGCTGTTCGCCATCCTTATCGGCAACCTCACCTATGTCCAGGTCATCAAGGCCAAGGACTATCAGGACATGCCGACCAACAACCACACCATCGCCCGCTCCAAGTACATCCAGCGCGGCTCCATCATCACGTCCGACGGCGTGACGCTGGCCGAGTCGCTGCAGCAGGAGGATGGAACCTACGCCCGCTCCTACCCCAACGGAAACATGGCCGCTCACGTGGTGGGCTATGTAAGCCAGCAGTACGGCACCGCGGGTGTCGAGAGCGTCATGAACGACACGCTCACCGGCTCCAAGGATTATTCCAGCTGGAACAACGCCCTCGCGTCGCTCGCGGGCCAAAACCAACCGGGCAACACCGCCAAGCTCACCATCGACTCGCGCATCCAGACGGCTGCCGAGCAGGCACTCAAGGGCTTTAAGGGCGCCGTGGTGGTTATGGATCCGCGCACCGGCGCGGTCCTCGCATGCGCCAGCTCGCCCACCTACGACAACACCAACATCGACGCCCTAATGCAATCGGGTGGTGGCGAGGACGGCTCCATGTACGACCGCGCCATGAACGCGCTCTACACCCCGGGCTCCACGTTTAAGGTCGTCACGCTTGCCGCGGCACTCGAGACCGGCACCGCCAGCCTTTCGAGCACTTACAAGGCGCCCAGCTCCATGGATATCGGCAACGCACCGGTCACCAACGACGCCAATGAGAGCTTCGGCACCATCAGCCTCCAGCAGGCCTTTGCCGTATCGTCCAACGTCGTCTTTGGCCAGGTAGCCAACGAGGTCGGCGCCAACTCTCTCGTCCAGTTTGCCAACGCCTTTGGCTACGGCCAAAAGCTCGGCCAGGACCTGACCGCCGCGGCTTCCATCATGGCCGACCCCTCGCTCATGACCGAGTGGGAGACCGCCTGGGCAGGCGCCGGCCAGCCCGTCGGCATGGACCACACGCCAGGCCCGCAGACCACCGTCATGCAAAACTGCGTGATAGCGGCGGCCATCGCCAACAGCGGCGTGGTCATGGACCCGTTCTTCGTGGCCCAGGTGCTCGCCCCCGACGGAACCGTGGTCAAGACCACGCAGTCCCGCTCGCTCGGCCAGGCCGTCAGCGCCACCACGGCTGAGCAGGTCAAGCAGGCCATGCTCGCTGTTGTCCAGTCCGGCACCGGCACCGATGCCCAGATTCCGGGCGTCAAGGTCGCCGGCAAGACCGGATCGGCCGAGACCGGCGGCACCAACGTCAACTCGATGTTCGTCGGCTTCGCACCTTACGATTCACCCACTGTCGCCATCTCGGTGGCCTTAGAGGATTACGACAAACACGACGTCAAGGCGGCCAAGATCGCCGGCATCGTCCTGACCGCGGCACTTGCCGCCCAAGGAGCGTGATGCCCGTGATCGAAGCACAAGTATGTGGCGCACCGCAGCCAACAAGCTAGCGGCAAGACGCCACGCGGCCCCAGCGGCCATAGATTTGGTACTACACACATCGTTGAGCGAATAAGTTAGTTAGGAGCAGGAATGGAACAGAGGGTCCTCGGGGGAAGATACCTCCTCAAGGATAAGGTGGGAACGGGCGGCATGGCGACCGTCTTCCGCGCGCAAGATCAGGTCCTCGACCGCACGGTTGCCGTCAAGATCATGCTGCCGCAGTACGCTGGCGACGCCACCTTTGCCGCGCGCTTTAAGCAGGAGGCCCAGGCAGCAGCCGGTCTCTCCTCCCCCTATATCGTGGGCGTCTACGATTGGGGCAAGGACGGCGATACGTACTACATCGTCATGGAGTACCTGCGCGGTACCGACCTTAAGAGCGGCATCAAGAGCCACGGCGCCCTCGATCCCAAGAAGGTGGCGCAGATCGGCTCGCAGATCAGCTCCGCGCTTTCGGTGGCTCACAAGCACGAGATCATCCACCGCGACATTAAGCCGCAAAACATCATGGTGCTGCCCGACGGCAACATCAAGGTCATGGACTTTGGCATCGCGCGCGCAAAGAACAGTCACCTCACGCAGGACAACAATGTACTGGGCACCGCCCACTACGTAAGCCCCGAACAAACGCGCGGCCAGGACCTCGGTCCCACCTCGGATATCTACTCCCTGGGCGTCGTGATGTACGAGTGCGCCACCGGTCGCGTCCCCTTTGACGGCGACGACGCCATCTCGGTTGCACTCAAGCAGGTAAACGAACTGCCGGTTCCGCCGAGCCAGATCAACTCCGGCGTCGATGCCGATCTGGAGCGCATCATCCTCAAGTGCATGGAAAAGGACCCGGCCAACCGCTTCCAGACGGCCGACGAATTGCGCCAGGTGCTCAACAACTACCTGTCCGGCCGCGCTGTCAACGTCTCCGAGCCCACGCGCATCATTGGCGCCGCCGGCGACCCGGGCGCAACCAAGACCCGCGAGCTGTCCGATCAGACGCGCGCCATGGTACGTCCCGTCTCGGGCGTGAGCGGCCAGAGCAACGCCCACAGCGCCGTTTCGGGCTCCACGGGCTCCTACGAGGTCGATCAGCCCAAGTCCAACAAGAACAAGATTATCGCCGCCGTAGTCGCCGCAATCGCCGTTGTTGGCGTTGTGGTGGCCTTCGCCACCGGACTCTTTGGGGGCGAGCAGGTTACGGTGCCCGATGTGCTTAACAAGGACCAGCAGACCGCTATCGAGCAGATCAAAGAGGCCGGCCTTGAGGTCGGAACCATCGACCAAAGCTATAACGACGATGTCGACGAGGGCAAGGTTGCCGAGCAGACCCCCAACGGCAACACCAAGAAGCCCAAGGGTACCAAGGTGAACCTGGTGATCTCCAAGGGCCCCAAGCCCTCCGAGAAGGTTGAGGTTCCGCAGCTCGTTGGCCTGAGCAAGGATCAGGCTGAGGCCGCGCTGGCAAGCGTGGGACTCAAGGGCGAAGCAACCGAGGAGGCCAACGAGGCCGAAGAAGGCCAGGTCTTTGAGCAGGGCACTAATGCCGGCAAGGAAGTCGAAAAGGGCACGACCATCTCGTACAAGGTCTCCAGCGGACCCGACACCACCTCCGTCCCCGATCTGACCGACATGACCGAGGCCCAGGCACGCAACGCCCTCGACATGGCCGGTTTTGGCGTTGATGTGAGCTACCAGGAGAACGACTCCGTCACCGAGGGTACCGTCATTAGCTGGAACCCCAGCGGTAAGCAGAAGCCCGGCGCCACGATCACCGTCGTCATCGCCAAGAAGTCCGGCAAGGCAAACGTCCCGAGCAACCTGTACGGCAAGAGCATCTCCTCCGCCGTCACTGCACTCAACAACGCCGGATTCTACAACATCGCATTCTGCGATCAGAACGGCAACCCCGTGAGTGGCAACGAAAACGCCACCGTGACGGGCGTCTCCCCCACTGGCAAGCAGTCCACCGACAGCACGATCACGCTGACGGTTTCGATTTCTGGCTCGGGTTCCGATACGAGTGGCGACTCCAGCACGACTAACTAGTCATCAAGACGTTACCCACAGCGGCTGATGCCGCAAACACATTCGCTCAATGGCGCCCGTTTGCTCCCCCGGCAAACGGGCGCTTTCTTTATCCAAAGCAGCGGAAACTACGACATGCCTTTAAACCAGAAGGGCCCGGCACCATAGCGGTACCAGGCTCGATATTCTTCTGGTGCCCCCGGGCGGATTCGAAAACTCCCCCCGCGGGGAAATTGGTGACGCGGGCGTCGACGGTCCGAATCCTGCCCTTAGACCAGAAGAGCCCGGCACCGTAGCGGTACCGGGCTCGATATTCTTCTGGTGCCCCCGGGCGGATTCGAACCGTCGACACCCGCTTTAGGAGGTCATGAGCTCTTACCCTACCTGCGGTTTTTCATTTTCATCAATATCTCTGTTTCCGCAGGTAATTTAGCTATTCTGCCGTTTTTGCTCTTCTTGATTAGTTTTCTATTTCACCCTATTTACACCCCTTCACCCCTTCATTTTGACTTGCAGGGGTGAAATTTTTGGGTTAACCTCGGGGGCGAGGCCCTCAAAGCCCCACCCCCGAGGCTAACCCAACGCACCACCCCTGGAGACCCATGGAAACCAGAATCAAACCCACAGCCAAAGGCACTTCCGAACCGATCAAGGGAAAACCCGGTTCCTTCCGCATCTACTTCTCTCTCGGTCGCGACCCCGAATCCGGCAAGAACGGGAAACGAGTCAGATACCTAAAGACGCCCAAGAGAACCATCCATTGCAAGAGCAAAAACCCAAAGAACTGGCCCGGTGAGGTGGCGAATGCGCTCGATGCCTACCGGAAGGAGCTGGAGACCTATGAACCGACTAGCGACATGCCGACCACTGTTTCCGGATACGCTGAGGATTTCCATCGGCTCCGAGAAAGCTCCTTCGGCTCCCCTCTTTCTTTCCAAAGAGAGGAATATGACGTGCGCCATATACGCGAGCTGTTCGGCGACATGCCCCTCGGCGCACTGAGGCCCGACGAGATCAAACGGGCGTATGCTGAAGCGATCTCAACCGGAAGATTCACAGAGGCCGAGATTCGTCGTATCCACGTCAAGCTCAAACAGGTCATGCAGGACGCACTGGAGAATGAGCTAATCGGGCGCAACCCATGCATCAGCATCAAACTCCCAAAGCCAGACCTTAGAGTGCGCAACTTCCTCCCACCCGACGAACTGCCCCGATTCACCAAATGCCTGCTATCCGAACCCATGGGGCCGATGACCGTCTGCACCATGCTCATATTCCACCTAGGACTCAGAAAAGGCGAGGCCCTGGGGCTCTGTTGGGAAGACTACGACCCCGAGGCGATGGAAATCAGAATCGTCCACCAGTACACCAATGACAAAACGCTCAGGGCACCCAAATCGGAAATGAGCAGGCGGATCCTGTCTATAGACTCTTCGCTAGCCGCGTATCTAAACGACTGGAAGATGCGGCAGCGCAACCTATTCGAGCAACGCGGGCTAAGACAGAGAAACTCTGACCCCATCGTTCACGCCCTCAGCCCGCATAAGGACGAAAACGGCAACCTTCACGTCAGTATCACCCGACCCGATGGACACAACTATTCACGCTGGTTCAGGGACTTCTGCGTCGACAACGGCTATGGCGAGTACGCCAACGTGACAAGCCAGTTCGAGCGCAACGGCAAGCTGCACACACGCGGCACCGGATACTCGGGTCTCGTCCCCCACGGACTGAGACACACGGCAGCGACGGCGCTCGTCGCAAACAACGTCGACTTGAAGACCGTTCAGGCGCGGATGGGACACGCATCAGCGAGTACGACGGCCAATTTCTACACCCACGCAATCAGAGCCAACGACCGCAACGCTGCCGAAGTCTTCGAAAAATTATCTGAAGGTAATGAAAAATTAATACTCTCATGATTGTGTCACCAGATGTATACTGCAAATAAGGCCAAACAGAGAGGAGGTTATCAATGGCACTTACCACTGCGAGCAGCAAGCTGCGTTCGACAATCCTATTCAACTCAAAGGATGAGCAGGTACTCTTCAAGCGCTCCAGCGCTGACCTCGCCGCGGCAAGGGGTCTCACCCCGTCCGCGCTCCTAGCGAGGCTTCCCATGGAGCAGCTGACGAGCTCGGATCTAGGCAGGTGGGCCGCGCAGCTCATCTATGCTGAGGATGGGAGCTGTCTCGACGCCTTCGAGGGCATGTTCGAGGACTGGAGCGCAATCCAGCCAGAAAATGATTGCCGCGACGTCATCAAAGGCTTTTTTGACTACTGTCATGAAGCAAGGATCTGCATCGACACCACGAGCGAGCGCGTTCATCATCTCCGCACCAACTGGGACAGCATTTGCCTCATTATGGAAGAGGCTGCAAAGATGCCCGAGTGCAACCTCGACGCACGTATCCAGGCCAAGACCGGCCGTGAACTCGAAACTACCCTGCAAGACCCTACAGCGTTGCTCGCCGTTACACCTTTGGTCTCATACATTCTCAACGCATGGGAGCACATCAAGGGCTATTCCTGCACTTACCGTGCTCTGCTCGATTTCGCCAACATCGGCAGATCATCCCGCAAGGGATACAGCGAGCCCGCAGAAGCTCGAATCAGCCTTCTGCACCTTATCGACGAATATGAGAAGAAAGGAGCTAATTAGTCGATAAAACCATTTTACAAACAAGCACCCGACTCCTCTCACTGTCGCCAAACATCGAAGAGGAGCCGAGCGCCCTACTAAAGGAGTTTATCATGCATCTTGCAGATGACCCCAAGACCGACGCCATCTCCGCAGGCATCAACCTGCGCCATGTCGGCACCAAGCGCATCATGAGCCGCCTGGACGTTCAGATCCTCACCGGCATCGGACAATCCAGCGCCATCAAGCTCATGAAGTCCACCCACCACTGCTTTAGCATCGCCAACCAGTACTTCGTCATGGAAGAGGACCTGTTCGACTACTTCCACAAGCTGGCAGAGGGGGCGAGCGAGTAATGCAGCGCCCGAACGTCAATCCCCTCGTCTTCGAGCTTGATGTGCTCGACGAGCACGTCCACGCCCTTCAGGAAGACAAGCCCATCGCCTCCTTCGGGCTCGACGCACTCAACAGCATCCTCGGCGGTGTCTACCCCGGGCTCAACTACGCAATCGGGACCGCCCCGGGCAAGGGCAAGACGACACTGGCACTCCAGGAGGCCGACAAGCTCGCGGCAGACGGGCACCCGGTAATCTACGTTTCCGCCGAGCTTCCCGCGCACAAGCTGATCGAGAAGAGTCTGGCGCGCCTCAGCGACGGCAAAGTCGCGTTGTCCGAGGTCTCCAGCTGCGCGACCCAGAATCACCCTAAGCACACGACTTTCGAGGCTGCACTCGACAAATATCGCACCCAGATCGCCCCCAATCTCTGCATCACCGGCCCGCTCAACACCGTGGAGCTCTCCAACCTCGTCGGGCTGGTAACACGCGAGCGTGGCGAGGTCCCCATCGTCTTCATTGACTACCTCCAGCTCCTCGCCTGCGGCGTCACAGCGGACCAGCAGTTCATCGACGAGCGATTGGCTATCACAGCATGCGTGAAGGGCCTCCGCGAAATCTCGAACCTCTATGGCTCTCCCGTCATCGCACTGAGCTCGACCACTCGCAAGTCCTACGATTCCGGGAAGTCGGCCAGGCCCAACCTCGCCATGTTCGGTGGTTCCTCCGCTGTCGAGTACGGCTTTGACTCGGTGCTCTACCTCGCCGATGACAATGACAAGCCCGAGTGGCCCTACGAGTCTCCCGCAACCGGCACGCCCCTCAAGCTCGTCGCCCTCAAGAACCGCTACGGCACGCTGGGCGAGTCCCGACTCGACTTCGACGGTGCGCGCGCCACCTTCCACGACAGGGGCTAGCCCATGCGTGGCAAAGCCAAGACCGCGCATATAAACGTCCGCATGACCGAGGAGGAGCGTGCCGCCATCACGGTGCGCTCCTCCTCTTTTGGTATGGCCCCATCGACGTTCATGCGCGAAGCCGCCCTCCTCATCGGTGAGAAGCCCGTCAGGATCGCCGACGAGGCGACGCTGCGGCAGCTTCTTCATCAGATGAAGAAGCAGGGCGGAAACCTCAGCCAGGCCGTCCGCACCGCAAACGCCTATGGCGTGGATACGCAGACGGCCCAACAGCTCGCGGAGGCCGTCCGTCTGGTATCGAGCACGGCCTCGCAGCTATCGAACCTCATCTCCAAGAATCGAGAATGATCATGAAAACCAAGATGCCCACAGCGCTCATATCATCTCTTCTCCTAGCGATCATCGCATGCCCCGTCCTCGCCGTCCCCGTCGACGATTTCGTCTCCGGGACACCGTTAGGCGCGGCTGCGATTCCGTCGTCGTTCGGCGTGGATACCGTCCTCGGCTGGTGGCTCACGGGTGCGTTCACTGCTTGCCCGCTCGGAACCCTGCTGACCTTCCTACTCGCCTTTTGCATCTGCGCTCTCATCGCCTACTCGACCACCCTCAACGCGAGGGCCGAGGACGGCGGCGTACTCGGCGACGCCCACGTCAAGACGGGTCGCGAGGTCATAAAAGGGTCCATGACCTGGGACGGCTCGACGAATCCCTCGTCACGTGGGTTCGTCTATGGGTTCACCAAGTATCACGGCAAACCCTGCTATCTCTACGAGCCCAAGAAGATGGCCTTCGTGTCAGGGGCCACCGGGTCAGGTAAGAGTCGCTTCCTCTATCTCCCCTCAATCGACCTGCTCAGCTACGGCGGCGCTTCCAACGGATCCGAGCCCGCGACCCTAATCGTCTCCGACGTGAAAAACGAGCTCATAGAACTCACGGGCGACGAGCTGGCCCGTCGCGGCTATCGCGTCCTGCTTCTCGACACGCAGCACCCCTATAGGGGACAGAGGTTCAACCCGCTCAAGCAGGTGCTCGACCTCCATGCCGAGGGACGCGATCAGGAGGCCGAGCAGGCGGCGGACGCCATCGCGGAGCTCGTGGTGCAGGACGACGAGAAAGACAAGGGCTCGCACTGGACCGCCTCGGCCAGGGGCCTGCTCTCGGCCCTGGTCCTGCTGGTCTCCATGTCCGACGAGTGTCCCGAGGAATCAAAGCACCTCGCGACCGTCTGCGAGGTCCTGGACCGCGGCACCGAGGCCGAGGGAGACGACCCGTCCGAGCCCCTGAAGGCCGTCTTCCGCGCTCTGCCGAGCGGCCACCCCGCCAAGGGCAGGGCGTCGCAGTTCGTCTCCTCGGGCGGCAACGAGCTCAGGAGCATCCTCTCGACGCTCAAGGTCGCCCTGCGCCCGTTCTCCTCCGCCCCGGTCGCCTGGATGACCTCCGGCTCCGACATCGACCCGCACACGGTACTCACGGAGAAGAGCGCCGTCTTCCTTCACGTGTTCGACGAGGGCTCCCCCTACAACTGCATCGCGGCGATGTTCCTCTCGCAGCTCTGGGCTTCGGTCCAGGCGGTCGCGGACGTGAACGGCGGCAGGCTCCCCCGCCCCGTGCAGATACTCGGCGACGAGTGGGGCAACCTGCCCCGCGTCGAGTGCCTGCCCGCCCTCCTCAGTCTCGGGCGCGGGTGCGGAACGTTCTGGGTCGGAGCGACGCAGGACGTATCCCAGCTCAACAAGTATGGCGAGAGAGACGGCCGCAGGAAGATCCTCGCGAACTGCGGGGTCAAGATTGCGATGAAGCTCGCCGAGGAGGAGGACCGCCGGTACTTCACCGAGCTCATCGGCAAGACCACGCGCCACACGCAGGGCACGAGCAACGGCAGGGCCGCGTCGGGCACGTCATCCTCGACGTCCTACAGCGAGAGCGCCGACGACGTCATACACCCCTGGGACTGGCGCGGCATGGCTCCGGACAGGGATGGAATCGTAGTCGTGAAGCACGCCGACAACGGGATGCCCGCGTGCCGAGCCGGGGTCTTCCGCTCCCCCGTCACCGACTGCACCAACACGCCCACAAGAGAGCACTTCGACCTCGGGACCCCCGAGCACGAGGCGGAGAGCCGTCGCGCCTACCAGCGCCGCCTCGACGAGTCAGCTGCCAGGAAGATGCGCGAGGAGGCCTCGACCTGGTGCCCAAAGTGGCCCGAGCCGGAGAAGAAGAACGGGAGCAAGCCGGGCGGCAAATTCAGCGGGCTCTCGCTCGACTAGGGAGGCGACCATGACGGCGATAAAGCAGACGAGCGTCTGCAGCGAGAGGCACCTCGCGAGACTCAGGGATTACCTCTCCTGGGACCGCGACAAGGCGCTCGCCCACGGCACGCAGAACATCATCGACGATGACCGCTGGTTTCAGGAGATGGCAGACACGAGGGCGGCCATGGGTCACGACAGGCCCGGCAAGGCCGGTGCCAAGTGTACCTACATGCAGCACCAGATACTCGGGTTCCTCCCAGACGAGTGCGACCTCAACGGCGGGAAGATGACGCCGGAGCTGTGCATGCGCTATGCGAGGGAGTACGTGGCCGAGCGCTACCCCAACCAGGAAGTCGTGATGGTGCTGCACCGCGAGCGCTGCCGCGCGGACGCCACCGACCGCTACGCCGTGCACCTCGGCATCAACCGCAGTGATCTGGAAACCGGCCGAAGGCTCGACGAGGGCCCCGCCCGAAAGGCGGCAGCATCACGCGTGAAGACCGTCCGTACCCTGGACGAGAGGTACGGCCTCAGGCAGCTTGAGCGCGGCAAGGCCAACTCGCGCGTCCACGCGAGGCAACCCGGCACGGAAGAGCGCGACATGGCCCGAAAGGGGCAGGCCGAGCGCTCGGAGAACGCCCGCATCCGCGTCGCGGTCGCCCGCCGGATCGAGGAGGTCGGTCGCATGCGCGACTGCCCCGACCGGATGGGCGAGCTTGAGCGGCGGCTCAGGCGGGACGGCATCGAGCTCGCCAGGTCGAAGGGCGGGAGCCTCCAGTACCGGTTCTTCTCGAAGGCCCTCGGGGCTGTGCGGAAGGTCAACGGCGGCAGGCTCGGCTTCGCAGTCGACTACTCGACCGGCCTCGCCGTCCGCTTCACGCTGCGCGGGATAGCGACGGCGATGAGGGCGTTCTGGGAGCTTGAGCGCAAGGCGCTCGAGAACCAGAACGGGCGAGGGGACTGAGCATTTGGGCCGGGACGCAACAGGCGTCCCGGCCCCTTTTGGCGAGAGCGACTTCGGAGCGGTTCGCCCCCGCCGTAGGCGGCAAGATGATTCCGTGCAACGGAATCCATATCTTGCCCGCACGGAGCGAGCCACTTGCCAGGGGCAACGCGAGCCCGGGCGGGTGAGCGCCGGCTGAGCCGACGCCGAGGAGACACGACCCTGGGGAGCGTCGCACGACGGCGCTCGGCGACCCGGCGCGAGAGGCCCCGCCCGGCGACCACGGCGGAGCGATGGCGACTTCCGGAAGCCATCGAGCGCAGCCGTTCGGCGGGCGGGGCCGGCGTGAGCGGAGGCGGACGAAACGCGACCCATGGGGAGCGTTGCCAGGGAGCCGCAGCGAGAGCGACGCCGTGCGTCGCGGGGGTCCCGCCCATGAGCGGGACCCATCGGCCGCAAGGCCGATTGCTACGCCTCGACCCTCAGGGGCGGGTCCATGGCGCGAGCCTACAACTGCTCGTACGCCCTCTTCACCAGCTCGCCCATGAGACGCCTGCGCCTGCCGAGGAACTCCTCGTAATCGAGGTCCTCGAACCCTATGGGCAGGGCATGCTCCTCGCAGTTGCGGCGGTACTCGTCCTCCCCCAGCGAGTCGCGGTACTTCCTGACGTACTCGCTCGGGGCGTCGTCCGAGATGTAGATGTTGTTCTGGTAGTCCACGAGGGTGAAGTTGCCCCTGTTGCTACGCTGCGAGAGGTAGCCCCTGGACTTCAGGTAGTTGTCCGGGAACAGGTGGTGCTTGTCCAGCGCCTTCTTCGAGCCCGACGAGCCCATGAGCAGGAGCTGGGACAGCGGGGCCGTGCTGAACAGCGCCTTGGCACCGAGCACAACCTGAGCCGCGACGAAGCCCCACCAGGTCGGACCCGTCGCCTCGTTTGCATCGAGGGAGCTGGGCAGCGAAATGGAGAAATAATCGTCCGTCATGATGGCGGCGAGCCTACGGTCGAAGTACGCCCGGAACTCGTCGGCAGTATCAAGGCGCGAGACGTCGTTAAGCTGCTGCTCGAACTCGGATTCGAAGGACCCCACATAGAGCCCCGTTATGGCTACGGCGAAATACCAGCGCCGCACGAGCCCGCGCACAGCCAACGGCTCCATGTCGAACTCATAGCGCCCGATAAGGTAGAACGCATAGCAGAACATGAGCGCGTTGCCCGACCCCACCTGGTCGGAGCAGACGTAGCCCGCCTCCGCCAGCGTGTTGATGAAGGCGTGCCAGTTGTTCAAGTCAAGCACGAGATCGAGGGCGCGACCGAACGTGGCAAAGTTCTCGGCCCTCGTCTCGGGCGTCGTTTCCTTTGTCTTGAGATCTCGACCGCGAAGAATCTGGTAGGCATAACGCAGGCGACCCCTCTTGAACCCCACGCCCACCGTGGCGCGAATGATATGCGTCGGCGAGACGGTCATGAGCGGGTTGTACGAGGTGCCCTTTGCGGGCGCATGGCTCATGGCGCAGAACTCCTCTATGCGCTCCCTCATGGCAGGTTCGTAGACCGAAAGCAGGGTCATGATGAAGTCATCCTGCTTAAGCGCCTGCCCTTGCGAGTTCACACGCACGAAGATGTCCGATACGGTCTCCTCGTCAGCCGATTCGGAAATCTCCAGCGTCGGCAGAAGATAACGCTCAAGCCCGAGCAATGCGTTGAGCCCACTCTCGACGGCATCCTCGCCGCCATCGTCGAGTTCGGGTTCGCCCTTTTTGGCATTCGCCTCGTTAAGGCGCTTGATGAACGCCCTGCGATAGGCGCTCAGCTTGTTGTCGTGGTTCGCCGCGAAGGCCTCGGATACGTCAGGCACATAGCGCGAATCCTTCTCGGTCGAGGCATCGGCATTCTTGAATGAGCGTGCGATGGGGTCGTAGGCGATCTTCACCGTTCGCTCCCTGAAGTTCTTGTCTCGCACGGACACGCCGTACAGAGAGCTCAAGAGGGCAGTGAGCCTCTGCTGTCCGTCGATGACAAGGGACTTGGGGACGGCATACACCTTTTGGTTCGAACCTATGGCAGACTTCTTGCCCGCATCATCGCTCGGAGAGTCCCACAGCATCACATAGCCGATAGGGTATCCGCGAAGCATGGAATCAAGCAGATCGCGAACCTTTTCATTGCCCCACACGAAAGGCCGTTGCAGATCAGGCAGGCCAATCTTGCCCGTCTGGACATCCTTCAGGATGTTACCGACCTCCAGCGATATGGGATTGTAGATAGAGTTGGGCACTATAGTTCACCGACCTTCTTGGCGTACAGGTTGAAAAGATGGGCGACTATCTTCTCCTCGTCCCCGCCGAAGTCGACGCCGTAGGCGGCTTCGACGGCGGCGTCGAGCGCCTTGTGCGCTGTCATCAGCTCGGGGAAGAACGTCTCGTTCTTGGGATCGTACATGTCCGCGAGCGTCGCACCTTCTTGGGCATCCCGGGCGTCGAGCACGGCTTGGGCGCAACGCTCGACTTCCTCGCGTTGGGATTCCGTGGGCTCGGGCCAAACGAAGTTGTTGTAATCAATATTGGCCGAATACTGGTAATCGTCCTTCAATCTTCCGGTTACGATCCTAACCCATGCATTATGGAATTGAGATTGCAGAATGCCATAGTGATAGAGAGAAGCATTAGGTATCAATCTAACCTTGTTGCTGCAAAATATCTCTGGACCAACAAAGCCCATTGGAACACGTTTCCGTCTGCTTGAAGACACCTCTGGGATGATGATGGAACTTCCCTCGGGCATGTTCTCAACGTGAAATCTCGTTGGCTTATCTGCTATTTTTCGGGTTCCAGCGCTTTTACTTGCAAGCCTGTATTCACGAACCTGTTCTACTCTCTTTCTGCACTCAGGAAGCTGCTTTAAATCTGAGAAGGTTGCCTCCCCAAGCCACAGGCACCAGCGATGATAGCCATGAATGAACTCTTTTGATCCAAGCCATGGATGGAAGAAGCCTTCGGCCTTTGGCTCTTTCTTCAGAAAATCGTCTTTCTCCTCATCGGTAAACAGGTAGAATCCCCCATCAATAGGTTTATTTCCGATGCCCATTTCCGGAACATCACAAATAGGCTTGCTGCGGCTGTAGATGAATACATCAGGGGCGTCTTTCAGATACGCATTGATTCGAGCCGTGGGAATCTGTTCTTCGTCGCTGTCCGGGGTCGCGTGGTAGAAGAGCGTCTTGGTCCCCGACTCGCGGGAGAACCCGACGATGACACAGAACACGTGTGCCTTGTCCGCAGCCTCGTTGTCCCACCTGAACGTGTTGTGCGCGAAGTCGATGTGGATACCCAGGTCGTGCAGGGGTTTCCAGAGGTTGGCGACCTGCTCGCCCTGACATATCGAGTTGGTCGAGACCAGGGCGCAGCGCGTGCGCTTCCCTTGCGTGAACCTCGCGGCCTTCATGTACCAGGCCCCGCAGTAGTCGATGTTGCCCGCGTTCTTCGCGCCGTCGAAGACCTCAAGGAGTTCGGCCTTCTGCTCCTTGGACTGGTTGCGGGCCCCAAGGAAGGGCGGATTGCCCACGAGGTACGTGAGGTCATCGGGGAACACCTCGGACCAATCGGTCTTGAGGGCGTTGCCCTCATGGAGGTTGCTGAGGCTCCTGAGCGGCAGGAAGTCGAAGTCATAACCGACGTATATCTCCTGCGTCTTTCGGAGCATCTGCTCCTCGGTGATCCAAAGGGCGGTCTTAGCGACCGAGACGGCGAAGTCGTTTATCTCGATGCCGTACAGCTGGTCCAGGGACACGCGGACAGGGCTGTCCTGCGCAACGACGAGGGCCGTCTGCCCCGCGTTGCCGGTCTCCTCGCTGAGCTCGTCCTCGATGATTCGGTTCTCGATGGTACGCAGCTGCCGGTACGCCTCGGTAAGGAAGTTGCCCGAGCCGCACGCGGGGTCACCGATGGTGATGGAGGCCACCTTGTCGTGCAGCCTCGCCAGGGCCTGCTTGCGCTTGGCAGCCGTCCTCTCGCCCTCGGCCTCGTGCAGTTCATCCCACAGCTCGTCGAGGAAGAGCGGCCTGAGGCAGCGCTCGATATTCTCGACGCTCGTGTAGTGCATGCCCCCGGCGTGGCGCGTCTCGGGGTTCAGCGTGCCCTCGAACACGCCGCCGAAGATGACGCCCGAGATCTCGCGCCAGTCGAAGTCCTGGGACGCGTCAGCGATGGCCTCGAGGATCTCCGAGGTCATCTGCGGGACGATGATGGAGGAGTCGGCGAACAGACCGCCGTTCACGTAGGGGAAGGCCGCGAGGTCCTCGTCCATGTACTCATCCCTCTGCTCTAGGGGCGTGTCGATCGTCTCAAACAAATCGACCAGTTTTCGGCGGAGCTTCGCGGGGTCTCCCTCGCAGTACCTGCCGAACGCCTGGTGCGATTGCAGGAGGTCGGCGTCCTCGGCGTAGAGCAGGAAGATGATTCGGGTGATGAGCACGTTGAGGGAGCGCTGCTCCTCTTGCGCCCGCTCGTCCTTCTCCTCAATGTGGTGGTACTGCTTGGCGAGGGCATCGTAGAGCCTGGAGACGTAGGCCCCAGCCTCGATGGAAAGCTGCTGCTCCTTGTGCAGACGGCTCGTCTCGTTGGAGGTCAGGAAGGACAGAAGATACAGGCTGTCCGGGAGCTCTTCGAGGGAGAACTCCTGCACGGTATCCTCGGGCCGCTCGTTGTCGAGGTCGTAAAGGCGAAAGGTCCCGAAGTTGCACGTCATCACCCAGCGGGGGCGCTCGGAGTACGGCAGGTGCCGCGCGTACCACATGGCCTGCTGGAGCGGCGTCTCCATGCCGCCGTTTCTGGGCTCGGGCTTGTCGAGGTCGATACCCCACGACTTCTGCTCGCACAGGAAGTTGTGGTCGGAGACGAACACGTCGATGCGGCGGCCTCTCACCTTCCGCTCGAAGTCGACGAAGCTGTCTATGGTGTTGGACGGGATGCCCAGGACGTTGATGAGCAGATCTACCCAGAACTTTTGCGTGTCCTGCTGCTCGTTGTTGGAGCCCGCGGGGATGGCGGCAAGGCGCTTCTGCCACCGCTTGACGAACTCTTTTGCCTCTTTCTTGCTGGCAGGCATACCGGACCTCCTGCGTCGTTGTCACTTTCGGACAATTTTAAGGGGTAAAAGCCCTCTTCCAAGCGGAAGGGCGAGTTTTCAACGGCCCACGGTGTCGCAGGGTCCCAGGCGAAACCCGAAGACGCCGGGGGCTGTTGGAAACTCGCCCATCTCACAGCAGCGTCACCCTAGGTTTTCAACGCTTTCCATGGCCGAAGGGCTCCTTATAAGCCCGTAGGCTGTGGGAAGGGTTGGAAACCGGACTTTGGGCATAGCCCTTCACAAAAAAACTTTCTACCCAAATTCTACCCAACTGACGTTAACGATGCCCTTATATAAGAAAGCAGGTCAGACGATTTATACCGTCTGACCTGCATTTACTTCTGGTGCCCCCGGGCGGATTCGAACCGTCGACACCCGCTTTAGGAGAGCGGTGCTCTATCCCCTGAGCTACGGAGGCATGTTGTACTAGTGTAGCAGATTTGCACTATCGTCACGAGGTAGTCATTGGGGACGTTCTTTATGACTAGTCGTTTAAGAACGTCGCAGGCGACTAGTTGCCTTTGTGGAAGAGGTTTTTGATAACGGAGGGGATGCTCTTGGCGCCCTTGGCCGTCACATCGATAAAGTCGGGCGAACGCACGAGCTTATCCTCGTCGACGTACTTGCGGACCGCACGAAGCGTCTCTTTGTCGTCGCGCGTCGAAAACGTAAAGTGACCGTTGTCCTTGGTGAAGATGGCAAAACGCGTGATCTTCTTGGTGCCGCGCAAAACCTCGGCGGCAATATAGTCGACCTCGTCCCACGGGATTTGAATATAATCCTCGGGATTGCGCTCGTTATAGTACTCAAACGCCTTATTGCCCACCATTACGTTACCGTGACTGGTAAGCCCCATCAGGCAGGTTGCCGGCGTTGCCAGATCGACCGTGCTGTTCTGAGATTGCGCCATACGCGCCTCGCCCTCCAATAAAAAACAATCGGACCGCATCCAGTGTACCCACCGGGTGCGGTCCGTTTCAATGGCTCAAAAGCCCTTGCCTAGCAACTCTCGGTCTTAAGCCGAAGCGTGCTTACATGAAGCCGCAGACGCGACCGATGATGCCGACGGCGAAGAGAGCCAGGATGATGACGATCGGGCTGACCTTCTTCTTGAGGAGCTTGCAGACCAGCAGGGTCAGGCACACAGCGGCAAGGCCGGGGATGAGCTGATCGAGGTTAGCCTGAAGCGTGGTGACCTTAACCTGATCAAGGGCGGTAGCACCGATGGAGTTGTACATCGTCAGCGCTTCCTTGACGCCCTCGGAGCCGGAGGGCAGGCTAGCCCAGTCGATAAAGGCGCCAGCAGACTGCGTGACCTTGGAGACGACCGGGGTGAAGGAGATGGACACCCAGCGCTCGACCAGGGCGCCGATGATGAACATACCCAGGATGGAAGCACCCTCGGTGACCTTGCCCATCAGACCGCCGGAGAGGTCCTTGGCGATGGAGGAGCCGACCTTGTAGCCAAACTCCTGCGTGTACCACAGGAAGGCGTAACGGATGATGTTCCACGCGAAGAAGAACAGCAGCGGACCGGCGATGCTGCCGGACAGGGCCATGGAAGCGCCCAGAGCGCCCAGAATCGGGCGAAGGGTGAACCAGAAGGCAGGGTCGCCGACGCCGGCGAGCGGGCCCATCATACCGACCTTGACGCCCTGGATGGCGACGTCGTCGATCGGAGCACCGTTGGCGCGCTCCTCCTCGAGGGCGAGGGTAACGCCAATGACGGGGGCGGAAACATAGGGGTGGGTGTTATAGAACTCCAGGTGGCGCTTAAGAGCGGCAATCTGGTCATCCTTGCTGGTGTAGAGCTTCTTGATCGCAGGGATCATTGCGAAGCACCAGCCGCCGTTCTGCATACGCTCGTAGTTCCACGAGCCCTGAAGGAACTGATGACGGAAGCAAACCTTCTTGCGGTCAGCCTTGGTGAGCTGAATCTTGTTCTCTGCCATATGTATCACTCCCCTCCTACTCGTAATCGTTCAGAATATCGCCGAGCGGGTCGCCGGAGCCACCGCCCATGCCGCCACCCTGCTTGGCCAGATCCTTAAGGCCAAGGTAGATGAGGGCAAGGGAGATGCCGATGAGGCCAAGGGCGATCAGCGTGAGCTGAGGGATGGCAGCAAGGACAAAGCCGAGGATGAAGAACGGCCAGGTCTCCTTGGTGGCCATCATGTTGATGACCATGGCGTAACCGACGGAAGCGACCATGCCGCCGCCGACAGCCATGCCGCCGGACAGCCAGTCGGGCATAGCGTTAAGCGCGTTGGTAACAGCCTCGGCCGGGATGATGCACAGAAGTACTGCCGGGATGGCGATACGAAGGCCCTGCATAAGGATGGCAATGTACTGCCAACGCTCGATGCCGGCGAAGTCGCCCTTCTCGGCGCAACCGTCCATGGCGTGAGCGATAGCGGTAGCCAGGGTACGGCAGATCATGGTCAGGAACAGACCAGCGACCGACAGCGGGACAGCGACGGCGATAGCGGCGGTAACGGCCTTCGACGGATCGGTAGCGCCGCCGTTGAGGGCGAGCACCATGATGATCGAAGAGGCGACCGAGGCCAGAGCGGCGTCAGGCGCGACGGCGGCGCCGACGTTAGCCCAGCCAAGGGCCATCATCTGGAGCGAACCGCCCAGGAGGATGCCCTCCTGAAGGTGACCGGTTACGAGACCGATAAGCGTGCATGCCACGAGCGGCTGATGGAACTGGAACTCATCCAGAATGCCTTCCATACCGGCAAGCAACGCGACAATCGCAACAAGCAGAATAGTGATTGCAGACATGTATCGGACCCTCCTTTACTATGCTTGAGCGGCCAGTTCGGCCTTAGCTTTCTTCAACATGGCGTCGAGATCCTCGGAGGAATCCGAAGGAACCTTGCGGGCCTCGAACTTGACGCCCTTGGCCTTGAGGGCCTCGAGAGTCTTGACGTCGTCATCGCCCATGGCGACGGCGTTGGTGACGACGACCTTGCCCTTGGAGTGAGCCATGGAACCGATGTTGACTTCCTTGATGTCGACGCCGGCCTCGATGGCCTTGAGCAGATCCTGCGGGTTCTCGAAGAGCAGCATGGCCTTGGTGTCACCAAAGCGCGTGTCCTTGACGACCTCGGCCATCTTCTTGATGGGCACGACGTTGGCATGGACTCCCGGAGGGGCAGCCTGCTCGATCATGGTCTTGCGGAGCTCGTCGTGAGCAACGCCGTCGGAAACCACGATGATGCGGTTGGGGTTGATCTGCTTGGTCCACGTGGTGGCCACCTGGCCATGCAGCAGACGGGTGTCGATACGGACGTGGGCAATCTTGATGTGCCCGTCGCCGATGACCGTTCCCGGAGGGATGGCGCCTGCAGGAGCAGCAGCGGCCGCAGCCGGCTTCTTCTCCTCGGGCTCCAGAGACTCGGGCTTGACGCGCACGCCAGCCTTAGCCTCAGTCACGAGATGTTTTGCGATCGCATGTGCAGTGTTCTTTGCGTCAAAGCGCTGCGAATATGCCTCGATGAGCATAGGCAGGTTGACACCGGTGACGATAGCCCAGGAATCGTGGCCCTCGATGAGCCCGCTGATCTGGTTGAACGGCGTGCCGCCCCACAGATCAACGAGGAAGAGCACCTGCTCCTGGTCCTCGAAGGAAGCGATTGCTTCCTCGACCTTGGCACGGAAGTCGTCGGGGCCCATGCTCGGCTCGAGCGAGACCACGGCTACAGACGGCTGATCGCCAAAGACCATCGAGCCCGTCTGCTTGATTCCAGCAGCCAAGTCCCCGTGGCTAGCAAGAACAATACTTACCATCACATAACCTCCTTTTTGTCTACGTATTTCCTACACGACATTAAGGAAGTATACCTGTTTGGTTTGTGGAATTATAGCTAAATTCGCAAAAGGTTGGTTTATTTGTTTAAACGTCTATGTTTGTTACAAATTGATTACGTTACCGCTTTTTGACTCATTACACGCCAAGGCGTCGCACATCAAGCCATGCATTTTACAGATACAAACAGGCTGTTCATTAATATCGATTTTGGCAAGCGCGAATGCGCTTGTACTGCCGCTATTTTGTTTAAACAGACATGACTTGACTATTATCGTGACTTATGCTCTAGCGCAAGTAGTCATTGGGGACGTTCTTAAACGACTAGTCGTTGGGGACGTTCTTGTTTGACTAGTCGTTTAAGAACGTCCCCAACGACCAAGTTAGGCGATGTGGAGGGGGTTGGCGGCGTCGACGGCGTCGGGAGCGTCGGAAGGACCGTCGGGAGCAGCGTCTGCCGGGTCCTCGTCGGGGGTCTCGATCTGCTTGATCATGACCTCCTGGCCCTGCAGCAAGTATGTCTCGCCGCTGCCGCAATGGGGGCAGGTCTTGCCGTGCTCGACCGTCACGTAGTCGCAGCCGCACGCCTCGCAATGCGTCACGGCCTCGACAGGCTCCACAATAAGCTCCGCACCCTCGGTGATGGACTTTTTATCTGCCGCCCAGCGCCAAGCGTCGAGCAGCAAGTCGGGAACGACGCCCGAGACCTCACCCAGCAGCAGCGTAACGCTCGAAACGTGGCGCACGCCATTGGCGCGCGCCACGTTCTCAACATCGCGAATGATGTGATAAACGATTCCCAATTCGTGCAAGGTAGAAACCTTTCAACAACGGTTGATGCGATGCAAACTCAAAGCAAGGGGACGGCGAAATCTAGTCTGCGCCGTCCCCCTACCCGCCATGGTTACCTATTTACGACCGAACTTGATTTTGATTGCGCGTTTCAAAGCGTACTTGCCGAGGCTTGGGAGCTTTTGCTCGTATTTGACCATCGTGGAGCACTCGGGGCGGTCGCGATCCAGATGGATGGCGTCGAACGCGCACTTGGTGGTGCACAGGCCGCAGCCGATGCACTTGTTGGGGTCGACGATCGAGGCACCGCAGCCCAGGCAACGGGCGGTCTCGGCGCGCACCTGCTCTTCGGTAAAGGTCTCGACGTACTCGCTAAACGGCGCGGCCTTCTCGCGCTCGCGGTTCACGTGGGCAACCTCGCGGCTCGCGTTGTCGTAGCTCTCGATCACGACATCGTCGCGGTCGAGAGCGGTGTAGCGGCGCTGGTTGCGGCCGATGGTGAGCGTGGAGCCCGGCTGCACAAAGCGATGGATGGAAACGGCGGCCTCGTGACCGGCGGCGATGGCGTCGATGGCAAAGCTCGGACCGGTGTAGACATCGCCGCCCACAAAGATGTCGGGCTCAGCGGTCTGATAGGTCTGGGGGTCGGCAAGAGCGCCCTGGCCGCGGCCAAGCTCCACCTTGGAGCCAGCCAGCAGGTCGCCCCACACAATGGACTGGCCAATCGACATGACGACACGGTCGGCATCGACACGACGCAGATCGTTCTCGTCGTACTCGGGCGCAAACCGGCCCTCGTCGTCAAAGACGCGCGTGCAGCGCTTGAAGGTGATACCGCACACACGGCCGGACTCGTCCAGGTGAACCTCCTTGGGACCCCAACCACAGCTGATGTGCGCGCCGTCCTCGATGGCCTCGCGACGCTCTTCCTCGCTGGCGGGCATCTGGGCCTCGCTCTCCAGGCAGAACATCTCGACGTGCTCGGAGCCCAGACGGCAGGCGTTGCGGGCCACGTCGATGGCCACGTTGCCGCCGCCCACCACGATGGTGCGGCCGGGCAGCGCGTCGATCTTGCCGCTGTTGACCTCGCGCAAGAAGTCGACGGCCACGGTCACGTCCTCGGCATCCTCGCCCGGAATACCGGCAAGGCGGCCGCCCTGGCAGCCGATGGCAACATAAAAGGCCTTAAAGCCCTGCTCGCGCAGCTCATCGAGCGTCACATCGCGACCGACCTCCACGCCATAGCGGAACTCGGCACCCATCAGGCGAATAACCTCGACCTCGGCCTCGATAACGTCCTTCTGCAGCTTAAAGCTGGGAATGCCGTAGGTGAGCATGCCGCCCGGGCGCTCGTTCTTCTCGAACACGACGGGCTTGTAGCCCTTCTCGGCCAGGTAGAAAGCGCAGGACAGGCCGGCCGGACCGGCACCGATAATGGCGATCTTCTGGTCGAAGCCGCCAGCGCGCGTCGGCGTCACCACGGGCGGGACATAGCGGGTCGCGGCATCCAGATCGCGCTGGGCGATGAACTTCTTGACCTCGTCGATGGCCACGGCGGCGTCCACACGGCCGCGGGTGCAGACATCCTCGCAGCGGCGATTGCACACACGGCCGCAGATAGCGGGCAGAGGGTTCTCGCGCTTAATGAGTGCTAGGGCCTCGTCATAGCGACCCTGAGCCGCGAGCTTCAAATAGCCCTGAACGGCAACGTGCGCGGGGCAGGCCGTCTTGCAGGGCGCGGTGCCGGACTCATGCGTCTCGATGCGGTTGTCGTTGCGGTAGTTGGGCGACCACTTGGTGTGGTCCCACTTGGTGGCATCGGGCAGCTCCCGGCGCGGATACTCGGGCACCTGTCCGCCCGCCTTTTTGCTGCAGAGCTTCTGGCCCAGCTTGGCGGCGCCGGCCGGACACACCTCAACGCAGCGACCGCAGGCCACGCACTTGTCCTTCTCGACCTTGGCGACATAGGCCGAGCGCGACAGGTTGGGCGTGTTGAACAGCTGCGAGGTGCGCAGGGCGTAGCACACGTTGACGTTGCAGTTGCAGATGGCGAAGATCTTGTTCTCGCCGTCAATGTTGGTGATCTGGTGCACAAAGCCGTTGTCCTCGGCCTGGCGCAGGATGTCGTAGACCTCGTCGCGGGTCACGTAATGGCCACGATCGGTCTCGACCACGTAGTCGGCCATATCGCCCACGGCGATGCACCAATCGGCCGGGTCGTCGGCACAGCCCTCACCCATCACGCGACGGCTCGCACGGCAGCTGCAGGTGCTGGCGGCATACTTACCCTCGTATTTGTCGAGCCAGTGCTCGATATGCTCAATAGGCACCGAGGTGCTCGCGGCATCGATGGCCTTCTCGACCGGAATGACGTGCATGCCGATGCCGGCGCCTCCGGGCGGCACCATCGGCGTGGCCTTGGACAGCGGACCCTTGGATGCCTGTTCAAAGAACTTGGCGTAGACCGGATGCTCATCGAGCTGGCTCACGCGCATGTTGAGGAACTCGGCAGAACCCGGCACCAGCATGGGCAGGACCCACTGCTTGGCGCGCTCGGGGTTTTCCCAGTTATACTCGAGCAGACCCGTGTAGCTCATGTCGTCGAGCATCTTTTCGATATCGGCCTCGGGCATGCCGGTGAGCTTGACCATCTCGGGCAGCGTATAGGGACGGCGCATCTTCATCTTGCAGAGTACCTCGGCCTGCTCGTCAGTCGCGGCCTCGGCAAACGACCAGTACTCGTAGCCCAGCAGCTCGTCGCGATGCAGCAGGCGGTTAGTGCAGTGCTCGCACAGTTTGACGATGGCCTCGCGCGGATGCTCCGGCAGCGGCGGCACAAACTCCGCACCGATATCGGGCTCGGTGTAGCTAATCCCCGGTCCGTTGAGAATCATAGTCGTCCCTTCTCTTGCCGCAGCCTGGCAGGCACGCAGCGCCCCTCTTTTTACGGGCTCGACATGCCCCCACGCCGTTCACCCGTTATTGTTGACATTGTGTCAAAAACAGTATTGACGAACCGTCAACAATATTCAAGACTGTTAGGCGAACGGTCAGGCTCAAACGGATGAAAGGCGGCAAACGCATGGGCAACAACACAGCAGATACCTCTGCGGTCAATGCCGTCCCCGCATCCGACAGCGCGGCAAAGCGCTTGACGGGCGACGAACGCCGTCGCGAGATCCTCACCGCCGTGCGCACCGTAAGCTCCGAGCTGGGCGTGTCCCACCTATCGGTATCGGCCGTGACCAAGCGAGCTGGCTGCACGCGCTCGCTGTTCTACCACTACTTCGCCGACATGGACGCCGCCGTCACCGCCGTCATGGACGAGGCAATTGACGGTTTTATCTCCGAGCTCGAGCAGTGGAATGCCAACCGCATCGTCGGTGATATTGAGGGCGCGCTCGACACCGTCGCCCCGCTCTTTAAGCGCCTGGTCGCCAGCGGCCACGAGCTGCCGAGTACCCTGACCTCGAGCAGCGGCGCGCTCTACGGCGGCTTTCTGCACAACGTGGTTCAGCGCGTGGCTCAGTACATCTGCGACACCACCGTGGTTGATTTTGTCGCCCATCACGAGCTGCGCATCGACCATGTCTACGAAACGTTCTACACCCTCATCATGGGTCTTTTGATGTATATCCGCACGCACCCCGATGTGCCCGACGAGACGGTCAAGGAAATCATCGCCTCGACGCTCCACATCGAGGGCTATACCGCCAAGTATCCGGAGCGCAAGCCCCAGAACTGACGACATTTGGCCAAACTGTCCGCGATCAGAAGAGGGGCCGCGGGCGTGTGAAAGGAGAGCAGCATGCTGTTCGATGTTTGGGGTAGCGATACCCTTATCCACTGGGCCGGCTGGGCCATGGTCTTTATTGGCCTGATCGTGCTCAACGAGGTCGGCCGCCGCACCAAGCTCGGCGCGGCCATCATCTTTGGCGTGGCTCCGCTGGCCATGACCATCTACTGCGTCGCCATCGCCGTCGGCGTTTCGCAGGGTGCCGAGTGGGCGCTCACCAACCCCACCCATGTGTACCAGAACAGCTGGTTCCACTACGCCAAGGTGTACGCGGCGCTGGCCGGTTGCTGGGGCTTCATTGCCATTAAGTACCAGTGGGGCAAGATCGGCAAGGCGCATTGGTTCCGCGCGTGGCCGTTTGTGATCGTCGCCATCAACATCATGATCGCCGTCGTGTCTGACTTTGAGAGCGCCTATCACTTCTTTGTCCTGGGCGAGTCCACCTGGGTCACCTCCGAAGGTGCCACGCAGCTGGCCGGCTGGAACAACGTGTTCAACGGTATCGCGGGCATCATCAACATCTTCTGCATGACCGGTTGGTGGAGCGTCTACGCCTCCGAGGACAAGACCGACATGCTGTGGCCCGACATGACCTGGGTCTACATCATCGCCTACGATATCTGGAACTTCTGCTACACCTACAACTGCCTGCCCACCCACTCCTGGTTCTGCGGCTTTGCGCTGCTGCTGGCGCCCACCGTCGCCGCCTTTATCTGGAACAAGGGCGGCTGGATTCAGAACCGCGCCTTTACGCTGGCCATTTGGTGCATGTTTGCCCAGGTGTTCCCGTACTTCCAGGAGGAGTCCATCTTTGTGACGCACTCCACGCTCGATCCCGGCGCCGCCACCGCGGTCTCGGTCGCCGCGCTGGTCGCCAACGTCGCCGCGATCATCTACGTCGCCTACCGTGCCAAGAAGCTCGGCCGCAATCCCTACAAGCAGGATGTCTTTGAGGGCACCAGCGATTGGGAGAAGGCCACTGCCCGCCGCGCCAAGGTTGATTACGCGCACGCCGAGTAACGTGCCTGGCGCAGACATCGCTTGAGCGCGAAGCAGCATAGCCGGCTCCGCGCAACTCAACGCATTGCAGAGCCCCCGGAATGTGATTCGTTCGCGTTCCGGGGGCCTTTTGCTGCCGCGAGGATGCGGCCGAACGATGCGCTCAGGTTAAATCAAATCTTATATTTCATACGCGCTTTATATGGCTCCATTTTTGGGTACAGTGTTGAGCCGATATTGAGCTTGGGGGATATATGAAAGATGAGACGACGGGCCAAGAGGATGCGGCCCAAGATGCAGAAGCTTGCGCTGAGGCCCTGGAGAGCCTAGACCGGATTGCGCTGGCCGAGATTGCGTTTGACGATCCGAGCGTTGATGTGCGGGATGAGCCGGAAATCGAGGCGCAGCCCGATGATCAGGATGCAAAAGACGATGGCGCCGCGCCCACCGAAGACGAGGCGGGGCACGAGGAATCCGAATGCGAGGTCAACGACCAGCCCGAATCCGACACGAGCGAGGAAACCATCTTACTCGACAGCTTGCCGGCCGAAGATTCGCTGACCCGCGAGCTTCCCGGCCTGGGCTCCGCGCCTGCCGTGGACGAGACCATCGCCATGGGCGATATTCCCCTACCGTCCGTTCCTTCGGCACACGAAGCCGAGGTTCGTCATCGCAAGATGTCGCCCAAGCGCCGCAACCTGATGGTTGCCGGCGTTGTGGCCGTCGCGCTCGTCGCCGGCGGCGCAGGCTACGCAGCCTGGAACGGATACCGGCAAGAGCAGGCTGCCATCACCGCCGCCAATGCCCACACGATGATGTCGGTGCAGATTGGCGTACACGCCGCGGGGCTCGACTGCTCCACCGGCTCAAAGATCCCCGTACAGGTAAGTGGCCAGGACTCCGACGGCTCTTCTGTGAGCGAAACGCTCTACGTTGACGAGCACGGCCGTGGCATCAAACTGCTACCCGGTGACTACACGCTCTCCATCGCTGGGTCTCCCATCGCAGCCGACGGTACCATTTACACCGTGCCGACCACCAAGGCGCAGGTCACCATTAAAAGCGATGGGCAGGATTTGAGTGCCCAGGCCACCTTTAAGCTCAAGGTGCCTTCGGCCGACACGGTGACTGACGACCAGATCGATGCCGCCGCCAAGTATGCCGAGGAAGGCGGGGTGAATTCCGCCGCGGTCGCAAAGGTACTCCAGCAGGCGGCAACCGCGCGACGCGACGCCGCAACCAACGCCGTGAGCTCCCGCAAGGCGCAGGCGGCCCGCGACGCCGATGCTCGACATAAGGCAACGGACCTGTATCAGCTCGATATCCCCGTCGAGTGGTACGGCAAGGTCGAGACTTGGCAAAATGGCAGCACGCTATGCATCTATCTTGCCGGCGACACGAACACGCCGCTTGTGACGCTTGTCACGGTGCGCGACGGCGAGAGCTTTACGCCCGATGAGGGCGATGCGGTTTTGGGTGCGGCAAACCTCGGCAACGGCTACACCGTCTACGCCAGCGGCCCCGTCTATCCGTACGTGGTGCCCCAGACCATCAACGGGCGCACGCAAGACCCCGTGTCGACCTACCCCATGGACACGGCCATTGAGCTTGTCGAGCTCACGACCGGCAACCGCTACACCTATAGCCAGATCAAGAACGTGCTGGTCGGCAAAGACGGCAAGGCCGACGCCGCCACCAAGCTCGAATGCGACTACCTCGCCCAGATTCTGATGCCGAGCATCAAAGCCCAAGACTAGCCGGGCGCATCATGGTGCTCCCCAACCGTGATAAAGGGGCCAGGAGGTCCTGGCCCCACAGATCCGTAGATGATTAGGCAAGGAGCCACTTCCATGCGGGCACAACGTGTACCGCACCGTGCTCGCATGGAATATCGGCCTGCTCATCCATGGTAACGATTGCCGACTCGCCAAGATCGAACTTGGCCATCGAGGCATCAAGCGCGGCAATTTCGCGCTCGCGCGTTTTCTCACTTGCCATATCCACACTCACCTGAATCAGGCTATAAGCCCGCATGAGAAGTGCGTCCCCAGCCACAAAGTCCACCTCATGGCTTTTGCTCTTCTCTTTGATCAGCAGGCGGCAGACCGAGCCGGTCCTCACCGCGGGAGTCCTTCTTCTTAGCGCATTGAACACTGCGGTCTCGAGCCTCTGGCCCTGGTCCAATGCCGATGCGGGAGAGAATGCTCCAAACATCGCAGGGTCGACAGCGTAGACCTTAGACGCAGACCGCATGTTATTTGCCAATGAACGCGTGAACTCCGGCACAGAAAATAACAGGTAGGCATCCTCATAATACTCAAGTAAATCGCTGAGCGAATTACGACTGACGGGTATCTGTCTGCTCTTGAACTCGTTGTACACTTTGTTCACTGACAGCTCTCGTCCCGAAGATGCCATACACCGCGTCAAGAACAGCGATGCCAGGCGAGGGTTCTTGACGTCGTAACGCTCAATGACGTCCATAGCGACCGTTCGCGAAGCATATTCCTGTAGCAGCTGAATCGCGTCTGCGGGCGTCTGCTCAAGCGTCGCGATGAATCCCCCTCGTTCAAGATATCCGATCAGATGATGTCGAAGCAGCGCTGCATCGCTTGGGGAAAAGGTCGCATCTGGCTCGAAAACGCTCCCCGTCTTATACCGAACGTATTCCGAAAAACTCAACGGAAAAAGCTCCCGTATAAGAGAACGACCCCTGAACTCGCTCTTAAGCTCTGAGGACAGCATCTTGGAAGAAGATCCCGTCACATAGACGGTCGCTTTCTCCGTATCGACTACACGCCGCAGAAACGCACCCCATTCGGGAATTTCCTGGATCTCGTCAAAGAAAATGTAAGCGCCCTCGGTTCGAGCAGCAGGATACAGCGCATAGAACGTGTCGAGCACGTCCGCCAGCAGCGATGACTCATACGGGCGCAAGCGCTCGTCCTCAAAATTAAAGTAAAGCATCCGGTCAAGCTCGACGCCCCGGCCCTGAAGCCGCTGCATCTCCTGATACAGGCGATACGTCTTTCCACAACGGCGGGCCCCCACAACCACATTTACGATGTTGTCGCGCTTTGGCTCCTGTGGGTTTTCCAGATCAAGGTCTCGCTCAAAGACCTGCGGAACCCCCTGCTGTTCAAAGTCCTTTATTTTCTGGGCGATCAAGTCGTTGAATGCCATGATTCTCCAATCTTGCTCTCTAGCTAATCAAAATTATACTGATTCTTGATTAATTAGAGAGCAAGATTGTGTGTAGCTTGATTAACACTTAAGCAAGTTTTATCACCGTTATTGCTCCGAAGGATATCGAGTGGCTAAGAGGACAACCGAGCTCGAATGCGACTCCCCGAGCAGTCAATTTGGGACGGGGCTTTTTTGACTGCCCTCCCCTGCAGAAAAATCCCTAACGCAGTTGCGGTGAAATAGGGACTGTTTTTGCTGGTCAAACCGCAAAACAATCCCTATTTCGCCGCAACTTATTGGTGGCCTTTTGGGTGGCACTCAGCGCCACGGGTCGGCTTCGAACATCGGCTCGCGCTCGGGGCGGCGATCGCTGTAGGGATCGTAGCCGTCGTCGTCCTCGTTCTCGGCACGGATGTAGGGGTCGCGCGGCTTGGGCGCCGGCTTGGGCGCAGGCTTGGGTGCGGCGGGTGCGGCATCGGTCGCCGGCGCGCTTGTCTTGATCTCGTCTTTCATCTGCATATCTCCTTGCATCGCATCCGTTCAACAACATCGATTGTCGCACGAAAAAGGGCGGCGGACCCAATTGGATCCGCCGCCCTTGGCGTTTAGAAACGGCTGGCAGATTTTAAGGCATGTCCCAAAAATCTACTCGGCATCGGGGACCTCGTAGGTGGCCGCCGGCGTGTTATCGCACACGACGGTAAAGCCCCCGTCCTTATCGACATCGACCGTCACCTGATCGCCCTCGCGCACCGTGCCGTCGATGATGGCGGCGGCGATGGCGTCCACGACCTCGCGCTGGACCAGACGCTTGAGCGGACGGGCGCCAAAGACCGGGTCCAGGCCGCCCACGGCGAGCATCTGCTTGGCCGCCGGGGTGATGGCAAGCGTCATGCGCTCCTTGGCCAGACGCGCGCGGACGTCGGCAAGCTGGATGTCGACGATCTTCTCGATCTGCGCCATGCCGAGCGGATGGAACACCACGATGTCGTCGATACGGTTGAGGAACTCGGGGCGGAAGGTCTGAGCCATGGCGGCGTCGACCTGATGGCGCATCTCCTCCTCGTCCTTGCCCGAAAGCTCGGCGATAGCCTTGGAGCCCACGTTAGACGTCATGATGATAATCGTGTTCTTGAAGGACACCTGGCGACCCTGGCCATCGGTCAGACGGCCGTCGTCGAGCACCTGCAACAGCACGTTAAAGACATCCGGATGAGCCTTCTCCATCTCGTCGAGCAAGATCACGGAGTACGGACGACGGCGCACGGCCTCGGTGAGCTGGCCGCCCTCGTCGTAACCCACGTATCCCGGGGGCGCACCGATCAGACGCTGGACGCTGAACTTCTGCATGTACTCGGACATGTCGATACGCACGAGTGCGCGCTCGTCGTCGAACAGGCACTCGGCAAGCGCCTTGGCGAGCTCGGTCTTGCCCACGCCGGTGGGGCCCAGGAAGAAGAAGCTGCCGATGGGCTTGTCCGGATCGGAGAGACCCGCACGGCTGCGGCGCACGGCCGCGGCAACGGCGGAGACGGCCTCGTCCTGACCGATGACGCGCTTATGCAGCTCGCCCTCCAGGCCCTTCAGCTTGTCGAGCTCGCCCTGCATCATCTTGGACACGGGCACGCCGGTCCAGGCGCTCACGACCTCGGCGATCTCATCGGAGGTCACCTGTTCGTTGAGGCCCTCGCCGTCCTGCTGCTTTTGTGCCTCGAGCGCGGCCTCGGAATCCTGAATCTGCTGCTGCAGGCCCGGAATCACGGAGAAGCGCAGCTCGGACGCACGGCCCAGGTCGCCGTTGCGCGTCGCGCGCTCCTCTTCGCTCTTGGCCTCGTCAAGCTGGCCCTTAAGCTCCTGCACGTGGTCGATGGCGTTCTTTTGGTTGAGCCAGCCGGCCTTTTGCACGTTGAGCTTTTCCTGGACCTCGGCGATCTCCTGGCGCAGGGCTTCCAGACGCTCCTTGGAGGCGTCGTCGGTCTCCTTCATGAGCGCCTGCTCTTCGATCTGCAGCTGGGTGAGCTGACGCGTGGTGGCGTCGATCTCGACCGGCATGCTGTCGAGCTCCATGCGCAGGCGGCTTGCGGCCTCATCGACCAGGTCGATGGCCTTGTCGGGCAGGAAACGGTCGGCGATATAGCGATCGGAGAGGTCGGCAGCCGCCACGAGCGCGCCATCGGTGATATGCACGCCGTGGAAGATCTCGTACTTCTCCTTGAGGCCACGCAGGATCGAGATGGTGTCCTCGACGGTAGGCTCGGAGACCATCACAGTCTGGAAACGGCGGGCGAGCGCCGCGTCCTTCTCGATGTACTTGCGGTATTCGTCAAGCGTAGTCGCGCCGATCGCATGCAAGTCGCCACGGGCAAGCGCCGGCTTCAGGATGTTGCCGGCGTCCATGGAGCCCTCGGTGGCACCCGCGCCCACGATGGTATGGAGCTCATCGATGAACAGGATGACCTTACCTTCGGACTTCTGCACCTCCTTGAGCACGGCCTTTAAGCGGTCCTCGAACTCACCGCGGTACTTGGCGCCGGCGACCAGCGCGCTCATGTCGAGCTCAATGAGGTCGCGGTCGCGCAGGGTGCTCGGCACGTCGCCGGCCACGATACGCTGGGCGATGCCCTCAACGATGGCCGTTTTACCGACGCCCGGCTCACCAATGAGCACGGGGTTGTTCTTGGTGCGACGGGACAGGACCTGGATGGTGCGGCGAATCTCATCGGTACGGCCGATGACCGGGTCGAGCTTGCCGGCGCGGGCGAGGTCGCAGATGTTGCGACCGTACTGCTCCAGCGCCTCAAACTGCGTCTTGTCCTCGGCAGACGTCACGCGGTCATCGCCGCGCAGCTCCTCGTAGACTTGCTCGATGCGCTCCTTGGTCACGCCGGCGTCGCGCAGAACGCGGCCGGCCTCGCCCTTGTCCTCGGCAAGCGCCATCAGCAGATGCTCGGTCACCACAAAGCTGTCGCCCATCTTGGTGGCCTTCTTCTCGGCCTTTTCGATGACGCGGACGAGCTCGTTAGACAGGCCCATCTGCTGACCCTCGCCCGAAACCTTGGGCGCGTGGTCGATGGCATCCTGCGTGGAGCGTGCGAGCTGGGCCGGGTCAGCGCCGATGCGCTCGATGATCACGGAGATATTGCGCTCGCCGGCACCGAGCAGGGCGGACAGCAGGTGAATCGGCTCCACCGCGCCGGCCTGCGCGTCAGCAGCCGTGCTCATGGCGGTCTGCAGCGCCTCGCGCGACGTCATTGCTAGCTTATCGATTCTCATGGAATCACCTCTCTTGGGGCGGCCGCCCTACGGGGCGGCTTCACGTTGTTCGAGAAGTATTGTTGCCAGCTTTGCGCGATCTTATACACAAATCTAAGTCTCTATATATAAGATTTTCTGAGTGATTGAAAGATAGGAAGCAGGTGCGCTCACCCGCTACGGCCTCGTCCCCTTACTATCTCAATCTGTAACATCTAGTCAGCAAATAGAGCTCTATCTGTTACAAATCGAGACGAACAGAAAACACCCGGATCAAAAATCTAAATCTGTAACACCAGGCCCACTTTTAGCGGCCAAGATGTTACAGATCGAGACAAACCGAGAACTACTACAAAGGGGACGGGTACCTTTGTGGTGGTCGCGGTCTCTACTCCTTCGCCGAACCCGTGCTTCCCGATTCGGCGTTCCAGGACATCTCATCCTCGAACAACCATGTACGGGCAGACCCACTATCGCGTGCAGCCTGCGGGTCGGGCAAGCAGGTCTGTTCATAGGCATCCTGAATGCACTGACCCATAAAATCGTTGAGCTCGGTCTGGTTGCCCTCCATGACATAGGCGACATCGCCGTCCAAGATGTAGATACCCGGCCCCTCATTGCCCTCGTAGCCAGGATCGTACGAAACATCACATAACTTAGTGCCATTCGCGGTGTCCAACTCGATGGACGAGCGGCATCCGCCAACCATGTCGTTCGCTTTTGCCCGATAGGATGCATATCCATACCAGCGCTTAAAGGTTTTGCCCTTGAGCAGCTCGGACGCCCTGTCGATCAGACTAGAATCCGTGGTATAGCGCATAGCCCCAAGCTGAATAAGTGGATAATTACTAATGCCCAGCGCAGCCGGTTGCTCATCAAAATCAACGGTAATGGTCTCAGGCTTGTCGTCGCCGGTCAGAAGTTCGACAGATTGAGTCACAGGCTTGACCACCGGCTCCGTCACCGCAGCAGGTAGAAATGCCATACCGACAGCGCCCGCGCCAACCACAGCGATCGCAAGCGCCAAGACAATCAATTCAATACGGGCAAAACGGCTCACGGCAAAACACCCCACAATGCAAACCTTCGCCACCTGCACCAATGATACCGCCAGCTAACACTATTACCAAAAGAAGCTGCGCGCTCCTCACCACCACAAAGGGGACAGGCACCTTTGTGGCGGTTTTCGACGCTAACGGTCGACCATCTCGCGCCATGAGATTAAACTTGAATTGTTCTCTGAACATATCCATTTCTGCCTATCCTCAACAGATCTTTGTCTCGAGGAGCGCATATGAAGCCGTCTCATTCCACCGGTCGCAACGTCATCGCCATTCTCGCCATACCCATCGCGATGTTCTTCTTTATCGTCGTCACGCCCTTTTCCCTTGGTATCGCCTCGCCCTTCGATTTATGCGGAATGGTCGACGCTGGCTCGCGTGCCACCTCGCTCTCCTTTATCTGCCGCGGTGTTTTCTACGAAGATAGAATTCCCACCGGACTTTGGCAGTCCAAGTTACCGTTGCTCGGCCAGGTCGACGGATGCTCTCCTTATTTCTGCCTTGACCCTCAGGCGATGAATTATCTGATCGACGACCAGCCTCTTGACTCCATCACCCTCGCTTACGACTATGCTCCAAACACCGACGAGCGCCATATGAACCAAGTCCTCGACAAGCTGCTTGGGCAGTGCGGACTCACCGAGGAGGCCGGTCGAACCATCTATAGCGACCGGAAATTAAAGCGAACAGAACTCCGCCGTATCGGAAAAATCCAAGGGCGAAGCGGGGCTGCCTACTGGCAGGCCTGGGCGACACGCGACAAGAGCGAATTCGGGCACAGCACCTATACGGTCACTGTCTACACCAAAGACGGAATTAAGGACAATGTTGACGATTTCGCGTCGTCCAAACTCGGCATCCCCAAAACAACCAAACCCGCCAACCCGGATGAAATTCTGTAGAGCCGCCCATTAACATGCCGCTCAACGATCACAACAACATCGAGCTCGTCCCCACCACCACAAAGGTGCCTGTCCCCTTTGTGGCGGTTTTCGACAAAAAGAAGCCGCCCCATTAACAGAGGCGGTATCAAGCAAGTCTATTTATTAGCGTCCCTCAAGACCCAACGAGAACGCAGAAATGTAGCCCGGGGATTACCCTTTCCGAACGCGACCCTCGCGAAGCGCGTGAGCGGGCGGGAAAGGGTAAGCCCCGGACGGACAATTAAGTGCGTTACTCGGCAGCGGCCTTGAACTTGTTGTAGTTGATCAGGCAGCCGGCCTTGACGATGGCGCGCTCCTCGGCCGTCATATCGGCAATATAGAGCTCAATCTGCTCAACCGCACCGTCGGCACGCACCACGTAGGCAGCGATGTTCTTCAAATCGCCATCGAGCGCGGCGCGGATACCCGGCACGAAGACGTAATCGCCCACCTCAAAGTTGGGCTCGGCCTCCATCTGGAAGGGCACCATGCCCCAGTTCATCACGTTAGAGCGATAACGCTTGGTGGCGTACTCGTGGACGATGTTAGCCAGACCGCCAATCACGCGCTGGCAGCTCGCGGCCTGCTCGCGGGCAGAGCCGTCACCGGGCTTCTTGGCATAGAGCATGGAGCCGTACTCGGTCGCCTTGGCATCGGCCGCAACGCCCGCGCCGGTCAGTGCCTCAAACACACCGGCGAGCTCGGCATCGAGCGCCGCCAGGTTGCCCGCGGACTCACCGGCCACGCGACGCTTCTCCACAGCGTCGACCTCCTTGGAACGACCGACGTAAGCCGGGTCGCGGCGGCTCAGCGTAAACTCGGCCAGGCCCAGCGGGTTGGAGCGGAAGGAGCTCGTCTCGCCCGAGGGAATGAGCTCGTCGGTCGTGGTGACCGGGTCCATGATCTTGGAGCACACCTTGAGCAGGATGTCGTCGCCGAGAGGCTCCATCGCGGGCCACGGCTTGATGTTGGGGCCCTCGACCAGCTCGTCGGCAGGCTCCGCCTTGCCAAAGCCCCAGTACACGCGCTTTTTGTACGGCGCGTCGTCAAAGGTGTACTCGCAGGCCTCGTCCCAAGTCTCCTCGGGCAGGTCGGTCGCCGGCGTCAGGACGCCGCCGTTGGCAGCCGTCGCCGCAATGGAGCGGGCGTCCATCAGGGCCACGGCGCTCAGCTGGCCATTGCCCGGCTTGGAACCCTCGCGGTTGGGGAAGTTGCGCGTGGTGTGGCGGATCGAAAGGCCGTTGTTGGCGGGCGTGTCGCCGGCGCCAAAGCACGGGCCGCAGAACGCCGTGCGCACAATCGCGCCGGCCTCCATAAGGTCGTAGATGTAGCCGCGGCGTGTAAGCTCGAGTGCCACGGGCTGGCTCGTGGGATAGACCGACAGCGAGAACTCGCCGCAGCCGGTGTTGGCGCCCTTGAGCACGCGGGCAGCCTGGACCACGGAGTCGTAGTTGCCGCCCGAGCAACCGGCGATAACGCCCTGCTGCACGTGCAGCTTGCCGTCGACAATCTTATCGAGCAGGCTAAAGTGCGTCTTGCCCTCGCCGATCTTGGCGGCCTCGAGTTCCACCTCGTGCAGGATGTCCTCGAGGTTCTCGTTGAGCTCGTCGATCTCAAAGCCGTTGGAAGGATGGAACGGCAGCGCGATCATGGGCTTGATGCTCGACAGGTCGACCTCGACGCAGCCGTCGTAGTAGGCAACATCGGCGGGCTTGAGCTCACGGTAGTCGTCGCCGCGGCCGTGCATGGTCAAAAACGCGCGCGTGTCCTCGTCGGTGGCCCAGATGCTCGACAGGCAGGTGGTCTCGGTGGTCATGACATCGACGCCGTTGCGGTAGTCGGTCGTCATGCTCGCGATGCCGGGGCCCACAAACTCCATGACCTTGTTCTTAACGTAGCCCTTGGCAAAGACCGCCTTGATGATGGCGAGCGCCACGTCGTGCGGGCCGACGCCAGGACGCGGGGCGCCCGTGAGGTAGATGGCGACGACGCCGGGATAGGCGACATCGTAGGTGTCGCGCAGCAGCTGCTTTGCCAGCTCGCCGCCGCCCTCGCCCACGGCCATGGTGCCCAGGGCGCCATAGCGGGTGTGCGAATCGGAGCCCAGGATCATCTTGCCGCAACCGGCGAAGTTCTCACGCATAAAGGAGTGGATGACGGCGATGTGCGGCGGGACGAAAATGCCGCCGTACTTCTTGGCAGCCGAGAGACCAAAGACGTGGTCGTCCTCGTTGATGGTGCCGCCCACGGCGCACAGCGAGTTATGGCAGTTGGTGAGCACGTAAGGCAGCGGGAACTGCTCCATGCCCGAGGCGCGCGCCGTCTGGATGATGCCGACAAAGGTGATGTCGTGGCTCGCCATGGCATCGAAGCGAATCTTGAGCGCCTCGGGGTCTCCGGACGTATTGTGTGCCTGGAGGATCGAATACGCGATGGTGCCACGCTTGGCATCCTCGGGTGTCTGCGTAATACCGCGCTCGGCAGCCTCGGCCGCAGGCACAACCTCGCTGCCGCCGCGCAGGTAGATGCCCTCCTCGTACAGCTTAACCATACTGTCTCCCACTCTGCCCGAAAGGCTCGGGCGCATAGCATACATTCGTTCAATATCGTGCCATAGAACGGTTGCGAGTGGGTTACGAATCTGCACGTTCACTTTATCTCGGTAAAGCATAGAACGAGCCCGGTGTAGTGACATCAGACTTGGTGCAAGGAGTGTCCCAAAGTGCCGGCACAAAAGGAACGTCCCCAAGCGCCAGCCAAAAATGGGAGTGGATAATCCCCCGTTTCTAGCCCTCAAGCGGACCAAAAGTGGGAGATTATCCACTCTCATATTGTTAGGATTTGCGTCGTAGAGCCGCCGTAACTAAAGATCGGTTCCCGCGCCTAGCAGCTTGCGCATGACTTGCTCGGGGTTGACTGAGCCGTCGCGCGGGGCCAGGGCGGTAATCTTCTTCTGCATCTTGTACTCGTGCAGTTCGTCCTCGAGCTGGCGCACGCGGGCACGGAGCTTTTCGTTCTCGCGCTCGCGCTCCTCGGCACGCTCCTTCATATCGAGGATGCGCACCACGCCGGCAAGGTTGATGCCCTCGTCGGTGAGCTGGTTGATGAGCTCCAGGCGCTCGATATCGGCACGCGAATACAGACGCGTGTTGCCGCCCGAGCGCTGGGGGTTCACCAGGCCCTTGGACTCGTAGACGCGCAGAGTCTGCGGGTGCATGCCGGTCAACTCGGCCGCCACGCTGATCATGTACAGCGGTTTGTTCCTATTGTCCTCGGCCATACTACCTGACCCCTTTCCGTCTCGTTATCGTCCATCATAAGCCCGCGGGCGTGGGCGTGTGCCGCGACCGCCCTAGTACGTCGCCTTGTAACGGTTGACCTTCTCGCGATAGTCGCGCGTGTCGGCCTCGCGCAGCTTGGTCATGGCATCGCGCTCGTCATCGGACAGGTTCGTGGGAACCTGCACCTTGATCTCGACGAGCAGCGCACCGGTGCGGCCGCGATGCTTAACGTCGGGCGCGCCCATTTCCTTAAAGCGGAACTTCTTGCCCGTCTGGGTACCCGCGGGCACCTTCAGACGAACCGTCGCGCCGCCGGGCGTGGGCACGTCCACCGTGCAGCCGAGCGCCGCCTCATAGACCGAGACCGGCACCTCCATGGTTACGTCGGCGCCTTTGCGCTTAAACAGCGGGTGCTCCTCCACATGCGTGGTCACGACCAGGTCGCCGCGCTCGCCTCCGGCAACGCCGTACTCGCCGCGACGTTTGTAACGCAGCTTGCCTCCGTCGACCGCACCCGCAGGCACCGAGACCGTAATGGTCTGCTGCTCGCCCGTCGAGGGAATGCGGTAGGTGACCTTGTGCGTCACGCCGCGGAACGCGTCCTCGGCCGTTACGTCGACAGTCAGCGACAGGTCGCCGCCCTTGCGCGCGCGGTTGCGGCCCGCGCCGGCACCGGCAGCGCCCGCAGCCCCGGCAAAGCCCGAGCCCCAATCACCACTGCCCCAGGCGCCGTTGCCGCTAAAGATGCTGTCGAAGATGTCGCCCCAGCCGCTGGCACCCGCGCCGGCACCGTAGCCGCCGCCATACGCGCCGCCCGCGCCCGGCATACCGCCGAACATGAGCATCTGGTCGTACTCTTTGCGCTTCTTCTCGTCCGAAAGCGTCTCATAGGCCTCGCTGATCTCCTTAAACTTGGCCTCGTCGCCGCCGGCATCGGGGTGATATTTTTGCGCGAGCTTGCGAAACGCGCTCTTGATCTCTTTGTCGGAGGCGCTCTTGGATACGCCCAGGATGTCATAGAAGGTTTTGCCTGCAGCCATCGTAGCTCCTCTCCTGTTACGTCCGCCGTCACTGCTGACGACGGCTCATGCTTTCATATGGCACTAGGCCAGAAAGGGCCCCGGGTGTTGCCCCGGGGCCCTTCTCAATTACTCCTCGGTGCCCTCGGCCGTATCGGCCGCGGCATCCTCGGGCGCCGCTTCGGGCTCCGGTGCGGGGCGCTTCTCGCCACCGTAGGTCACCGTCACCATCGCGGAGCGCAGGATGCGGTCCGCCATGCGGTAGCCCTTCTGGTACACGTCGTTGACGGTCTCGTCGTACTGCGATGCGTCCTCGACACGCCCTACGGCCTGGTGCTCGAGCGGATCGAACGCCTCGCCCTTGGGGTCGATGGGCTCAACGCCCTCGTGCGCAAACACATCGAGCAGCTTGGCATGCACCGCGTCAACGCCATCGACGAACTGCTTAAAATCGTCGGAAAGCTCCTGGCTACGGGCATGGTCGATTGCACGCTCGATATCGTCAACCACCGGCAGCAGCGCAGTGACGAGCTTCTCGGTCGCGCGCTCGCGCTCGGCGATGCGCTCGTTGGCGGTGCGGCGACGGAAGTTCTCCCAGTCGGCCTGCAGACGGGCAGTGCGCTCGGTGGCGTCCTTTGCCTTGTCCTCGGCGGCCTTCTGAGCCTCTGCCGCAGCATCGAGCTCATTGCGCACGTCGGCAAGCTCCTTCTGGGCCTGCTCGAACTTGAGCTTAAAGTCGTTGTCGGCGGCTTCCTCACCAGCGCGGATAGCGGCTTCCACCATCTCGTCCTCGGTCATCGTCGCCTCCTTGTTGGAATCCTCTACCTGGTTCTCGGCAGCCTCGGCGGCCTCGGCCTCGTTGGCCTCGGTATCGTCGACGGCCTCTACGGGAATCTTCACGTCCTTCTCCTCAGAGTCAACGGGGGCGGCGCCAGCGGCAGCCGCCTCCGTGCGAGCTTTACGGGCGGACATGATTACTTGTCCTCGTCGTCCACAACCTCGTAGTCGGCGTCGACAACGTCATCGTCGGCAGGCTGGGCACCGGCGGCACCGTCGGTCTGCTGCTGAGCGTCGGCGTAGACAACCTGGGCCAGCTCGTAGGCCACGGACTGCAGGGACTCGCCGGCGGCCTTGATGGCTTCGACGTCAGAGCCCTCGAGCGCCTTCTTGGCGTCGGCGATAGCGGCCTCGGCCTTGGACTTCACGTCGGCGGAAACCTTGTCGCCCAGCTCGTTGAGGGTCTGCTCAGTGGAGTAGCACAGGCTGTCGGTCTGGTTGCGGACCTCGACCTCTTCCTTCTGCTTCTTGTCCTCCTCGGCATGAGCTTCGGCGTCCTTGACCATACGATCGACTTCGTCGTCGGACAGAGCGGTGGAGCCGGAAATGGTGATCTGCTGCTCCTTGCCGGTGCCCTTGTCCTTAGCGGAGACCTTGACGATGCCGTTGGCGTCGATGTCGAAGGTGACCTCGATCTGCGGCACGCCGCGGCGGGCAGCCGGAATGCCGGTCAGCTGGAACTTACCGAGCGACTTGTTGTCGCGGGCAAGCTCGCGCTCGCCCTGGAGCACGTTGATCTCGACGCTGGTCTGGTTGTCGGCAGCGGTGGAGTAGACCTCGGTCTTGGAGGTCGGGATCGTGGTGTTGCGGTCAATCATCTTGGTCATGATGCCGCCCATGGTCTCGACGCCCAGCGACAGCGGGGTAACGTCGAGCAGCAGGATGCCCTCGACGTCACCGGTGAGCACGCCGCCCTGGACGGCAGCGCCGTCGGCAACGACCTCGTCGGGGTTCACGGACATGTTGGGCTGCTTGCCGGTCATGGTCTTGACCAGATCCTGGACAGCGGGCATACGGGTGGAGCCGCCGACGAGGATGACCTCGGTCAGATCGGAGAGCTTGAGCTTGGCGTCGCGCAGGGCGTTGGTGACAGGCTGCTTGCAACGCTCGAGCAGGTCGCGGGTGATCTTCTCGAACTCGGCGCGGGTCAGCGTGTAGTTGAGGTGCAGCGGGCCGGACTGGTTCATGGTAATGAACGGCAGGTTAATGGTGGACTGCTGCGCCGCGGAGAGCTCCTTCTTGGCGTTCTCTGCAGCCTCCTTCAGACGCTGCAGGGCCATGGGGTCCTGACGCAGATCGACGCCGTTCTCCTGCTGGAACTTGTCGGCCATCCAGTCGATGACGCGCTGATCCCAGTCGTCGCCGCCCAGGTGGTTGTCGCCCGAGGTGGACAGAACCTCAAACACGCCGTCGGCGAGGTCGAGGATGGAGACGTCGAAGGTGCCGCCGCCCAGGTCGAAGACCAGGATGCGCTGGTCGGTGCCCTGCTTGTCCAGACCATAGGCAAGAGCGGCAGCGGTCGGCTCGTTGACGATACGCTTGACGTTGAGGCCGGCGATCTTACCGGCATCCTTGGTGGCCTGACGCTGGGCGTCGTTGAAGTAGGCCGGGACGGTGATGACGGCGTCGGTGACGGTCTCGCCCAGATACTTCTCGGCATCGGCCTTCATCTTGGCGAGCGTCATGGCGCTCACCTGCTCGGCGGTGTAATCCTTGCCCTCGATGTCGACGACGGCACGGCCACCCTGGCCCTCCTTGACCTCGTACGGCACGGTCTTGATCTCGGAGGTGCACTCGGAGTACTTGCGGCCCATGAAGCGCTTGATGGAGAACACGGTGTTCTTGGGGTTGGTGACAGCCTGGTTCTTAGCGGCCTTACCCACGACGCGGTCGCCGTCAGCACGGAAGCCAACAACGGACGGGGTGGTGCGGTCGCCTTCGGCGTTCACGATAATGGTCGGAGAACCGCCCTCGAGGACGGCCATAGCGGAGTTAGTAGTACCAAGGTCGATACCAAGAATCTTACTCATTAGAAATTACCTCTCTCTTTTGCGTTCGCGCCGCCTCGACGGTCTGTCGCGCGGCGCTTCGGCTTGTCTTTCAGGATGTAGTGTATCCCCTTATGGGCCGGAATATACAAAATCTAAGTCAATTCATATAAGATTTCTTATTGCCGAGAGTTTAGGTTCGCAAATGCGCAGGTAGACGCACTGTTTGAGTTCTGGGCAAATCTATTGAGATCTATGTAGAGATGGCTGAGGTTTGGATCTGGGGGTGCCTGGGGCGGTCTTGGGCGACCCCGAGGAAGGCGTGACCCGTTTTGGGCGTCGATTCCGGGACACGCTTTCCAAAAGCTCGCTCAATCGCTCAATATTACGAGTCACCTTTAGCTAACATTTGCGCAGCTCAACGGCCTCACCTGCATATTTTTTAGTAAGCCGTGGCATACTCGGCGAACGGTATGAAGATGCCGGTCAGAGGGTATTGCAAACGGTCGCTCCCGTGGTATGTTTTTGCCCGAATCAAACCGACGCGCATCGCCTGTAGCGTCGGTCAACAGAGAGGAAACTACCATGGCTCATCCCGTAATTGATGCCGACGAGTGCATCGCTTGTGGCGTTTGCGTCGACTCCTGCCCCGCTGGCGTTCTGGAGCTCCAGGACGTCGCCACCGTCGCTGACGAGGATTCCTGCGTCGCCTGTGGCGCTTGCCAGGACGCTTGCCCCGCTGGCGCGATCACCGAGATCGTCGAGGAGTAATAACTCCCCCACTTGCACACTCAAAAGTACACCGTGCACAAAAAAGGAGGCCTCCGCATCGCCGCGGAGGCCTCCTTTTGCATGTGCGGGCAGCTAATTTGGAGCGGAACCCTTGGCAGTTGCGGTGGAATAGTTCCTGTTTTATGGCTTGGATGCCGATTTTAGGAACTATTTCACCGCAACTTATAGATGCGGCGTCGACTAGGACAAGTCGTCCTCGTAGGGCATCAGGTCCGCCAAGTAGCCTTTCTCCTTGAGCATGGCCTCGATCTCGTCGAGGGTTTGCTCGTCTTCCGCCGCGATGCGATGGAAGTGATAGCCGCTCGTCACCGTTAGTAGTGGGAAGCTCTTGCCGCTCTCGATATCGTGCAGGTAGCGCTCAACATCGCGACGATTGCGGATGTCCAGGTCGGCCGTGATCTTGCCGTACACGCGGTGGTTTACGATCACGTTGAGCACGGCGCCGCCCGCGTCGACGATGCTCGTGAGCTCATCGCCCGCCTGCTCCACGCCGTGGCGAACCTTGACCAAGCGCGTGGGAACAGCCGGGCTGCTGGGGGCCTCCTGCAGCACGTAGCCGCGATTGGTCGCCACGATATCGTGCCCGTCGGCGCGCAGCAGAGCGATGTCTTGCACGACAATCTGGCGGCTCACACCCACCTCGCGGGCAAGTGCGCTGCCCGAAACGGGCTCCTTGGCTTCCTCGAGCACGCCCATGATGGCACGGCGACGCTCGCGGGCATCCATTATTTACCGTCCAGCAGACGCAGGTGCTTGAGCGAGAGGTCGAGAATCGGCGCAGAGTGGGTCAATGCCCCCGAGCTAATAAAGTCAACGCCCAGGTCAGCGAGCGCGCGGATATTGCTGGCGTCCACGTTGCCCGAGCACTCGGTCTTGGCGCGACCGGCGATAAGCTCAATCGCGGCAGCCATATCGTCGTGGGTCATGTTGTCGAACATGATGATATCGGCGCCGGCCTCCACGGCCTCGCGTACCATGTCCAGGTTCTCGCACTCGATCTCGACCGTCGCGGTAAACGATGCATGGGCGCGCGCCATCTCGATCGCACGCGTCACGCCCCCGGCGGCATCGATGTGGTTGTCCTTGAGCATGACGGCCGTCGACAAGTTGTAACGGTGGTTGCTGCCGCCGCCGATCTCGACCGCGGCCTTCTCGAAGACGCGCATGCCCGGCGTGGTCTTGCGCGTGTCGACAAGCACGGTCTTGGTGCCCTCGAGCGCCGCGGCCATCTGGTGCGTATAGGTAGCGATACCGCTCATGCGCTGCAGGTAGTTGAGCGCCACGCGCTCGCCCGAAAGCAGCACGCGCGCATCGCCACGCACCTGTCCCACGTGGTCGCCGGCGTGAACCTCGTCACCGTCGGCAACATCAAACAGCACCGAGCTCTGCGAATCCAGCAGCTCAAAGGTGCGAGCGAACACATCCAGGCCCGCGATGATGCCATCGGCCTTGGCGATAAGCTCCACCGTGGCGGGGCGCGCCGTGGGGCACACGCTCGCCGTGCTCACGTCCTCAAAGGTAATGTCCTCGCGCAGAGCCTGCAGAATCAGATCATCGACGACGAGCTTCATGGTAATGGGATTCATGGTCTACTCCTCCACGGCCTGCGTGCCGGCGGCACAGGCCAAATCATCGATTGCCAGGGTATCGGCGCTCAGGGCGCGATGACGGCCATCGAGCGCGGGATCGCCCGCCTGCTCCACGGCCAGCGACTCGCCGGTGCGCATACGCCAAGCGGCGCGGCGACCCCAGACTAGGGACTCGAGCAGGCTGTTCGATGCGAGGCGATTCTTGCCGTGAACGCCGTTGCAAGCCGTCTCGCCCGCGGCGTAGAGCTCGGGCATCGAGGTACGGCCGTCCTTGTCGACCCACACGCCGCCCATAAAGTAGTGCTGCGTGGGCGTAACGGGGATGGGCTCGTCCAAGATGTCGCGGCCGTCCTCCAGGCAGCGCGCGCGGATGTTGGTAAAGTGCCCGGTCACCACGTCGCGCTCGACGGGGGCAAAGCTCAGCCACTCGTGCTCGGTGCCGTCCTGCTTCATCTGCTCGCGAATGGCGGCGGCGACCACGTCACGCGGCTGCAGCTCGTCGGTAAAGCGCTCGCCAGCGGCGTTGAGCAGAATCGCGCCCTCGCCGCGGCAGCTCTCGCTGATCAGGAAGGTGCGGCCCGGCTGCGGCGAGAACAGCCCCGTGGGGTGAATCTGCACGTAGTCCAGGTGCTCCATCTTAATGCCATGCTCCTGAGCAATGTAGCAGGCATCGCCCGTAAGCTGCGGGTAGTTAGTCGAATGGTCGTACACGCCGCCGATACCGCCCGTCGCCCACAGCGTATGGCGGGCATGGATCTTAAACGGCTCGCCGGTATGCACGCCCTCGGCGGCATGTGCCAGCTCGTCGGCGGGGCGGACCGAATCGCCCTCGTCCACGGGAACGGCGACGACGCCGGTGCACACCGTGGCCCCATCGCGCTCGCCCGTCAGGATATCGGTCATGGCCACGTGCTCAAGAATCTGCACGTTATCCAGCTTGCGAACGGCCTGGAGCAGCTTGGTCGTTATCTCCTTACCCGTAATATCGGCATGGAAGGCAATGCGCGGGCGGCTGTGCGCGCCCTCGCGGGTAAAGTCGAGGCTGCCGTCGGCCTTGCGCTCGAAATCCACGCCCATCGCTAGCAGGTCGTTGATGACCGAACGGCTCGAGCGGATCATGATGTCGACGCTCTCGCGGCGGTTCTCGTAGTGACCGGCGTGCATGGTGTCCTCAAAGAAGGCATCGTAGTCCGAGCCCTCGGGAAGCACGCAAATGCCGCCCTGCGCGAGCATCGAATCGCACTCGTCGACAGTGCCCTTGGAGAGCATGATCACGCGCGTGCTCGTCGGCAGATTGAGGGCCGCGTACAGGCCCGCCACGCCGCAGCCGGCAATGACGACGTCGCACTCCATGTCGGGGTATTGTTTGGTTTCCACAGGAATCCTCTCCCTTGTAATGTGACATAAGGGACTGTCCCTCATGTCACATTGGCTTAGCGCGCCGCGTACTCGAGCATGCGGTCGAGCGTGAGCTTGGCCTGATCGGCTGCCTCGTCCGACACGCCAATCTGCACCTCGCCCTCGCCCGTCTCCAGGCAGCGCACGAGCTTTTCGAGCGTGATGAGATCCATGTTGACGCAGGTGGGCTGCACCGCAGGGAAGTAGAACTTTTTGCCGGTGCCCTCGCAGCGGCGCTCGAGCTCGTAGAGCACGCCGCGGACCGTCACGATGATGAACTCGTTGGCGTCCGACTCCTCGGCATACTTGATGATGCCGGCGGTGGAGCCGATGTAGTCGGCCTCGGCAAGGACGTCGGCCTTGCATTCGGGGTGCGCCAGTACGAGCGCGTTGGGATGCGCCTCCTGCGCATCGACAATCTGCTCGACGGTGATGATGTGGTGGCGCGGGCAGTAGCCCTTGTTGAGGATGACGTGCTTTTGCGGCACCTGCTCGGCAACAAAGCGGCCCAGGTTTTGATCGGGGATGAACAGGACGTGTTGCTGCGGCAGCTCGGACACGATCTTGACGGCGTTGGAGCTGGTGACACACACGTCACTCCAGCTCTTGATCTCGACCGTCGAGTTAACGTAGCAGACCACGGCAAGGTCGTCGCCGTGCTCGGCGCGCGCTGCATCGACCGTCTCGCGCTTGACCATGTGAGCCATGGGGCAGTCCGCGCCCGGCTCGGGCAACAGCACGGTCTTGGTGGGATTGAGCAGCTTGGCGCTCTCGCCCATAAACTCCACGCCGCACAGCACGATGGTCTGCTGCGGCAGGCTCTTGGCGAGCTTTGCCAGGTAGAAGCTGTCGCCGACGTAATCGGCAACGGCTTGGACCTCGGGCGCCACATAGTAGTGCGCCAAGATCACCGCGTCACGTTGGGTTTTTAGTTGCTGAATGGCCTCGACGAGCTCTGCGGGCACCAGTGCCGCGCGCTCCGTTGCCGTCGTTGCCGATGCTAGGCCGGCCGCGATATCGCGCGCAAGCTCCGACGCATCCATGTTCGCGCTCTGTGCCATCAAGGCCCCTCTCTTTTGGCGAATCTTGGGGCTTTAGTATGACACCTAGGTTTACAGCTGACAAGACAGCTGTAAACCTAGGTGTAAAGTTGAAATAAAGATTCAATCATGCGGCAGGTCCATTTTCGAACTGGCAAGCTGAGGATAGTCGAGCCTTCGATAGCGCAGGAGGCATCTTTCGCCACCGCAATACCGCTCGGCGCGAGTTGCGCACCGTGGGGCGCAAACGGGGTGTTCCTCCGCGGGCGGCGCGCACCCAATGTGGCAAAATCGAACTACTAGGGGGGCCCGAATGCTCAAGATTATCGCCTGCGACGACGACGTCGCTTTTCTAGATAGACTGCACCGGATGATCGACCGCTGGTCGACCGAGACGGGTACGGCAGTCGACGTTGCGCTTGTCACGCGCGGCGAGGACTTGCTGGCCCGCCATGCTGCATCGCGTGCCGACATCATTCTGCTCGACATGATCATGCCGCTCGTCAACGGCATGGACACCGCGCGGGAGCTGCGCCAATCCGACACCGCCGTGCGACTGGTGTTCCTCACCTCATCGCCCGAGTTCGCGCTGGAGTCCTACGAGGTCCGCGCCTTCGACTACCTGCTCAAGCCCGTAGCGTACGAACGCCTGGCGCAACTGCTCGACGAGCTTTCGAGCATGCGACCCGCCGCGACCGATGAGCTCGTGACCAAAACGTCCTTTGGCTACCATGCCCTGCGCCTGTCCGATATCGAATACGCCGAGGCCCGCAACAAGCACGTGGTATTCCACCTGCGTGACGGGCGCGATATCGAGGCGCTCGAGCCGTTCCGCAACATCGAGGACCAGCTAGCCAAAAACGCGAGCTTCTTCAAATGCCACCGCAGCTACCAGGTCAACCTGCGCAATATCGACCACTTCAACCGCACGGATATCGTCATGCGCTCGGGCGCTTGCATCCCGCTGGCGCGCAGCTGCAAGCAGGGTTTCCAGGATGCCTACTTTGCGGCACGGTTCGAGGGCGGGAGGCGCTGATGCTCCCTGCGGTCGAGATGTTACTTTGGGCAATCCACCACGCAACGACCCTGCTTTTTGGCGTTTTTGCCTCGGCGGCGCTCTGCGGTATCGAGATCAACCGGCGTCATGCGCTTGAGCTGGTGATGGTCGGCGCCGTAACCGGATGCGCATTCAGCCTCGCCAATGCCGTCGGCGGCGAGCTTTTCGCCCGCCAGGCATATCCACTCGTCGTGCATTTGCCGCTCGTCATCTATCTGTGCGCGCGCTATTGCCTGAGCCCGCTGCTCGTTATGCTGGGCGTTACCAGTGCCTACCTGAGCTGCCAGTTCAGCAACTGGATGGGCATCGCCGCGCTCGCCGCCACCGACTCGCAAATCGCGTACTACGTGGCACGCATTATCACCACGGCCGTCGTCTTTGCGATCCTGCTGCATTGGGCCAGCGACATCGGTCCGCGCCTGGCGGTCAAAACCCCCACCGAGCTCGAAATTCTGCTCATCCTGCCGCTCGTCTACTACATCTTTGACTACGCCACCAACGTCTACACCACGCTCTTCCACTCGGGCTCCGTGGTGACGGTTGAGTTTTTGGCGTTTGCGCTTTGCGCGTTCTACCTTATGTTTCTTGCTGTGTATCTACGTGAATACGAGGCAAAGGAAACCGCCGAGCGCGAGCGCTGGATGCTCGCGACCCGCGATAGCGCAGCCATCAAAGAGCTCGAGGCTTGGCGCCAATCTGGACGCGAGCTTTCGGTCCTCCGCCATGACATGCGGCACTTCCTGCGCGGCCTTGCGGCTTTGATCGAGGAGGGCCACATCGACGAGGCGCTCGAGCGCATCGATGAGCTCTGTGAGACGAACGACCGCACCGCCGTGCGCCGCTACTGCGCCAACGACACGGTCAATATCGTGCTTTCGTCATTTAACTCCGATATCAACCGAAACGGCATCGCCGCCGATTTGCGTGCCGCCGTGCCCGAGAGCGTCCATGTAGCCGACGTCGATCTGTTTAGCGTGCTCTCGAACGCCCTGGACAACGCCATCGTCGCCGCAAGCGCCGCTCCCCAGGGCAAGCGATTTGTCGATCTGGACCTGCGTTGCGAGGACGGTCAACTGCTCCTTTTGGTCTCCAACACGTTTGGACGCCCGCCGCGCATGGTCGACGGCATGCCCGTAGCCGGGCACACCGGACACGGCTTTGGAACCAAGAGCATTAAGCTTGCCGTCGAACGCATGAACGGCAACTGCCAGTTCCGCATCAACGGCGACCGATTTGAGCTGCGCGCCGTGATGTAAGGGCGCGGCAAGCCGGCGCTGCGCTCGACCCGTCAGGGCCGCCTTACCAGCGCCAGTCCGCTACAGCGGCGCGGCTGCCGGGGTCAGCTGCTTGATGTATGCCCACATGCGCTGCTTGGCGGCTTTGTCAGTAAGCGCCGCCTCAAAACCGTCGAGCGCGAGCACGCGACGACCCTGTACATGGGCGACCAAGCCGGGCTTGAGCATAGCGGTATCAAAGTCGTCGATTGCCACGAGCATGTCGGCATAGGTCTCGCGCATGGTATCGGCCGCGCGATCGTCCAGCAGCAGGACTGCCTCGGGGTCCAAGGCCTCGAGCGCCTCGCGGAACAGCTCGCACGGCAGGCCCTCGCCTGTCGCAACCGCTCCGTCGCCCGCGCCGGCGACGCTCGCTAACACGCAAAAATCCTCTGGCGCGTAGCCAATGGCGCCGAGCGCCTTGCGCAGCGCGGCACCGTCCGGACCGGCAGCCAGCTCGCCGCCCGCACGCTCTGCATCGTCTAAATCACCTTTTACCAGCACAATCGGCGAGCACGCGTTGCCCGCGATACGCACGCCGCGACCCGCGAGCGATGCGAGCTCCTGCTCGGTCGCCTGGGCGATGGCTTCTTTTTTCTGGCTTTGTGACGTGGGCATGCGCTCTCCAATCGTTTGCGTGCCCACCATTATATAAAAGAGCCGCCCGCGAGTGGTTGCATTGCGGGCCGTTGGGTATAAGCACGGTCGTACTGAGTTTTACGCGGCCGAGCCGCGTCGCACTATGGAGGTCACCATGGCTGACATTAAGCAGATTACCCCCGAGAACTTCGATTCCGTCGTTAACGGCAGCCTTCCCGTGCTGGTTGATTTTTGGGCACCGTGGTGCGGTCCCTGTCGTTCGCTCTCGCCCATCGTTGACGAAGTGGCCGACGAGCTGGCCGGCAAACTTGCCGTCGCCAAATGCAACGTCGACGACAATCAGGACCTGGCCATGAAGTTTGGCGTTATGAGCATCCCCACGCTGGTTGTCTTTAAGAACGGCGAGGAAATCGACCGCTCCGTTGGCGCGCTGCCCAAGGCCAGGCTGCAGGCGCTGCTTGAGAAGCACCTGTAATACGCCGGTCATGTGCTGCCGTCCATGAGCGGTTTTGCGCCGCTCACCGGAGAGCCGGGCGCTGCGCCCGCGACCACGGATAGTATGGTAGTCACAAACAGCCCCCAGTGAACGGGTGCGGGTCAGACAGACTCGCACCCGTTTTCTTATGCGGCGATGCGCAAAGCGGGCGTAGTAGAATCTGAACCACTGATTAGACCCGTATAAAAGGAGATTTCCCATGCATGACGTCGGAATGAACATGAGCCAGCTTGCCATGAGCGTCAAGCAGGTCGACGACACGATCGAGCTCGCCCACGAGTGGAGCCATCAGCTGCTGCATGCGACCGAGAACTTTGATATGGAGCGCATTGGTGCCAAACTCGAGGCCGCCATGGCGGCGCTCCACGAGGCGCACGACGCACTCGAGGGCTACGAGGAGGCCATCGAGGCCGACCATAACTCCATTGGCTCCGTAAAGCTGGTGTAGCGTGACCGAGCACGAGCACACCTGCGATCACGGACACGAGCATTCGCACGGGCCGACTGGCGACGCGGACTGCCGTTGCAGCGGCTCCGCCTCCGAGCTGGTCCGCTTTTCGGTCACCGCGCCCGACGACCTGCTGCGCCGCTTTGACGAGCAGATCGCGCGCCGCGGTGACGTGGCCAACCGTTCCGAGGCCGTACGCGATCTGATTCGCGCCTCGATCGCCAAGGAGCAGATGCGAACGCCCAACGAGCAGGTCATCGGGTCGCTCACCATGATTTACGACCATCACACCGGCGACCTGACGCGCCGTCTGGACGAGGTGCAGCACGACTACACCGACGAGATTGTCTCGACCATGCACGTGCATCTGGACCACCACAACTGCCTGGAGATTCTGGCGCTCAAGGGTCGCGGCAAACGCGTCTACGAGCTGGCAGACCGTCTGCTGGGACTGCGCGGGGTTAAACACGGCGAGCTCACCTGTGCCGCCACCGAGCAGAGCCTGGGGCTGTAACAGCACACATTTCAATGAAGGAGGATCGCATGCGGCATGTGCATATCCATGTAACGGGCATTGTGCAGGGCGTTGGCATGCGGCCATTTGTGTATCGCGAGGCCATGGCGCATGGCATTTGCGGCTGGGTGCTCAACGCGGGCGATGGCGTGCACATCGAGGCGCATGCTTCGGTCGAGGCGCTCGACGGCTTTGTCGCCGCGCTGTCGGAGCACGCGCCTGCCGCGGCCCGCGTTGAGCATGTCGCTGTCGCAGACCTGGAGCCCGACGCTTGGGATACCGACGATGAGCAGGGCTTTCGCATTGTGGCGTCGCAGGATCAAACTGCCCACACGACGCTCATCTCCCCCGATATCGCCACCTGTGACGACTGTCTGCGCGAACTGTTCGACCCCGCCGACCGACGCTATCACTACCCCTTTATCAACTGCACCAACTGCGGGCCGCGCTTTACCATCATTCGCTCGCTGCCCTATGACCGAGCGGCAACCTCGATGGATCGCTTTCCCATGTGCCCCACCTGCGCCGCAGAGTATGCCGACCCGCTCGATCGGCGGTTTCACGCGCAGCCCGATGCCTGCTTTGATTGCGGACCGCATATTATGTGGCGTGAGGCCAATCGCGGTGTTGCGCCAGCGGGCGTTGACGCAACACCAGCCGTCGGCTCCACGCGCGAGGCCAGCGATGCCATCATCGAACGCTGCGTCGAGCTGCTGGCAGGCGGCGGCATCGTCGCCATCAAGGGTCTGGGCGGATTCCACCTTGCCTGCGATGCCAGCAACGAACAAGCAGTGCGCGAGTTGCGTCGTCGCAAGCGTCGCAGCAACAAGCCGCTTGCCGTTATGGTGCGCGACCTTGCCGACGCCGAGCGCCTGTGTCATATCGATGGCGTTGAGCGCGACCTGCTGGCCGGCAGCGTTCGTCCCATTGTGCTGTTGCGTCGCCGCGCAACCGGCAGCGACACCCACGGCTCCCCCGACGACCCTGAGCTCGCGCCATCCGTCGCGCACGACTTGCCCGAGCTCGGCGTCATGCTCCCCTACACCCCGCTTCAACATTTATTGCTCGCCGCGGCCGCGGCGCGCGGCATGAGCGCACTCGTCATGACCAGCGGAAACCTGAGCGAAGAGCCCATCGAGACCGACGATGCCCTTGCATGGGAGCACCTTGTTGCCGCCGGCATCGCCGATGCGCTGCTCGGTAACGACCGCGCGATTCTGTCGCGCTACGACGACTCCGTGGTACGCGTGGTCGACGGCGACGTCATGCCCGTGCGTCGCGCACGCGGATATGCGCCGCAGCCGCTGTCGTTGCCGGCGCTCGACGGCACCACACCCTGCGTGCTCGCCTGCGGTCCTCAGCAAAAAGCCACGGTGGCACTCACGCGCGAGGACGCCGACGGCCATGCGGCCTGTTTTGTGTCGCAGCATATCGGCGATGTCGAAAACGGCGCGACTTTCGATGCTTGGAGCGCCGCACGCTCGCGTCTGGAAAACCTCTTTGACCTGGCGCCCGCCGCCTTGGCATGCGACATGCATCCCAGCTATCTGTCGAGCCAATGGGCGCGCGAACAGGCACGGGAGCACAATCTGCCGCTTATCGAAGTCCAGCACCATCATGCGCACATCGCGAGCGTAATGGCAGAGGCGATTGCCGCAGGCCGGCTTGCGCCCGATGCACGCGTCCTCGGCATCGCCTTCGACGGCACGGGCGCCGGCACCGATGGCACCATATGGGGCGGTGAGTTTCTTATCTCCCGTCTCTCCGATTTTGAGCGCGTCGCGCATCTGCGCACCTGGGCACTTCCCGGTGGCGCGGCATCCGTACACGATGCCCGCCGCATCGCCTTTGCCCTGCTAAGTGAGCTCGACCTACTCGAGCACCCGGGAGCCGTGGGGCTCTTGAACAGCCTTGACGAGCAAACGCGCAGCATAACGGCAACGATGATCGAGCGCGGCATCAACAGTCCGCGCACCAGCAGCATGGGTCGCCTGTTTGATGCCGCAGCCGCGATTTTGGGCATTTGCGGTCAGGCAACCTACGAGGGCGAACCCGCCATCGAGCTCGAAGCCGCCGCCTGGCGTGCGCTGGACAGCGAAATCGCCCGTTTTCCCGACGACAACGCCGGCCATTTCGCATCTGACCCATCGTGGCTGGACGGCCCCGATGTTCTGGACCAGAAAGCACTCTTTGAGGCGCTTTTGGAGGGAATTGAAGCCGGAGCGCCCGCCGACAGGCTCGCACTCGACTTCCATGTCGCCGTCGCGCGCTCCTCGGCGCGCATCGCCAGCGATATCTGCGTGCGCAAGGGCATCGACACCGTCGCGCTCTCGGGCGGCGTGTTCATGAACCGACTCCTGCTTCAGCTCCTCACCCGCGAGCTCAAAAACGCAGGCCTTACTGTCCTTGTCCCCCATACCGTGCCCGTCAACGATGGCTGCATCGCCTACGGTCAGGCGGCGGTCGCAAGCGCTCGTCTTGCGCAGATCGCATCGCAGTAGCTCGCCCTCGCACGCCGCTGTGCCCAGCCGTCTCACAGGCGTAACGCGTTTGCCCGCAAACCCCGTGAGCGCTACCATCAACTGATGGATTATTAAGCGCCCATCCAGCGCAAAGCGTATAAAAGGGGAACAATATGTGCCTTGCCGTTCCCGGCAAAGTAGTCAAACGCGACGACGACCTCAAGGCCACCGTCGACATGATGGGCATCGAGCGCCCCGTGTCGCTGCGACTCGTGCCGACGGCGCAGGTTGGCGACTATATTCTCGTACACGCCGGCTTTGGCATCCAGATTGTCGACGAGCAGGAAGCGCAAGAAACGCTCGAGCTCGTTAATACCATGACCGAGTTAGTCGAAGAAGACCAGCTGGCCAGCAACCCGGCCGAGGCATACTAGTGGCGGCCGGACAGCCGGCTCGCTCCGGTATCGACTTTTCGGCATTTCGCGATTCCAAGCTGGCCCGCGAGCTCATCGAACGCATCCATGAACTCGTCGGCGATCGCACCATCAACCTTATGGAAGTCTGCGGCACGCACACCGTGAGCATCGGCCGCTATGGCTTTCGCTCCATTATGCCGGCCGGGCTCAAGCTGCTGAGCGGACCGGGCTGCCCCGTCTGCGTTACCGCCAACCGCGACATCGACCACGCAATCGCGCTCGCCAACATAGACGGCGCCATCATCACCACCTTTGGCGACATGATGCGCGTGCCCGGATCGTCCACCTCGCTCGCTGCGCAAAAGGCGGCAGGGCGCGACATCCGCATCGTCTACTCCCCGCTCGACGCGCTCGACATTGCCGAGCAAAACCCCGATCGTCCGGTCATTTTTATGGGCGTGGGCTTTGAGACCACAACGCCCACCATCGCCGCCGCTATCTTGGAGGCCGAGGCGCGCGGGCTTTTGAACTTCTCGGTCTATTGCGCCCACAAGACCACGCCGCCGGCGTTGCGCGCCATCGCCAACGACCCCGAGACCGCCATCGACGGCTTCATCCTGCCGGGCCACGTCGCCACCATCACGGGCTTGGCGCCCTTTAGCTTTTTGGTCGATGAGTTCGATACCCCGGGTGTGGTCACGGGATTTGAACCGGTCGATATCCTGCAAGGCATCTGCATGCTGGTCCAGATGGTTGTCGAGGACAGGCCCGCAATCGACAACGCCTACCGTCGCGGCGTCAATGCCGACGGCAATCCCGTGGCGCGCCAGCTGGTCGAGCAGGTGTTTGAGCCGTGCGACACCACGTGGCGCGGGCTGGGGCCGATTGCCAACTCGGGCCTTTCCATCCGCCCCGAGTTCTCGCGCTTTGATGCCCGTACCCGCTTTGACGTGCCCGTCGAGGAGACGGTCGAGCCGCGTGGGTGCCGCTGCGGCGACGTGCTGCGCGGGGCCATTACGCCGAGCAGCTGTCCGCTCTTTGGCCGCACCTGCACGCCCGAACACCCCGTCGGCCCGTGCATGGTGAGCTCCGAGGGCAGCTGTGCGGCGTACTACCGCTACCGTAACTAGCCCGGACGCACCCGCACACCGGCACCACCCACGATTGGAGTTTTGGATATGTCCCATAGCATCACCGATAGCACCGTCCTGTTGGGCCACGGCTCTGGCGGTCAGATGATGAAACGCATCATCGATGAGGTCTTTTTGGATGCCTTTGGGTCGCCCGAGCTGCTCGAAGGCAACGATGCCGGCGTGGCCGCGCTGCCCGCGAGCGGGCGCATCGCCATGTCGACCGACAGCTTTGTGGTCTCGCCGCAGTTCTTCCCCGGTGGCAATATCGGCCGCCTCGCCGTGTGCGGAACCGTCAACGATGTCGCGACCTCGGGCGCCAACGTGCGCTACCTATCGTGCGGCTTTATCCTCGAAGAGGGCTATCCCATGGATAAGCTCCGCCAGATTGTGCAGACGATGGCCGAAACGGCGCGCGAGGCGGGCGTGTCCATAATCACGGGCGACACCAAGGTGGTCGAGCGCGGCGGGGCCGACGGCGTCTATATCAATACCGCCGGCGTGGGCGAGGTGCCCGCGGGCGTGGCACTCAGCGGCGCCAACTGCCAGCCCGGCGACGTCATTCTGGTATCGGGTACGCTGGGCGACCACGGCATCGCCATCATGAGCCAACGCGAGGGCTTGGCGTTTTCGAGCACGATCGAAAGCGACGCCGCGCCGCTCAACCACCTGATTGCCGACGTTTTGGCCGCAGCGCCCGGCACGCGTTGCTTTCGCGACCCCACGCGCGGTGGCCTGGCGTCCACACTCAACGAGTTTGCCCAGGCCAGCGGTGTTGCCATAGAGGTCGACGAGGATGCCGTGCCCGTGCGTCCCGACGTGCAGGCCGCCTGCGAAATGCTCGGCTACGATGTGCTGCAGGTGGCAAACGAGGGCAAGATGGTCGCCGTCGTGCCGGCCGAGCAGGCCGATGCCGCGCTGAGCGCCATGCGCGCCGCCCGCTGCGGCGAGAATGCCGCCATCATCGGTCGCGTGCTGCCGCTTGAGTCAGGCGCCCGTCCCGCCGTGCGCGTGCGCACCGGCTGGGGCTCGACTCGTATCCTCGACATGCTCGTGGGAGAGCAGCTGCCGAGGATTTGCTAACGGCAAAAGCTTGCGGCCGGCGCGATGCGACCTGATATCCCTGGAGATGTTCAGATTCCAAGCTCGCCCAACGCGGAAGCCCAGTATTATGAGGTGCGTTTTTAAAGCCAATGACGGGAGCTTTCATGGCAGCAGCTTTTTCCCATGTGATCTTTGATCTGGACGGCACCATCCTCAACACGCTCGAGGACCTGGCGGCCGCCGGCAACCATACCTGCGAGACGCACGGCTGGCCCACGTTTGCCGTAGACGAGTACCGCTACAAGGTGGGAAACGGCATGCTCAAGCTGGTTGAACGCTTTATGCCCGCCGAGTACGCGGGAGACAGCCGTATGTTTGAGCAGACGCTTGCCGAGTTTAGGGCTTACTATGGCGAGCACAAGGAGGACCACACTGCCCCCTATGCCGGCACGATCGAGATGCTCGACCGCCTGCGCGCCGCGGGTGTGCAGCTTGCCGTGCTCACTAACAAGGACCACGTCTCGGCGGCTCCGCTTATCGAGAAGTATTTTGGTTCCGAGCGCTTTGCGCTGGTACAGGGCCGTGTCGATGCGTTTCCACCCAAGCCCGAAGCACCCGTCACGCTGCATGTGATGGAGGAGCTGGGTGCCGATCCGGCAACCACACTCTATGTGGGCGATTCCAATGTCGATATCCTGACCGGCCACAACGCCGGCCTTAAGAGCGCGGGCGTCAGCTGGGGCTTCCGCGGCCGCGCAGAGCTGGAAGCCGCCGGCGCCGACTACGTGGTGGACACCCAAGCAGAGCTCGCGGCGCTGGTGCTGGGCGAGTAACCACTCATCCCTTCCACGGGTAGCTAATGTGGGACGGGACTCTTTTAGCTGCCCCCGCAACAAAGAAATGTCCCCGACTGCCGGCAGAAAAGGAACGTCCCCAAGTGCCGCCTTCGACAGCGATGGCAACGCCACAGGCACAAGTGCCACTTTAAGCCAGCCAAGGGAACGCCGTTGTTTTGGCAGCGACAGCGAAAGCCCGCCAGAGCGAGCAAGGCGCCTTGAAACGAGGCGGCATTGACCTTCTGGTCATGCCGCCGAAGTTGAAAGGCAGATTGCCGCTCTGGCGGGCTTGCAGCGTCGAGCAGTTGCGGCGTTTGGTAAAACGCCGCAACGAACTAGCTCATCATCGCATTCATCATCTCGGTGGTTGCGGAATCGTCGGCGGACCACTCGTTATCCTCGTTGGCGGAATACTTAAAGGTGACCTTGGTGTCCTTGGTCTTAGCGGCCTTGGTCACGTCGACCATGACCTGGCCGGCCATCTTGTACAGGTCGTCCTCGGACGGCAGCTCGTCGAGCGCTGCGACCTTCTCCTGATACTGAGTAGCAAAATCTTCGACAATCTTGTTCATGGACTTGCAGGTGATGGTAACCTCGGCAGTCGCGGTACCCTTGTCCTCGTCGACCGTCACATCGCCGATCTTGTAATCAAAGCCCTCGAGATAGCTCTTGGCATACTCCTTGGGATCGATGCCCAGCTGCTCAAACTCGTCGCCCGAAGCCTCTTCCAGGCCGGAGAGGAAGTCATCGCCGCCGTTCTTGATCTCGTCGAACTGGCTCGTAAGGTCGTTGGTGATGAGCTCCTCCACCGAAGGCCCTCCGCAGCCGGAAAGCAAAACCACCCACGCGACCAGGGCGGCCATCAGGGGCGCAAGCAGCAGCTTCTTTTTCATGACATTCCTCCGAACAAGCGGCGCCGCGTTCCCTGCGCAGCGCACGTCGTAACAGCAAGTCCATATTAGCGGCCCGACCCAACCCCCTGCGTCGCAAAAGCGCAAGCGGCTCAATTTGACGAACGAACGGCCTGTAAAGCAAGCCCCCTGCAATAAAATGCACCTGCTTAACCTATTAAAAAGGGGTGGCCGGATAACCCGACCACCCTTGTGCATCTTCTGGATGCCGCAGACTACTTGCGGACGACCTTAACGATGGCGTCACCGGCGGCGACGGCAGACTCGGCCTCGACGGCGAGCTCGACGTCAGCAAACTCGGCAGTGTTGGACACGGCCACGACGACGCAGTCCTTGTAACCGGCGGCAGCGATCTTGGCGCGGTCGATCTTGAGTATGGGCTGGCCGGCCTTCACGACGTCGTCGGCCTTGACGAAGCCCTCGAAGCCGTCGCCGTTCATGTTGACGGTATCGACGCCAACGTGCACCAGAACCTCGATGCCGCTATCGGACTGCAGACCCACGGCGTGACCCATGGTGACGGTCACCTTGCCGTCGCAGGGAGCGTAGACCAGGTCGTCCTCGGGCCACACGGCGCAGCCCTTGCCCAGAACCTCGCCACCAAAGACGGGATCGGGCACGTCGGCCATCTTGATGACCTTGCCCTTGACGGGCGAGCACAGCACGTCGGCGCCGACAGAAGCAGAGATGGAGGCCGGAGCAGCAGCTGCCGCGGGCTCAGCCTTCTTCTTGAACATATCAAACAGACCCATACGTTTTCTCCTCTTGATTAAGCGCAACGTTATGCGCATGCCTATGGTGATTATAGTGCCAAATGGCCAAAATACTAAGGTGAGAGCTCGAATCGCATGCCCTTCTAGGCCCTTCCCAAAACCTTTTCCCCAGTGGCACTCATATTGTCGATTAATCCAGACCCTCGACACCGTTGGACTTGATGATCTTCTGGTATGCGAAGAAGCTGTCCTTGCGGCGGCGCTCGTAGGTACCGGTGCCGTCGTCGTACTTATCGACGTGGATGAAGCCGTAGCGCTTGCGTATCTCGCCCGTGCCGGCGGAAACCAGGTCGATGGGACCCCACCAGGTGTAGGCAATCAGGTCAACGCCGTCGGCAATGGCCTCGCCCATGGCCTTGATGTGGCTCTGCAAGTAAGCAATGCGATACGGGTCATGGATGGAGCCGTCCTCCTCGACCTCGTCGTAAGCGCCCATGCCGTTCTCGACCACCATCAGCGGAATCTCGTAGCGGGCGTAAATCTCGTTGAGGGCGATACGCAGGCCCAACGGATCGATCTGCCAGCCCCAGTCGGTAGACTCCAGATAGGGATTCTTGCCGCCAAAGGTCATGTTGCCCTCGGTCATCTCGTGGTCCTTGTGGGTGCCCACGGTGCCGGACATGTAGTAGCTAAAGGTGTAGAAATCAACCTTGCCGTCGGCGATATCCTGCAGGTCGCCGTCCTCCATCACGAGCTCAACATCGTTCTCGGCCCAGAAGCGCTTGGCATAGAACGGGTACTTGCCGCGCACCTGCACGTCGGAGCAGTACCAGTTCATGGTATTCATCTCCTGCTGCGTGGCGAACACGTCGGCCGGATCGCACGTGGCGGCATAGGAAAGGATGAAGCAGTCCATGTTGCCCATCTTAAACTGCGGGTAATGCTCGTGGGCATAGCGCACGACGCGGCCGCCGGCGACAAACTGGTGATGCAGCGCCTGCATACGAGCCTGCGGCGTAGTGTGGACCGCCGACGCCGGACCCTCAAAGCCCTGAATCATGCTGGTCTCAAAGAGGTTGCCCATATCCTGAGTACCGCAGTTGATCTCGTTGAAGGTGAGCCAGAACTTAACCTTGTCCTGATAGCGGTCGAAGACGGTCTGGCAGTACTTCTCAAAGAAACCGATGAGCTCGCGGCTCGCCCAGCCGTTGTATTTCTCGACCAGGTGATAGGGCATCTCGTAGTGCGAGAGGGTCACGAGCGGCTCGATATTGTGGGCACGCAGGCAGTCGAAGACGCGGTCGTAGAAGGCGAGGCCGGCCTCGTTGGGCTCAGCGTCGTCGCCGTTGGGAAAGATACGGCTCCAGGAGATGGACATGCGGAACATATTGAAGCCCATCTCAGCGAACAGCGCGATGTCCTCCTCGTAGTGATGGTAGAAATCGATACCGTCATGATTGGGGTAGAAGCGGTTGGGGTCGATATCGATCGTAATCTGACGCGGCTCCTTGTAGCTGCCGCCCAAGAAATGGTCGTCGACGGAAGGACCGCGGCCGTCCACGTTCCAAGCGCCCTCAAACTGGTTGGCGGCGGTGGCGCCACCCCAATAGAAACCCTCGGGGAACTTGATGTTTGCCATGAGCATCTCCTTTGCATCGCGGATCGATGAGCTGAGTATCGCCCACGCGCGGGACGGGCAGAAGCGGGCGCGCCAAGCCCGACACTTCTTTTCGTTCTCGAGTCCTGCCGCCGCCCCGTCCCTGACACTTCCTGATACCGACCGAAACGTGCCAAAATAAACCTGTCCCTTTTTGGCAGGTTTGGCGAGTGTGGGAGTTCGCATGGATATCAAACGCAAGATCACCGAGGCGCAGGGCCTCACCCCCACCGAGCAGCAGCTCGGCATCTCGGCCCTTGCCATGGGCGAAGACGTCCGCGGGCTCTCCATCAAGGAATTTGCCGCGCGCACCAACGTTTCTGTTGCGAGCGTGCACCGGTTTTGCAAAAAGCTCGGCCTCGAGGGCTTCAAGGACCTCAAGGTCGAGCTCATCCGCCTGGCAACCGAATCGGGCAACCGACGCGACGTGGATATCAACTTTCCCTTCGACGCCGCGTCCACCCCTGCGCAGGTTATGGAGCGCATGGAGGGGCTCTACCAGACTACGCTGGCCGAAACGCAGGAGCTGCTCGACCCCACGCAGCTTGACCACGCCGCCAAGCTCATCGCGAACGCCCGACAGGTCGACATCTACACGGGCTCGCACAACCTCTATCCAGCGGGAATGTTCCGAGATCGCCTGCTCTCCGCCGGTAAAAGCGCAACGTGCCACAACGGTGTCGAGGCCCAGGTGCGAACGGCGCTCGCCTCGGGTCCCGACCATGCGGCAATCGTCATCTCCTACAGCGGCCTTGCCCCCAACCTCAAGGACATCTTGCCGATCCTCAGCAGTCGGCATGTCCCGGTCATCGTCATCGGCACGCCTTATTGCGCTCGCATTCACCCCGGCTTTGCCGCCTACCTTACGGTGAGTGATCACGAGAGCATGACGCATCGCATCACACAGTTCGCCAGCCACATCGCCGTGCAATACGTGCTCGATTCGCTCTACAGCAGCTACTTCGCCAAAGATTACGACCGCTGCTCCGAATTCCTAGAGCGCTCATTCCCCTACACCCGCCTGCCCGGGCTCAAGTAGCGACGAGCGTGGATTTTTGGACGCCTATCTAACGAGCGTGGATAATCTCCCACTTTGGGCCCGCACACGGGCCAAAACCGGGAGATTATCCACGCTCATTTCTGGCTAGTCGTTGGGGAAGTTCTTAAATGACTAGCCAAACAAGAACGTCCCCAATGACTAGTCCGGCAACGCCGATGTTTTGGCAACGACAGCGAGCGGGCCGCATTTGAGACAAGGTGACGTGAAACGAAAGGGCGCTGACCTTCTGGTCGCGCCCTTAAAGTTGAACGTCAGATTGTCCAAATGCGGCCCGCGCAGCGTCGAGCAGTTACGGCGTTTGGTAAAACGCCGTAACTAACGTGCTCCGTACTGCTCGTAATAGGCGTCGATGGCGGCCTTGAGCTCATCATCGATGACGACCTTGCCGTCGATCTCGTGGTTGTAGAGGGTCTCGACGACCTCAGCCATGGAAACGATGCTCGCGACGGGGAAACCGTACTTGGCCTCGATCTCCTTCTGTGCGGTGGTCACGCCGCCCTTGCCGACCTCCATGCGGTTGAGGGACACGATCAGGCCCTTAATCTCGACATCGGCAGCAGCCTTGACCTTGGGATAGGTCTCGTCGATGGACTTGCCGCTGGTGGTGACGTCCTCGACCATGACCACGCGGTCGCCGTCCTGAGGCTCATAGCCCAGCAGGTTACCCTTGTCGGCACCGTGGTCCTTGGCCTCCTTGCGGTCGCAGCAGTACTTGACCTCCTTGCCGTACAGCTCGTGGTAGGCAATTGCGGTCACGACGGCCAGCGGAATACCCTTGTAGGCCGGTCCAAACAGCACATCAAAGTCGTCGCCAAAGTTATCGTGGATGGCCTGGGCGTAATACTCGCCCAGCTTCTTGAGCTGGTAGCCCGTCACGTAAGCGCCGGCGTTCATAAAGAACGGGGACTGACGGCCGCTCTTGAGCGTAAAGCTGCCGAACTTAAGGACGTCGGACTCGACCATAAACTTGATGAACTCTTGCTTGTAAGCCTCCATGCGGGCTCCTCTCGTAATCGCGTACGTGCCTTCCAGTTTAGCGCAGCCAGCGCGTCACTGCCGACACGCTTTGCCGAGCCGCAGCCGCCAAATCCACCACAAAGGTGCCTGTCCCCTTTGTGGTGGCTCGCTACTCTTGGGGTGTCCAGGACCAGAAGAAGTTGATAAGGGCCACGCGCGAGGCGGTACCGGTCTTTTTGTTGATCGAGGAAATGTGACGATAGAGCGTGGAGCGCGAAAGGAAAAGCGTTGTGGCGATGTCCTGAACGCTCTGGTCCGAAACGACCAAGGCCTCAAGAATATCGCGCTCGCGCTCTGTAAGCTCAAAGGTGGCGACGAAGGCATCGAGGCGCTCATCGGACGTGAGCTCCGCTGCCTCCACGGGCTCAGGGACGGAGCATGTGGGCGCAAGATCCCCATCAAGATCATCGGTGGCAAGCGGCAGGCCGTCCTGCATCACGACATCATCGGCCCGTTGCCCCAACTGCCCCAGCAGCGTAATCGCAATACCCACAAACATCACGAGCGCCGCGCCGACTGCAGCCAGCACGTTTTGACTCAAAATAATCGCCACTGCCGGCGCCGTCACGAGCATCGAGCACACGTTGTTGACGACGCGACCCATGCACGGCCAAAAATATGACCAGCGCGCATAGAGCGAGATGGCGGCGAATTTTGTGGTAAAGAACACCACAAAGAAGCCCGAGCCCAGATAAAAGATGATCGTGGCAGCAAGCTCGTTGCCACCGTTGCCGTCAATGATGAGCACAAAGAACGAAAGCGCGGACAACATGACGGCGCATGTCATGCCGATATTCATATACGAACGGCCGCGCAGGTCAAATAGGACGCCGGCGGCCAACGAGCTCACGACAAGCAGCAGGCGCGGCCAGTCACCCAAATCAACGGCTCCGGTAGCATGCAGGGTTGTGAGGCCCGCGTTGAGAGCGGCGAATACGCCGGAAAGATACGCTGTCGCCACGGTCAAGCGAGCAACAGCGCGGCGGAATGCCGCCTTTGCCTTAGGATCGTCATGCCACTTGGCGCCATATTCCAGAGCATCTACCGAAAGCCCGGCGGCACTGAGTTCAAAGTTGGGATCGGACTCGTCGCGCAGCTTGGCGCGCCGGGCACCGTGGAGCAACGCCACCTGCGCGATCGCACAGACGACCAGAACAGCCTGCTGGGGAATGCCGGCAGGCATCACCATGTGGTTGAGGACCTGCACCAGAACGCCCATGGCGTAAGAAAGTGCGGCGGCGCGCGCCAAGCAGGGCGTCCGCGCAAAGCGCCGCGCAAAGTTTGCGTGAGCAGTCGATCCGCAGTAGCCCAGCGCGCAGCACGCCACCAAACCGCCGGCAATTATTACCTCAACCTGAACCGCCATAATCAACAGCAGCAATGCCGCCACCAGCAAAACGCCCGTGACGTCACTCGTTGCGTCGATGGCATGGGAACGGTGGTAATACAGAATGGGACGCACAAAAAAGCCAATCACGCTCGCGCCGAGGACAAGGCTCTCATAAATAACGACCTCGTTCGGAGACACGAACTCGGCCATGCGCACATCAAAGAGATACTCGCACGCCAAAAACGTGAAGGAGAACAGCGCCAGGCATATAATCTCCCGAATGCCCCGACGCAGATATGCGGTTGTGTCTCCCATACCCCTCATGGTTAACCCCCGGCCGCTCAATTGTCTGGAATTCCATTTTAATAAAGAACCAATCTCAATATCGAAGCCGAGCTCGAAATGCTGCAAATTTGACCCCAGCCGTTCACATCACGCCGCGATTTTTAGCCGCATGGACCAGAAGGGACACGCGCGACCTCTAGCTCGGCAAGGAGTGTCTCCAACTACCACTCATTTAAGTACGTCCCCAATGAGTGCCGCCTCAAATTAAACCGCCCCCATTTCCTGTGCTAAGGGAATGGGGGCGGTTTACGCCGGCCTTTATCTTTTTCGACAGCCTCGTTTGGCTCGCGCTACACCAGGCGCATGGCCTCCTGGACAGCACCGTAAAGGTTGGCGTCGTTGCCGAGCTCGGCCACCTTAATCTGCGGCACGGGAATGCCGGCAAGGGTCCCTTCGTAACTCGCGAGGGCCAGCGGCATCTGCGCACGCAGGGCATCGACGAGCTCGGGATGGCACGAGATGCCGCCTGCGATCACAAAGACCTCGGGGTCGAGCACGGCCTGCAGGTTGATGAGCTGTCCGTCAAATGCGCGAGCGTAGCGGTCGAGCGCGCGCTGCGCCGCTATGTCGCCATCCGCGATCCACTCAAAGACGCGGCGGCCGTCCACCGGAGAATCCGCAGGCAGGCCCTTCTCGGCAACGGCGGCATCGCGGAGCGCGCGCCAACCGCCCGAGCCCGCAAAGGAGTTTTCCATGCTCGCGGCAGTCGCGACATCGTTGCGCAAGAAGCTGAACTCGCCTGCAAAGCAGTGCGCTCCGCGCAGGACCTTGCCGTCGATGACGATACCGCCGCCGATGCCCGTGCCGATAGCGAGCACCACGCCAAAACGCGTCCCGCGCAGAGCGCCAGCCGCATACTCACCGAGTGCACAGCACTTACCGTCGTTATTGACGGCAACCGGCACCCCCAGCGCCTCGCGCATGAGCTTTCCCAGTGGGCAGCCGTCCATAAACGTGAGCGCACCGCCGCGATGGATCGTTCCCGTGACATCTCCCTCGTAAATACCGCCGGGTGCGCTCACGCCTACGGCGCTCACGCGCTCATGGTACGGCTCGACGAGCCCGATCAACGCCGAAACGGTCTCCTCAGCCGTGGTAAAGCCCGTCGGCAGGCTCCCGCGCTCGCGGATGGAAAAATCCTCGCCCAGCACAGCCCATTTAACGGCCGTACCGCCCACATCGATTCCAAAGAACTCCTGCATATTCGCCCCTCACGTGCCATAGCCCCGAACGCGCATCGCCGCGACCACCACAGGGGCTGCCCCTATGATGGTCGTGCAGCAAATCGCGCCCGGAGCCGATTATCTCTATTATTACGCCTCTACTTTAGTCAGACGAAGCAACATATACTGCTTACTAGGGAGGTCGATGCGGAACTTGCCCTCAAAGGTTCCGGGAAGCTCTTCCTCCGTCATGTCCCATGTGTCCACGACATTCACCTTGTAACGAGCGCCCGCCTCGCCCTCAAACTCACGATACGCCGGACGGTTGAACCCAAAGTACATAAGGACATCGGCAGTCCCGTGGCCATGATCGTTAGACATACAGGTGACATCCCAGGTAAACGTACCGTCAAGGATGCCGACCTCATCGGGCACCCAGTCAAAATCGGCCGGCAGCGCCTCCATGTAGCGACGGCAAAAGCCAATGCGATCGGGCGAATCGCCGTAGAGCTTGCCGCCGTGCGCCCACCACAGCTTGGGTCCGCGGTCGACGTAGGTCTCACCGTGGGTCACATAACCGCCACGCAAACTGCCCTCCCAAAAACGACGTACGAGTTCCTGAGCGGTCAGGTTACCCCAGCCCCAGTTGATGTTGCCCTCATAGCCGACCTCGTCGATCAAAACCGGCTTGCTATACTGCGCGCGCAGCATGGTGACGTCCTCGGCTGTGTTCTTGAGGTCGCACCTCTGGTAGCTCACGTGCGTAATCCACGGATGACTGTGGTCAAAGATCTCACGGCAATTGTGGATACTGCGCAGATGACCATACGGGTCGTTCGCCATGATGATACGGGCATAGCGGTCCCAGTCCTCGGCCGGCTTCCACGGCATAAGGTCCCACTCATTGGCGAGGCTCCACCAAATGTTCTTGTATGCCGAGAAGCGACGAGCGACATACGTCAGGTAGAAAATATCCTCCTCGCGCGTCATACGAGAGAAGCCCCAGTCCTCAGGCTTGTCATACGGATGCAAAACGATGAGATCCGCCTGGATACCCAGCTCGTCAAGCTGCTCGATGCGGTGCTCGAGGTTTTCCCAAAACGGCTCATAGAAGCGAAAATGGTCGAAATCGCCCTTCTCGCCTTCATAGGCATACATCGCTGGGTCCTCAACGTTATAGTCGTAGAACTTGGGGAAGACGCACATGCGGATCTTGTTAAAAGGTGCCTCTGCGAGCGTCTCGAGCGTCTGCTCCTGCAGCTGAACATCCTGGTTGGTCCAGGCATAGCATGTGGTGCCAAAGGGCAGGTAGCGCGTTCCATCCTCGTAGGCAAAGTTGAAATCCTCGTCGGTAATGAACGGAGCTCCGTGGGCGAGCACATCTTTTGCCAGCAGCACGCGACCATGATTGGCGCCCGTGGCGGGCACGGCCTCAAAAGAGCCGGCGGCACCATCGAGCTCGGGGTCATTGGAGCTCACCGTGTAGTTCCAGACACCGGCACTCTCGGGCATAAAGTTGATTCCGTAGCAGCCATTGCCCTTGTAGAAGCCATGGACCTCAAAGCTGTCCTGGCCATCCGCGCGGTCAAATCGCGCCGACAGCTCGACTTCGACATAGGGATTGCCGGCCGCAGTGCCCGCGAGCTCGAGCTTAAACACCTTGTACTGCTCGACGATAGTCATGATAACGCCTCCAAGTTAAGCGATTGAATAGTCGGAGTCCGTCGGGCAACACGAACGCAGCCCGACGAAATGAAAGAGAGTGGCAAATTACTTGGCGCTCTTGATGAGCATGATGGACACATAGCCCACGGCGATGAGCACGATGGAGATTGGGAACGCCATGAAATAGGAGCCGGTGGCGACAACGATTGCCGAGGTCACGATGGGGCCAAGGATCTGACCGATGGTGTTGGCGATATTGAGGATGCCCAGGTCCTTGCCGGCGTTCTCCTTATCGGGCAGAACATCGACATTGAGCGCCTGGTCCACGGAAGAGTAGATACCGTAGCCAAGTCCGGCGAGCAGAGCAAATCCGTACATGCCGATAACGGACTTAAGTAGCCAGGGCAGGGCGATACCGATACACATCATAATCGTTGCGACGAGGATGATAGGCTTGCGGCGGCCGATCTTGTCGGAGATGGCACCCGAGATAAGCGAGGCGACAAGCGACACGACCATGATCACGACGGACATACTCGAAAGAACTGCGCCGGCTTCTGCCACGGGAAGACCGATGTACTTCTCGAGGATGTAGAGCTGATAGCCGTTGATGCAGAAGTAACCGAAGATGAGGAGCAGACGGCCAAAGAGCGCCAGATAAAAGTCGCGGCAGTTCTTGGTGGGCGGAACAAACATGAGCAGCAGCGATTTGAGATTGAGCTTCTCAGACTGCTCGCCCTCGTCAAGAGCGGCAGACTTCTCGCGCGGCCAAATGATGACGGCGAGGATGCCGGTCAGCAACCAAGAGACCGTGCCGATGATAAAGCCAGGAACTGGGTTGGAGAGGAACTGCGTACCGATGATGGTGCCAATCGACTGGCCGGCCGTTGCGCCGCCGCCATAGAATGCGGAGAGCGTGCCGCGCTTGTTAAGCGGGATGCGGTCGGAAAGCACGGCAACAGCAGGGGCAAGCATGCAGTTGAGGCCAATCTGCAGCACGCACCAGGAGGCGACGATCATGGGAAGTGTGGTCGCGACCGAAGTGCTCCAGAAAGCACAGCCGCAGATAAAACCGCCGAGAACGATAAACGGTGTGCGCTTGCCAAAGCGGCTGTGGCAGTGGTCGGAAAGCGCGCCGAAAACGAGATTTGAGAACAGGGCGAAGATCGAACCGACCGAGTTCATCGCCGCGAGAATTGCCTCGGGCTGGCCAATATTAAGGCCGTTAAAACGCTCGGGGAACAAGACGTTGGAGCCGATTGTTCCCGACATCATCCACATGATTCCGAAGATGATAAAGCCGATCATAAAGCGCCATGTCTCGGTTTTGGTCATGGGCTTTCCGGTATCGGGGGCGATGGTGTTCTCGTCAATCGCCGCGGCGGTTTGATTTGCCATGGGATAGATCCTCTCTGTGATGGAATGCGCGAGGGCGCTCGTGCACCAAGGGTCAAGGGGTCAAACCCGCTGGATGCGGCGGCCGTGGAATGGGATACGGCTGCTCGCGAGCGCCTGTTGGGTTGTTACTTACTAACTAGTAAGTAACTCCACGACCTGTATAGTACGCTTACTAAGTACTTAGTAACCTATAAGAGCGATAAACGGTTGTTTTGAGCCGCTGAACGGCTGAGGTAAGCTATGGGGGTATACAAAAGGCATTTGGCGGCAATACTCGAGCCGCCCTAAATAAGGCAGCGCGATTTATATGGACACTCAGAAAACTCCCACACCCGCGGCAAAGAAACGCAGCGCTGCGGCGCAGGAACGCCTTGACCAGATTGTTTCGGCGGCCGTGCGGCTTATCAACGCGCGCGGCTTTAACGGCATGTCGCTCCAGGCGGTAGCCGACGAGGTGGGCATCACCCAGGCGGGCGTGCTGCACTACGTGGGCAGCAAGCACGGGCTTTTGGTCGAGGTGATCCGTCGCTATTACGATCGCAGCTCAGCCTTAGACGACTATCTCTCCCTCTTTCATCCTGGCGGGGCATTTGAGGGCCAGAGCCCCAAGATTCCCGAATACTGCCGTCTGCTCGTGGCGGAGAACAACAGTCAGCCCGAGCTCGTCATGCTCTTCCAGATGCTCAATACCGAGGCCATGAGCACGGAGAGCCCCCTGCACGAGTATTTCAACGACCGCTCGCGCGGAGTTATCGAGCCCGAGCCCGATGTTAACTGGAGCGTTCCCGAGGGAATCGACGCCACCGAAGCCATCTCGTGCGCGCTAGCGGCGATATACGGATTGGAAGGCCGTTGGGTGGCGCGACCCGACGAGATCGACTATCCCGCCGAGTGGTCTAAGTTCGAGGACATCCTCTTTCCCCTTCCCCTCTGGGAGGGCTACCGTTAAGAGCGGCGGTATGCAATCGCCATTACCTACCGCAACGGCTGTGTCGATACAAAAAGGCCCGGGCTACCACCCGGGCCTTTTCTCTTGCGTTATTCCGTTTTCCTTAACGCGCCGGCGAGACCACGAGCAGGGCGTCGTGCTCAAAGGGATGCTGAGCCACGCGTACGGTGCCGTCACCGTTGTCGCGAACGGGCAGCTTGGCGATGCGCTTGTCCTCCATGTCGAGGACCGTCGCCGTCCAGTCGCGCGCGCCGTCGAGCTTAAACTTGAGCGCAGTGGTACGCGGCAGGTACGTGACGACACGATCGCCAACGCGCGCCACACGAATGGCCTCGCGCGCGTCATCGAGAAGCTCCTGCGCCGGAATCACGGCAAGCGCGTCATCGCCAGCCGTAGCGCCCAGCCCGGCAAGCACATGCTCGATCGCGCCAAAATCCCAAACGCCCGCAAACTGCAGACACTCCTGCCAGCGGAACGGCATATCGAAGCCCTCGCCCAGCACCGAGCCCTGGCTCTTGCTTGTCTGCCAGTTCCAAACACCGTGCACGCCATAGGTCACACCAGCGCTCGCACCGGCAAGGATCGACGACCACACGCTCGCGCGGCAGTCCTGCGCGGTGAAGCGCCAGTACACGTTGCGCGACGCACCCATCTGCTCGTAACAGGGCTCGGAGTTGACCATCGGCTTTTTGGGATAGCTGGCGGTAAAGTCCTGCGGCAGGCGCCAGGCCTCGGGCTGGCCCTCGTAGTTGTGGCCGGGCTGGAACATGTAAAAGTCCAGACGGTCCAGATACTGTGACGGAATGGTGCGGTTGCCGCGGTTGATATGCATGGTGCGCAACGCCTCGGGTGCACGTTTGACGACCTCGTCGAGGGCATCCTCGTAATAGGCGATCGCCTCGTCGCTGGTAAAGTCGGTATCGCCCGTCACCACGTAGACGGGGTCGAACTCGCCCAGGTTCTCGACGACGCGGGCAACGTGGGCGCGGACCTCCTCGCGCGGCATAGTCTCGGCACCGCAATGCTCGGCAATCTTGGCGCCCCAGGTACCGGGCACGTAATTGCACCACATAAGCACGAGTGCCGGACGAATGCCGTGCTCGACGGCAGCGCGGCACATGGCAGCAGCGCGGTCCCAGTACGCTTGGTTGGGACGGGACCAATCAAAGTGCACGCCATCCTCGCTGGCGTAGGGCCAAATGCCCAGATCGGGGCAGCAGCGATCCCACTGCGGCAGCGTGTTGATCTGCAGCACGTTCATGCCCTGCTCGGCGCGACGGGTCAGATAGTAGTCCCAATCGGTCTCGGTAATGCTCGTAAACGCACTCCAGCACGTATCGGCAAACCAAAAGAACGGCTTGCCCTCGCACAAAAAGCCGTCCTGGCGGCCGTTAACGGTCAGCTTTCCCAAACTCATCTGCATGTCCTTTCGTTTGATAAAGGAGTTGCGAACCGGCAGAATCTTTCGCGCTAACCTTGGCGCAAAAGACTCCGTCGTTTAGCAAGCCCTTGCGGGCGGGCATCTCCCGTCCCAATCAGTCTACCTTGCAAGAAAGGCCCCGCCGGGCTTGCGCCTGACGGGGCCCTGTCGTGTAGGTAAGGTCGTATGCGGCCGAATGGCTTGGCCTTAGGCCTCCATCTCGGCGAGCTCCTCTTTGGAGAAGCCAGTGGCAAAGACGACGGCAGCGGCGATGACAAAGGAGATCGCCATACCGACGATAGCCCAGACGGTGTTCATCTGGCCACCCTGCAGGTAGTTGGTGAAGACCAGGAAGTTGGAGGCACCGCCGGCCAGGTAGTAGGTAACACCCATGAGGCCGGAGAACACAGCGCCGATGGCACCGCCGATAAACATACCGAGCATGGTGCGACGGAAGCGCATGAGGATACCGAAGAGCGCAGGCTCGGTGACGCCGCCGGCGATGGCGGAGATGACGTAACCCAGGGCAAGACCCTTCTCGTCGGGGTTCTTCATCTTGAGGAAGGCACCGAAGGCGCAGCCCCAGACAGCGGCCATGGCGCAGTTGGTGGAAACGAAGACGAAGGGATCGTAGCCGGCGGCGATGATCTGGACCTGAGCGAGCAGGATGACGGGCATGTGCATGCCGCAGACCACGAAGAGCTGCCAGAAGGCGCCGAGGATGGCCATGACGATCAGGATACCGATACCGCCAAGGTCAGCAAGGCCAAAGAGGGCGTTGGCGATGAGGTTGCCGAGCTCGTTGCCGATCGGGGCAAGAACGATGAAGGCGATGGGGATCGTGACAATCATGGTGCAGAACGGCGTGAAGACCGTGGACAGCACGTCGGGCATGACCTTCTTAAAGAACTTCTCGACAAAGTACAGGACGGGCACCGAGAGGATGATCGGCAGGACGGACTGCTGGTAGTTGGCAGCGGCGATCTGGATGCCGTAGACGGAGATGATTCCGCCACCCTCCTGAGTCGCGACACTCACGACGGACGGGGCCATGAGAGCGCCGCCGAGGAGCATGCCCAGAACCGGAGAGGCGCCGAGCTTCTTAGCAGCGGCATAGCCCAGGTAGATGGGGATAAAGGTAAACGTGGCCTCGTACAGGGTGGTGTAGAGGAACGTGTAGGTCGGATCGGTATCGGAGAGAACGCCGAGCATGGTGGGACCGAGGACCGCAGCGATGGTGCGGAACAGACCGCCGGCCATGAGCAGCGGAATCAGCTGGGTCATGGAGCCCGACAGATAGTCGAGGATGATATTGGGCAGGTTCTTGAGCTCGAACTTCTCCTTAGGGGCGTCGAGGTTCTCGTCGACCGCGGCACCCTGCTTGACGCCGGACATGGCGACGAACTCGGCGAGCACCTTGGGCACGTTCTGGCCGATGATGACCTGGAGCTGGCTGCCGGCGAACTGGCAACCCAGTACACCCTTGACCTTCTTGATCTTCTCCACGTCGGCCTTGCTGTTATCCTTGAGCATCAGGCGCAGGCGCGTCATGCAGTTGGTGGCGACGGTAACATTCTCCGCACCGCCCACGAGCTCGAGGACATCGGTGGCAATCTGTTTGTTATCTACTGCCATGGGACCCCTCCCCATATCATCGTGTGTCTACCCGTTTGGACGTAGGCACGTCTTTGGCCCGGTGACTATAACCCCTTACGGTTACCGAACCCTTGGATACGCTGTCGTAAACAATCTGTTTACTGAACGTTTACAGCGCTTAATTTACACGCAGCGTTGAATTTGTGGCAGTTTTGCCGTTTGCAGTCCGGTGAACGGTAGGAAATCGGGGGTGAACGTAATTGAATGCCAAGGCATTACATATAGTGTCGTTTATTTATAAATGGCCGTCTACGTGGGATTTTATATAATCTTGCACCCAAATGCCTTGTTGATTCATCAACAAAAGCCCTGCTAGATAGTAGTAAACGAGTGTTTAATAGTTCATTGAGCGTTTGATGCAACCGTTTACCGAGTTCATCTGCTTATTCTCTAATTCTGCTTTACACTAAACATGTTTAGATTGTATTGCCGCGATTGTTTAGCACGCGCGGCACAAGGGAGGCAGCTCATGGAACTCAAATCGTGCACCTACGCAACCGTCACCACCTTGGGCGACTTTGGCCCCTGGATCAGCAAGGTCGTTCTCGACCTACCCTGCACCGTGCGCGCCAACGATCTCGATTCGAACACTTTCCATATATATGTAGAGCGTCACGAGCGCACGGGCGAGGTCCTGATGCGCAAGGAGCACGGCGCCGACCATGCCACGCCCTCCGTGGGTTACATCGACATTCTCGCCGCGTATCCGTGTGACGAGAACGGCCGCAAGCTCGCCGTGGGCACCCATGTGGCACTCGAGGTCGCCGAGCAGCGCCTGACCAAAAAGATCGAAGGCGGCGTCATGGGCTCGCGCATGCTCGATGACCAGCTGCACGTCACACAGCTCGTGGCCCTTCCCGGCAACGACGGCGACGACCCCACCTGCGGCCTGGTCTTCGATGCCTGTCGCGGCGACATCTGCCCCGCGCTCAAGGGCTGGAGCAATGCCGTACAAAAGACCGCCGTCAATGGCATCGCACTCGAGTACGGCTTCTTTGAGCCCAGCTTTAAGGCAGAGGACTCGGCCTGCTTCAATCCCTTTGCGCCCGAAGCCACGGTCGTGCCCCAAAAGGCCCCGCTCGTGGTGTACCTGCACGGCGCCGGCGAAGGCAAGGGTGCCACGCAGGGCGAAGGCGCCACGCGCGCCTATGTCGGCAACCGCGTGACAGCCATTAGCCAGGCGCAAATCCAGCGCTACTTTGGCGGCTTTGCCTGGGTGCTCGTGCCGCAGTCTCCCACGTTTTGGATGGACAACGGCGTCGAGCAGCTCGGCCGCTCCAACCAGAGCATCTACTCCCCCGTGCTCAAGGCGCTCATCGACGAGTTTGTCGCCGAGCATGCCGAGCGTATCGACACCGACCGCATCGTGGTCGCCGGCCTTTCCAACGGCGGCTTTATGACCCTGCGCCTGTGCGCCGACTACCCCGATTTCTTCGCCGCCGGCCTTCCCTGCTGTGCCCCGTGGTACAACGCCACGGACGAGGACGTAGCCGCGCTCGCCAAGACGCCGCTGTGGTTTACGCACTCCAAGGGCGACGAGCTCGTGTCGCCGCAACAGACCGCGCTGCCGCTCACAGCACGCCTGCGTGACGCCGGAGCCAACGTGCACCTCACCTACTTTAGCCATGTCGAGGACCTAACCGGGCGCTATCGCGAGGCCGATGGCTCGCCCAAGAAGACGTTCAACCACGGCGTGTGGATCCACCAATTCAACGACCTGTGTTATCAAGACTTCGACGGGGGCAACGTACTCATCGACGGCGAGCCGGTGGGCTGCTGGGAGTGGTCGGCCAGAGTTTCGAGGTAACCATCCCATCGGGGGCCCTGACCTTTAGTTTTGTAAACGTCCTCGCGCCTGAGCCCCGCTTATCCTGCTCCTTCGGAGCATCGGATAAGCGGGGCCCGCGCTGCGGAATGTTTACAAAACTAAAGGTCAGGGCCCCCTAAGTTAACGTTGTTCGAAACGCTGGCCGGGCGCTACCGGCAGCACGCCGGGTCGGTGGCGATGGGGGCGTGGGTCCCGTCTTGCCTTGCGCGTAACTGGCCGAATTGATTTTGATTGGAGCTTTTCCTATGTCCCAAGAGTTGACTCGGGTGATTGTTACCACTGATATGGAAGTCGATGATATGAACTCGCTCGTTCATTTGGCTCTGTATCTCAACTTGCTTGATGTTCAGGCTGTGGTGTATACGGCTTCGCAGTATCACTTTCTTGGGGATGGGGTTCATACGCTGGGCGAGGTGAATTCGCATTGGCGGACTAAGGGGCGTCGCTCTTACGAGTGGGCTGTTGTGCCTCATGAGCCCGATCCGCTGGCTGGGGAGCTTCGTGAGTATCGTCCGTTTCCCGAGCATTGGATTGAGAGCCTCTGGAGTAATGAATATGCTCAGGCTTGGCCGCAGTTGCAGGCAAATGCGGCCGCTGCCGGTGAACCGCCGTTTCCCACGCCTGCCCAGATGATCGAGCGCACCTTTGTGGGAAATGTTGCCTTTGAGGGTGATGTAACTGAGGAAACTGAGGGGTCCCGCGTAATTGCGCAGGCGATTTTGGATGATGATCCGCGTACGTTATGGCTGCTCAGTTGGGGTGGCATGAACACCATCGTTCGCGCCCTGATGAGTATTGCCGAGCGTTATCGCGCAACGCCCGAATGGCCCGCCGTGCAGCAGCGGGTCTATCGGAAGGTGCGCGTGATGGGCGTTGCCGATGGCGTAGGGCAGGACAACTCATGGCTCGACCATGGACGCGAGCTCTTTCCCGAGCTCATCTTTTGGCGTGTGCCCTATATGTATGGCGGCTATGTCGACGCCAAGATGGCGCAGCCCGATTCGCTGCCACTGTTTAAGGCTCCTTGGCCCGAGCAAAACCTCACGCAGGAAAACGGCCCCCTTATGGCCCGCTACATGCTCTATGGCGATGGCAGGGCTTACGAAAACGAACCCGAGCGATTCCAGTTTGGCAAGCATGCCCATCTGGATTGGGGCCTAGAGGGCATGCCCGCGATGCAGTTTGAGCGCGGCGACTTTATGGCCGAAGGCGACAGCATGACCTACATTCCACTACTGCCGTTTGGCCTGCGCGGCATCGATGACCGCAACTTCGATACACTGCTCGGCCGTATGTTTCTTGATGGGCATCCCGATTCGGACGCGCCCGCCGGTTTTGCCGCCATCGGCACGCCCATAGACGGCAACCCCAATCCCTACCTGCGCGCCTATCAGGAAGACTTTGCCGCCCGTGCGCAATGGTGCGCCCATGATCCGGCAGCGTGTTCGCATCCGGCACATGTTGCCGAGGTCACGACCGACCGCAGCGCCGCAGCCGGTGAGCGTGTCGTCCTTGCGGCGGCCATCGTCGACCCCGACGACAAGGACTTTGATGCACATTGGGATGTCGCCGTGGACCCGTCGAGCTATGCAGGCGCGCAGGATCTTTCGCTGTGGCAGGAATGCACGGTGAGCACCGCTTTTGTCGTGCCCACCGACGCGCGGCCCGGCGACCGCTTCGTGCTCACCCTTACCGTGCAGACGCGCGCCGAGCGCCCCTGCACCCGCTACGCCCAGGTTGCCGTGACCGTGGCGTAACCACCACGATCACACCAAGCACATTTGCGGTGGCCGGCAAGCGGCGCCAACCAGAAAGGCCACCGCAAAAGTACCTGGCGGTTTTGCAGTGGCCTTGGCTGTCTTAGCAAGCCCACCCTTGGAGGAGAATGGATTCTCGCGAGGTCAGTATTCCATCTCACAATGCCGAATTTTCCACAGCCGCATCGCGTGTCTTAAACTCTCAGCCCTTCATCTGTGGCATTTCTTTTAACAGGGCCGCCATATATAAGGGCAGATACAATATCGTCTTTTCATCCACCACGTTATCCCGGTGAAGCACGACCGCCTGAGTCAATCCATAGTTTTCAACGCTCATCAGGCGGTCAAGGGCAGCGTGCTTCGTGCTGTATCTACCCGATTTGACCTCGACAGGCAACACGATGGGACTCCGCTTATCCTCGATTAAAAAATCGACTTCTCCAACCTTCGCCGCGTTAAAGTAGAACAACGAAGAATAGCCGCATGCGCGCAGCTCCTGGGCTACTGCATTCTCAAAAGCCTGCCCGAAGTTGACCGAATCCCGCTGCGCAACAATGGCCTCAACATCGGCGGGAGAAAAAGTAGAAAACAGTAGACCAACATCGCTCAGATAAAACTTGAAAAAGCTGTCTTCCCGCGAAAGACCCAAGGGAAACATCGGCTCGCTCGCCCTCTTAACCGGAATCGCAACGCCCGCATTAACAAGCCAGTCAAAATCGGGCTGCAGATCCAAAAAACGCTTCCGCTTGTCTATCCCGGTAACGAGAAAGCGCTTGTTGTCTTTATTAAGCTGCGCGGGCATGGCATCGTAGATCGTCCTGATCCGCTGAGCATGCGCAGGGGTTTCGGCGTACCGTACGATATCCGCACGATATGCCTCGAGGATGCCCTGCTGGCGAGCGCGCATCGCCTGCGTATCATGAGTCGAGACGAACAGCTGAACAGCCTCAGGCATGCCGCCCACAAGAACATACCGGTAATACGTCTCGACCAGCCGTTTGTGAATAAATGGGGGCACCTGTTCCCGTTTGCGGTAACAGGCTCGAACGATATCCCACAATGATTTATCGACTCCCAGGGCCCAGGAGAATTCTTCGAAATCCATGGGAAACATCTCAAGGATATCGATAGTACCCACTGGCAACGACCGATAATGATACGCCTCGACCCCGAGCATGGAACCAGAGTAGATAACATCGAAGCGATTGTCTTGTGCAAGGTAACGCATCCAGGTGATGGCGTCTCCGCAACGCTGCACCTCATCAAAAAACAGAAGCGTCTTCGCATCCGAAGCAATAGGCGATGAAGACAGTGCGGTGATTCTCACAATGAGGTCATCGAGGCTCTTTGCCTCCCCTATGAGCTCGACCGCGTCAGGTCTCTCCACGAAGTCGATTTTCAGGAAGCTTCTGTAGTTGTCACGGGCAAACTGCTCGACAGCGCTTGTTTTGCCAACCTGTCGAGCACCGGTAATAAGCAGTCCCTGCCCGGTTTTAGTCTGTTTCCAGTTTTCAATCTTCTCGATAATTTTACGCTTGAGCATGCTTGCCTCCTTTTGCCCATTTTAACTGGGATAACTGCAAAATTCCAATTGTAATTTGATATATTCCAGCATAATCTCAATCAGAATTTACCTCTATTGAACATTTTTAAGAAAGCGTTGATCAAACATCCAATAACATGCGGTGCCCACGTTCGGCAAGGAGTGTCCCCAACTGCCGCTCATTTAAGTACGCCCCAATGAGTGGCCCCCGGCGCTAGTCGTTTAAGAACGTCCCCAACGACTGGTCAAAAATGGGCCATGTGTCCCAGTTGTGGAGACTCGTTGAGCCGTCTGGGTATCGTGAAAGATCGCACACTCCCCCATCATCAAAAGTGACACACGCTACCAGTTGATGGGAGGCAGCCATGGGCTTCTTTGACAAGATGTTCGAGAAGAAAGAGTGCGCGATTTGCGGTACCGAGCTGGGACTTTTGGGAAAGACCAAGATCAACGAAGGCTACCTGTGCAAAGAGTGCGCCGGCAAGCTCTCCCCCTTCTTTAGTGGTTGGCGCTCCAGCACCGCGGACGATATCCGCGAGCAACTCGCCTACCGCGAGGCCAATGCCGAGCGCCTGGCCTCGTTCAACCCCACGCGCACGCTCTCTGCCGGGCGCACCAACATCATGCTCGACGAAGACGCGGGCCTGCTGATCATTACCTCGCAGAGCCGCTGGCGCGATGCCAACCCCGACATCATCGAGTTCTCACAGGTACTCGGCTGCAATATGGATATCGACGAGCATCGCACCGAGATCTATCGCGAGACCAAGGACGGCGAGCGCGAGAGCTACAACCCACCGCGTTACGACCTGGATTACGACTTTAACCTGACTATCCACGTCAACACGCCGTACTTTACCGAGATCAACCTGCGCGTGAACGACTCCACCATCGATCAGCGCGGGTCCATCGAGTACCGCGAGGCCAAGCGCCAGGCAACCGAAGTCCGCGATGCGTTGATGCAGCTGCGCCAGGAGACGCGTGACAGCGTCGTGGCCGCTAAGGCCCCCAAGACCGCGGTCACCTGTCCATTCTGCGGTGCAACCACCATTCCCGATGCTAGTGGGCGCTGCGAATACTGCGGTGGCGCCATCGGCGCTTAGCTCCGGCACGGAAAGGACCGATCATGGCCTTCGAGAGTGTCAACTATCAGTGCCCCGCGTGTGGCGGCCCCCTTCACTTTGCCAGTGCCGAACAAAAGCTCGTCTGCGACTACTGCGATTCGCGTTTTGAAGTCGAAGAAGTCGAGGCCCTCTATCGCGAGCGCCAGGACAAGGCAGACGCCAAAGCCGATGCGGCGGCGGCAGCACCCAAGCCTGCTGTCGACGATGCCGTGCAGGAGCTGGCTCAAAACGCCGGCTACATCTGCTCGTCGTGCGGCGCCGAACTGATCTCGGACGGCACCGTCGCCGTCACCACCTGCCCGTACTGCGGCAACTCCGCCGTGGCGCCCGGCCAGCTCTCGGGCGACTTCTCACCCGACCTGGTGATTCCGTTTAAGCTCGGGCGCGACGATGTCATGGCCGCGCTCAAAGAGCACTACAAGGGCAAGATCCTGCTGCCCAAGAGCTTTGTCACCGGCAACCACATCGACGAAGTCCAAGGCGTCTACGTGCCGTTTTGGCTCTACGGTGCCCGCGTGGACGGCGAAGTGTGCTTCGACGCAACCAACGAGACCGTGACCGAGGAATCCGACCGCACCGTCACGACCACCGACCACTACGATGCCTATCGCAAGGGCAATATCTCGTTTAAGCGCGTGCCCGTCGACGGATCGTCCAAGATGCCCGACGGCCACATGGACGCCATCGAGCCGTTTGACTACGACGCGCTGCGTCCGTTCTCGGTCGCATATATGCCCGGCTACATCGCTAACCGTTACGACGAAGACTGCGAGACCTGCAAGGCACGCGCCGAGCGCCGCATGGAAGAAAGCACGATCTCGGCCCTGCGCGAGACCGTCGTCGACGAATACGACGATGCCACGGTCGAAAGCAAGCAGCTCGACTACACCTGGGAAGACAGCGACTACGCCCTGTTCCCCGTCTGGATGCTCTCCACCTCGTGGAACGGCAAGAGCTACCTGTTTGCCATGAACGGCCAGACCGGCCGCTTGGTCGGCGAGCTTCCCTGCTCCAAGCCCAAGCTCGCTATCGCCTCGGTGCTGTTCTTTGCGATCGGATTTGTCCTCTCCCAGATTCTCTTTATGGGAGAGAACGCCTTCGATCCGGATTACCTCACCTTTGATGTCGAGGGCACCCTCATCAACATCGTCGCGCCGCTGATCATCGTGATCATCGCAGACGTGCTGCTGGTAGGCCAGCTCAAGACGGCCAACGAGGCCACCCACGCCGATTGCTACTGCGGCGAGCTCGACCTGACCGAGAAGCACGACACCTTCAGCCACACCGAAACCACCGCTGTCATGAAGGACAACAAGGACGATTAGCCATTCTGACCAATACCACCTGGCCTTTGACGAGAAAGGAAGATCACCATGGGACTCTTGAAAGCTGGATTGGGTGCTGCCGGCGGCGTCATGGCCGACCAGTGGAAAGAATTTATCTATTGCGAATCGATGCCCGCTGACGTCTTGGCCTGCAAGGGCAGCAAGCGCACCGGCGGCCGCAGCTCCAATACGCGCGGCGAGGACAACGTTATCTCCAACGGCTCCGTCATCGCCGTCAACGACGGCCAGGGCATGCTCGTGGTGCAAAACGGCAAGATCATCGAGGTTGCGCTGGAGCCTGGCGAGTTTGTCTTTGACACCGGCAGCGAGCCGAGCGTCTTCAGCGGCAACCTGGGCGACTCCATCAAGGAAACGTTCGCCAATATCGGCAGCCGTTTTACCTTTGGCGGCGATGCAGGCAAGGACCAGCGCGTCTACTTCATCAACACCAAGGAGATCATCGGCAACAAGTACGGCACCGCCTCGCCCGTGCCCTTCCGCGTGGTCGACAACAACATTGGCCTGGACGTCGACATCTCCGTGCGCTGCAACGGCGAGTATTCGTACCGTATCACCAACCCGCTGCTGTTCTACACCAACGTGTGCGGCAACGTGACCGATAGCTACACGCGCGATAAGATCGACAGCCAGCTTAAGTCCGAGCTGCTCACCGCTCTGCAGCCCGCCTTTGCCAAGATCTCGGAGATGGGCATTCGTTACAGCGCCATTCCCGGTCACACCACCGAGCTCGCCCGCGCGCTCAACGAGGTCCTCTCGGCCGACTGGCGCGATCTGCGCGGTGTCGAGATCGTGAGCTTTGGCGTCAACTCCATCGCCGCTTCGCAAGAAGACGAGCAGATGATCAAGGACCTGCAGAAGGCCGCAGTCATGCGCGATCCCACCATGGCAGCCGCCAACATCGCCAGCGCCCAGAGCGACGCGATGCGCGCGGCAGCCGCCAACCCCAACGGTGCGATGGCCGGCTTTATGGGCATGGGCATGGCAGGCGGCATGGGCGGCATGAATGCCAGCCAGCTGTTCGCCGCCGGCCAGGCACAGCAGCAGGCCGCCCCGCAGCCGGCTCCGGCGCCCGCCCCGACTCCCGCCGCCGCGCCTGCGGCCGGCGCATGGACCTGCAGCTGCGGCGCCACCAACACTGGCAAGTTCTGCTCGGAATGCGGCAGCCCCGCACCCGCCCCGGCACCGGCCAAGTGGTTCTGCCCCAACTGCGGTAGCGAAAACGGCGGCAAGTTCTGCAGCAACTGCGGAACGCCCAGGCCCTAACCCCTCTATCTGGTAATTGGCGGGGGTCCGCCACCCCCGCATTTGCTTCTATGGGTTTCGTTCGATAAAGGAGGACACCATGAAGACAACGTTCAAAAGGTCCGTACTCGCATTTCTGACATGCGTCCTGGCGCTCGCCTTTGCCCTGACGGGCTGCAGCGGCGGCGGCAAAGACCCCAAGGCCAACTTCGTCGGCAGCTGGGAACTCTCGGGTGGAACCCTGGAGGGCGAAGAGCTGACCGATGAGTACATGAAGATGCTCGAGGATTGGGGTGTCCACTGCGTCCTGATTCTCGATGAGGACGGCACAGGCGCCCTCGACCTGTTCCTTGAAGTCATGGACCTTAAATGGGAGGCAAAGGACGCCACCACTGTAACCATCACCGCCGAAGACGAGTCGCATGACATGAAGCTCAAGGACGGCAAACTCATCCTCGAAGAAGATGACGGCAATCTTGTCTTTACCAAGTCCGACAAGGACCTGTCCGGTACGGTGAAGAAGGATCGCGAGGCGGCCGAGAAGGAAGAGGAGATCGATGAGGCCGTCGAAGACGACGATGTCCAGAGTGTCGAAATCTCCCCCGCCGTCACCGTCGCCGATGACGATCTGTGCACCATCACCATCACCGAGAAGTTCAAGGACGACTGGGGCGACATCGGCTTTGTCGTCAACATCACCAACAAGAGCGACAAGGACCTGACCTTCTACGCTCCTTCCGGCAAGACCAACGTCAACGGCACCATGAAGGAACCCTGGTTCTCGGCTCACCTGATGCCCGGCACCAACGCCACCGAGGAATTCACCTTCTCGAAGGGCACGCTCGATAGCCTTGACGACCTCGTCAACACGACCATCGGCATCGACGCCTACCTGACCGATTCCTACGAGGACGTCGCCTCCTACAGCGCAACCATCGCGTAGCGGCACGTAACATCAGCCGCGGATTGGCGGACACATCCGCGCACATGTCAGGCGGGGCCGCAGGAGATACTCCTGCGGCCCCGCCGCTTTATGCCGATACGCAACGAGCGTTAGCGCTCCATGTTGGGAACGATACTGCCTTCGGTCACCGCATGCACGGCAAGACGCATGATGTTGTCGTAGCCGGTCTTGCTCAGGATCTCCGAAATGCGGCGCTTGATGGTGCCCTCACTCATAAACAGCTCGGCCGCAATCTCGCGACGGCTCTTGCCCTCGCAGGCGAGGCGCAAAATCGACAGCTCGACATCGTCGAGTGCCGCCGTGCCCGAAAAAATGCTCTCGGGCGGCTTGGGAAACGTGCAATAGCCCGCCAGCGTGGAGCGCATCACGGCGAACAGCTCGTCGATACCGACGTTCTTGTACACAAAGCTATCGACGCCCGCCTCGCGGGCCTGATCGACAAAGGTGATCTCGGGCATGCCGGTCATGATAATGATGCGACACTCGGGCAGCCGTTCCTTGATGCGCGCCGCCGCCACGATGCCGTTTGAATCGTGTTCGGTGCACACGTCCATCAGTATCATGTCCGGGCGCTCCTTGAGCGCGGCACCCAAGGCCTCGGAGGCATCGGCGATGGCTGAAACAACGGTCATATCGGGCTGGTCACCAACGGAGCGTGCCAGGCTCTCGCGCAGAATGGCCTGGTCTTCGACTATAAGGACGCGGATCATGAGCTTCTCCTTTGGGACGTGTCGTTGGCGTTAAGCGGAATGGACACCGCAAGCGTAAAGGGCGGGGCGGCGTGGACCTTTAGGCTGCCACCCAGATCTTGTGCGACATGCCTCATACCTGGGATACCCGTTCCCTCGCGATACGATACGGGGGCCGGGGACCCGTCGTTAGAAATCGTCATGCGCGCGATGCCGTCAGCATCCGCCCCCTCCCGCCACAGGCGCACATGGACCCGATGCGCCTGCGCATGCTTGGTGGCATTGGTCGAGGCCTCGCGAATAATCTGCAAAAATGCGGCGGCAACACGCGCGTCCTCAGGCAGCGCACCCTCAACATCGATCTGCACACTCACCAGGCCAAAAGCATGGACGATATCACCCAGCTGCTCTGCAGGCTCGCTAGCACCGCCGCGGCGCAAATCGGCGGCGATTGAGCGCAGCAACGGGTCAATCTGCTCGAGCGACTCATCGTCCAGACGTCCCTCCTCCAAATAGCGATGAAGAATGGACAGGCGCTGCCCGATCACGTCGTGCACGCGGGCACGCATACGTAGGTAGGCCGCATTGTCGGCAACCTTTTTAACTTCTTCGATCTGGGCCTGGAGCTCTTGGCCCGCAAGCTCAAGCAGGTGGTTGGCTTGCGCCAGGCGGTCGTAGGCGTGTGCGTATTCCGTCACGTCCAGGCCGACGACGCGCTCGAACGGACGGCCCGAGACCGTAACGGAGTCACGCACGAACAGACGAATCTCGGAAGGAGAGATCTCGACCACGGCGCGATCCCTACCAAAGCGATCAAGGTCGATATGGGCGCGATTAGTGCTGCTTTCGGGCATTTGCATGCTAAGTTTGCGCAGGTCGTTCCACGTGCTGCTCATGTCGCCCAGGTCGGTGGGCATATGGAGCTCTACGAGGTTTTTGCGCATGCAGCGGTTCATGAGCAGCGGACGGCCCCTCGGGTCTAGATACAGGATGCCCACGGGAATCACGTTGATGGTCTCGATCGTCGAGAACATGGTGATATCCTCCTGGCGGTTACGGACGTCCATCAAGAGCGCCGCGATGGAGCGGAACAGGAAGAACGCCCCCTCCGTGATAAGGACAACGGTCCACGCCGAGCCCATGGCAAAAACCACCGGTGGTGTAACGGCGACAACAAGCAACAGTTCGGCCAGCATGACGAGGCGACGATAGTGCACCATAAGTACCACGCCATAGGCAAAGATTGCGGCATTGAGCCACAACGCTCCGCCCATTGCCCTGGCGCAAACGTCAAGCGGCGCCACCAGATACGAGCCAGACGACGCGAATAAGATGAGCGCCGAAACCACCAGGTGAAGCACAAGGCTCGCCTCGTAGGCGCAAATCACCTTACGGTTATAGGGCGAGCGGCGCGATGCGATGAGCGGGACGTGGATCGTCTGCAGGCACGCAGCCAGGGCAAAGACAACATCGAGCGCAACGATTTGGGGAAGAATGAGCGAAATCTGCATCGTCACTCACCCGCCCTCGGCATCAAGACAATCATGTGCAGCTGGCCGGGCTCGCCCTCAAGGCGGTATGCCACGTTGCGCCCTTGCAGAGCGCTTTCGAGCTCTTGCGCAGCGAGCGTCTGCGAAAGATCTTCATCATCGTTGGAAAAAAGCGTGGCGCGCAGCTCGACACTGCATCGGTCATGGTCGCCCAAGTGATACATAAGCGCCGGATGGTCGGTGGTGTAGGCAAAAAACGCAAAGTCATACACGCAGTCGTACAGGGCGCTTACCGTACTGGCGTGCAACGGGCGCCGTATGGCGATAATCGAGGCGCAATCGACATCGATCGTGCGCAGGTCACTTGCGAGCTCGTTGGCGATGAGCTGAATGCGGTCGCGATCAAAACCGCTCTCCCCGTGCTGTGCCAACGTGAGCGACCCCTTGCGCTTGCAATAGGCGACGAGCATCTTGGCGCGCTGCAGCATGCGGTAGCGCTCGTGCGAAGACGCTTCGTCGGTCAACGGTGGCAGCGAGCCCAGCAGGTCGTACATCTCTTCGAGCGCGCGGGCAAGCGCCTGGTCCACGTCTTGGACCAGCAAGGTCTCGGCCTCTTGATCTGCCAAATGCGTCTTAAGGTCGTAGTCGGCGGCGAGCAGCTCGTTTTGACGCTGCAACTCCATTCGACGATGTGCCAGTTCACGGTTAAGCTCGTTGAGCTCCGACACGTCTTGGGCAAGCAGCGCCGATCCACCCAGCAGCGGAAAGGCACGGTACATCACATTGGGATCGGACGCCACGGCAAAGGCATGGGCGCGGCCGTGCTCCTGGATCCGCAACTCCTCGCGCACGCCTACCGGCATTGGCTTTGACACTGGCGTGGCATAGACCTCCTGCAGGTCGCGCGTTAGGACTTTGAGGTCGAGCGGCAAGGTGTCGAAGATGCCGGCGATGTCGTGATACGACGGAATGACACCGCAATCGAGACAGATTTCCATCACCACCACGCACAGGACGCAATAGACGAGCGAAAAGTTGAGCCTCCATGCCCAGGGCACGCGCAACGCATACGAGACGGCAAAGAATGCGCCACCCAGCAGTACGAGCGCCGCCGTGCCCGAGAAACGCTGGATGCGAAAGGACGAGGACCGACCAACCAGGATAAAAAAGGCCACGAAGTCGAAGACCGTCCACACGAGAACGACAAAATAACTCCAGCCGTACGTGTAATCGTTACTCCAGGTGTCGCTTGTACGGTCAAAGCGGAAGACCTGCTGATGAAAATCGTTGGTGAGCACAAATCCGATAAGCAGGATGGCCGCAATCCACAGCGCAGCGCAGTAGCGGCGACCCAGGCGGTGTTGCTCCAGGCCCGCAAGGCGCAGGCCGCAGAGCTGGTAGAGCAGCGGAATGAGCGTCATGGGCACGTAGTACAGGTACCACAGCACGGTGGCATAGAACGGCGTGAACGACTTGTACTTGAGAATGACTTCGATCATCCACAGGGCGCAGATGGTGGCGATGGCCACAAGGCGGCGACGCAACACATAGTCCAAACAGCGCAGATAGACCGATACGCCCCAGATCGAAAATACAATTGCGGCGACAAGCAGCGGGAGAGAGCTCGAATGGGCGAGCGCATCCACGACCTCTTCGGACACCTTGCTATAGGCGGGCACGGCGTTAGAAAGTTTGGGGTCGAAGGCGAACAGCGCCGGCAAGACCGCCAAAAGCATGAGGAACAGCGCGGTGATGGCGCCGGCGATAGCAAAGACGCGATGACGGTACACCTGATGTGTTATGCCAACAAGGAATCGCGGCATGGCGAAGAGCCTGCCACCCCTGGGATCCGCAACCGGCGCGGTCCGGGCGGCCGCGTGGCCGATATGTCGCTCGCGGGTACTCATAGTCCCTTTAGCGTACCGACAGATGGATCGAAAAAGCGGGCCGCATGTCCCAAAATCCGCAGACGGCAAGGCGCCCGGCGAACATCAACTGCTCGCCGGGCGCCTTGGTTAGGAGGCTATGAAGTTGAGTGTCTCAGCTTCCTTAGGAAAGGTCCTCACCATTAGAAGCAATAACCTTCTTGTACCAGTCGAAGCTCTTCTTCTTGGAGCGCTTGAGGGTGCCGTTGCCTGCATCGTCGCGATCGACGTAGATAAAGCCGTAGCGCTTGGACATCTCGCCCGTGCCGGCAGACACCAGGTCGATCGGGCCCCAGGTGGTGTAGCCCAGCAGGTCAACGCCGTCCTCGGTCACCGCGTCGCGCATCGCGGCGATGTGCTGGCGCAGATAGTCGATACGGTAGTCATCGTTGATGGAGCCATCCTCCTCGACAACATCCTTGGCGCCCAGACCGTTCTCGACCACAAACAGCGGCTTCTGATAACGGTCGTACAGGTCGTTAAGGGTGATGCGGAAGCCCAGCGGATCGATGGCCCAGCCCCACTGGCTCTCCTGCAGGTAGGGATTCTTGGCACCGGCAAAGGCGTTGCCCTGGGTGCGCTCGACATCGGGGTTATCGGCACTGGCGGAGCAACGGGTGCTGTAATAGCTAAAGCTGATGAAGTCGACGGTGTTAGCGGCCAGGATCTCGCGGTCCTCGTCGGTCATGCCCACATCGATGCCTAGACGCTCGAGCTTCTTGACGGCATAGGCCGGATAGTAGCCGCGGCTCTGGACGTCGACGAAGAAGTAGTTGTCCTGGTTATCGAGCTGCGCCTGGCGTACATCGCCCGGACGGCAGCTGTAGGGGTAGTAGCTACCTGCGGCGAGCATGCAGCCGATCTTGATCTCGGGGTCGATCTCGTGAGCAATCTTGGTTGCCCAAGCGCTGGCGACGAGCTCGTTGTGGGCGGCCAGGTACTCGACGGCCTCCTTGTTCTCGCCCTCCTCAAAGACCAGGCCGGCACCCATAAACGGCAGGTGCAAGATCATATTGATCTCGTTAAAGGTGAGCCAGTACTTCACCAGGCCCTTGTAGCGGGTAAAGATCGTGGTCGCGAGATTCTTGTAGAAGTCGATGAGCTTGCGGTTGCGCCAGCCGCCGTACTCCTTGATGAGATGAATCGGGCAGTCGAAGTGCGTGATAGTCACGAGCGGCTCGATGCCGTGCGCCTGGCACTCGCGGAACACATCCTCGTAGAAGGCCAGGCCAGCCTCGTTGGGCTCGGTCTCGTCGCCGTTGGGGAAGATGCGGGTCCAAGCCAGGCTCATACGGAAGGTCTTAAAGCCCATCTCGGCAAAGAGAGCGATGTCCTCCTTGTAATGGTGGTAGAAATCGATGCCGGTCTGCGCGGGATAGTAATAGCCGTCCTCGAAGTCGAGCATCTTACGCTGGCCGGAGACCACCGCATAGCGCTCGGGGCCGTGCGGAGCCACGTCCACGTTGGCAAGGCCGCGGCCGTCCACGTTATAGGCGCCCTCGCACTGGTTGGCAGCCGTCGCGCCGCCCCACAGGAAGTCATTACGGAAAGCCATGCATCAATCCTTTCGCACGCTGTTGTCATAAGCTCAGTATCCCTGCAAACGGGGTACCGCTCAACGGCAACGGCGCAGGCCGATACTTCTTTTCGCGCGCAGGTGCCCGGCAGCCGCCCCGTCTGACACTTTTTGATACCCGCCTGTCCAAGCCGCCACAAAGGGGACAGGCACCTTTGTGGTGGCTTGGGCCCGGTTTGTCTCAATCTGTAACAGTTAGACAGCCAAAATCGGGCCTGGTGTTACAGATTGAGATTGTTCGGCCTGTCCCCTGCAGTTTGTCTAAATCTGTAACAGGTAGAGACGATCTAGCCCGCTAGGTGTTACGAATTGAGGCGGAAGATTCTAGTCGCAGGCGATGTCGAGGTTCTTGCCGGTGAGGCCTACATAACCGCTTTCGCTCAGCAACTCATTTGACTGAATAGGGAAAAAAGGAAAAAATAGGAAAAAAAGGAAAGGAGACTCATGACTGAAACCATCTTCTCCCCCTCATTTGGAAATCGCCCGTCCTATCTGGTGGGGCGCGGGAGCGTGATTTCGACATTCATCTCCGGCCTTGAGCAGGAGCCGGGCAATCGAGACCGAGCCATGCTCATGCTCGGCCAGCGAGGCAGCGGCAAAACGGTTCTCCTGTGGGAACTTGCCGATCGCGCCCGCAAGCTCGGCTTCGTTGTTGCCACACCCACCGTAGCCTCCGAGGATATGCTCGAGCGCATTGTTGAGAAGATCCAGGAAGCAGGCGAGCCTTACGTCAATAAACGCCGCCTTCCCAAACTCACGAGCGGCAGTCTAAGTGTTTTTGGGTTCTCGGCAGGCCTCGAGTTCACACGAGACGTGCAGGAGACCAAGAGCTTTCAGTTCAAACTCACCCAGCTCGCGCGCAAACTGACCGAGCAGGGACACGGCATCCTCATCCTCATCGACGAGCTCCAAGCAAATTCACCCGAGATCAGACAGCTCGTCACCGCCTATCAAGAGTTGGTCGGCGAACGGCTCAACGTCGCGCTCGTCATGGCGGGCCTCCCGGGAGCAGTCTCCGCGACACTCAACGACCGCGTACTGACATTTCTCAACCGCGCACGCAAAGTCACGCTCGAACCGCTTTCAGTCGGAGATGTCGATGCATATTATCAGCGGGCTTTCGAAGAACTCGACCTTGATATTCCAGGCGATCTTCGCCTCTGTGCCGCTCGTGCAACCCAAGGTTCGCCCTATATGCTGCAGCTCATCGGCTACAACATCGCCAATCGCTGCCAGGCAGGAGAATACGTAACGCCAGAGCAAGTCAACGGAGCTATCGAAGCGTCAAAGGCCGATTTCGAAAACGATGTTTGTGAAACGACGCTCGCCGCGCTATCGGACCAAGACGTCGCGTTTCTCGACGCAATGACTGATGACAAAGACGGCGTGTCGCGCATCTCCAATGTGGCCGAGCGCATGTCAGTCACACCCGACTATGCGCAAAAGTATCGCCGACGCCTCATCGACGCCGGCGTTATCGAACAGGCACGCCGCGGTTACGTGCGTTTCGCTGTTCCATATATGGCTGACTACCTGCGCAGTCAGCTCTAGGCAGCCACCACGATGAGGACAGGCACCTTTGTGACGGATTGGGCCCGTTTGTCTCGATCTGTAACAGGTAGAGACGATTTAGCCCGCTAGATGTTACAGATCGAGAAAGAAGGCTCTAGTCCACGGTGATGTCGAGGTTCTTGCCGATGAGGCCTACGTAGCCGCCTTCGGCTGCCTTGGGGCTGTCGGCGTGGCAGAGGACCCACTTGTCGGCCTTCCAGTAGCAGTAGCTATCGCCGGCCGCGGGCATGTCGGATGCAGCCTCGGGGCGTGGGCCGTTGGTGCCCGCCGGCAGCGCCACCATCACCTGGAAGCCGCCGTCGTCGACCATGCAGGGCGTGTAGTGCAGCGTAGTGTTGAAGACCTCGACAACCGTACCCGCCGGCACGCGGAACGCCTTGACGCACGCGGTGTCGAGCTTGCCGTCCTCGATCTCCCAGCGATGCGCCACAAGCAGGATAAAGTCGCGAGCGCCCAGGTTGAATTCGCTGGCGCGATGATACTCCAGGCAGTTAAGTCGTGTATTGTGGCCGTTGCACCAGCCCAGCTGGAAGGGACGACCGCCAAACATGAGAAAGCCCAGTTTATCGGCATCCTTGACGCCCTCGAGCTCCGGCGCACTTGCTACGTACTTGCTGCCCTCGGGAATGGGCGTGGCAGAAAGCGCCTCGAGCACGGGCGACGTGAGCTCGGACGGAACGTCATCCCAAACGTTGCCATAGGGCTTGAACTCGGGATCATTGACAGAGTAGATATGCATGTTCACTCCTGTTCGTAAATGTGACTATACGAACATTCTAGAACAAACATGAGCGATTTTGAACGCTCGTCCCGACCAATAAACAAAAAGGCGCCCCCGCATAGGCGAAGGCGTCCAATGCGCGCGTTTTGGACGATAAAGCCCTTAAGCCTGCTGATAGTGCAGGTGCTTCTCATCGATATCGGCCAGGTCACGGTCGAGATAGCGGCGTGCGAGCCAGTTTGCCATGGGGAGGTTTTGGTCCAGGTAGTTGCCGCACTCCTCGGGAGCGGCACCGGGGACATCGCCCTCAAAGCCGGCGACAAACTCGAACAGCTCACGCACGAGCGGCAGAATCTCCTCGCTCGTCACCTCGCCAAACACGACGAGGTAAAAGCCCGTGCGGCAGCCCATGGGCCCAAAGTAGACAATACGGCTCGACCACTCGGCATGATTGCGAAGGAACGTCGCGCCCAGGTGCTCAATGGTGTGGCACTCGGCGGTGTTCATGACCGGCTCCTTGTTGGGCGTGGTCAGGCGCAGGTCAAACGTGGTGACGGCAGCACCGGTTGCCGGATCGCGGTCGATGCGGCTCACATACACGCCGGGCTCAAGCAGCAGATGGTCAACGGAAAAGCTCGCAATGCGCTCCATAGCAGATCCTCTCGGTAGTCAATTTGGGACGGGGCTCTTTTAGCTGGTTCGAATGGTCGCACCAATCATACCAGTCAAAAAAGCCCCGTCCCAAATTGACTACCTGGGACGAGGACCAATGATTTTTTAATCCCCGTCCCAGAAAAACCATTCTAGGCTGTGTAGGCAATCGTTGATTTCACGGCGTGGCGCCAGCCGGCGATCTTTTTGGCGCGCTCGTCGGCGGTCATGGCAGGCTCCACGATGCCGCGGGCCCCATAGACGTCGACGACATCGCGCGTGTACATGCCCAGCGCAATGCCGCAGGCCCAGGCCGCACCCAGGCCGCTCATCTCGTCGTTGCTCGCGATGCGGATAGGCGAGCCAACCAAGTCGCTCTCAAACTGCATCAGGTACGCATCGCGCGTGGGACCACCGTCAACGCGAAGCTCGGACAGCACCGCGCCCGAATCCTCGACCATCGCATCGATCACGTCAAAGATCTGATAGGCGATCGACTCGTCGGCGGCCTTCACGAACTCCGCGCGACCCGTGGTACGCGTCATGCCAAAGACGCAGCCCTCGGCGTCACTCGCCCAGTGCGGCGCGCCCAAACCGGTAAACGCCGGCACAAAGTAGACGCGGCTCGCCGGATTGGCAGCGTAGCACAGGTCGGTAACTTCCTCGGGGTTATTGATGAGCTCCAGATCGTCGCGCAGCCACGTCTTGACAGCACCGGCGTAGCTCACGTTGCCCTCGAGCACGTACTCGGTCACGCCGTCCATACGCCATGCGAGCGAGCTCGAAAGCCCGTGCGAGCTGGCAACGAACTCGTCGCCGACGTTCATCATGACCGAGCTGCCGGTGCCATAGGTCGCCTTGGCCATACCGCGGCTGTGGCAGCCCTGCGCGAACAAGGCCGCGTGGCTGTCGCCCAGCACGCCGTGAATGGGCACGGGCGCTGGCAAAAAGCCGCCCAGATCCGTCATGCCGAACAGGCCATCGGAATCGGTCACCTGCGGCAGGCAGGCCACGTCGACGCCAAAGGCCTCGCACACCGGCTCGCTCCAGCAGCCACGGCGCAGGTCAAAGAGCTGCGTGCGGCTGGCATTGGACCAGTCGCAGCGAAACTCCGCGCCGCCCGTGAGCGTCCAGACCACCCAGGCATCGATGGTGCCCAGGCACAGCTCGCCTGCCGCCGCGGCCTCGGCAGCAGCGGGAACGTTCGCAAGGATCCAGGCCATCTTGCCCGCCGGATAGTAGGGCGAGAGCACCAGACCCGTCGTGTCGCGCACCAGCTCGGCCACACCCTCGCGCGCGGTCAACTCGTCGCACAGCTCGCGGGCGCGGGCGCACTGCCACACCACGGCGTCGCACAGCGGCTCGCCCGTCGTGCGGTTCCATGCAACGGTGGTCTCGCGCTGGTTGGAGATGCCGATGCCGGCGACGTCGGCCGGATTGACCCCGGTCTCCTCCACCACGGCACGCGCCACGGCCAGCACATTGGTGGCAATCTCGGCCGGATCATGGCTCACCCAGCCGGCTTCGTTGACAATCTGGCGATGCGAGCGGTCGGCACGATGAATCAGATGGCCACCCTCGTCTACCAGCAGCGCCTTGGTGCCCTGCGTGGACTGATCGATTCCGATGATGTAGCGGCCCATGGCCACCCCTTTCAAAACGAATGTGACAAAGGGACGGTCCCTTTGTCACATTCCAGTTACTCTGTGGGCAGGAATTCGGCGACGGTCTGCGCGATTCCGGCACCCGTCAGGCCGTAGTGTGCAAAGACCTCGGGGCTCGTGCCGGTGATGACCGGCGCGTCGGGCAGGGAGAGGCACTTGACCGGACGCGGGCAATGCTCGCCCACCACCTGCGCGACCATAGAGCCCAAGCCGCCGAAGGGACTGTGCTCCTCGACAGTCACGACGGCGCGCGTGGCACCGGCAGCCTCAATCACGGCCTCGGCGTCAAGCGGCTTGACGCAGTACATGTCGAGCACCGTTGCCGAGATGCCCTGCTCGGCCAGCAGGTCGGCAGCGTCCACGGCATGGCGGACCATCTCGCCGGTAGCGACGAGCGTTACATCGGTGCCGCGGCGTACCCAGGTGGCGCGATCCATCTGGAACGGGCACTCGCCCTCGGCGTACACGTCCTCGACCGGGTTGCGGCCCACGCGGATGTAGGCCGGCTTGTTGTCGGCGACCAGGGCCCGCACGAGCTCGGCGGTCTGGAAGCGGTCGCTCGGCAGATACACGCGCATGTTGGGAATCGCGCTCATGGCGGCGATATCCTGCGCGGAGTGATGGCTCATGCCCAAGGCGCCGTAGGACACGCCGCCCGAGATGCCGATGAGCTTGACGTTGGTGTTGGAGTACGAGACGTCGACCTTGCACTGCTCATACGAGCGCGTGGTCACAAAGGACGCCGGCGAGGCGGCCCAGGCCTTCTTGCCGCACGAAGCCATGCCGGCGGCGATGCTCACCAGGTCCTGCTCGGCAATGCCGACCTCGACGGACTGCTGGGGATACTGATCAAAGAACGGCGTGAGCGATGCGGAGCCGCGGGAATCGGAGCACAGGACGACGATATCCTTATCGGTCTTCGCGGCCTCGAGCAGCGTGTCGCAGATAACCTTGCGATTGGCGATCTTGTTAGCCATTGATGGCCTCCTTATGGGCAGCGAAATCGGCGATGATCTGGGCATATTCCTCATCGTTAGGCAGGTGATGATGCCAGGCGGCCTTGTCCTCCATAACGGGCGAGCCGTAGCCCTTCACCGTGTTGAGGATGATGACCGTGGGCTTGCCGCAGGTCTCGGCCGCAAGCGTCAGCGCGGCGTCGATGGCCCGGACGTCGTTGCCCGGAATAGAGAGCACGTTCCAGCCGAAGGCGGCCCAGCGCTCCTCCTGCGAGTCCTGCTTCATAACGTCCTCGGTGCTGCCGCTGATCTGCAGGCGGTTGCGGTCCACGAGCGCGCACAGATTATCGAGCTGGTAGTTGCCGCCGCTCATGGCGCCCTCCCAGACCGAGCCCTCGGCAAGCTCACCATCGCCCATGATGGTGTAGACGCGGTAATCGCGGCCGTCCATCTTGCCGGCGAGCGCCATGCCCACGGCCACGGGCAGGCCGTGACCCAGCGAGCCCGAGTTCATTTCGATGCCCTTGAGCTTGTTGTTGGGGTGGCCGATGTAGGGGCTGCCGAACTTGGAGAAGCGGGCCTTGACGTCGTCGAGGTCAAGATAGCCCTCGTGGCAAAGCACCGCGTAGTAAGCCTCCATGGCGTGGCCCTTGGAGAGCACGAAGCGGTCGCGATTGGGATCGTCGGCGGTCTCGGGCGAAATGTTGAGGTGGTTGGCGTAGAGGGTCATGAGGGCGTCGATCACCGACATATCGCCGCCGATGTGGCCGCCGGCGCCAGCCATGATGATATCGACGCAATCGCGGCGAAGGTCCCAACGCAGGGACTCAAGCTCTTCGATAGTTGCCATTTCTACTCTCCTCGCAGGTAGGCTTTGACGTCTTCTTCAATCGGGTCGTACAGGTCGGGAGCGATGCCGATATACTTGCACGCCTCGTAGAGCACCGGCACCACGTTGGCGTGAATAGCGACGCAGTGGTGGATGTAGGGGCCCTCGACGATCTTGGCCTCGAGGCGCTTGAGGTTGTCGACCTCGACCCACAGGTAGGTGCCCATGCCGGCCGGGCCGTCGATGCCGCGGGCGTTGCCCAGTAGCAGCGAGTACTCGCCGTTGTCACCGTCAAAGCGGGCAAGGGTGAGGTCGCCGTGCTTGGCCTCGGCCGTCAGCGCGCCGGGGTGATCGAAAGCCAGCGGGTAGGTGAGCTTGGGCTTGACGGCCGCGCAGCTGCAGGGCCAGGGGCCGCAATGCTGCAGCAGCTCGCCGTTCTCGTTATCGGGATGGCGCACGGTCCAGTCGGCGAACATGCCGCGGTGACGGCCCAGGTCGGCGGCCTCGACCATCAGCGCGGTGATGGCGCCGTGGATATCGGTCTCGCATACGATAGGAATGCCCATCTCGTTGAGGATGGCGTTGGCGGCGCAGGGCATAATGCCCAGCTCGTCCTGCAGAGCGTTCCAGCACTGAATGGCACCGGCGTTGCAGCCATACTTCTCGACCAAGCGCTTCATGGCGATGGCAAGACCGGCGACCGCGGGGACCTTGTCCTCGGGGATGCAGATCTCAAAGCTGTCGTTGATGTGGGCAAGCATGGCGGCCATGGCCTGCTCGTCGGCCTGGGCGTCGCGCACAGCCTGGACAAGTTCGGTCATGGGGATAGGCGAAAGCTGGATGTTGAACTTCTCGAGCAGCTCGCCCTCGTTGCACATGGTCGACCAGAAGTCGAACGGACGGGTGGCCATCTGCAGGATGCGGGTGTGCTTGAAGGTCTTGACCACGTTGCAAACGGCCAAAAAGTCCCAAACGCCGCGCTCGAACTCGGGGTCGGTCAGGCGGCAGTTGGTCATGTAGGTGAAGGGAACCTGGAAGCGGCGCAGGACCTTGCCGGTGGCGAACAGGCCGCACTGGCTATCGCGCAGGCGTGTGCCGTCGGGCTCGGGGCGCTCGTCGCGCGGACCCCACAGCAGTACGGGTAGACCGAGCTCGCGGGCAAGGCGAGCGCAAACGTACTCGGTGCCAAAGTTGGCGTGGCACAGCATAATGCCATCGACGCCCTCGGCACGGAACTTCTTGACGATAGGCTCGATATGGCTGTCGTCGAACAGCAGGCCCTCTTCATTGATGTCGTCGATATCCACGATGTCGACGCCGATCTCGCGCAGGCGATCAGCCGTCAGGCCGCGATACTTGATTGCGTCCGGCGCGCTAAAGATACTGCGGCGCGTGGGCACAAAGCCGAGCTTGATCTTGTCTATGTACGTCCTCCCCTAATCACATGTTCAGTAAACAGACGCATGTTTCGTTTTGTTCTGTTTACTAAATGTTTTACTCTACTGTTTAGAAGTTTAACGCGAGATACCCGTAGACGGTAGAGAAATCAGCCTAAACGGTATGTAAACAAACTGAACATACAAGGGCATCAAAAAGAGGGCCCAAAGGACCCTCTCTTAGTAGCGTTATGTATGGCTGCCTTAGCGAGCTTTGCCTCCCTACGGCCCAGCGTTGCCTTTGCCTAGATCTCACGCACGCTTTGGCGCTCGACAAAATAGGTCGACACGGCCGTCTTGCAGGTATAGCTCTTGGGATTGCGGATGTTGCCCACCAGGCGGCGCACCGCGATCTCGCCCACCTCGTGCTTGGGAACGTGCACCGTGGTGAGCGGCGGATTGGAGAAGGCGCCCAAAGACAGATCGTCAAAGCCGATGATTGAGACATCCTCGGGGACACGTATGCCGTGCTCGTTCAGCGCGCGCATGGCGCCTACGGCGAGCACGTCGTTTTCGGCAAAGAAAGCCGTCGGCAGGTCGTCGCGCGAGACGCTGTCGAGCCATGCGCCCATGTCGCGATAAGCACCTTCGAGCGTGGTGCCCAGTGTGACGCGCCATGTCGGGTTGGCCTCAAGGTCCGCATCCTCAAGCGCTTGGCGATAGCCGCGCTCGCGATCCTTAAAGTTGCGGATGCGAAGGTCGCCTGCCAGATAGCCGATTTGCTTGTGACCCTTCTCGATAAGGTAGTCCACGGCGCGCAGCACCGAGTCGGTGTTGGCAATGACTACGGCATCGAAGTACTGACGATCGCTCCAGCCATCGAGCACGATCAAGTGGGCGGCAGCGTTGGCGAACAAGGCATAGTCTTCCTCACCCAGCTCGGTACCCATCAGCACGATAGCGGCGGATGGATCGGCGATCAGGCCCTCGACCTGCGGACGCACGGCGTCCAAGTCGCTAAAGTCGAGCGAGACAAAGCTCGTGCTCATACCGTGACGGCGCGCCTGGCGCTCCACGCCCTCAATGACCGCAGGATGGAAGGTGCTCTCGTCCAAAATGGCGCCCGTCTTGCGCGCGAGCACAAACTGAATGCTCTCGAGCTGCGTCGACTGCTGGTAGCCAAGCGATTGCGCGCACTCCAGGATGACCTTGGCGGTCTCCTCACTCACGCTGCGCTTGCGGTTGAGCGCGTTGGACACGGTTGCGGGCGAAAAGCCGGTAATGCGGCTGATCTCGCGGACGCTTGCTTTAGCCATCGTTCCCCCTAGCATCGGTCGCGGCCGAGCATCGTGGCTTGACCGCCCCGTGGCTCGGCAACTAAACGACCGCAAATTCAATCTAAACAGAATAGTAAATGTTTAATAGCTAGTTTAGCCTGTTGTCAAGCGAAGTGGCACGACTATTCCCCCAACGGGCGCATTTGTCCATCTTAACGTTATTACGCAAGGTCTTCGCCATTGCTTGCTATTACGCGTCGGTACCATTCGAAGCTTTTCTTTTTACGTCTCTCAAACGAGCCCGCACCGCTATCGTCTCGATCGACATAGATAAACCCGTAGCGCTTACGCATCTGTCCTGTGGCGACCGAAACCAAATCGATCGGGCCCCAACAGGTATATCCCATGAGTTCCACCCCGTCGAGCTCGACGGTCTCCCTCATCGCCTCGATGTGGGCCCGCAGGTATTCAACTCGATAGTCGTCTTCTATTTCACCCGAATCTTCCGGCACATCAGGAGCACCCAAACCGTTTTCGACGATGAACAGCGGCTTTTGATAGCGGTCCCAGATTTCATTCATGGTGACGCGCAGCCCTTTGGGGTCGATAAACCTCCCCCAAGGCTCCTGTTTTAGATACGGATTAGGCGCCGAGCGAAGAAGGTTCGAATCGAACTGACCTTCCGCATGCGCTTTTGCGACGCGCGTCGAGTAATACGAAAACGAGACGAAATCGACCAGGTTTGCAGCCAGTACTTCGCGGTCATCATCCCGATAGGGCACCTCAAAACCATGGCGGGCGTATTCCTTGAGAACATAGCTCGGGTACGCACCGCGCACCTGGACGTCGGTAAACATGTAATGGCTGCGATTCTCAGCCTGCGCAGCCAGCACATCGTCCGGATCACATGTAGCCGGATAGAAGACACCTGCGTTGAGCATGCAACCGATCTTCGCCCCAGGGCACAGTTCATGACACGCCCCGACCGCACGGGCGCTCGCAACCAATACATGGTGCACGGCCGTGTGAACCGTTGCATAGCGATTCTCCCCTTGCTCGAAGATGATCCCCGCCGCCATAAAGCACGCCTGCGTCATGATGTTGATCTCGTTAAAGGTCAGCCAATAATTGACCAATCCCCGATAGCGCTCGAACACGGTACGCGAATATCGCTCGAACAGGTCGACCAACCTGCGATCGCGCCATCCGCCATACGCATCGACGAGATGCATGGGGACATCATAGTGGTTGAGCGTCACCAAAGGCTCAATGTCATGCGCGCGACACGTCCTAAAAACATCCTCGTAAAAGGCAAGGCCTTCTTCATTGGGCTCGGCTTCGTCTCCTTTGGGAAAAATGCGGCTCCAGGCGATTGATAAGCGCAGGCATTTAAAACCCATCTGGGCAAACAGTTCAATATCCTGCTTGTACCTATGGTAAAAATCAATGCCCTTGCGAGCGGGATAGAAGCTGTCGGGTGCCAACGCACGCGGATCAAGGTCTCCCCGCATGACGTCCATGCGTTGATCGCCAAACGGCAGCATGTCGGAATTGGCTAAACCGCGACCGCCTTCGTTCCATCCTCCCTCGCACTGGTTTGCAGCCAGAGCCCCGCCCCATAAAAAATCTTCTCTAAACATTATGGTGTCGTCCTTTCTATCAAATTCCCGGCCCACACTGTCGAACGCAACGGACTCGGCAAGTGCCGCGCAACAGCACAGTACCGTTGCGCGGCCAAGGGGTCGGACCGCGCAACGGCTGGGGAGCATATTTGTGTAGTAGCCTCTTATGCCTCGACGGATTCAACGGCCTCAGAATCGCCGCTCTTGGACTTCAACGGCATCTTCTCCTGTCCTTCAAATCCAAAAATCATCGCCAACGCAAACGTCACGGCACCGCCAGCAAGACACCCGATGGTGCCGGGGATGATATCCTGAGCAAACATGAGCACGTTCATCCATGGGAAACCAACGCCAGTGAAGATATAGACGTTGGCATGAAGAAGGCTTACCAGCAGACCACCGACAGCACCACCAATCATGTTCCAGGCAAGAGCCTTCTTGTCGCGAAACAGGATGCCGTAGATGATGGGCTCACTCACGCGACCGAAGGCATAGGTGATGAACAAGTTCCAGCCCGTGGCTCGACTCTCCTTGCCCTTAGCGCGCAGGCCATAGGCGAGCGCGATGGCAAGCGTGGTGTAGGCTACAACCGCGGTGCCGGGGTATAAGATGGCGTCGTAACCGTTCTGGAGCGCGGCGGGCAATATGGCGGTATAGATCGGCACGTGCATGCCGGTGGCGATGATCAGATTCCAGAATGCGCCGATAACCGCGGTCGCAGCGGGACCGGCAACAGAGGCGAGCCAAATGATGAAATCGGCCACAAGGCCCATGACAAATTGGACGGCAGGGCCGCAGAGGCACAGCGCGACCGGCAACATCACGAGCACCGTACCCACGGGTACGATCAGAATGCGCAACATATCAGGCGAGATCTTCTTAAAGAAGCGCTCAACATAGGACTGGGCCCAGGTGATCAAGATGACCGGAAGAACAGCCTGGGTGTAGTTGACGAGCTGCATGGGGATGCCGAAGACGCTGAAAGGCTTTCCGTCCTCAACAATAGCGAGCATGTCGGGATAAATCATCACAACAGCGATGAGCAGTGCCTGCACAGGACTCGTTTTGAACTTCTTAGCCGAGCTATAGGCGGCAAACACCGGGAAGTAGTAATACGCCGCATCGCCCACCAGGGAAAGGATCCGATACAGGTCGCTCGTTTCGGACATAAAACCGGCGCCTTCGGGCCCAAACAGAATAACGAGCATCTTGAAGATACCGGCGACACAAAAGATCGGAAGGATCGGGGTGATAGCGCCGCTCACGGCATCGAGCAGCTGATTGAAGAGGTGCTTGGGCGCCAAGCGCTCCTTCCAGCTAAGCTGAGGGCCATCGAGTTCCTCGTCAATCGATACCGTGACCTCGAATCCGCCCTGCTTACAAACCTCGTCGTAGACCTTGTCGACCGTGGGCCCGACCACCAGCTGCACCTGCCCTCCGGCGTGCACGACGCTGATGATAGACGAGATGTCCTCAAGCTTCTCATCATTCGAGAGGCTTTCATCCTTGAGGTTGAAGCGCAGGCGCGTCATGCAATGCGTAACCGAAGCCACGTTTTCCGCCCCGCCCACAGTGGAGAGAATCTGCTCTGCCACCTTTTTGTAATTTGCCATCATTGGCTCCTTTGCACAATCTTGGCTTACTGTTCGAATCGGCAAAGGTCATGCCCCGAATGGCTACGGGTTACAATCCTTTTTTGGAGATGATCCGGTTGAGATGGATCATCAGATAGAGTTCCTCCTCCTCGGAGAGCGTGGCGTCCCACGTTTCACGACAATAGGAACCGATATGCTTCACGCACTCTGCCAACTGCGGAAACTCCTCACGAAAGTTCTTGTACATCTGCATGTTGGCGCTGTTCAGCGACTCGCCGGCTTGAATGCGCTTGAACAGGTACCGCAGATGCGTGGCGAAGCGGGTGAAATCAAAGGAATCGCGGTCGACAATAATGCGGAAATCGCTTTCGAGAATCTCGATAACGTCCTCGAGCATATCGTCGAACTGCTTTGCGGGCTCGGCCGTGGCTTTGACGGCTTCAACAACCCGTGCGTTCACGAGATTCATCGCAATACTGGCAATCTCATCCTTGGGAAGCCGCTCTCCGAGCTCCTTCTCGAGTCGCATGACGATAAACTGGGCAGCCTTGTATTCCTTCGGATACGTCTCCCGCACTTCATAGGCAAGAGGCATCGCGATGCGGACCCCCTTTTGGGCTCGCGCAACGGCAAACGACAGGTGATCAGCCATGAACAGCGTCGCATTGGTCGAGAGGTCGTAGGGCAGTTCGTTGGCAACGATGTCCATGACTTTCGCCGCAAACATCACGATATCCGAGGGAAGATCCCTCATGACATCTTGTCCTTTAGGATCAATGTCGTAAAACGTATGCTCGATTTTAGAAAGAGGGAGCTCTCGAGGAAAATCTCCGCCGAAACCGACGCCCCTGCCCATGGCGATGACATCTCGCCCCTGTCCGTCACGGCAAAGAACCGCGTTGTTGTTAAGCTTTTTAATTGCAAGCATGGTGAACCTCCTTTCAAGAACACTCACAGAAAAAGGCATGATAGCCAATAGCAGTGCTATTGCGGTCATGCCTTACGTAACAATCCGTGTTGTATTGCTCTTGGGCATGCCTCCACACAGGAGTAACAATCCAAGATGCAGAATGCATTATAGCGCTCTCCCCGCCCCGGGGACCATCGGGCTGGCGAACGGTAGATGTCGGCCCGCCAGCGGCCACATCGAGCAGATGGGCGTGCTTCGATCCCGAACCTAGCCTAGGATGCGGGCCATGCGCGCCTTGAACTCGGGCAGAAAGCGCGGGGCGTCCACGGTGAGTGCCACAAGCGCGCTCTTGTCGGGGTCGGGCAGGCGATGCTCGTCGCAGATAGTGCGGCCGCGATACTCGCCGAGCAGGTCGACGCGCAAGTTGCAACCAAGTGCGCCCACGAGCGTGGGATCAATCGCCACGGCAACGGCCAGAGGATCGTGCAGCGCACAGCCACCCAGGTAGGGTGCGTTCATCTCGTACGAGCCAATGTAGTGCTCCACCATGCTCGCAAACGCGCAACCGGCCATGGTGCCCGAGCCCGTCCAGCCGGCAATGTCGCGACGCGTGAGCACCACGCGATGCGTCACATCCAGACCCACCATAGTGAGTTTGCGGCCCGAACGCAGCACGGCATCGGCCGCCTCGGGATCACTTGCCATGTTGGCCTCGGCGCCCGCGCTCACGTTTCCGGGCACGGTAAGCGCACCGCCCATCACGACCACGCGACCGATAGACATCATCGCCGCCGCATCGCGCTCCAAGGCAAGTGCCAGGTTGGAGAGCGGACCGGTCGCCACGTAGATCAGATCGGGGCCATAGGTGCGCGCGGCATCAATCAGGTAATCGACCGCCGCGTTACCGTCGGCCGACGTCGCCCCTACCGGCTCGTACGGCGACGCGGGCACGCTCGCCCCGCCAATGCCGTCCTTGCCGTGGATGAGCGTGGTGGACGCCGGCGGTGTATAGGGCTCAGTCGCCTTAATGGGACGATCGGCGCCCAGGTACACCGGAACCTCGGGGCGACCCAGCAGATCGAGCACCGCCAGGCAGTTGTGCGCCGATTGCTCGACGCGCACGTTGCCAAAACACGTGGTGATGCCCACGAGCTCCACCTCGGGGCTCGCGATGGCATAGGCCAGCGCCATCGCATCGTCCACACCCATATCCAGATCAAGGATCAGCTTCTTGATTGCCATTGTTCTACTCCGCTTCTCCGTCTTTATCGTTTAACCAAACCAATGTTCAACTTCGGCGCGCATGGGAATCGATTGCTGAGCGCCCAGGCGCGACACCGTCACCGCCGAGGCGCGAGCACCCGCGGCCATGCACTCAAAGAGCGGCAAGCCCTCCAGGCGAGCCGCCGCCAACGCGCCGATAAACGTATCGCCGGCGGCCGTGGTATCGACTACCGTGCTCGAAAGTGCCGGCATACGCAGCAGCCCACCGCCATCGCCGAGCGTAACCGACCCGGCGCCGCCCAACGTGATGACCGCAGCTCCGGCACCCTTGGCGAGCAGGGCATTGAGCGCCGCGACGCAGCTCGCATCATCCGCGGGCAAGATGCCCGTCAGCACCTGGCACTCGGTCTCGTTGGGGCAGACCAGGTCGACCGCAGGCCAGGCCTCCGCAGGCAACTCGCAGGCAGGCGCTGGATTAAAGACCGTATAGAACCCCAGCCCGTGAGCGCAAAAAAGCGCCTCGGCAGTCGCTGCAAGGTCACATTCGCCCTGGGCGATAAAGACGCTTCCGGCAGCCGGGGCAATCTCGCTGGTGTCGCCGTCGAGCTCCTCGGCCACCAAACGTCTCAGCGCGCAGGCAACGTCCTCGCCCGCAAGCGCATGGTTGGCGCCCGGTGACAGCACGATACGGTTGTCGCCCTCGCAGCGAATGATAGTCGCCGTTCCCGTCTCCACGTCATCGCGACGCGCCACAAAGTCACAGTCCACGCCAGCATCTTGGAGCCCCGCCACGAGCGATGCACCGAACGCGTCGCGGCCGACCGCGCCAATCATGCACGTGCGCGCACCCATGCGCGCGGCGGCGACGGCCTGGTTAGCGCCCTTGCCACCGGCGTTGGTGATAAAACCGCTGCCACCGACGGTCTCGCCCGCGCGCGGCATGCGCTCGCACGCCACCGAAAGGTCCATGTTCATGCTGCCGAACACCGCAACGATGCCGCAATCTGCCATGGGAACCTCCTCATCTGCGGGCCTTATGCCCACCGTCGGCCGTCGATCGTGCGCCCTCGCACCTCTATAACTTTAGTTCACTTTGATGTGAACGCGCCCTTGAGGTTGCGCCAGCAGCAAGCATTCACAGGAGCAGGCAGCTACAATGAATATGTGCTGATTATTCTCGTCATTGGATGATGTTTTATGGAGCAATTCCCACCATCGAGCCCACGCGGACCGCGCCGCGCGCCCGATAACCAGGCGCCGCACGAACGCCCGCGCGCCGACCGCCGCACCGGCGAGTCGCGACGCGGCCCGAGCCCGCATCGAACGCCCACCAACAAGGGCGCCCACACCAACAGCGCCGCAAAAGAACAGGCGCCCGCTCGTCCCAAGTCCCGCTACATTCCTGCGCTCGACGGCCTGCGCACGCTTGCCGTCGTCGCGGTGGTGCTCTATCACCTCAACCTCACGTGGGCTCAGGGCGGCCTGCTCGGCGTCACGATCTTCTTTGTGCTTTCGGGCTATCTGATCACGCGCTTGCTGCTCAACGAAGTCGCTAAGACCGGCCGCATCGACCTTAAGAGCTTCTGGATTCGCCGCATCCGTCGCCTAGTCCCCGCCGTGGTAACGGTAGTGTTCGTGACCTGCGCGCTGTGCACCATCTTTAACCACGTGATGCTCACCAAGATGCGCCCCGACATCCTGCCGTCGCTGCTGTTCTTCAACAACTGGTGGCAGATTGCCCAAAACGTCTCGTACTTCAATGCTCTGGGCGACCCCTCGCCACTCACGCACTTTTGGTCGCTTGCCATCGAGGAACAGTTCTACCTGATTTGGCCGCCGCTGCTGTTTGCCATGGTATCCATGCATGTGAGCAAGCCCAACACGCGCCGCGTGGTTCTGGGCCTTGCCGCGGTTTCCGCCCTCGCCATGACGGTGCTTTACAACCCTGCCGCCGACCCCAGCCGCGTGTACTACGGCACCGACACCCGCGTGTTCTCGCTGCTGCTGGGTGCCTGGATGGCCTTTATCCCCGATCGCGACCTGGCGCCGGTGCGTCTCGCACGTCGTTTGGGGCTCAATCGCCTGGCTGGCGCCGCCAAGCACGGCAAGAACGCCGAGGGCAAGCCTGGCGAGAAGGCCGACGAATCAGCCAAGACCGCCCCGGCACAGCCGAGCGCCCTCGTGCGCTTTTGGTCCTCGCCCGCATCCATCGATGTACTGGGCGTCGTGGGCCTGGTTGGCCTTGCCGCCATGGTCGCGCTCACCAACGGCTACACCGCGTTCCAGTATCGCGGCGGCACGCTGTTATGCTCCATCCTCACGCTCATGGTCATCGCGGCCTGCGTGCAGCCCCAGGGAATGGTTGCCCGCGCGCTGTCCGCCGAGCCGCTCGTGTGGGTTGGCAAGCGCTCGTACAGCATCTACCTGTGGCACTATCCGCTGCTGTTGCTCATGAACCCGGTCGCCAACATCAACGATACGCCCTGGTGGCAGTACATCTTGCAGGTACTTGTGGTAGTCGCCGTAGCCGAGTGCTCTTATCGCTTTATCGAAACGCCGTTTAGGAAGGGCGCCTTCGGCCGCACCGTCACCGAATTCCGCAATGGCACCACCACGCCCGCCAGCTGGGCACGCGCGCACGTCCCCGTCTGCGCAGCCTGCGCTGTCGTGTTGGTCGTTGCACTGGGCGGTCTGATCTTTGTGCCCGAGACGTCTGCGCTGAGCGGCGAGGGCGCCGAAGTTCTGAACAAGGAAGCCAAAAACACCGCGCCCACCGACCAGCAGGCGGCCGACGACACCGACAAGGACAACGATGGCTTCCCCGATGGCTCCTACGACCTGTTGATGATCGGTGACTCCGTGTCGCTGCGCGCCGTTGACTCCTTTGACGGCGTGTTCCCACACAGCCATATCGATGCCGAAAAGGGCCGCCAGTTTGATGCGGGCCGCGCGACATTTGAGGGCTATATCCAGCAGAACCTTGCCGGCAAGATCGTGGTCTTTGCCCTAGGCACCAACGGTTTGGTAACGGACGCCCAGGTCGACGCGATCATGGCCGACGCCGGCGAGCAGCGCATTGTCGTGTTTGTAAACACGCGTAGCCCGCAGCCGTGGGTCGGGTCCACGAACCAGGCCATCGCCAACGCCGCCACGCGATACAAGAATGTACGCGTTATCGACTGGTACGGGCACAGCGCCAACCGCAACGACCTGTTCGACGGCGACGGCACGCACCTGTCGACTACCGGCGTGACCGAGTACCTCAACCTGATCCACGATGCGGTCAAGAAAGACCTGCCCGTGCACCCCGAAGACCACGTCAACGATCCGCAGCCGGCAGCCGTCAAGTCCGCCGGCGACGCACTCGTCAATGCCCTCGCCTACAAGCCGCACAAGCTGGGCACCGACAAGTAACGCGCAGCCAAATCTGCTTACACCCGCAGGGGGCGTCGGCCACAACCGACGCCCCCTCCGGCAGTTAGGGACGTTCCATATGTGCCGGCACTTAGGGACACTCCTGACGCGGTCGATGAATGCCCTTCCGCGGCCGAATTCTGAGTTCCTCGCCACCCCGAGTGTCGTCTGCAAGCCCCGCACCCGCAGCAAACACCCCAAGGTTGCTCTTTTCGAGCCGGCCCCAAAGGGGCCGTGGGCAAAAAATGCCAAATATGAGTACTGATACCATTTTAGTAACAGGCAAAATGGCACAAAATGGAGTTCTTTCGGTCGCCATACCCCTTTGGACCGGCCAGAATAATCGGCTTAAAGCCTGGCTGTATCGATATTAATTAACAGATACTTTAGTTATGTTCATTATCTTCATTGTCTTAATTGTCACCGGATTAGCAACAGTACTCATATTTGGCATTTTTTGCCCACGCGTATATAACCAACCCCCTACATCAGGCAAAAACAGGCCGCAGCCCATGGCCACGGCCCGCTCGAAACCCAAAAGAGACGCTACGCGCTGTAGCCCATCGCCTGCAGAACAAACATGACGACCGTCAGCACCGTAATCACACCGATAGTCGCCCACGTGAGCACGTTCCACACGCGTCCGTTGCGGTTGGCGCCCATAATGTGACGATCGGCGGCGATAACCACTTGGAACACCAAAACCACGGGCAGCAGCACGCCGTTGATGACCTGCGAGGTCATCATAATCTGGAACAGGTCAACACCGGGCATAAGCACCAGCACGGCAGAGATGCCAATGATGGCCGTAATGATGCCGCGATAGACCGGGGCCTCGTCCCAGCTGCGATCGGCACCGCGCTCCCAGCCAAATGCCTCACAGATGGCGCTGGACGTAACGCCTGGCAGCACACAGGCGGCCAAGAAGCTCGCCGCGACCAGGCCCGATGCAAACAGCACCGTGGACCACTGGCCCGCGATAGGCTCCAATGCGCGGGCGGCATCGGCAGCGTCGCTAATCTGAATGCCTGCAGGGAACAACACCGTACCGGTCGTGATGATAATAAAGCCAGCGATGACATCGGCGGCAATCGAGCCGCTCACGGTGTCGATGCGCTGCAGCACGATATCGTCCTCGCCCGCATTCTTATCGACCACGTTGTTCTGCGCCAAGAAAATCATCCACGGCGCGATGGTGGTACCAATCGTTGCGACCACAAGCGACACGTAGCTGGGGTCATTTTGGATGTTGGGCACAACCAGGTCGACCGCCACCTCGCCCCAGCTGGGACCAGCCATAAATGCAGCGACAATGTAGGTCACAAACACGCAGCTCACCAGCAGCAGAATCTTCTCGATGCGCTGGAAGCTGCCCGACATGGTAAGCATCCAAACCAGCAGTGCCACCAGCGGCACCGAGATGCTCGCCGGCACGCCAAAGAGGGCAAGGCCGCTCGCGATACCCGCAAACTCCGAAATGGTCACGGCTGTATTGGCGATCAGCAGCGCCGCCATGGCCAACACGCTCCTGCGCACGCCAAAGCGCTCGCGGATGAGCGAGGCCAAGCCCTTGCCTGTGACGCAGCCACAACGCGCCGCAGTCTCCTGCGTCACGATAAGCAGCACGGTCATGACGGGAAGCATCCACAGCATCTTGTAGCCATAGCTGGCACCGGCGCTGGAATACGTGGCGATGCCGCCGGCGTCATTGCCCGAAAGCGCCGCCAGAAGGCCAGGGCCCATGGCGCCAAAGATGGCCGCGATGGTCAGCTTTTGCTTGGTGCTCGCCTTTTGCTTCGTGTTTTGCACGCGACCACCTACCCCATGACCGACATGGTGAGCAGCACTGCGGCGATGCAGTACGCCACGCATGAAATCATGACGGCAATGACGTTCATGGCGGTGCCCGACGTATTGAGGTCGTGCTCGTCACGCCAGAACAGCACCATCAGGTAAATCACGGCGCTCATGTTGCCAATCAGGCAGACGATGGCCGCGATGTTAAAGCAGCCGGTAAAGAGCTGCTCCTCAAACATGGGCGCGTCGAGGAACGCAGCGGTGCGCACCAGCTGGGCGCACAGGTAGGTCACGAGCGACAGAATCAGGCCCATGCCCGTGCTCTGGAAGAAAAATCCCAGATAAGGCTTGGGCTCATCGTCATGGCCGTCGTACTCCAAGAAGTAATTCTTGACGAACGACACCATGCGCGAGGCAGCCAGCAACACGAGCGGCATGGCGCACATGGGGAACACCACCAGATGCGCGGAGCCCAGCGCCGTCCCCAGCACTGTTGCCATGATGCACGAGGCAATGCCCCACACGACAACCCAGTACTGGCGATGGACAAACCAGCTGAGCACATTCGTCGAATCGTCGGACGCGCTATCGCCCGAGCCAACGCCTGCGATCTGCAGGTCCTCCTGGTGCTCCTCGGCGATAACATCCATGGCGTCGTCAAAGGTCACGATACCCAAGATGTGACGGTTCTCGTCGCAAACGGGAATGGCAACCAGGTCGTACTTGGTCATCTCGTCCGTTACGTCTTCCTGGTCATCGTCGGGCGATACATAAACCAGGTCGCGATAGGCCAGCTGGCCCAGCGTGGCGTCGCGGTCGGCCACGATCAGCGTGCGCAGCGAAAGCACGCCGGTGAGCATGCCGCTCGGGTCCTCGGTATAGACGTAGTAGACGCTCTCGAAGTCCTCATCAAGCTGGCGGATCGCCTCGATGGCGTCACCGACCGTCGCTGTGGCGGGCAGGGAGACAAACTCCGAGGTCATGATGCGGCCGGCGGTGTTGTCCTCATAGCCCAGCAGGTTACGAATCGCCTTCTCTTCCTGAACGCCCATCAGGCGCAACAGCTTCTCGGCCTTCTCGTAATCGAGCTCGTCGATCAGGTCGGCGGCGTCGTCCGGGTCCATCATGGCCAGCATCGACGATGCGTCCGTATCGGACAAGCCTTCGAGCATCTCGGTCATAAGCTCGTCGTCATCGAACTCCGAGATGGCCTCGGCGGCCTGGGCGGTATCGAGCTGCGCGAACACCTGCGCACGCAGGCGCGGGTCGAGCTGTTCGATAATGTCGGCAATGTCGGCGGGGTGCAGCTCGCCGAGCGTCTTGTGCGACACCGACAGCTGGATGTTTTTAGTCGAACGATCGAGCAGGTCCATATAGGACCAGGCGATAATATCCTCGCCGAGCGGTTTGCCCAGGTGCTTCATAAAGCCCTCGACAACATGCTCAAGGGCGGGGCTGATCGCGCGCAGCAGACCGCGGGCGCCAACTTCGGCACCCAGCAGGCGCAGCTGATTTTCGCCCGACATGGAAAACTTGATATCGTTCACGCGCACGACCTTCATGCCCTGCGTGTCGACGATCTGCTTGTTAAGCACGTCGCGAGCAAGTAAGAGTTCGGTCGGCTGCAAGTACGAAAAACGGATTTCGGTGGCCGGCGACTTAAGGTGTACACCCGTCTCGTCGATACGGTCGACCCATTTGCGCCAGCTGATCATAAATGGCGTCTTGCCGGGTCCGCGGAACGCGAGCGACGTCACGTGCGGAAAAACTTCGCCGGTAGCAATGCCAAAATCGTTCACAACGCCGAGCTTTTCGCCATCGACGTCCAAAACCGGCAGTTTGAGCATCTCACTCAGATAATTCACTGGTGCTCCCCATCATTATCCCTTCGGACTGCGACCATGCCGGCGCGCCGTCCGTGGACTTTTAGATATGTATACGCATGCGCGGGCGGCACGCCGCTCGGCGCTCACACCCCGTGCATGCGCAAGAAGCACCTGCATGGGGTCATCGACTGTATGGTCGAGGTTTGGATTTCACCTGCAACCTTTCTCTTGACCCTTGTTATCCGCAGTAACTATAGCATCAGCATCGCGCCGTGGCGCCAAATTTATGCTCCAAACATCGCAGGCATACCAAACGCCGACGCATCCGTGACATAGTCATTGGGGACGTTCTTAAATAACTAGTCTGTGGTGTCGTCATCTTCGGCGAGCTGGGGGAACACGGCGTTTTTGGGCATGGTGACCTTCGCCAGCGAGTTGAGCTTTTTGCTCAGCGATGCGTCCGTCTTGACCAGATCGCTCAACGTCACGATTTTGTAACCGTCGGCAATAAGCCCGTCGATAATCTGCGGCAGCGCCACGAGCGTCTGCTCGGCACATTCATCACTGTCGGTCAGCAGCACAATGTTGCCCGGCGTCACCGAATCGAGCACCGTCGAGACCTGCTCGTCGGCACCGTTGAGCAGCCAGTCGCCCGAATCGATATTCCACGAGACCACGGCAGACGCCAGGTCCATCGCATCAATCCAGTTTTGCTCGTCAAAGGCTGCGTAGGGAGCGCGCAAAAGCATCGTCTTCACGCCGGTCGCGGACTTGATCGCCTCGGTGCCCTTCGAAATCTGCTCGCGCACCGCGTCGCGGTCCTGACCCTTGAGCGACTCGTCGCGGTAGCTGTTGGAGCCGACTTCGCACCCGGCATCGACAATCGCCTTGGCCGTGGCAGGCGAGGCCTCGGCCGCATCGCCCGACAGGAAGAACGTCGCGGTGACACCCTTTTCCTTGAGCACCTGCAAGATCTGCTTGGTCGCTCCGCTCGGGCCCTCATCAAACGTCAGCGCCACGTACTTTTCGTTGCCCTTGGGCGCCACGCTCGCGCACTCGACCACGCAATCGGTGGCGGGCACGACCTCGCCACGGTCCTGCGTCTTGCCCGACTGCTCGCCGACCCACACCTCGGAGCGGCCCTGGATGCCCCACGTCTTGACATACTCGATGGCACCCGTGCCCTCGACCTTGAGCTTGGGCTCGATAACCGTCGCCTGTACCTCGTGCTTCTCATACGTGTCGCGGCCGTCCTTGACCGTCACCTTCTCGCCGCCCGTAAGCTCGCGGCTTTTCCACTTGCCCTGTTTTATGCGCTTGCCGTCCACCTTTACCGACAGCTTTTCGCCGCCATGGCGGGTCAGCACGCTGTCGTCAACAGCCAGCAGGTCCCCGGCATCGTAGGTATCGGCCAGCTCCTGGTCGTCGATGAGATTTTGCAGCGTAGAGCCGACGCGCACCGCAGTCTCCTGGCCATTGAGGACGACATCCACGCTGCGGTTGACGTAGCCCACGACGGCAGCGATAAACAACACGAGCGCACAACCCACGGCAATAAGCGCATAGGGCAGGCGAGACGAACGACGGGGCGTGCGGCTGTTGCCGATGCGAGCGCTGCGGTCGCTAAAGCCGCGGCTATGGTTGAGATACATCGCGCCGGGCTTACGGTGACGCTTGCGCTGACCGCTGGGCAGCTGCCCCAGGTCGCGGCGCGCCGTCGGACGCGCACCCGAGCGCCTGTTTAAGTTAGATCCGTTTTGACGCATGTGCCCTCCCCCATAAACGCAGCAAGCCGGAGCAACAGGTCTCCGGCTTGTCTCCCGTCATTTGGTACGTCGCTATTTGCTAGCTTTCGACGAGCCCCCGCTCGCCTTTTGATATTCGTCCTTAAAGGCCTTGAACATACCGCGCGTCTTGCCGAGCTGCTTGCCCAGCGCGCGGCTGCCCTTGTCCACGGCGACCGAACCCTTGTCATCGAGCACCTTGGCGCCCTTCTTGACCTTATCGCCCACCGCGACGCTTGCCTCGGCAGCCTTTGCAGCGGCACCGCCCGAATACCCGAGCGACTTGACCTCGTCCGAAACGATCATCGCGCCGTCCGCATAGCCGCGCAGCATCGTCGGCGGCATCTGCGTGTCGCCCACCAGCACACTCGAAGCAGCACCAGCGGTCACGTAGAACGTCTGCACGACACCCGAACGCGGCTTGAACTCCACATCCGAGCAATAGCCCACGACATCGCCCGACTCCGTGCGCACGTCCATGCCAACCCAGATAATGCAATCGTCCAGGTTGATGTCGAGGCGCTTGGCCGCAGCGGCATCGTAGGTGCCCTTGACGTCGTCAACTGCGATGGCGCCCTCGTAGACGCCAATGGCATCGAGCGCCACAAATCGGTCAGGGCGCTCGATCATACCCGCGATATCGGACTGGCGAACCATAAAGCCCACCACGCGCGTACCGCCCGGGGTAAAGACCGGAAAGTGAATCTTGCCGAGCTTTTTAGGGCTGCGCGGCGTGCCGTCTTTTTTGGTGCGCTTGTCCTCGGTAGGCTTGCGATAGATCTTGGCGCCGACAAAATCCCCGGCGCGCATTATGCCTCGGTCGAAGGCTCCGCGGCCTCGGTGTCGGCCTCAACGGCGTTTTCGACCACGACATCGGCGGCGGGCGTCACGTTGCCGCCCGAGATGGCGTCGTTGAGCTGCTCCCGCAGCTGGTCCATGCGCTCGCGGGCAAGGTCAACCTTGGCACGCAGGTCATCGGTCTTGGCGTCGACCATCGGGCCAAAATCGTTGACCGCGGCACGGGCCCCCTCGGCACCGTGCTCGTAGGTGTCGCGCATGTTATCCCAGGCGTCGTTGGCGATATCGGCAGCCATGGCGCGGGTCTCGGCGCCCGAGCGCGGAGCCAGGGCGACGCCGATGATGGCGCCGGCGGCAGCACCGAAGAGCGCACCCGAGATAAAGTTGAAAGTCTTACCCATGTTCATTCCTCTCCTGCGGGCACCTCGGCGCCCACCGTTTGAATGCTGTCCATTATACCCGCAGCACAGCGCTTGCCGTCTTGCTCATCTGCGCACGGTAAAGGCGCAGGTACATGATGGTGATAAGCGAGTGAGCCTACTCCTGCGGCACGGCCGGCATGGCCACCGTGGCGGCCGGGTCTTCGCCGGCGCCGTCAACGAGCGGCAGCGTTCCCTCGTGCGCGGGGGCAACCGGAGCCGTCGCCGCGCCACCGTAGACGGCAGCGGGGGCCTCGTGGCTCTCAGCGGTCGCGCCCTCGGTATCGATTGCCTCCTGCGGCTCGTCGTCAAAGTTCGGGACGCCCTGGGGCTCCGCGGACTCGGGCTCGGAAGCCGCCTCGGCAGGCGCCTCGTCGACAGGATCGACGGCAGCCTCGGCAGGCGCCTCGCCCTCGGTCGCGTCCCCGGCCTCGTCCTCGGCGTTCGCGGCGGCGACGGCCTCGTGCGGATCCTTGCCCTCGGCCTCGGCACGCATGCCCAGCACCAGGTTGCGCAGGCCCGCGACCGTACCGTCCACATCGGGAGCGGGCTGGTCCGCATGCAGATAGGCCCAATCCATCATAAAGGTCGCCGAAGACAGCGCGCCGATGGCCAGCGCGTCGTCGGGACACGAAAGCTCGACCTCAAAGACACGCTCATCGTGCTCGCTCACACGAGTGCGGCCGCACGAAATGCTGCCGGCAAGCCCGGTCTCGTTCATGAGCTCGACCGTCACGTGCTCCAGCAGATGGCAAAGCTCGGTCTGGCCCATGCAGTCCTGGAACTCGCGACCGGAATCGCCCAGGCACAGATGCTTGGCAATCGCGGGCACCAGGTAGTACACGCGCGCCGTGGCTTCGATGTCCTCCGAGGTCATGAGCGGCATGCCGGGGTTCACCAGCACATGCGCGCAGATCTTGTCCTCGCTGACGGTGACCTTAAGGATGTTGAACAGGCCTGCCATAACTCTCCCCTACTCTTCCTTGCCCTACTCGTCGCCGTCGTGCGGGTCCGCAGAGCCCGCACCCGACACCGTCGGCTTATCTGCCGAGGGCTCGGAATCCTTCTTATCGGTTTCGGCCGGAGCGATCACGCGAATGAGCGAGATGCGCTGGCCACGCATCGACTGCACCTTAAACTTGTACCCCGCGACCTCAAACACCTCTCCGATGTCGGGTACCGAGTCGCAAAGCTCCAAAATCCAGCCGGCGATGGTCTCATAATCATCGCTTTCCTCGAGCGGCCAACCAAGCTCAATCGCGTCATCGCACGAAAAACGCCCATCGACGAGCCACTCGCGGCGCGAAAGGCGCGTGAGGTACTTGTTGTCGGGGTCGAACTCGTCCTCGATCTCGCCCACGATCTCCTCGACGATGTCCTCGATGGTGATGATGCCGGCCGTGCCACCGTACTCGTCCACGACCACTACGATCTGGTCGTGCGAGGTCTGCATCTCGGACAGCAACGGCAGGATGTCCTTGGTGTCGGGCACAAAGGTGGCGTCGCGCAAAAAGTCGGCGATGGGCTGGTCGCCCTTGCCGTCGAGCGAAGGCTGGATCAGGTCCTTGATGTGCGCGATGCCGGCGACGTTGTCGGGATCCTCGTGATAGACGGGGATGCGGCTAAAGCCGGTCTGGCGCATGGTGGACAGCACGTCGGCGACCGTCTCGTCGTCCTCGCACATGGTAGTGTCCACGCGCGGCACCATGACCTCGCGGGCAACGGTGTCGCCCAGGTCGAAGATCTCGTGGATCATGCGCTTTTCCTCGTCGAGCAGGTCGTCCTGCTCCGAGACCATGTACTTAATCTCTTCCTCCGAGACATTCTGGCGGTCGTCGGCGCTCTTGATGCGCAGGATGCGGGCCAGACCATCGGAGCAAGCGCCGGTCAGCCACACGAGCGGACGGGCGATCTTTTGGAAAAACGACAACGGTCCCACGACCTGCTTGGACACGCCCTCGGCGTTGGCCAGACCGATGCGCTTGGGCACAAGCTCGCCAATCACGATGGAGAGGAAGGCGACCGCAACGGTGATGATGACCGGCGCCAGGCCGCGCGCGATGGCAGAGAGCGGCGCGATGCCAAAGCTCGTGAGCCACGTGGCAAGCGGGTCGGACAGGCTCGTCGAGGCGACGGCAGACGAGGCAAAGCCCACGAGCGTGATGGCGACCTGGATGGTGGCGAGCAGCTGGTCGGAATCGGCGGCCAGCTTAATGGCGCGCTCGGCGCGCTTGTCGCCCTCCTCGGCCTCGTGCTCCAGCACGGCGCGCTTAGCCGTGGTGAGCGCCATCTCGGACATGGAGAAGTAGCCGTTGATGAGGGTCAAAACGAGGGTGGTGATAAGGGAGATGGTTATGTCCATCGGGAGTTTCTCGAACCTCCAAGATTCGGGACGTTAGGGTAAAACGTTGATGACAGATACGGCAATTGCACCGGCGCCCAAACGAGGACGCGGGCGCGCGGACATGGTCGCTAGATTACGAAGAGGATCACCGCCATGAACTGGAAGATGCTGCCGGCGAGCACCCACAGGTGAAACACGCTGTGCAGATAGCGCACGTTTTTGGCGATATAGAACGGCACGCCCGCGGTGTAGCACACGCCGCCGACGGCGAGCAGGGCAAGTGCCACGGGGTTGAGCAGCGCCACGAGCTCGGGCAGCTTAAAAACGACGAGCCAGCCCATCAGCAGGTAGACCAGGCCGCTTACCCAGTGCGGTTGACGCTCACGCATAAAACACTCGAGGGCGATGCCGATGATGGCGATGGCCCACACGGCAAAGAACAGCACAGCGCCGCCGTCGTTTGCGAGCGTGATGAGGCAAAACGGCGTATAGCTGCCGGCTATGAGCAGGTAGATGCAGCTGTGGTCGATAATGCGGAACACGCGTTTAGCGCCCGCGGGCTGAATCGCATGGTAGAGCGTAGAGGCTAGGTATTCGAGGATAATGCTGGCGCCATAGACAATTGCCGCGGCCATGTGGGCCGGGCCCCCGCCGCGCAGGGCGGTGAATACGATCAGGAGCACCAGGCCCGCGATGCCCAGCAGGCAGCCGACACCGTGGGTGACGGAGTTCATGATCTCCTCGCCCACCGTGTAGTGTGGAACGGCCGCGGTCTTGGGTCGCGGCTTAGAACTGTCGCTCGAATCGGACATGCCGGTTACATCCTCCAACGTAAAGAGTTCTCAACACTATATCAAAGCGTCTAGGTACGTGCGAAATTTGCACCATACGTGACCCTTTGTTTACCCATTCTTTGCCTGTTGACGCATCAACGGCGAACGTCCATAATGCGCTTGCATTAAATGTTGATGTATTAACATCTTATAGGAGAATACCGCATGGCTCAAAACGCACGTTCCCATCGAAAGCTCAAGATAGCCGGCATCGTTGCACTGGTGGTTGTCGTTGCGCTGCTCGGATTTGCCGGCAACTTTCTGTTTGACTTTGCCCTGAATCCCCAAGCGCCCTACACCATGAAGATGATGCAGGATAGCAAGAACGACAAAGAAGGCGAGCAGCCGGATGCCGAGGAAACCGAGGCGCGGGCGTGGTTTAAAGAGAATCGCGAGAGCAGCAGCCTCACCGCAGATGACGGAACCGAACTTGCCGCTTGGTATTTTGCCGCCTCGGAGAACACCCACGATTACGCCGTCTGCCTGCATGGATATACCAACGAGCCCATCGGCATGGCCCGATACGCCAAGCGCTTCCACGACCGCGGCATGAACGTGCTTGCGCCTGCCGCCCGCGCCCACGAGCGCTCCGGCGACGACTATATCGGCATGGGCTGGCCCGAGCGCCTCGACATCGTCGCATGGATTGGGCGGATCGTCGCAGCTGACCCCGAGGCGCGCATCCTGGTCTTTGGCGAGTCGATGGGTGCAGCAACCGCTATGAACGTGGCGGGAGAATCTCTGCCCGCAAACGTGAAATGTATTATCGAGGACTGTGGTTATACGAGTGTTTGGGACGAGTTTTCTCTGCAGCTCAAGGACGTGTTCGGCCTGCCCAGCTTTCCCTTGCTCGATGTAGCAAACTTGGTGTGCAACGTGCACGCGGGCTACGACTTTCATAAGGCGAGCAGTGTGGAGCAACTCAAACACGCGACGGTTCCCATGCTGTTTATCCACGGCGACCAGGACACCTTTGTGCCGTACGACATGCTCGACCAAAACTACGACGCGTGCGCCAGCAAAGTCAAGCAAAAGCTCACCATCCATGGCGCCACCCACGCCAAGAGCGCGCAAGTTGACCCCGAGCTCTACTGGAACACAGTCAACAACTTCCTCGACGAGTATTTTTAGGCAAAAAGCAACGTCTGGGGCTTTATCTGACCCCCTATTTTCGGAAGTATGCGGAAAAATCTGGAACTGCCGACCAGACCGCAGTTTTACCAACAATTTATCAGGGGTTTTGTTGCCAAAAAACGTCGTGTGCTCGGCGGTCTCGAAATTTGCCGCATACTTCCGGAAAGCCGCCCGTGAGCGCTGTGCCCACGGGCGGCTTTTGCTCTACTTGCGCCAGAAAAGCGCTTCATTTGTCCAATAACTAGGCGCTACTTGACCTCGATGAGCTCGTACTTGCTCGTGCCCAGGCCGATCTTCTCGGCGTGTGCGATACAGGCGCGCCAGTCGGTGTCGGGATGCGTGATGCAGAAGGGGTCCTTGGCCTGCTCGCCCTCCAGATGCTCGTGGTTATGCTCCATCTTGGCGGCGCTATCGGTGAGCTCGGTGTTGGGCAGCGGCTCGGATGCCATGACGGCATCGGCACAGGCCTGGTCGATGGCGACCGGGTCGAAGCTCGCGAACATGCCGATATCGTTGACGATAGGCGTGTCGTTTTCGGGATGGCAATCGCAGTTGGGGCTGATATCCATGGCAAGCGAGATGTGGAAGCTCGGGCGGCCGTCGACGACGGCCTTGGTGTACTCGGCGATCTTGCAGTTGAGCACGTCGGCCGCAGCGTCATAGCCGGGCTTGATGCAGTCCTGGTTGCATGCCGCAATGCAGCGTCCGCAACCCACGCAGCGATCGTGGTCGATGGCGGCCACGTGCACCGTGCGGGTGTTGCCGTTGGCAAGCTCGCGCTCGCGGGTATCGTCAAACGAGATGGCGTTGTGCGCACAGATCTTTTCGCAGGCACGGCAGCCAACGCAGTGCTCGGTCGCGACGTTCGGCTTGCCGGCGGCATGCTGCTCCATCTTGCCGGCACGGCTGCCGCCACCCATGCCCAGATTCTTCATGGCGCCGCCAAAGCCGGCCTGCTCATGGCCCTTAAAGTGGGTGAGGCTAATCACGATATCGGCATCCATGAGTGCCTGACCGATCTTGGCCTCGCGCACGTACTCGCCGCCCTCGACCGGGACGAGCGCCTCGTCGGTGCCCTTGAGACCGTCGGCGATGATGATCTGGCAACCCGTGGCATACGGGGTAAAACCGTTCTGGTAGGCGGTGTCGATGTGCTCGAGCGCGTTTTTGCGGCTACCCACATAGAGCGTGTTGCAGTCGGTGAGGAAGGGCTTGCCGCCCAGCTCCTTCACGACATCCGCGACGGCGCGAGCGTAGTTGGGGCGCAAAAAGCTCAGGTTGCCCAACTCGCCAAAGTGAATCTTGATGGCGACGAACTTGTTCTCAAAGTCGATCTGCTCAATTCCGGCGTGACGGATGAGGCGCTTGAGCTTGTCGAGCTGGCTCTCGCGAGCATGCGTGCGCAGGTTGGTGAAGTACACCTTAGCGGGTGCTGCGGGTGCAGTTGCGGTCATAGATCTATCCCCTCGGTCTATATGGCGTTACAGACATAAGAGGATGGTACCCGTTAAAGTAGGGTCAAAGTCAAGCGCGACACCTAGTCATTGGGGACGCTCTTAAATGACTAGGTGGCTAGACGCGGAATTTGGTGCGTGCGAGGGCGAGGCCTGCGGCGGCGATGGCCACGGCGAAGAGTGCCGTGACGCCCAGGTCGCAGGCGATGTCGCCCAGCACGGTGGACGTTAAATCCGAGGCGAGTGCCTTGCTGATCGCGTCGTTCACCCAATATGTCGGCACAAAATGCGCCACGGTCTGCACGGCCGAGCCCATGAGCGACAGCGGCATCCAGGCGCCGCCCAAAAACGTCATGAGCATGCCAAGCAGGTTGCCCACGCCGTTGAGCAGTTCCTCGCGCGCGCCCAAGCTCGACAACGTAAAGCCAACGGCCAGAGGCGTGCACGCCAGGGCAAACGTCGCCGCCAGCGCCAGACACACACGACCCACGCCGACCTCGGCAACCGCGCCGGCAAAGCCCACGACACCCATCATGCTCGACACAAACCAGATGCAGACGGTGAGCACCGCGGCAGCCGCGAACACGGCAAGCGAACGCTGGCGCTCGGAGACCGGACCGGCCTCCATGCGGCGTACGCGCTCGGGCTCGTTCATGCCCGAGAACACCAGTCCCACCGACACGATGACCGACGAGATAATCGCGTACGCGCCAAAGTTGAAGTACGACTCGAGCGTGGCGGCGGCAGTCGAGTCGACCTTGACCTGCTCGACCTGAACCTCCGCGCGCTTTGCAGTCGCGTGCTCGGCGGCCTTGGCGACATCGCCGTCAGAAGCAGCGGGCTCAAGCGCCGCCGCAGCACCCGCGAGCGAGATCCAGCGCGAGGCCTCGGCAGACGAAAGCGCCGCCGCCATGGTACCAGCGCCGTAGGTCACATCGAGCTTGGGCAGAGACTCCCCCGCGCGGGCGGCTGCAACGAGGTCGTCCTCAAACCCCTCCGGGATAAAGAACACGCAGTCGGCGCTGCCCTTGGCGCTGTTGCTCTTGGCGAGCGCATCCGCAAGGTCGTACGCATCGTCGCCGACGCCCGTGACCAGCTCAAAACGCGAACCCAGATGCTTGGTAAGCGCACGCGAAAGGTCGCTGTCGTCGCGGTCGACCACGATCACGTTGGCATCGTAGGGCTTGTACTCGGTGAGCTGCGACGAGTTCCAGCTCACCGATGCGGCGATGAATACGCCCATGAGCGAGATGAACACCGTATAGATGAGCAGGTAGAACGGGTGCGCCAGCGCCATGCGAAGCGCGGTCTTAAAGGTGCTCATAGCGGCTCCTTCCAAAGATCAGCGTGGCGGCGGCAACGAACAGCAGCGCCATAAGGACCAGTGCGCCGGCGCGAACGGCAAAGGGGCCCAGGTCCTCAAAGAAATACAGGCGGTTGAACATGTCGCAGATAAGCTTGACGGGGTTGAGCCAGCACTCGGCAGGGCAGGCGCGGGCGACGTCGTCGGCAAGCGCCATCGCCGGCTCGCCGTAGAGGCCGGCGAACAGGGCGCACGTGGTAGCAAAGCCCGTAAGGATGCCGGACTTGGACGCCTTGCCGCCCTTAACGGGAAGCGTGCCCACAAAGAGCCCCAGGCCCGTGGCGGCAAGCGCGGAAGCGGCGCCGCCCACCAGACACAGTCCCTCGCGCCCGCCAAAGTCGACGCCCACGACCAGGCGCACATAGCCAATCGCGATCGTCATCGAGGCGAAGGAGACCAGCCACGAGCCGACAAAGATGCCGGCCAGCGACGCCGTCTTGGAAAGGCCGCCCACGCAGCGGCGCGCGCCAAGGCCCGACAGATTGGGCTGCAAATCGACGACGCTCAAGGCAGCAAACTCGGCAGACATCATCGCAACCAGGCCAAAGAGCGCGTAGTAGTAGATGACCGTGCCATCGGGCGTGGTGCGCGTCAGGCTAACGCGGCGGGTGCCGCCCTCTAGCGACAGGGCGCGCGCAACCGCCTCCGGGTCGGCGAGCGCCGCCGGGTTGTCCTGGGCAATCTGGGGCATGAGCTCGGCATTTTGCGTATACGAGCTTGCCACCGTCTCCAGAATGCTGCGGTCGGTGAGCACCGACGAGGCGCGCGAGTTGTCATAGCTCGAAAGCAGCGTGAGCTTGGGCGTGCCCGCGTCGTCGACCGTATAGATGCCCGCGACCTCGCCGGCCTTGAGCGCACGATTCGCGTCGGCTGCATCGTCGCACTCGTGGATCTCGAGCAGCTGGTCGTCGCCCTCCTTGGCAAGCGACGTCGCCACATCCTTAAAGGTCGAGGCGTCCCAGGCTTCGTCAGCGACAACGGCCACCGGCACCGGGTCGATCTTGCCGTCGGAGCTGAGGTTCGCAAACATAAACATGAACATCGTGGAAAGCGCGACGGGAAAGATCGCGCCCCAAACCCACGTGCTCGGCCGGCGCAGCAGCGTCTTGACCGTAATGATAATGGTGTTGAACATGGCTGTCCCCTAGTCGCGCAGCTCGCGGCCGGTGATCTCGAGGAACACGTCGTTGAGAGTCGGCGGCTCGCTCCACACTCGGCCGAGCGCCACGTCGGCGGCGCGCAGCGTATCGAGGATGTCGACCAGATTGTGCGGGCTCGCTTCGCAGGTGCAGACGAGCTCGCCGCCCGACAGCCCAACCGAAAGCACATGCTCGAGGGCGCGCAGGCGCTCGACTGTGGCGGCCTCGACGGCGCCGACCTCGACAGTCACGCGCTCGCCCATCTGAATCATGCGCTTGAGCTCGTCGTTGGTGCCCTGCGCCAGCACGCGCCCGCCGTCCATGATCATGATGCGGCTGCAGATCTGCTCGACTTCCTCCATGTAATGGCTGGTGTACACCACCGTGGCGCCCTCGTCGCGCAGGCGGCAGATGCCCTCCAGGATGGCGTTACGGCTCTGCGGGTCGACCGCCACCGTGGGCTCGTCAAAAAAGATGAGCTCGGGCTTGTGCGCGATGCCGCAGGCAATGTTGAGGCGGCGCGCCAGGCCACCCGAGAGTTTGCCGGGGCGGAACTTGGTAAAGTCGCCCAGCCCGACAAAGTCGATGGCCTCGTCGACCAGCGCGCGACGGCGCTTGCGGTCGTTGACGTAGAGGCTGCAGAAATAGTCGATGTTCTCGCGCACGGTGAGTTCGTCGAACACCGCCACCTGCTGCGGCACCACGCCGATGCGACGCTTGAGGTCGTAGCGGGCGGGCGTCATGGGCTCGCCGAACAGCTCGATGGTGCCTTTGTCGTAGGCGAGCAGCTGCAGAATGCAGTTGATGGACGTGGTCTTGCCCGAGCCGTTGGGGCCGAGCAGGCCAAAGATCTCGCCGGGGGCGATGCTCAGGTTAAAGTGGTCGAGCGCAATAAGATCGTCGTAGCGCTTGACGATGTTTTCGACGTGGACGATGTCTGTCATGAGGCGGCCCTTCTGTTGATTGCGGCCCGGTACGATTGCATCATCGCAGGAGCCGCCGGCGCGCACCAGTGAGCTTTGTCACGAGTGCGGGGAGCCTGGTCGCGCGGCCCGCCGGCGCCCCCGCTTTGCCGCGCGGGAGGAATGTCACGGTTGCGCAGGCGGCGCCTCCCCCGCGCGCAGCATCGCGTACAATACCCGTATGAACAGGCTTTTCGACAAATCGATTGTGCTGGCGTGCTGCATTGCGGCCGCCGTGGGCCTTGCTGTGGACGCTCGCCTAGTCGCGGCGTTTTGTCTTGGCGTTATTGCCACCTCGCTGGCCGAGCTCGCGCAGGGGGAACGCGCCCGGCGCGCAAGCGAGGCCACGAGCTGCGCTTACATCATCGCGGCTGTCTTCGTGCCGCCGTTTATACCGTTTGCGCCTCTCGCCTTCTATGACATTGCGCGGCGCGTGCGCCGTGAGCACGCCTGGGTCGCGCTGGGCATTGGCATCGCCTTTGTCTTTGCGCTCGTCGCGGACCTTCGTGCCGATGCGCTCACTGCCCGAACGCTCCTGCTGACCGCCATCCTTTCGGTTGCCGCCACCTTGTTATCGCTACGTACCGCCCAGCTAGAGCGCGAGCAGCAACGCATGCGCCGTACCCGCGACGAGCTGCAGGAACGAGCCCTCGCGCTCGAGGCATGCAACCGCGACCTTGCCGATCGTCAGGACTACGAAGTCGAGCTCGCGACGCTCGCCGAACGCGCCCGCATCGCGCGCGAGATCCACGACAATGTGGGCCACCAGCTCACGCGCGCCTCGCTGCAGGCCGAAGCGCTGCGCGTGGTCCACGCCGACGAGCCCGGCGTCGCCGCCGATTTCGCCGACGTTAAACGCACGGTTGACGAGGCACTCCAGCTTGTGCGCACCAGCGTCCACGCGCTCAACGACAACGCTGTCGACCTTTCCGTGCAGCTCGAACGCATTGTTGAAGGCGCGCGCTCGGACGGCGGTCCGCAGATTGAGCTTGAAGTTATGACCGAGCATGCACCCGCAAACGTCGCCAACTGCTTTGCGGCGGTCCTGCGCGAGGCGCTCTCCAACACCATGCGCCACGCTTGCGCCCAGACCGTCACCGTACGATGCATGGAGCATCCGTCGTTTTACCAGCTCATCGTTACCGACGATGGCGCGGGCGGGGTCCGAGCAAGCAGCCGCGGTGCCGCGGAGGGCATGGGGCTCGCCTCCATGCGCGAGCGCATCGAGGCGCTTGGCGGCACCTTCACCGCCGGCTCGCGTGCCAGCGCCGGCGGCTGGCGCGTGTTTGCCACCGTTCCCAAACAGCAAGGAGATGAGGGCCGATGAGGCTCATCGTTGTCGACGACGACCGCTTGGTGGTCGATTCGCTCAAGATTATCCTGGGCGCCCAGCCGCAGATCGAAGTGGTGGGCACCGGTGCCAACGGTAACGATGCGGTTTCGCTCTATGTCGAACACGCGCCCGATATCACACTGCTCGACATTCAGATGCCGGGGCGTGACGGACTTTCGGCGGCACGCGAGATCCTTGAGCGCGACCCTTCGGCGCACGTGGTGTTTCTGACGACATTCTCGGATGACGAGTACATTGTGTCGGCGCTCAAGCTCGGCGCCCGCGGCTACCTGATCAAGACCGATGTCGCCGCCATTCCGCCGGCGTTGGCGCAGGTCATGGACGGTAAACGCATACTCGAGGGCAAGGCGATCGAGGACATCGACTTTGACGGAACGGGCGTCAAAGCGGGCACGCCCCGCCGGCCCGCAGCCTTCGCCAGCCTGACCGACCGCGAGTTCGAAGTCGCCGAGCTCATCGCCCGCGGCCTCGACAACAAGGAGATCGCCGCCACCGCCTACATGGGCGAAGGCACCGTGCGCAACCACATCAGCTCGATCCTGGCAAAGATGGGCCTGCGCAACCGCACGCAGATCGCCATCGCCTACCTGCGAGGGTAGTTGCCCAACGGCCGACCACCCCGGCATAGCAAAATGTCTGCTACCGCTTTAATGCCATTTCAAAACTATGCCGGTTTACGGGGCTAAACCCAGGAACCCCGTCCATACTTGCTTTTTTCGAAAATTGACGGCTCATCTACCTGCGGTTTTATTCTTGCAACTATCGGCATGGTTGGGGGTTCGCGATTCGGCCCCGTAAACCGACATAGTTTTGGAACAGTGGGGTCACATACCGACGCCCCGCAAGCCGTACAGAGCCAAAAATGATCCGTTTTCTTCCGCCCGCGGAGGTCGGCTGACGGCGCCCGCCACGGAATCGGCCCATCTACTACGTTTGACCCGACATCCCCAACCATACCCCCGTTTTGAACAAAACCGCAGGCGTTCTACCTGCGGTTTTGTTTTCGCGTTTTTTGGCATGGTTGGGGGTAAGGGACTAAACGTAGTAGATGGGCCGGTTCCATGGCAAGCCCTTCTCGCCTACGCACAAAAGCGCCGCCACGGAGGAGGGAGATACCTCCGTGGCGGCTGGGGGTGGGGTGGGGGCTACATTTTTGGCTTTTCGCCAGCGGCCCGGGGCCTTTTGGCCCCGGGCGCTGTCAGCGCGCCTAGCGCTTACGGATACCCCAGACTAGGGCTCCGACGCCGGCCATGGCGATAACAAATGCCATGAGCAGTGCGGCAGCCTGCTGGTCGCCCGTGGTGGGCAGGAAACCCTTGACCGTCTTGACGATGTTCGTCACGGTCTTGGGCGTGCCGGGATCGGGCGTCGGCACGGGCGTCTCGGACTTCTTGTACGTGTTGTTGAACACGATGCCCTCGACACTCTTGTCGCCCTTGGTAAAGGCAACGCTCGCCTTGAGGTTGCCCTCGCCGTCGTCGACCACGTTAACGGTCGCGGTAAAGACGGACTTGTCGTAGGTCATACCGGCCTCGTCGCCCTTGACCTCGCTGATGGTGTAGACGTACGTACCAGGCTCGTCGTACTCGAACTTGTCGAAGCTGATCTTGCCGTCGGCATCGTTGGTGACGGTGGACTCGGCGTCCTCGCCAACGAGCTTAAAGCTAAACTCGTCCTTCTTGAGTTCGCGTCCCTCGAGCACCTTGATGGCGCCGATGGAAACCTGCGTGGGCATGGCGTGATACTTGTTGGTAAAGCCAGCCGACTCGGTGGTTCCCTCGAGCTTGTGCGTCGCGGCCAGCGTGCCATCGCCGTTGTCGGAGACGGTGGTCACGACGGTGTAGGTCATGCCGTCATAGATGACGCCCTTGTACAGGCCGAGCGCGTTGGGGCAAGCCTCGCGCAGCGTGTACGTGTGCGTGCCGGGTGCCTCGTAGCGGATCGGGCTCAGCGTAACGTTGCCGTTGGCGTCGTTGGTGCCACTAGCGACAGTCACGCCGTCCTCGAGCAGCTCAAACGTGAACTCGCCAGCTGCAAGGTCGCGGCCGATCAGACGCTTAACCGTCTTGACCTGACCGGTCACGGAAGAGTCGGCGGGCGCCACGCTGTACGTGTTGGTGAACGTGAAGTCCGCACCGTCGTCGCCGTTGCGCACGACACTCAGACGTCCGGCACCGTCATCGGTCACGGTGTAGGAAACCTTGCGCGTGGCGTTGGTGTCATTGGTCACGCCAGGGGCGCTACCGGACTCGGCCACCGTGTAGGTAAAGGCGTGCGAACGCGGAGCGGTGGGGGCTGCGGGCTCGGACTCGTCGCTGGACTCGTCGGCGTTGGCATCAGCGTCGGCGTCGGCCTCGGCTTCGTCAGCTTCGTCTGCCTCGACCTTATCGGTCACATCGGTCGTCACGCCCAGGGCGCGGTTGAGGTCCTCGAGCGTAAAGCGAATCTTGCCAAAGTCCACGTTGCCGGCCGTGTCGTTGGTCGCAGTCGTATGCTCGGGCATCGGGGCGCCCGCCTCATCGGCAGTCACGGTAAAGGTGAACTTGCCCGCGATGTCGGCCGGGGTCAGGCCCTTGTCTGTCTGGAGCTTCTTGGTGCCGGCGAGCGTGGCATAGACGGCCTCGGCGCCGTAGACGTTCTCGAACACGGGCTTGGCATCACCGTAGTCGGTCGTCGCCGTCAGGGTGCCGTCGCCGTTATCGATAACGATGACCTTAAAGCTAAAGCTCGACTTAGCGGCGGTAATGCCCATGCCGGCCAGCGAGTTCGTGTACTCAAAGGCTGTGTAGTTGATAGTCCACGCAAGCTTGCCGTCCGCGTCGGTGCGGATGGCGCGCCCGGTGCTTACCAGGTCGGCAAGCATATCGGTCGTGTAATGCAGAGCGCCAAAGCTCACCTGGCCGTTATAGTTGAACGTCGGCGTACCGCTGATGGCTTCCGTCTCGCCCGCGTAGGCGATGCCAAAGTAGAACTCGCCGTCGGCCAGTGGACGACCGGTCAGGGTCTTGGTGGCAACGACCTGAGCAACGGCACCACCAGGTGCATCGGTCGTGGCGCTATAGCTGTTGACGAACGGGACCACAGCGCTCTCGACCGCAGCGGCACCAGTCTTGTACTCGGTTACCGGCGTTCCCTTGTCGGGGTTGCCAGTAACGGTCGTGGTAGCAGTGAGCGTGCCGGCGCCATCGTCGGCGATAGCGATCGTCACGGTGCGCTCGGCGTCGTCATAGGTGTAACCGGGCTGGCCGTCGTTCTTCTCGGCAACGGTGTATGTAAAGGTCTTGCCCGCGTCAGCCTGCGTAAACTTGACCTCATGGCCAGCCAGGATGTCGATCAGACCAACCGTTGCCTCTGCCGTTGCAGGGGACTTGTACACGTTGGCGCCCTCGTGCAGGCCGAGCGCGATGGCAGAGGCCTCGTCGGCGGGCGTCACGGTAAAGGTGAACTGACCCTCGGTCATGGGACGTCCGGAGAGGGTCTTGCTGAGCTTAAGGCCGCCGGCCGCGGCGTAATCGAGCTCAGTGCGGTACGTGTTGGTAAAACGTCCGCTTTCCTTCTTGGTGACGTTGGCGGTCAGGACGCCCTCGCCGTTCTCGGTCACGGTCACTTCGGCGGTCGCGACATGTCCGTCATACGTCATGCCCGCCGCGTTGCCCGCGTTCTCGCGAATCTCATATTTGTAGGTTCCGGCAGCCGTGTAGCGGATCTTGCCGAAGTTGATGGCGGCGATGCCGTCCTTCGCGTCCTTCTTGTTCACGGTCACGGTTGCGGGGTCGGGCAGCGGGGTGCCCTCGGCGGCGGTAATGGTAAAGCTGAACTCGTCGGAGTCCGTCCAAGCGCGACCATCGACAGCCTTGCTCAGGCCAAAGTCGAGCTCTGCGTCGATCGGGGTCACACTATAGGTGTTCTTGAAGGTCGCAGCCGTGGCGTCCTTCAGGACATGCTCGGCCTTGAGTGTGCCGTCGCCGTTATCGGTGATGGTCGTCACGATGGTGAACTTGGCATCACTGTATTTGACGCCCTTGCTGGTGGTTCCGCCGTTGGCCTCGCGCAGCGTGTAGGTGTGCTTGCCGGGTTTGTCGTACTTGACGGCGCCCATCGTGATCGTTCCGTCGGCAGCGTTGGTGCCGGTGGCGACGACCTCGCCGCCCTCGACGAGCTCGAAGGAGAACTCGCCTTCCTTGAGGCCGCGCCCGGTCAGGACCTTGTTCGCCTTGATCTCGTCGGTGACGCTGAACTCGTCAGGATTCGGCTTGTAGCTGTTGTTGAACTTCGCCTCGTTGGCGCCCTGCAGCTCGTGCTTGACCGTGAGCTTACCATTGCCGTCATCGGTAACGGTAGTCACGATGGTGTAGGTCGTGCTGTCGTAGGTGATACCGTTGCCTTCGGCGCCCTTGGCTTCGCGCAGGATATAGGTGTGCTTGCCGGCGGCGGTGTAGGTGATCTTGCCCATCGTAATCTTGCCATCGGCAGCGTTGGTGCCGGTGGCGACGACCTCGCTGCCCTCGACGAGCTCGAAGGAGAACTCGCCTTCCTTGAGGTCGCGCCCGGTCAGGACCTTGGTCGCGGTGATCTCGTCGGTGACGCTGGAGTTATTCGGAGTAACACTGTAGGTATTCTCGAAGATAGCCTTCTCGACGTCCTGCAGCTCATGCTTAACCGTGAGCTTGCCATTGCCATCATCGGTGACGGCGGTCACGATGGTGTAGGCCGCGGTGCTGTAGGTGATACCGTTGTCGGCGTCGACCTTGACCTCGCGCAGCGTGTAGGTGTGCCTGCCGGGTTTGTCGTACTTGACGGCGCCCATCGTGATTGTGCCGTCGGCCGCATTGGTGCCCCTGGCGACGACATCGTTACCCTCGACGAGCTCAAAGGAGAACTCTCCGGTCTTGAGGTCGCGGCCGGTCAGGACCTTCTTCGCGGTGATCTGGCCGGTAACGCTGGACTCGTTCGGGGCAGTGTTGTACTTGTTCTCAAAGCGCGCCGGCTTGGTGCCCTCGAGCGTATGGGTCACCTTAAGCGTGCCGTCGCCGTTGTCGATGACGCTCGTATTGATGGTGTAGTTCGTCTTATCGTACGTAATCCCGTTGCTCAGCCCCGCTTCGTTGGGGAGCTTCTCGCGCAGCTTGTAGGTGTGAGTGCCGGGCTTATCGTAAGTGATTTTGTCCATGACGATTGTGCCATCGGCAGCATTGGTGCCCCTAGCAACAACCTTATCGCCCTCGACGAGCTCGAAGGAGAACTCGCCGTCCTTGAGGTCGCGCCCGGTCAGGACCTTGGTCGCGGTGATCTGGTCCTCGACAGGCTTCACGTTATAGGCATTGGTGAACGTAAATGCCACATCGCCGTCTGGCTTGCGGGATACGCTCAGATTGCCCTTGCCGTCATCGGTCACGGTGAAGGAAACCGTAGGCGAAGGCTTGGTGTCGTTGATCACGCCAGTGACCTCGCCGGACTCGGTCACGGTGTAGGTAAAGGTGTGCTCGCGCTTCTCAGGCTTCTCGCCCAGGGCCTTGTTAAGGTCATCGAGCGTAAAGGTAATCTTGCCAAAGTCGACCTTGCCCTTGTCATCATTGGTCGCCCTCGTGCTCGTAGGCATGGGCGCGCCCTCTTCACCGGTCACGGTAAAGGTAAACTTGCCGGCAATGTCAGCCGGGGTCAGGCCATCAGGAACCTGCAGATTCTTCTTGCCCACAAGCGATGCCTCGGCAGGCGCGGCAGTGTAGGTGTTCACAAACTCGTTGCCGGCATCGCCGTAGACAGCCGTCGCCGTCAGGGTACCATCGCCGTTGTCGACAACGGTCACATATGCGTCAATTGCCGCCGTGGTAGCGCTCACGCCCGCAGGCAGCTCGCCAGTCTGCTCGGCAGCAATGTAATGAATGGTCCACGTGGGCTTGTCTGCGCGGGCGTCAAACGACGCCTTGTCTTCCTCGACAAGCTTGGCAAGCGACTTGGTCGTGTACGTCAGCGGACCGAACTCAACCTTGCCACTCTTGTTGGTTGCGTTCAGCAGGACCTCGTCGTGCCCCGCGTAGCCCAACGTAAACTTGAATTCGCCGTCGGCCATCGGGCGCCCCGTGAGCGTCTTGGTAGCCTCAAGAGTCAGCGGGGTTTCCGTCTTGGCGCTATAGGTGTTCGTGAACTTAGTCTCACCCGAGGTCTTTTCAACGTCGGCCTTAAGCTCGCCCTTGGCGTTAACCGTCACAGTCACCCTGAACGTGGCAACGTTATCGCTGTAGGTGATGCCGCCCAGCTTGCCACTAACCTCGCGGACCTCATAGGTATACTCACCCGGCTCTTCGTAGGTAATCTTTCCAAAGTTGACGGCGGCCTTGCCCTTATCACCCGGATCGGGCTGGGTCACCTTCGCGGTCGCGGACTTAGGCATCGGGGCATTATTCTCGGACGTCAGCTCAAACTCAAACGCATCCGTATCCGCCCACTTGCGGCCCTCGAGCACCTTGGTCAGACCAAAGTCAGTCTTGGTATCCACCGTTATCGGCTTGGTTGCAAGGCTAAAGATAATCTTGCCGTTGTTGCCCAGGTGCGAATGCACGTGCGTGGAAGTCGCAACGGAGGAAAGGTCATTCCACCTGGGGTTAAGCACGTCGCGCGCGGTCTCGGTCTTGTTGCCGTTCGCCTCCACATCGTCCTTGGTGGTATGCAGCTGGTCGATATAGGCCAAGCGCGCGGTTCCCGTATTAAAGGACCAATAGCCGTCATCTTTGACCAGAGCGCCGTCGTAGCTGGCGATCTCGCGCCCCTCAAACTCCACAACGGCATAGTCGTCCTTCGGCTTGCCGTTTGCGCCCATCGCCACAAACTCGTCCTTGTAGTAATAGACGTCGTTGCCCTGCGGCTTTACCGTCGCGCGCTGGGTGCATTCCTTGTCCGTGTAGATAGGCGTGATTTTTTGGAAGCAATAGTAGCTGTTGGTATCGGCGGGCTCAAACTCGGCGACAACATCGCCCAGCTCGCCGCCCGACCACTTGTTGGCCAGGAAGGAGACCGTCTGGTTGTCGGCGTCCTTGTGGTCATCGATATACTTCTTGAGCACCTTATCGGGCGTAAACAGGTTGTTGCGTGCTTCGTCCTTGACGCTCGAAGTGTATTTAATCTGAATAGGCTTGATGTCGCCGAGCGATGTGCGCTCAAAGATCCCATTTTTCATGTCCACGTGATAGCGGATCAGCGGAATCAGCGATGCGGGAATCTTAACCGTCACGATATCGCCCTGCTGCGCGTTGGCAGAGCGCTCAACGGTGATAACCAGGTCCTTGGCCAAGCCCGAAAACTCGTACGTGTCCGTATTGCCCTTGGGGGTCTTGGTCGCCCCATCAAAGGTGACGCCATTAATCTGAGCGCTGACAAACGCATCGACCTGCATAAAGTCGCCCAGTTCATCACTGAAGGTGATGTAGCCGGACTTGCTCTCGTCGTAACCATCCTCGATCTGAGTGGGAGAGCCCTTGCCCGAGGTGATAGAGGCAGAGATATCATCAAACACCTTCTTGAGCTCATCGGCATTCGACGCAGCCTTGTAGAAGTCGGAATTCTCGGTGCGCTTACCAAGACTATTGGTTGTGTAGGACGTGGCGTTTGGATAGTTGCTCGACACGGCGTGCATGAACTTGTTTTCGTTGCTCGTCCAGTAGTTCGTAGGATCGGCAGCGGGATTCACGCCATCAAAGATGCCTATGGTGTAGACCGTAGCGCCTTTCTCCTTCATTTTCTTGGCGGCGGCTATGGCATTGTTGGCAACCGTAGAGTTGAATTCACTGAAGTCTGTGGGCGTGCCATCCGTAAAGAACACAACTACCTTCTGGGCATCCTCGCGGCCCGACATGTCGCGAGCAAGCTCAAGGCCGTAATCAGCCCGCGTGGCGCCGGCGGGCTTGATGCGGCCGACCGTATCCTTAAGTTCCGTCGCAGCGCTATCGACACACGGCTTCAGGCTCTTCATAACCTGCGAATAGTTGTGCGTGTATCCGTGACGATCGCGATACGTATCGTTGCCGGGCTCGTCTTTCTTTGCACCCGAGAACTTAACGATGGCAACCTGATGCTGCTTACTCGGATCTTTAATGCTCTTGTTTTGCTCGGCGATGGTGTCGATAAAGGAACTGGCAGCTGCCTTGAGTGCCTCGATACGTTTGGGCGAACCCTCGCCACCCATGGAATCGTCCATCGACCCGGAGGCATCAAGCACCATCACGATATCGAGCGGTTTAGTGACCAGCGACGTTGTGTCAGAAGTAGAAGACATCGCGGAAAGCGTCGTCACAAAGTCAGACTTTTCATCCTGCGCGGGCTCGACCGTCTTGTCCGTCCAGATTCGGCCTACGTAACGTGTCGTCTGGTGCTCCTGCTCGGCGCCCGACGCCCAGTATTGCCAGCGGCCGGTGGTGTCAGGGTCGACTATCTTTCCGCTCACCGTCGGTCCGTCCATTCCGGTGCTGGACCTGGCGTTGGCCTCGGGCAGCATGGCGAATGCTGCAGCCGGCAGCACTAGCACTACGGCTAGTATCACCGACAAGAGGCACCTCGTGTACTTACTCATCGCGTCTCCCTTCTCGCGGTCTCAGACCTTGCAACAGCCTAAAGTTACGAAATGAGACACAATTTGGGCAGGTGACACATGTTCCAGATTCTATTTTGGGCGTGAGACAAATGTCTCACCAAAGTTGAGACACGGCGTTTTCGCAGGAAAACGGGCGCGATTCAAGATTGACGGGACAAAAGGGCCCGTTTTCCTCCATCCCCGAGGGAGCAGTCGATGGCGCTCGCCAGAAAACTAGCCCATCTACTACGTTTAGTCCGGTACCCCCGACCATAACCGCGCTTCATGAAAAACCGCAGGTGCTCTACCTGCGGTTTTTATTTCGCATTACTTGCCATGGTTGAGGGCAGCGGCTTAAACGTAGTAGATGGGCCCATTTCGTGGCAGACGGGTCACGTGGCAGCCCTCGCAAGGCCAAAATGATCCGTTTTCCTCCGTCCCGGGGGGGGGATCAAAGGCTGTTACGGATATGGTGCCATTTCAAAACTATGCCGGATTGCTACGATAAAAACGAGGTCGCCGATCACGCGCGACTTTTTCGCAAAACTGCGAGCCGTCTACCTGCGGTTTTTGTTTTGCCAAATGCGGTGTGGTTGAGGGTAGGCGATTTATCGTAGTAAACCGGCATAGTTTTGTTCGCGGAGGCTTAGCCGCGCGTTCACGCGCGGGGCCGATGGGGCATTTTTGCCCCGCCGGCCCCTATTCCAGCTCAATTCCAGCGCTACTCCGGCTTAGTTTCTACCGTGGGAGCCTTGTTCGCCGCGACTGGAGTGCGGGCGGTATTCATAGTCAGGCAGTGCTTGGGGCAGCTTTCGATGCACTCGCCGCACACCACGCAGGCATACGGGTCAATCGACCAGGTGCCGCCTTTGCGATCGACCGCGAGCGCGCCCGCCGGGCAGCGACGCGCGCACATCCCACAGCAAATGCACACGTCCATGTCATTGACGATATGCCCGCGCAAGCGCTCAGGCGCCGCCAGCTTCTCCTGCGGATAGCACACCGTGACCGGCTGCTTGACCATAGAACCTAAGGCCGTCTTGGCAAATGTCAGTAAACTCATGCCGCGCCTACCTTTCCGTGCAGCTAATGCAGGGGTCGATGGTCAGGATAATCATGGGCACGTTGGCAAGGAGCACGCCCTGCAGCGCATGTGTCAGACCCGCAAGGTTCTGCGACGTCGGCGTGCGCACGCGAAAACGGTCCAGATTCTTGGTGCCGTTGCCGCGCACATAGTAGTACGCCTCGCCGCGCGGCTGCTCAATCACAACCTCGCCGCGCGCGCCGTCGGCCGGCGTGAGCTTGGTACGCCCGCCGATACCGTCGTGAGGAATCTTGCCCACAAGCTCCTTGATGATGTCCATGGCCTGCGTGACCTCGGCGCAACGCACCTGGCAGCGGGCATAGCAATCGCCATCGGTAGCAACGATGGGCTCAAACGCGGCCAGACCCGCATAGGCGCCGTCACCGAACATGCGCACGTCGTAATCCACGCCCGAGGCGCGACCAAACGGGCCGACCATCGACAGATTCAGCGCATCCTTCTTGCTGATCACGCCCACGCCATGCAGGCGCTCGCCACAGCTGTCGTCGTCCAAAAACGTATGCACCAGGGCCTCGTAGTCGGGGCGCATGGCGTCGAGCGTCTGGACAATGCCCGCCAGCTCGGAGTCCTCGATATCGTGCTTAAGGCCGCCGATCTCGTTAATCGACAGAATCACGCGCCCGCCGCAAGTGCTCTCAAAAATCTTGAGAATTTGCTCGCGCAGGGTCCACGAACGATAGAACAACGCCTCGAAGCCAAAGGCATCGGCGAGCAGGCCCAGCCACAGCAAATGCGAGTGAATGCGCGAAAGCTCGTGCAGAATGGTGCGGATATACTGCACGCGGCCGGGCACCTCGATGTCGAGCATACGCTCGCAGGCGCTGGCATAACCGTAGCTGTGGCCCACGGCGCAGATGCCGCAGATGCGCTCGGCGATGTAGCCAAACTGATGCATATCGCGCTTTTCGGTGAGCTTCTCGAGGCCGCGGTGCACAAAACCGATCTGCGGAATTGCCTCGATGACGCGGTCGTCCTCGATCACCAGGTCCAGATGAAGCGGCTCGGGCAGCACCGGGTGCTGCGGGCCAAACGGAATAACGGAGCGATGTGCCATGGACCTTACGCCTCCTTTTTCTGCTTGTCGCGGGCAGCCTTGGCGGCAAGCGCCGCGCGGACCTTGGCCGCTTTCTCGGGATCCATGGCAGCGAGCTTTGCCTCCATCTCGGCAGCCTTGAGCGCGGCCTTCGCAACAGCCTCGTCATGCTGAGCATCGGAGCCGGCAGCCGCAGCGGGCTGAGCGACGGCAGCGCCCGCAGCATCGCCGGCACCTGCGGCGCCCTCCCCCGCAGTGGCCGTGGCAGCGGCAGCCTTTTCGGCCGCAGCCTTGCGCGCCTTGGCCTCTGCAACCGCGCGGACCTTCATGGCTTTCTCGCGCGCGGCCTTCACCTCGGGCGTGATAACGCTCATGGGCTCGGCCGTTGAGACCTGGTAGAAAAAGCCCTTAAAGTCAATCTGCATGTCGGTGATGGCAAGACCAAACAGGTCATGCGCCTCGTTCTCAAACGGAAATACCGCCGGATAGTACGAGCTGATGGACGGAATCTCCTGGTACTGATCGATATCCTCGACCACCAGGTTCTCGATTGCATAGCTGCCGTCCTGCGCAATATGCTCCTGAGCAGCACGAACGTTGATAAACGTATAGACCAGGCGATACGATCCGTCGTCCACACAGCGCTCGGCGTGCATTTGCACAAAGCGCGCGCCGACGCCCTTGAGCGCCTGGACATGCGACAGAAGCTCGTCGATCCCGACGATGGTATAGATTGCCTTTTGCATTACTCGGCCTCCTTTGCAGCGGCGGGCGTCCCAGCAGGTGCGTCGCCAGCGACGGGCGCGGCGGGCGCCCTAGCGGGCGTATCGCCGGCGCCATCAGCCCCGGCCCCCGCTGCCACAAACCCGTCCTCGCCCAGCTCAACGCCACCGTCCCAGGTAGCGGCGCCGCCCACGGTGAGCGGATCGCCGCCGGCGCGCATCACGGCCTCCCTCTGGTCCAGAATGCCGCACGCCTCCACGATGGCATCGATCACGGTCTCGGGGCGAATGGCGCACCCGGGCGCGTACACATCCACGGGAATCGCGCGGTCCACGCCGCCGATCACGTTGTAGGCATCGCGGAACACGCCGCCCGAACACGCGCAGATGCCGCACGCCACCACGCACTTGGGCTCGAGCATCTGGTTGTAAATCTGACGCACAACGGGCAGGTTCTGAGCATTGACCGAGCCTGTCACCAAAAAGATATCCGCATGCTTGGGGTTGCCGGTGTTGACCACGCCAAAGCGCTCCGCATCGAACAATGGCGTGAGCGAGGCCAGCACCTCGATATCGCATCCGTTGCAGCTCGAGCCGTCGTAATGAATAACCCACGGCGAGCGCGACATTTTATGATCCATGGATGCCGCCTCCTAAATAAACACGTCGACGAGGATGGGCATAAGGTTGAGCAGGCCAAACACCAGCGCCACGCCCCAGCCGAGCTTAAAGCAGCTGCGCCAGGTACTACGGGCAAAGGTGTTGTCGATCAGGACCTCGACAAAATACGTCGCGGCCATCACGACCAGGGCGACCAGCCAGCTCACCGGGTTGTCCCAAACAAAGAACATGCCCACCCACATCAAAAACAGCACGGTCTCGCACCAGTGCATAAGGGTCATCTTGGCCAGCGTGCCGCCGCTCATCTCGGTGGCGACGCCCTGGACAATCTCCTGATGCGCGTGATGCGAGTACGAAAGATCGAACGGCGACTTGCGCAGCTTGATGGTAAGCACCGCGAGCAGTGCGAGGAAAATGGGCGCGCTGTACACGATGATGGGGGCCGACTGCCCCGTCACGGCGATGGAATCGAAGCTGTCGGTGGCAAGATACAGGCCCACGCTCATCAGCAGAACGGCGGGCTCATAACTCATAACCTGCAGCAACTCACGATCGGCGCCAACCTGGGCAAACGGGCTTTGCGTCGACGCAGAGGCCAACACCACAAAGATCGCGGCGAGCGTCACCATAAAGGCGCACAGCAACGTGTTGGAGCCCGACACAAAGATGCCGCCGCCCACCACGGTAAAGATAAGCGCGCACGCCATGTAGGTATCGTCCATGGTGTTTACGCTGGCAGGGGCTTTGCGCAGCAGCTTGGCAACGTCGTAGAAGGGCTGCAGCAGACGCGGCCCCACGCGACCCTGCATGCGAGCGGACAGCTTGCGGTCAAGGCCGTCAATCAAACCGCCCACAAGCGGCGCCAGCAAGGCAAACGCCACGGTACCAATAAAAATGCCCAAGACGCCCGAACCTTCAAAATACTTGCCGCGCAGCACCGAGGGCGCGCTCATGGCAAGCCGCTCGGGCCCAATCCACGCGCAACACAGCAGCGCAAACAAGATAATGCTGCAGCACACGACGCTACCCGCGGGGCCAATACGCTTCTCGCCAAGGGCGTCCTCCGAGTACCAATTGCGCTTTTCGGCCTTCACCTCGTGTCCCATCGAGCCGCGGAAATGGCGGTAATTGTCGGTTCCCACACCCGAAAGATATACGTTTACGTGCGGCTTGTTGCTCACGCGGAATGAAGTCAGCAGCACCACGGCGATAAAAGCCACGATAACCACCATCAGATACATGGCGTCCTTGCCGATAACGTACGGCACGCGGCCAAACACCATGGCCAAGTAAGGCGACACCAGGCCGCTCGAGATAACCGGGAACGCCACGCAGCACAGAATCAGTAGCGCGGCGATGGTGTTGAGCGCCATCCATTCGGTCTTATGGACATTGACCTCAACGTTTTGAGCCGTGGGATCGACGCCCGAAAGCTTGGCAAGCCACTTGCCCCAGAAGTAAAACGTCGCGGCCGAGCCAAAGGCAAGCACCATGATCATGAGCACGTTGCCGGTCTGCGCAAACGCCACCAGGGCGCCCCACTTGGACACGAGCATGCCAAACGGCGCCACAAACATGCCCATGATGCCCAGCATCATCAGGCGCGTCAGGTGCGGCATGCGGCTGAACATGCCGTCCATGTCCTCGATATTGCGGCTGCCGATATGATGCTCGGCCGTGCCCACGCACAGGAACAGCAGCGACTTTGCCACCGTGTGAAACAGAATCAGGAAGATGGCCGCCCATACGGCCTCGGGCGCGCCGACACCCAAGCAGGCACTAATGAGGCCCAAGTTGGAAATGGTGGAGTACGCGAGCACGCGCTTGGCGTTGCTCTGCGAGATGGCCATGAGGGCAGCGAGCAAAAACGTGATGGCACCCACACTCGTGACCATAAAGCCGGTCACGGGATAGATGGCATAGAGCGGGCTCAGCTTGACCATTAGGAACACGCCGGCTTTGACCATGGTGGACGAATGCAGCAGGGCGCTCGTGGGCGTGGGGGCAACCATGGCGCCGAGCAGCCAGGTGTGGAACGGCATCTGCGCAGCCTTGGTAAGGGCGGCGAGCGACAACAGGATGACCGGCATCACCAGCAGCGCGGATTGCGCGGTTCCGGCGCCGGAAAGCTCAATCATGCCCGAGATGGTCAGCGGCATGCCGTTGACGTGCAGGTACATGAGTCCGGCCAAAAACGCGATGCCGCCCAGCATGTTGAGGATGATCTGGATAAAAGCGTTTTTGATGGCCTCGGGCGTGCGCGTGTAGCCAATCATAAGAAACGAGCACACGGTGGTGATTTCCCAGCCGCAGAACAGCCACTCGAGGTTGTCGCTCGTCACGATGACGAACATGGCCGAAAGGAACAGGAACATAAGCGCCAGGAACTGCGGGCGACGGTCGGGCGCGGTCTGCCCGTGCAGTGCGGCCTCGTGCTCGTCATGGGCCTGAAAGTCCTTCATGTAGCCCAGGGCATACACGCAGATAAGGCTGCCGACGATGCCGACGGCGAGGACCATGATCACGCTCATGTAGTCCAGGTAGAGCGGCGTCGCCGTGACGGCTTCGGCCGCGGGCAGCGTCATGGTCGCAAAGGCAACCGAACCCACCAGCTGCACCACGCCGAGCACCGTGGTGAGCGCGTTCCTATATTTGTACGCGTTGTACAGGATGACGGCGCACAGGATGACATCGATGACGGAGCTGATGATCGAGAGCACATGCGAGGTGCCGGGGGCAACCTCAAAGCTCTGCGGACCCGTGCCAAAAAACATAACGGCGACTACAACTGTCACCGCCATAATCATGCCGGAACCTATGAGCCCCACCGCATCGCGGGCGCGGTCACCGCGCGCGAGCAGCATGCCCAGCGCCGGCACCAGCGGAAACAGGGTAAGGAAATACAGTAGCGTCATACCATCACTCCCCCATGCAAAAACGCTGCAATTGTTTAACGTTATAGCTCAATTGAGGAGTGGCGGCGGCAGGTTTTCGGTCAACTGGGGAGTTTTAGGCGTACGGGGTAAGGAGTCTGTCCGCATTGGAGTAGAGGGGTGACGCTCCCTTACCGCAGCGGCAGGCGCGCGGGCCACTGTGCGCGGTTTATTGGCCACGTTGGAAGATGTCCCGATAGGCTCGCGGCAGTCCGAAAAGTTGGCGCGGCAAAAAATGCGCCCCTGTGGGCGCACCATCCCGTTCGCTATTCCTCCTTTTTAACGCGCGGCTTGCGACCGCGCGGCTTATCGACCAGCGCGGACTCGCCGCTCTCGCGATACTGGCGGCACCAAGCCTTGACTGAAGACTCGCTGGGAATCCCATACTTGATCATGGTCTCGCGAAGCGTCAGGCCGTTTTCCAGACGGTCCTTAACCACGGCGAGCTTTACTTCGTACGAATAGGTGTGATGACGAGCGCCCGCGTTGAGCACGGCATCGGCACCGCCCACGTCATATGCGCGGGCCCACTGACGAGCCGTGGCCTGGGGAATGCCAAGCTTTGCGGCGAGGGCGCGGTGACCAACCCCCTCTTGGAGGATCTCGACGGCGCGCTGCCTAACCTCGGGCGCATGCGTGCGAGTCCTTGTTGCTTCCGACATACCTGCCACTTCTTAGCCTTAACCGTTAATCTGCCTTCTTACGTGCATGTTAGATAGTAGCATTTTGCTGTTTGCACGTAGCAGTTAATTGAAAATCGCAACGGTGGCATCTGGGCATTTGGCATCAATTTACGACATTTCTTTATCGATTATTTACGCTGGTAGCTAGCTCGCAGCCAATCGTCATTCGCCTGCCAACAAAATTGGCATCTCTTTATGTCCTTTGGTATAGAGGATATAATTATTAACCCCTCCCCTAATAATTTTGAGCGGTCTGCAAGGCAGTAGACGTCCTCACTCCTCATGATTAGCGCGCATTGCCATCCACTGGAGCAAAACAAGAAGGGCGGGACCTGCTGCGCTTGCAGACCCCGCCCCGGTTGACACCCGATGGGACGCAGTCGGGCGAGGTGGATCCGTGCTACCGCCCCGCCCCGCTGCGATGTTAACTACAGCTCGTTGGCCGCGTGATATGCCGTGCGAATGGCGCTCGCGATGTCGGCGGTGCGCTCGCCCGAGCAGTCGCCCACGCAGGTCACGGGCACCGTCACGCCGTCCAGGTCAAACACGTTGGCCCTGGAACCCACAGCCATCACCACGTAATCGCAAGCGATCTTCACCGGCTCCTCGGCGCCGTCCTCGGTGGTGCGAACGGCCTCCACGCCCTCGTCGGTAATGGCGGTCAGGCGGGTCTTCACGTGCTGCTCCACGTTATGCTCGGCAAAGTCGCTCATAATCAGCGGCAGGATGGTCTCGGACTCGCCCGCGGCAATCTTGTCGAGCATCTCGACAATCGCCACCTCGCAGCCGTGCTGCAGCAGGTACTCGGCAGTCTCGGTGCCCACCAGGCCGCCGCCAATGACGGCGACGCGGCCCGTGAGCTCCACCTTGCCGGCCAGCACGTCCCAGCTCGAGACGACCTTGTCCGAATCGGCACCCGGAACGGGGATGACCACGTCGTGCGCGCCCACGGCCACAATCGCGGCGTCGGCGGCATTGAGGTCCTCGGCAGTAGCTGCGTGGTTGAGCTCAACCTTCACGCCCAGGCCGGGCAGAATCTTCTCGTAGTACTCGACCGAGCGCATGATCTCGTCCTTGCGCGGAGGCGCGGCCGCCAGCACAATCTGGCCGCCCAGATGATCGCTCGCCTCGTAGACGGTCACGTCGTAGCCGCGCTTGGCCACCACGCGCGCGGCCTCTAGGCCGGCGATACCGCCGCCCACCACGGCGATCTTCTTGTCGCCCTCGCCAGGCTTAATGGCGATGGTCGCCTCATCGCCGTTCTCGGCATTGAGCACGCACGAGATGTACTTGCGGTTTTGAATCGCGTCGACGCAGCCCTTGTTGCAGTTGAGGCACTCGCGGATGGGCTCGCCGGTCGCGGCCTTCAGCGCAATGTCGGGGTCGCACATGAGCGAGCGGCCGTAGGCGATGATGTCGGCCGAGCCGTCTTCCAGGATCTTCTCGCCGGCCTCGACCGAAACCACGCGGCCGACGGTTGCCACCGGCACAGAGACCAGGGCCTTGACGCGCTCGGCCACGGGCAGCGTCCAGTTGTAGGGCATGGCGCCCATGGGCGGAATGGTGTCGCCCATGTTGCCGGTGTGGTTTGCCTGCGCGACCTGGATCATGTCGATGCCGGCGCCCTCGAGCAGCTTGGCAAACTCGCAGGCCTCGTCGGGCTGCAGACCGCCCTTACCGCGCGGCGTGCCGTCGGGGTTCTCCATGATCACGGGGAGCTTGTACTCCACCATCAGCTGCGGCGCGGCCTCCTTAATGGCGGCGACGACCTCCAGCGCGTAGCGGACGCGGTTCTGGAACGAGCCGCCGTACTCGTCGGTGCGCTGGTTGAGGATCGCGGAGCACAGCGAACCCACCAGACGATCGCCGTGGACCTCGATGGCATCGATGCCGGCCTGCTGCGCGCGGGCGGCCGAGGCGGCGATGGCCTCCTTGATCTGGGTGAGCTGCTCTACGCTTGCCTCGTTCACAAAGTGCTGCATGTCGTGGTGCAGCTTGGCGTAGGCCTGCTTGCGGATCTCGTTGGACTCGGCCATCTTGACGGCAAAGGTCTCCTCGTCGCCGGCGGCCTTGGCCTCCTGCGCTGCCTTGGCAGCGACCATGGAGCCCATGACCATGCGACCGACGCCGGGCACGTCGTACTCGGGGTGGAACAGCTGCAGCGCAACCTTGGCACCGTGCTTGTGGACGGCATCGGCCAGCGCCTTAAACGTGGGGATCTGGGCGTCGGTCGCCAGCTTGGGCGTGGGGCTTGCGGTCATAACGGGAGCGACGTCGCCGATGACGATGTAGCTCACGCCGCCACGGGCCAGGCGCTCGTAAAAAGCCAGGCTGCGCTCGCCAATGGAGCCGTCGCGCTCCTCGTAGCCGGTGGTCAGCGGCGGGAACATAATGCGGTTTTTGAGCTCAAGGGGGCCAACCGTAATGGGCTGGAGCAGCTTGGATGCAGGTGCGGTCATGGACATTCCTCTCTTGTAGGCGCGGCGGCGATGATGCCGCGTAGTTGTCTAGAGGATATGGCATGGGGGCACAGCAGCACAACGAAAATCGGCGAATATCAGGTGGCGGCAGGTGGATGGGGCGGGGCGGCCCGTCGGTTTGTCTCGATCTGTAACAGTTACTCGGCAAAACCGGGTCTTACTGTTACAGATCGAGACAAACGGGAGCGTTCCGTCGGAAAATCTCTATCTGTAACACCTACAGACCAAAAACGACCCTAGATGTTACAAATCGAGACGAACAAATTCGGTCCGACCAAACATCTCAATCTGTAACATCTAGACCCACTTTTGACCCCTACCTGTTACAGATCGAGACAAACCAAGCCCGCCTGCTAGAAAATCTCAATCTGTAACAACAACTCGGCAAAATCCGCCCCTCGTGTTACAGATTGAGACAAACGGAGAACGTCCTGCCGAAACATCTCGATCCGTAACATCTAGCCGCCCAAATCGGGTCCAGATGTTACAAATTGAGATGAACGGATGAGACATAAACAGAACCTGCGATTGCAACCAATTAGCCCACTATACACATACCGGCTGCATCCGAAGTAGTCCCCTTACCCATGTCTCTCGACTACAAAAAAGGAAGCACGCATGTTGACATCCATTCCCATGATGCAACGGACCACGGATCAAGCCCCAGCGAATCAGAAGTCACCGGCTCTACGGACTTTCCCTCGACGAAGAGCATACTGCCATCCCCAATGGGTGTTAGGTCGCGGGTGAGACCGAACGTGTCGCAAAACACCAGCTTCGCCGCCGTGTGACAGCCATCTTCTGAGGGAATTTGCCATAGATCAATTGATTCGACCGGACTGTGTCCGACTATCTGATGGATACCGGGAAGCGGATCCTGGTACAGCTCTGATTGATCCGCCCAAAGCGGACCGGGAATCTCAAATCCACCCCTTCCGGGTCCCGCAGACTCAAGAGCAGCGAAATCGTCTTCACCACCTCGCCCCCACATCGCATTGAGGACCTGGCACACGTCGCACACATCATATGTATCATTGAGTTCCAGATGCCGATCTGCCCACGCACGCGTAACGCCCGCGTGCGTTACCAGACAATTACCTGCTATTGTTGCCACCTGCACGCCCAGTGTGGCGAGGGCATTCGCGACCTCATCGTACAAATCGACATGCGTACCGGGCCCTGGCGCACGACGGAGATACTGCATATCGTGGTTTCCGAGCACGAGGTCAATCTCCATTCCCTGTCTACGCCTCCGTCTGACCCAAGCGACGAGCATGTCGAGGGCATCCAGCGTTGTGAGTCGGTTGCTGTGCCACTCGTCGGTATAGTCGCCACAAAAGACCACGCGCTCAATGTCCATTTGAGAAACTGCCGCGTCAACGCGTCCCAGTATGAGCTCCTCTTTAAGATGCATATCTCCAACAACAAGTGTCTTTTGGTTGGATGTTGCCATAGGCCACGCACTCCCGTCCGCTCGCAGCCGTTAGTAGTTAATGCCCTTCCATCCGCCTATAGTTAGATAGGTGCCCTCCGCAAATACCTCATCGCGAGGCACACCAATTTCTTGCTGGAACTCCTCCTCACTCGAGCGGTAGTAGAGATTGAAGAGATGAAGTGCCACCGCTGGATCTTCAAGACGTCGGAATTGATGAACCAACTCTTCGCCTGGATAGAGGGTCATGCGACCAGCCATTACCGGCTTGCCGTAGGCAAGCCACATTGAATTTAAGCGGATATTTCTGTCAAAAATAGATCCGGCGATCTCGAGCTCATCAATAGCCTGCTGACGTGTATAGAGCTTTCCAGGGCTAATTTTACTCACGACGGTCTCTATATTCTCCTTGGTTGGAAGCCATTTTGTATGCATGCCCATGTCCTTTCGCAACGTTTAAGTCAATTATACTCGATGGTAATCCAGTTTTAGACGAGATTTATTTAAGCTATCTATTGATTTATTATCAATTGAATCTTACACTGAAGTAGATTCGATAGTAGACGATATTTTTAAGGAGTGTCTAATGACGTATAAAGACGGAAAGCGCGGTAAGGAGATGCTGCTCGTTCCCATCGGGGGCCGTCCGCAACCGGTTGTGGTGAACAACATCAACAAAACCCTGCGGTGCGAAATGTTTGCATGCGCTTTCGATGAGACGTGGGACGATGACGTCGAGGTCCTCCTGTATGTGAACGATGCGGGAAAATTTGATGGCTCTGCGCCCAATCGAGCCATTCGTTGGGCTAATGGCAAGCTCATCGATATCGTGTTCGGGAACTTTCTCATTGTCGCCATCGACAGAAAAACCGCCAGCACGATCGATATGCCGGCAGAGGTTCAACGCTTCTACCAGCAAAAGTACAGCGGATACGATGTCAACTGGGAGCAGCGGCCCCAATAAACAGCCCGATAAGGGAATGCGGACAGTCCAAAGCACCGTCCGCATTCCCTACCATTCCCGAAAAAAGAGAGGAAAGCCCATGTGCGACTACGATGCAATTCGGAAAATGCTGAGCTATTGGTGCGAACCGGACCCGTGCCTAGAACCGGGCGGCTACGATGATTGGAGGAAGAGAAACGATTTGGACTGTATTATCACGTCCCGAGATCGCCGTGTCCCCAATGACTTGGTCCTGAACGCCGATCTCATCTTTTCCCTATGGGTCCCGCTTCGAGCCACCCTCAACAGTGCTCCCAACGAGCGATGGGTGTGGTGGCGTGAGTTCGAGTATGGAGTCAAATGTCCTAAGGAGAATCCCAAATACGAGTGTGGCTTGAATAGCGACGCAGTTGCTGCAGGACGGCAGTACGCGACTGATGTGTATGGCGATAAACAACCCAGAGACTTCATGATAAAGCGCCACGCGCCCTTCTTACAGGAGTTCAACGATCATATCGATGAATTTCTACCACGCGACAACGAAGCCACAGCAGCCCTCGAGAGGCTTTTTGAACTCGGCCAGACCAGGGCGAACGTTATGATCCTACTCGACCGATCGTGGAACAGCAAACGCGGGAAAATGTATGACTACATGCCTAGTTTCTTGGACTGGCTATTCGGTAAATATGATCTTGCAAATCATCGTGCCGCCGATGAAAACATCGATATCGCCAAATGGATTGAGAGGGAGAAGCTCCAGCCATTCTTCGAAAATGAGCACATATCCCGAGATTGCATCCGCGATCTCGCGGGTATCGGAAGTCTGAGATGCCCCCATATGAATGAGCTCAAAAACAGCATACCAGCGTACCTGAGCACATGCTCCACAATCCTGGAAAGGCGAGGCCAGCTTCTCGAAGAGGCATCAGTCTAATTTCTAATTGTCTCAATCTGCGACATCTAGGCCCACTTTTGGCCCCTACCTGTTACAGATCGAGACAATAGAAACCATCCCAACAAAACGTCTCGATCTGTAACATCTATCGACCAAAACCGGCCCTAGGCGTTACAGATCGAGACAAACCAAACCCGCCTGCTAGAAAATCTCAATCTGTAACAGCTGCTCGGCAGAATCCGTCCCTCGTGTTACAGATTTAGACAAACGGGACCCAACCCACCGGTATATCTTGATCTGTAACACCTAGCCGCCCAAATCGGGTCTAGATGTTACAGATCGAGATATTGTTTGAGAAGCTGTGGACCACGCCGAAAGACGGTCCCTTGATAACAAAAAAGCTCGCCGGCTAAGCCGACGAGCTGCAAGTTCTTGGTCGCGGGGGCAGGATTTGAACCTACGACCTCCGGGTTATGAGCCCGGCGAGCTACCAGACTGCTCCACCCCGCAATGTCTGGGCGCCTCATGTGCGCAAGAAAGAATATTACGCGGGAGTTCGGTAAACGGCAAGGAAAATCTCGTAGAGCATAATTCCTTCATATCTTGAACGCCCCCGGCGCGAAGAGTCCAGGGCCCGCGACGCCGCTAGACCATCCCGTCAAACGACACCTCATCGTCGGACAAAACGGCAGCGTCAAAACCTTCGGGTCCATCGGCTACGCAGTCCTCAAACACGCGATACCTCTCGGCGCGCTCACGGGCCGCGGCGGCAGCCAGCTCAAAAGCGCGGTCGAGCGACATGCCGCACATGAGCTGATACTCAAGCTCTACAGTGAAGTCGCCGCCCACGTCATTCGCCACATCGCTGGCACGCATGCGCAGCTCATCGCTCCACGGCAGCACGACTTTTCGATCGTCATCCTCGTCCGCAAAGGACACGCCCTTCGCGGCAAGACGCTCGGCCGTCACGTCCTTCACCATGGAGTCAATAAAATCTGCCAGCGAAGACTTCTCGCTGTTGATCAACGCCACCACCGTCTTATCGCCGTCCACGCGAGCCGCGGGCAACTCATTCAGATATTTAGCTGCAGCGATATTCATCGCCGGCAGGTCGTCCACATCGATATTCCGATTTGTAAGCAAGCCGATGAGCCCGCGATCATACGCCTTCGCCGCACCGTAAGAGCCGGGCTCCCACTCGGCAAACTGCCCGAGCATGCCGCTTGTGGCCACAAGTACGCTTTCGGCGTCCCCGCGATAGCCAAACTCCCAGTGATAGGAATCGTGCAGCGGGAACGGCTGGCTCGACAGCGGCCCGCAGTGCATATGCGTCAGGGCAAACGGATCGCCCATGAGACCCACGGCAACCGCACCGGAATCGCCGGCATTGCCATACCAGACGCGCGTGCCGTCCCATACCACCAGGCACATTGTGCAGGCAAACGAGGCGATGTCGGCAGCGGGCTGATCGACGGCCACGTCTGCGACCGCACGGAGAGCGCGCTCAAACACGCCCTTAAGGGCAGAGGCATCACCCGGCACGAGCTCGCCCCGACGATACGCCTCGGCCGCGGCATCGACGGCGGCTTCGCTGGCAAGGTGGGCACCTTCGCTGCTCAAAATCATGGATGGCATACCACCCGCGACGGCGGCAACGATCGCCTGGCGAGGCGCCGCGTCGGCCACCGAGCCTCCGCCGTCCGGGCCACCATCCCCCACCGCGCCGAACGCGCGAGGCGGCTCGACCACCCTCACGCAGCAGTGCTCCCGATTTCCGCACCCCTGCAACTCATGCCTGGCACCTGCTACGCTCGCCTCGTAGTGAATCAACATCTCTACTCCTTATCGTCCACACCGGCTGGGCGCGGCGGGCTCTGGTCCGTCCTGCGCCGCGTCCAGGGCTGCTTCCGCGGGCTTGGACCGCCCGCTTTGTCGCCGACAGTCTGGCAGCAAAACGGGCGTTTCGGTCGCACTCGGTTCAGCTGAACACGGGTCCAAACGCCCACGCAGACGAATCGCGGCGCAGCAGCGCCGACGGCACGTATACAATGGTGCGCGTCCTTTTACGCCGACACCTGGAGTAGACATGCTGCTCGCTATCGATATGGGAAACACGCAGACGGCCATGGGCCTGTTTGGCGGAGACGAGCTGGTGCAGTCGTGGCGCATGCCCACCGACCGCTCCTATACTGCCGACGAGATCCACGTGCGCCTGATGGGTTTCTTTAAGATGTACGGCCTTTCGCTCGACGCGGTCGACGCGATCGCCTTTGCCGGCGTGGTGCCGCAGCTCTCGCGCGAGTGGCACGCCGTGGCCGACCGCATTGCCGCGGACGCCATCGTCATTGGGCCGCAGACGGCCGCGGTGACCAAGCTGCGCGCGGCGCGTCCCCAGGCTGTGGGCGCCGACCGCGTCGCCAACGCCGTTGCGGCCGAAACTTTCTACGGCGCGCCGGCAATCGTGGTGGACTTTGGCACCGCGACCAATATCGACGTCATCGATGAGGACGGTTATTACATTGGCGGAGCGATCGCGCCGGGCATCCGCATCTCCATGGATGCGCTTGCCGCGCGTGCTGCCAAGCTCGCCAGCGTGCCGCTCGAGGCGCCCGAGCACGCCATCGGCCGCGATACCGAGGAGTGCATCAAGGTCGGCGCCGTGGTGGGCGCTGCCGCCATGGCCGAGGGCCTGGTCGCGCGCATGAAGCGCGAGCTGGGTCGTGAGGACGCCACGGTTATCGCCACAGGCGGTCTCGCCGGCATCGTCGCCGATTCGACCGATGCCTTCGACGTAGTCGACGGACAGCTCACCATCAAGGGCATCTGCGAAATCTACCGCCGCATGCAGGAGCTGGGGTAGACAGGGGCCTAAGTCGAGCACGCCCGATGCCACAGCCCCCCGCAAACATTCGCCAAGCCTATTCCTCAAAAACGAATATTTTTCAGTTTTGAGGAACAGGACCGAGATGCCACCCGGCAGTCATGCGAAAGCCCTCCCCGGTGCAGGCCGAGAAGGGCTTCGTTGTCATCGTTATCTTTGAGCGCGGGCGCCTCGCGTTACAGTCCGCGAATCCGTACGGCCTCGGGCGGAAACTCCTGCTCGCCGGCATCGGTCTTGATGGTCGCGCGACCCCAGATGTCCAGACCCGCAAACACACCAACCGCAAGCGGCAAACCGTTGGGCGACACCGCCGCAACTTGGCGTCCCAGCAGCGGCACCATATCGAAGTACTCGCCCAGCACGGGGGCCAGCGGACCTGCGGCGCCCTGCGGCGTGTTGGCAACAGCCGCCCAGGAGTCCACACGGGTCAGCACGGCGGCGGACAGCACCTCGACCAGCGCTTCGTCAGCCACATCCACACCGAGCTCACTCAATGCCGAACGCTCAATATCCACCGTTACGGCACCGAACATACCAGCGGCACCGGCGCCGCCGTTGACGGCGACGCGCGCGAACGACGTCTCGAACGCGGGCGCGCCGCACACGATATTGCTCGGCCACTCAATGCCCACTTTGCCGGCAAGGCCCAGGCCCGGCGTCGACGCCGTGCCCACAAGCGCGTCCATCATGCCCATCGCCGCCACAAACGGCAGGCCGTGGAAGGCATGCATATTCACATCCGGACGCACGACCAGCGAAAACGTCAACGACGCCTCGCCCGCGTTCCAAGCGCACCAGCCCGCGGACACACCCTCGCGACCCGCGTCGCGCGCGGCGTCAAGCTCGGTGCCGGCGGCTACAACATTCATCTCAATCATCTACATACGCCCCAATTCGCCCACGATATGGCCCACGCGGTCCTCGGGCTCCTTGACCTCAACGCCGTTGTAGCGGAAGAACCGCGCCGGGTCGTGCATCAGGTCCTCGAGCGGCACCAGCACAAAGTCGCGTTCGCCGATCAGCGGATGCGGCAGGCGCAGCTTTTTGCCGCCGTGGGTCTCGCCGTCCATCCACAGCAGGTCCAGGTCGATGGTGCGCGGGCCGTTGACCTTGGCCTTCTTGGAGCGGTCACGCCCCAGCTCGGCCTCGATCTTCATAAGCTCATCGAGCAGCACCAACGGCGCCAGCTCGGTCTTGATCTCGATGACGGCGTTGGCAAATGCGTCCTGGCGCGTCTCGTAGGCCGGCTCGCTCTCGTAGATGCGCGAGCAGTTGGACACGCAGGTGAGCGGAATCTCGGCGATCATGTCGCGCGCGGCGCGGATGTTGTCGCAACGATGCCCCAGGTTGGAGCCCACGGCCACAAACGCACGACGCGGTTGCGGCTTGGCGACAGCCCAGTAGCCGTTCAGGAACTGCGCAAAGCCGGTGACGTCGTGCACGCGCACGATGTTGGCACCGGCCTGGATGGCGCCCAGGCACACGCCAAACGTGGCGGCATCGCGCGCGGCGGCCTCGGTCACGCCCGAGACGGCGCCCACAAAACGCTTGCGCGACACGGCGCACATGAGCGGGTAGCCCAGCGACGCCATCTTGGCGGTCTCGCGCTGGATGACGATGTCCTCGTTGGCCGTCTTGCCAAAGCCCGGGCCCGGATCGATGCAGATGCGGTCGCGCGACACACCGGCGTGGATGAGCGCGCGGGCCTGATCGGACAGAAAGCCCATGACGCGGCGCATGATGGGCGCCGAATCGGGCAGGGTAAAGCGGCGGAGCTGCGAGGTGGGCACGTAGGCCTCCTCGCGGCGGGCGCTGCGGCGCATCATGGCGGCCAGGTGATCGCTGGGCTCCGGCGCGGGCTCAGGGGTAGCGCCGGCCTCGGCGACAGGGGCGGCCTGCTCGGCGGCCGGTGCCTCCTGCTTCTGCTCGTCCGTGGACTCGGGCGCAGGCTCCGGATCGCCGAACGGCAGCGAGGGCTGCACCACGCCGCCCGGGAGCTTTGCCTCGGGCTTAGGCTCGCCTAGCAGCTTGCCGCGACGGCGGCGCGCCGGCTTCTCGGCCTCGCGCGCAGCCTCGGCGGCCGCTTCGCGCGCCTTCTCGGCAACAAACGCCGCGGCCGAGGTATCGAGCTGCACCGTTGCATGCGCGCGCGTGGGCGCCGCGACCTCGCCGGCGTGCATCACGATGACGCCGCAGGTGCTCGTCGCGACAAACTCGACCATCTTGGGATCGGTGAAGCCCGTCACGTCGTTGACGATCGAGGCGCCGCAGCGCACGGCTGCTTTGGCAACTGCCACGTGGCGCGTGTCGATTGAGACGATGGCGCCCTCTTTGGCCAGCGCGCGCACCACGGGCAGCACGCGGCGAGCCTCCTCGTCGGGGTTGACCGGGGTAAATCCGGGGCGCGTGGACTCGCCGCCCACGTCGATGATGTCGGCGCCAGCGTCGAGCATCGCCAGGCCGTACTCGATAGCGGCATCCGGGTCGAAGTGCTCCCCGCCGTCGCTAAACGAATCGGGCGTCACGTTGAGGACGCCCATGATGCGCGGACGGTCAAAGCTGAGCTCGTACTTTCCGCACCGCCATGTCTTGCTATCGTTCGCCATGAACATCCTCCTAAAATGCCCGCGCCGCCGCGCTCGGGCACAGGCGGCGGGGTCGCTTTGCAATCAGTCTTTCTATTGTATCCGTGCACGCGGGCTAGAACGCAAACGCGGCAGCGATGTCGCAAGAAATCAGCAGGTCGGCATTTGCATCCTGATCGGTGGGAGCAAGATTGCAAATGGCCAGCGTATCGCCGGTAAAGTAGCGCGTAAGGCCCGCCGCCGGATACACCACGAGCGAGGTCCCGCCCACGATGAGGGCATCGGCCGCGGCGATGGCGGCAACAGCGCCGGTCAGCACATGCTCATCGAGCGGCTCCTCGTAGAGCACCACATCGGGCTTAATGCGCCCGCCGCACGCAGGACACACGGGCACGCCCGCGGCGTCCTCGTGCTCGCGCGAGCAAATCCACTCGGCGCTATAGACCGCGCCGCACGACTGGCAAATGTTGCGATGGACCGATCCGTGCAGCTCGAACACGCGCTGCGAGCCTGCCATCTGATGCAGGCCGTCGATATTTTGCGTCACCACGGCATTTAGCTTACCGGCGCGCTCCAGCTCGGCCAACTTGGTGTGGCAGCGGTTGGGCTTAGCGCCAAGCGCGATCATCTTGGTGCGGTAGAAGTCGAAGAACTCGGCCGGATGCGCCTCGTAAAAGCTATGCGAGAGCATAGTCTCGGGCGGGTAGGCAAACTGCTGGTGATACAGGCCGTCCACGCTGCGGAAATCAGGGATGCCGCTCGCCATGGAAACACCCGCGCCGCCAAAGAAGACCACGCGCTTGTGGGTGCCGAACAGCTCCGCCAGCGCGGCAGAGGCCTGTTTGGAGTCCGTTATCGCCTACGTCATATGAGTCCTCCGTCCTTGTTGGTCGGGCAGCGTCGGGCAATGTCCCAGCACGCAGCCTTTGGGTCAGCACGCGCGGAGCCCACCACCGCCCCTGTTGCGCTAATCTTAAGCCTGCCAGCCCCGTCGAAAGGACACCATGCCTCAGACTTACACTTTCGCCTCGTGGAACGTCAACGGCCTGCGCGCCGTTCTCAAAAAGGACCCGAGCTTTATCCAGATCGCGCAAGAACTCGACGTCGATATCTTGGCGCTGCAGGAAACCAAGCTGCAGGAGGGCCAGGTCGATATTGACCTGCCCGGCTATCATCAAACCTGGAGCTACGCCGAACGCAAAGGCTATTCGGGCACTGCGGTCTTTAGCCGCCAGGAACCGCTGCGCGTGCTGTACGCCGACGCACTGCTACCCTACGCCGGTGAGGGCGAGGCAGCCGAGCTCGTCGCCCAAGCTGCAACCGAGGGCCGCGTCTGCGCGCTCGAGTTCGACAAGTTTTGGTTTGTGGATGTCTACACGCCTAACGCCCAAAATGAGCTCGCGCGCATTGATGTGCGCATGGCCTGGGATGATGCCTATCGCGGCTTTTTGAGCGCGCTTGAGCGCGAGACCGGCAAACCCGTCGTGACCTGCGGCGACTTTAACGTGGCGCACGAGGAGATCGACCTTAAGAACCCCAAGTCCAACCGCGGCAACGCCGGCTTTTCGGACGAGGAGCGCGGCAAGTTTACCGAGCTGCTCAACGCCGGGTTTACCGATACCTGGCGCGCGGCAAACCCCGACGTCGAGGGCGTCTACAGCTGGTGGAGCTACCGCTTTAATGCTCGCAAGAACAACGCCGGCTGGCGCATCGATTATTTCCTGGTAAGTGATTCAATCGCCGGCAATGTGCGCGACGCCGGCATCCGCGGCGACATCTTCGGCAGCGACCACTGCCCCGTCACCCTCACGCTAGAACTCTAGCCCCAACCGATCCCCTGGGGGACAGAGGAAAACGGATCATTTTCACCTCGCGAGGAATCCACGCGGCCCACCCGCCACGAAACTGGCCCATCTACTACGTTTAAGCCACTACCCTCAACCACAGCGAACAACGCAAAAAGAAAACCGCAGGTAAAAAGCCTGCGGTTTTTCATAAAACGCGGTCATGGTCGGGAGTATCAAGCTAAACGTAGTAGATGGGCCAGTTTCGTGGCAAGCGCCGTCAACTGATTCCTTGGGGACGTCTGGGAACGGAAGAAAACGGATCGATTTGGCTCTCTGAGGACCACGGCGCCCGTCATATCAGCCGGCCATTCCAAAACTATGCCGGATTACGGGGCTAAATCGCGAGCACCCAACCATACGCAGCTTGGGAAAAATAAAACCGCAGGTAGACGGCTCGCCTATTTTCGAAAAATGACGGTATGGTCGGCCTATGCCAATCTGGCCCCGTAAACCGGCATAGTTTTGAAATGGCACCGCAGCAGTATTGGTTCTTGCTCCAGCACAACCTGCCCTACAGTCCGTATTTCACGACAACACGGTTGACGCGGCGGCACCAGGGCTTGTACAGGGCGGCCAAGAACACACAGGTCGCGAGACCGTGCGTGATATCGAACGGCACCGCCGTGACAAGACGCGCCATGGCGCCCGCCCACGTGAGCGGCTGCACAAAGCCGATGATGTCGTAGGCGTTGATTACAACTCCATAGAGCAGGCCCGACGCAAAGCCGTAGGTCAGCAGCGCCGGCATGCGCACGGTGCCATCGGCGCGATCAAAAGCGCCCGCATGCGCCAGCGCGCCGCCAACATAGCCAACCAGGCCCCAGGCATACATCTGCCACGGCGTCCACATGCCCTGCCCAAAAAAGAAATTGCTGGTCAGCGCCGCCAGCGCGCCGACCATGAAGCCGTTGCGTCGCCCCAACGTCGCCCCCGCGATAATAGCGATGGCGCTCACGGGTTTAAAGTCGGGAATGGGGCCAAACAAGATGCGCCCCGCCGCGGCCAACGCCGCCAAAACCAGCGTTGGCATAATCTGGCGCAGGCCAGGTCGCGACGCCTCGTAGCCCGCAAAGAACAGCGCGAGCACCAGCGCCACCACGACAAGCATGGCAAGCGCCGCCTGCTCAACGCCCGCCAGCAACGCCGCAGCCATCACCGCTGGCACCGCCAGCAGCAGCGGGATCTCCAGTTTTGCGAGTAGGCGCGCGACGCGATAATCCGTCATCCCATCACGCCCTATAAAACACGTTGTCGGCAAAGAAGTCGGCCGGCGGCTCCATGCAGGCAATCTCACCGTCAAACATCATGGCAATGTCATCGGCAACCTGCTCGGCAAAATCCAGATCGTGCGTGGCCATGATGACGGTACCGCCAGCCTCCGCATGGTCACGCAAGGCGCGGGCGATGATGCGACGGCTAGCCAAGTCCAAGCCCTTGGTGGGCTCATCGAGCAATAGCAGTTCGGGGCCAATCAGCAGCAGTTTTGCCAATGCAAGCAGTTGACGCTGCCCGCCCGAAAGATCGTACGGGTGGCGCCCATCCAGGCCCGACAGCCCCAGGCTCGCCGCGCGCTCCTGCGCCACAGCCTCGTCATATCCGCAGGTCGAAGCCCATTCCATCAGCTCGTCGCGCACCGTCTCGGCAACCAGCAACGCCTTGGGATTCTGAGGCAGCAGTGCCGCCGAGGCCGCCCCGCGCTCCATATGCCCACGCTGCAACTTGACCGTCTTGGCTAGCACCGAAAGCATTGTCGACTTGCCGCAGCCGTTGCCGCCAACAACCGCATGCACTGCGCCAGCCGAGAACGCCGCATCGAGTCCGCGCAGCACCCAGCCGGACGCTCGATCGTATCGAAACCAGCTCCCTGCCAGGGTGGTAGCCGACCCAGCGTGCATTTTTGGGAGTATTCGACATCCACCGGCGCTGCTGAAAACTCCGTTTTTTGCACGCCGCGAGGCGCCCCACCCTGGTGCCTCGCCAGAAAACAGCTCTTCGCGATGCCCCAAGGAGGCGATATCAGGCACCTCGCACACGCGTCCGCCCTCAATCCGATACGCGCACGTCGCGTATTCGAGCATCGGGCGCGGTTGGTGCGTTGCCACGACAACCGTGCAGCCCAACTCGCGGTTCACGCGGAACAGCGCATGCAGAAAACTCTTCTCGGCAACGGGATCCAGTTGGGACGTGGGCTCGTCAAGCAGAAGCACGCGCGGACGCAGCGCCAGCACGGCCGCCAGCGACAGCAGCTGCTTGCGTCCGCCCGAAAGCGTATCGGTATCGCGGTGGAGCCAATCCTCCAACCCGAAGAAATAGCTGGTCTCGGCCACGCGACGGCGCATCTCGTCGCGCGACATGCCTAAGTTTTCCAGGCCAAACGCCATCTCGTGCCACACGGTTTCGCACACGATCTGGTTCTCTGGGTCCTGAAACACATAGCCCACGCGCTCTGCGGACGCCCGAACGTCCATATCGGCAGCGCTCTCGCCCAGCACGCGCAGCTCGCCAGTGCATTCGCCCGCCGGCGAAATCTCGGGTTTGAGCAGCGAGAGCAGCGTCGACTTACCCGACCCAGTACCACCTACCAGCAGTGCAAACGCACCTTGGGGAACAGACCAGTCGAGCCCGTCGAGCACCGGCGCCTCGGCCCCGGGGTAGGCAAAGTGCAGGCCCCGCACTTCAATCGCCGGCGTATCCGGGGCGCACGCCACGCCCGCCATCATGCTCCCGTCCAACCGAGCCATCAGCCAAACCTCTTCTCGTCAATCGCGTACAGCACGCAGGGCAGCACCATCCAGGCCGCGTACACAATATAGCCAGGCCACGGCGCCGGCGCCGAAAGCTGCGGGTAAAACGAATACTGCGTCGTCGCGGTCCACGCCACTGCCGCCGTGGCCACGCCGAACAGCGCAAGCCCAACCAGCGCGGCAACATCGCCGCGCCCCAGCCGATACCGCGCGTACGTCGTGCGGCGCGTCGCGGCACCCCACCCACGGGAGCGCATGGCGTCCGCGCGCTCCAGCGAATCCTCCATGCCCCAGCCCATCAACACGCTCGATGCCCGTAGGCGCGAACGCACGGGGTCGGCCGACGCACGCCCCGGCACATCAATCGCATCCTGCACCGCCAGTACCGTACGACCGCGGCGCAAAAACTGCGGGATAAGCCGCATGCACATCGAGATCATGAGCGCGATCACCGGCGCGGCGTTACCCAAAAGCGCAAGCACCTTGTCGTAGCCAAGCATCGATGCCGCAGCCTCAAACCACAGCACGCTCGCCACAAACAGCCCGCCCATGCACAGGCCGTATACCATGCTCTCCAGATACACCGCGCGCATGCCAATACGGAACAGCTCCGTCGAGCCCAAGGCGCTAAACAGTGGATTGAGCGCCGCGATGACCAAAATCACCGGCAGTTGCCAGCGAAGCGCCCCCAACGTACGTGCGGCGCCGCGCGTCGCAAACCCGTACGCCAGCCCGCCCGCAAGCGACAGCGCGATCAGCACCGGCTGCATCGAGAACATGGTGAGCCCCAACGTCAGCACCATGTAGAGGGCCGGCACCGCCGGATGCGACATCGAAAATGCCGCGACGGACTCGTTGCCCGATTTCTCTCGCATGATATCCACGGGCACCCCACCCCCCCTCGCTCAAACGCCAACGCCGCAGCGCCGCCGCCATGCACAACCAGCGCAAATACCACATCGGCGGCAGCGACATCGGCCGTCACGCATCAATCGTTACGCGCTCATCATATGCCTGCGGTATCATATTGCGCCGTGTATCGTTTCCAAACACACGTCTCTATAACGTAACAGGAGATCACATGGACGCAACCGCAATTATCCTCGCCGCCGGCGAGGGCACCCGCATGAAGTCGAACCACTGCAAGGTTTCGCACAAGATCCTGGGTAAGCCCATGGTCCAGTGGATCGTCGACGCCACCATCAAGGCCGGCTGCAGCCGCGTCGTGGTCGTCATCGGCAGCCACGCCGACGAGATGCGCGCCCTCATCGATGGCGCCTACGCCAACAGCGCCACCAGGGTCGAGTGCGTCGAGCAGACCGAGCGCCTGGGCACCGGCCACGCCGTAAAGGTCGCGCTCGAGGCCTGCGGCATCACGCAAGGCCCCGTCGTCGTGCTCAACGGCGACCTGCCGCTCATCACCGCCGACACCGTCGCCAAGTTCGCGCAGACCGTCGCTACCGGCGAGCTCGCCTGCACCGTCATGACCATGACCCCGCCCGACCCCTTCGGTTACGGTCGCATCAAGCTGGGCGCCGACGACCAGATCGAGCGCATCATCGAGCAGAAGGACTGCACGCCCGAGCAGGCCGCCACGCTGCTCGAGTGCAACGCCGGCTGCTACGCCTTCGACGGCGCGCAGCTCGCCGCCCACATCGACGAAATCGGCAACGACAACGCGCAGTCCGAGTACTATCTGCCCGACATGCTCGAGATCCTCAAGGGCCACGGCCAGGCAGTCTCCATCTTCCACTGCGACGACTACCGCGACGGCCTGGGCGTCAACAGCCGCATCCAGCTCGCACAGCTCACCGCCATCGCGCGCGACCGCATCAACGAGCACTGGATGGCCGAGGGCGTTACCTTCATCGACCCCACGCAGGCCTGGATCGGCCCCGATGCCGTTATCGGCCGCGACACCGTCGTGTGGCCGCAGACGCATCTGATCGGTCACGTCACCGTGGGCGAAGAGTGCCAGCTCGGCCCCAACAGCCGTCTCACCGACACCACCGTCGGCAGCGGCTGCACCATCGATGAGACCATCGCCATCGAGGCCGTCATCGAGAACGGCGTCGACTGCGGCCCGCGCGCCTACCTGCGCCCGGGCACCCACATGCTCGACGGCTCCAAGGCCGGCACGCACGTGGAGATCAAGAAGTCCACGATCGGCGAGGGCTCCAAGGTTCCGCACCTGTCCTACATCGGCGACACCACCATGGGCGCCGGCGTCAACGTGGGCGCGGGCTCCATCACCTGCAACTACGACGGCGTGCACAAGCACAAGACCGTCATCGGCAAGGATGCCTTCATCGGTTCCGACACCATGATGGTCGCGCCCGCCCAGATCGGCGACGGCGCGCTCGTGGCCGCCGGCTCCGTCATCACCGAGCCGGTCCCGGCCGACGCGCTCGGTCTGGGCCGCGCCCGTCAGGTAAATATTGAGGGCTGGGCCGCCGATTATCGCCGCCGTCTGCACGAGGACGACGAGGTATAACGTTTTACCAAGCACAAAAGGAGCTGTTCCCATGGGGACGGCTCCTTTTTCTATGCTGACCTGCGCGACCGGATGAGTGGTCGGTTCGTGTCCGTTGACGGTAAAGACGTTATCAAGACCCGATTAACCCCGCCGCGCGGTTACAATGCAAAAAGGCATCTATATGGCATTCGATGTATAAAGGAGAAGGGTAATGCCGATTAATGATCCCGAGAAGTCGGAGAATATGCGCAAGTCCATCCGCGTGTATTCCGGTTCCTCCAACCGTCCCCTCGCTCAGAAGATCGCTGAGTACCTTGGGGTCGAGCTTTCGGGCCTTACGCTAAAGCAGTTCGCCAATGGTGAGATTTACGCCCGCTACGACGAGACCGTCCGCGGCGCCGACGTCTTCCTGATTCAGTCCGTGGCCGGCGGCAACGTCAACGACATGCTCATGGAGCTGCTCATCGCCACCGACGCTGCCAAGCGCGCATCCGCCCGCTCCATCACCGCCGTCATCACCCACTACGGCTATGCCCGCCAGGACCGCAAGGCCGGCCCGCGCGAGCCCATCACCGCCCGCCTCGTCGCCAACCTGCTCGAGCGCGCCGGCGTCAACCGCATCATCACCCTCGACCTGCACCAGGGCCAGATCCAGGGCTTCTTCGATATCCCGGTTAATCACCTGTCCGCACTGCCGCTGTTTGGCCAGTACTACAACGACATGCACTTCGACACCGACAACCTGGTTGTCGTCTCCCCCGACGTGGGTCGTGCCAAGGCCGCCAAGAAGCTGTCCGACATGCTCGGCTGCGACCTGGCCATCGCCCACAAGGGTCGTCCGCGCCACAACGCCGCCGAGGTCATGGGCATCATCGGTGACATCAAGGGCAAGACCTGCATCATCAACGACGACATGATTGACACCGCTGGCACCCTGTGCGCCAACGTCAAGGAGCTCAAGGCCATGGGCGCCGGCGACATCTACGTGTGCGCCACCCACGGCATCTTCTCGGGCCCGGCTATCGAGCGCCTGAACGATGCCCCCATCGTCGAGTGCGTCGTCACCGATGCCATCCCCGTCGAGGTCGGCGGCAAGATCAAGACCATCTCGGTCGCCGAGGAGTTCGCTCAGGCCATCTCCGCCGTTTACCACGAGGAGCCCGTCTCCACGCTCGTCGGCGGCGACTTCGCGCTGTAGTCGCATCGTCCTTGCAGCCCGGCGCATCGCCGCCGAAACAGAAGAAACCCCCGCGCTCCCCCTTGCTTCGCAAAGGTCGCGCG